>JBBDXC010000014.1:321639-354074 GCA_040902555.1 Dehalococcoidia bacterium
AGAAGACCTTAGCGGGGTCGCGGCGATCGCCAGTGGTGCTATTCACTCGCTGGCCATCGTGCCGACCTGCCTGGGCCAGCCAGCGACGATGGCCGGCAGCGCAGCCGGCGAGACGATAACCGGCACGGCGGGCGTCGATGTGATCCACGGCAGCGGCGGCAACGATGTCATCGACGGCCTCGGGGGCGCTGACATCATCTGCGGCGGCGACGGCAACGACACGATTACCGGCGGGGCAGGCGACGACCAGTTGGACGGCGGCAAGGGCAGGGACACCGCAGCCTTCCCCGGCCCCGCCGTCACGGTCAACCTCGTTGCCGGGACCGCGGTCGGGGGCACGGACGACGACAGCCTGGTCTCGATCGAAAACGCCAGCGGCTCAAGTTCGGCCGACACGCTGATCGGCAACGGCGCCGGCAACCGCCTGGAGGGGCTGGGCGGCGCCGACAACTTGAAGGGTGGTGGCGGCAAAGACATCCTGCTTGGCGGGGCGGGGAAAGACACGCTCGAAGGCGGGCCGGCCGCCGACACGCTCGTTGGCGGCGGCGCCGTCGACACGGCCAGCTACCCCGGCGGCTCGGCGCTGACAATCGACCTGGGCGCCGGGACGAACAACCAGGGGGACACGCTGAGCGGCATCGAGAACGTCAGCGGCTCCAACGCCGGTGATAACATCACCGGCAGCAATGCCGTCAACAGGCTCTCCGGGCTGGGCGGAGGCGACACGATCATCGGTGGCAATGGCAACGACACGCTCCTGGGCGGCGATGGCGCCGACAACCTGAGCGGAGGCGCCGGCGCCGATAGCTGCGCCGGCGGCCTTGGCAACGACAGCGCCGACGGCACCTGCGAGGCGACCTCCAGCGTGCCGTAGCTTCGCCCGAGATGCAGGCGGTGGGCTGATTGAAGGGTTAGCGACGAGGGCTTTCCACTACACTTGAACCTGCTTCGAGCCGCCGTCGTACTACCTCTGAGGGGCTCGATCACGTTCGGCTTGCGGAGGGAATGCTGGCCACCAACATCAGCGCCGACAGCGCCAGGATCCAGGAAGAAGCCGCGTTCGTCGTCCGCATCAAGCAGGCCATAAGCAAGGCGATCGTCGGCCAGGAGGAGATGGTCGACCGCCTTTTGATCGGCCTCCTCTGCCGCGGCCACATCCTGATCGAGGGCGTCCCCGGCCTCGCCAAGAGCCTCGCCGTGAAGTCGCTGGCCGACGCCATCGACGTCTCCTTCACGCGGGTCCAGTTCACCCCCGACCTCCTGCCAGCCGACCTCACCGGCACCATGGTCTTCAACCCCAAAGACTCCGATTTCTATGTCCGCCGCGGGCCCATCTTCAACAATCTGGTCCTCGCCGACGAGGTCAACCGCGCCCCGGCCAAGGTGCAGTCGGCGCTGCTTGAGGCGATGCAGGAACGCCAGGTCAGCATCGGCGGCACCACTTATCCCCTCGAGGAGCCCTTCATGGTGCTGGCCACGCAGAACCCGATCGAGCAGGAGGGCACCTACCCGCTGCCGGAAGCCCAGCTTGACCGCTTCATGCTCAAGGTCCTGGTCACCTACCCCACTCGCCTGCAGGAGAAGCAGATCCTCGAGCTGGGCCAGACCGGGACGATGCCCGTCGTCGAGAAAGTGGCCAGCGGGGACGATATCCGGCGCGCCCGCGAGGCCGTCAACCAGGTGCACCTCGAGGAATCCCTGAAGGACTATATAACCGAGGTGATTTTCGCCACCCGCGAGCCGGCGGAGTACAGGCTGGGCGAGCTGGCGCCGATGATTGCCTACGGCGCCTCGCCCCGTGCCACGATCTACATGGCGCAGGCGGCCCGTGCCCACGCCTTCATCAACGGCCGCAGCTATGTTCTGCCCGAGGACGTCAAGATCATCGCCCCCGACGTGCTCCGACATCGCGTCATCCTGACCTATGAGGCGGAGGCGGAAGAGCTTTCCAGCGACGACCTGGTGAGGCGCGTGCTGGATAGCGTCGCCGTCCCCTGAGCCGTGGTGGCGCCGCCGTGAACGGTCAGTCTGAAGCACCCAGGGCTGTCCCGCGCGAGGTGCTGCAGCGCATCCGCCGCCTGCAGATCCGCGCCCGTAAGCTCGTCGACAACCTGTTCTCGGGCCAGTACCACGCCGTCTTCAAGGGCCGCGGGATCGAGTTCTCCGAGGTGCGGGAGTACCTGCCCGGAGACGACATCCGCATCATCGACTGGAACGTCTCGGCGCGGACTGGCCAGCTCTACGTCAAGAAGTACGTCGAGGAGCGCGAGCTGACGGTCTACATCATGGTCGACGTCAGCGCCTCCAACGACTTCGGCACGACGGCCCGCAGCAAGCGCGACCTGGCCGCCGAGGTAGCGGCGATCCTCGCCCTGGCCGCGGTTGACAACAAGGACCGCGTGGGCCTCGTGACCTTCACCGACCGCATCGAGACCTACATCGAGCCGGGCAAAGGCGTGCAGCACGTCCTGCGCATCCTCCGCGACCTCCTCTACAAGCAGCCGGCCGGCCGCAAGACCGACATCGCGGCCGCGCTCTCGTTTCTCGGGCGGGTCGCCAAACGCCGCAGCGTCGTCTTTCTTTTCTCCGACTTCATGGATAGCGGCTACGAGCAGGACCTTTTGATCACCGCCCGACGTCATGACATCGTGGCCTTCTCTCTGACGGACCCGCGTGAGCTGGAGCTGCCCTCCATCGGCATGATCGAGCTGGAGGACAGCGAGAGTGGCGGGCGCGTGCTCGTGGATACATCGGACGCCAACACCAGACGGCTGTTCAGGCGGCACGTCGGCGAACAAATTCAGCGCCGCCGGCGCACGCTGGCTGCGACGCACGTCGACGAGTTGCCGCTGCGCACCGACAGGCCCTATGTCCGGCCCCTCCTGGCCTACTTTCGAGCCCGCGCCAAGGGGGCGGGGCGCATGGAGCGAGAGGAATCAGTGGCCGTATGAAGCCGCTCGCTATCCTCCTGGCTCTACTTGCGGCGCTCGCCCTCGCCCTGCCGGCTCGCGCCGACGACGCCGAGGTCGTCTCGGCGAGACTGGACGGCGCGGAGGACCTTACGGTCGGCGACCGCTTCAGCCTCACGGTGGAGGTCCGCCACGACCCGGGTACCAGCATCGCGGTGCTAACCACCTCGCTGCTCGGCAACGTCGATGTCGTCAGCGTTGGCCGGCCGGCGACACGCCAGGATGGCGACCGCCAGCTGACGACGCTGCGCTTCGAGCTGGCCGCCTTCGTTGTCGGCGATCTGATCGTTGGGCCGCTGGTCCTCCAGGTCATCGACGGAGCGGGAGAGCCAATCGAGCAGCTAAACATCGACGCCGGCAACGTCGAGATCTTCACCACCCTGGGCGCAGGCCAGGAGGTGCTGCAGCTGCGCGACATTGAGGGCCAGTTTGCGCCGCCCGAGGCTGCAGCCAGCCGCGCCCGCCCCTTCTTGTACGGATTGGGGGCATTGGCCGCGGTTGTCGCTCTCGGCGGCGCCGCTTATTTGTATCTTCGCCGTCGCGTTCGGCCGGGCGTTTCCGGGCCCACCCTGACCCCCGAGGAGGAGGCCGCGGCGGAGCTGGATGCCCTCGGCGTCGACGGGCTACTCGCCGGGAACGTCATCGCCAACTACGCCCGGCTCTCGCGCGTAGTCCGCGCCTACATCAGCGCCTGCTACGGCTTCCCCGCGGTGTCCTACAGCACGCGCGAAGTCGAGCGGGAGATGGTGCGCCGCGGCCTCGACCGCTGGCAAGCGAGGCTCGTCTCGGGCCTGCTGGGTGGCTGTGACGACGTTGTCTACGGCGGCTTCCGCCCGGCGCCGGCGCGCGCCGAGACCGACCTCAACCTGGCCTATCAGATCCTCGAGCTGGAGCCGGCGCGACAACCGACCCTGGCCACGGCCCCGGCTGGTGGCGGCCGATGAACGACATCCGCTTCGCCGACCCCATCCTGCTCGCCCTGCTGGCCGCGTTGCCTCTGCTGATCGTGTGGGAGCGCTGGCGCTCGCGACACGCCCCCAGCCTCCGCTACTCAAACGTTGGCTACCTGGCCGGGGCCTCGGGCCTGCGCACCAGGCTGCGCTGGCTGCCGCCGGCTTTGCGCCTGCTAGCGATCGCCCTGGTCGCCGGGGCGCTGGCGCGGCCCCAGCGCGGCGAGGCCGACGCGCTGGTCACGACCGAGGGCATCGACATCGCGATGGCGCTGGACGTCTCGGCCAGCATGCAACAGGCCGACTTCGGCGAGAGCACGCGGATCGATGAGGCCCAGCGCGTCGCCGCCGAGTTCGTCGCTGCACGAGAGACCGACCGCGTGGCCCTGGTTGCGTTTCGTCGCCAGAGCCGCGTGCTGAGCCCGCTGACCGTGGACTACGCGGCGGTGAGCCAGCTGATCGAAGCCAGCGAGCGCATCCGCATCGAGGACGGCACCGGCATCGGTATCGCCATCGCCGAGTCCGTAAACGTCCTACGCGATTCGCGGGCGGCGAGCCGTATCGTCATCCTCCTCACTGACGGCGAGAACAACGAGCCGGCAATCCCACCGCTCGACGCCGCCCGCATAGCCGAAGCCCTCCACATCAGGGTCTACACCATCGGTATTCTCTCGGCCGCCGGCCTGACCACGGTCAACGGCGAAAACCTCTCGGCGGTGGCTGACATCACGGGTGGCCGCTACTACTCGGCGCGCGACCCCGACAGCCTGGCCGATATCTACGACGAGATCGCCGAGCTGGAGAAGTCGCAGATCGACGACACGCGCTTCACTCGCTTCGACGAGCTGTTCTGGATCCTCCTGATCCCTGCGTTCGGCCTTGTCGCCCTGGAGATCCTGCTCCGAGCTACCCTGCTACGGAGGTTGCCCTGATGGACTTCGCCCACCCCTGGGCCCTCCTCCTCGTCCTGGCCGCGCCGGCCGCCGTGGGCCTCTATCTGCTGCTGGCCTGGTCCCGCCGCCGGGCAGCCCTGCGCTTCGCCGAGGCCAGCAGCCTGGCCCGCCTGAGCAACGCCGAGGCGTCGCCGCGCCTGCTCGTCAGAGCCTTGATCATCGCCACTGCCGTGGCCTGTCTCGCCGTGGCCGTGGCCCAGCCACGCTGGGGCAGCGACCAGGCCGAGGCCGTCCGCCGCGGCTCGGATGTGGTTATTGTCCTCGACACTTCGCTGAGCATGGCCGCGCGGGATGTCGAGCCAGATCGTCTTGGCCGCGCCCGTGACGAGATCACGTCCCTCGTGGAGCAGTTGCAGGGCGACCGCGTGGGACTCGTGATCTTTGCCGGTGAGTCTGAGGTCCGCTTCCCCCTCACCGACGACGACCAGGCGGCCCTGGCCGTGATCAGCGAGGTCGAAGTGAACCCCTCGCTCGGGGAGGGGTCGTCCATCGCCGACGGGCTGGAGATCGCCGCGGGCTTGCTGGCCGACAGCAAGACAGAGAGCCGAGTAATCATCCTCGTCTCGGACGGCGAGAACTTCGGCGCAGAGCCTCTGGAGATCGTCCAGGCCGCGCGCGACGACGGCATCAGCGTCTTCACGGTTGGTGTTGGCACCGAGGAGGGCACCACGATCCCCGTCTTTGACCCCGAGCAGGATCGTGAGGTGGTCAAGATTGATTCCGTCACGGGCGAGCCGGCGATTACCAGGATGGATCCGGGCCGCATGCAGCTCCTCGCGGAGCTTGGCGGCGGCCACTATTACGAGCTAAGCGATCGGTTTTCCACCGTGGCGTCGCCGATTGCCTCCGAGATCTCCAGCCTCGCCCAAACCAACTTCAGCAGCCGCGTGGCCGAGCTGCCGATTGAGCGCTTCCAGATCTTCGCCGTCGTGGCCTTCCTCCTCTTACTCCTCGAACGGCTGGTGCCCGAGCGGGCCCTGCGCTTGCCCCGCTGGCGCGCCCGGCGCGCACTCGTGCCGGTCGGTGTTTCACTGCTCGCCCTGCTGGTCGGCGCCTGCGCGGCCAGCAGCTTTGATGCCAGCCTGCGCGACGGCAACGGTGAGTTCGCCCGCGGGGAGTACGCCGCGGCCCTCGAGAAGTATCGGGACGCGCAGCTTGCCGACAGCAACCGCGCCGAGGCCGACTACAACGCCGCCAACGCGCTCTATCGGCTGACGCAGTTCGACCGTGCCATCAGCGAGTACCTGCGCGCGCTGGACGTGGCCGAGGGCGGGCTGGTCGAGGACATCCGCTTCAATCTCGGCAACGCCTACTTCCAGCTCGGCCGTTACGACGACGCCGTGGCCGCCTACCGCGAGGCCTTGCTGCTTAATCCCGACCACCGCGACGCGAAGTTCAACCTCGAGCTGGCCCTCAATGCCAACCAGACGACTGACGCCGGTGACCCCGGCGAGGGCACGGCTGAACCGGAATCCAACATCTCACCCGATGACCAGGGCGAGGGCGATACCCAGGAGCAGGACGGAGATCAGGGCTCGGACTCCGAGAACGCCGAGGGCGGCAGCCAGCAGGAAGCGCTGGAAGAGGCGGTCAACGAGCTCGGCGATGAAGTAAGCATTGAGGAGGCCCTGGCGCTGCTTGACCAGCTGGAGGAGCTGGAGGCTAACGAAGACAGCCTGGACATCGACATCATCGGCACCGAGGACTACTGATGGCCGGGCGTGAGCGGAACGACGGCTGGGTCGAGGTGCTGACAGCGCCCAACCAGATCGAGGCCGAGATGTTCGTCGAATTCCTCAGCCGCGAGGGCATCCCGGCCCGCCTGCGCCCCAGGGACTCGCTCGCTTTCCTCGGCGGCCTCGTCTCTTCCCTCAGCACGCGGGTCCTGGTGCGCAAGGAGCACGAACAGGAGGCGCGCTCGTGGCTTGACGCCACGCCGGCCGCCGACTTCGACGAGGAGCCTGAGCCTAGCCCCGACGGATCCTGAACAGCCGCGCCGCCAGCGCCCGGCGCACGTCCTTCCAGACCCGGTCGACGCGCTTCTTTTCGTCCGCTGAAAGCTCCTTGCCACCGAACTGCGCCCGCGAGTAGGCGGTCTCAATCTCCGTGATCCCCTTCACGTCGGGCAGCTCGTCGCTGAGCTTGCGAGCGAACTCGCGCGGCGTGTCGCTTGGCTTCACACCCACGCCGCTCCAGGAGGCGAGGCGCACCGTCTTCTCCCAGACCTGCGCCGGGTAGTTGAGCCCGCGGACCGTCCACTGCCAGAGTACGTTGCCGCCGGCGAACAGCAGCCCGATGCCGGCGATCACGGCCAACACGCCCAGCACAATCGCCGTCGGAAACTCGCTCGACTCGTTGAGGCCCTCGCCGGCCCCGCTACCCCCCAGGTCGTCGACCGGCGCTACCGGCTCGCCGCCCAGGGAACGGATGATGTCGTCATTGGCGTCGGCCAGCGCGCTCAGGTCCGCGGGGTCCAGCGAAGCCGGGTAGAAGGACTGGCCCGCGCCCGGCAGGACGGAAGCGGTGATCCACAGCGCGGGGTCGGTCGTCGTCGGGTTGAACTCGACCCAGCCAATCCCGGGGAAGTAGACCTCGGCCCACGAGAAGAGGTCGGTCTCGCGCACGCGGTACCCGCCGTTTTCGTAGTCGGAGTGGTTCAGGCGATAGCCCGTGACAAAGCGGCTGGGGATACCCTGCGTACGCAGCATCACCACCATCGCCGAGGCGTGGTAGTCCCAGTAGGCGCCGCCGTCGCCCGACTCGAAGAGGAAGTGATCGACGGCGTCGGCCCCGACGGGTGCGCGGTTGATGTTCAGGCTCAGCGGATAAGACGACCTTAGGTAGTTCTGGATCGCGACCGCCTTCTCGAACGGCGTGATGTTGTTGAGGATTACCTCCGCCGCCAGGTCGGCCACCCTCTGCGGCAGGTCCGGCGGCAGCTGCAGATAGGTGTCCACGACCCAGGCCGGATATTCCTCGCCGGCGTCGTTTAGCTGGTCCGAGGTGGGCAGGTTGACCAGCCCGACCGAGGCGTACTCACTGCGCTGGGGCAATGGGTCTTCGGCCTCCAGCTTCGCCGTGTTGTAGGCGAAGCCGCTGCCGCGCGTGATCAGGATCTCGGTCGCCTGGCCCTCGCCGTCGCGCTGCACCGACAGGATCGCCAGCCCCTCACCCAGCCGTTCGGCGATGTCCTCGTCGGCCAGGGGCAGAGGGTTGATGCCGTCGGCCTCGCGCAGCGCCGCGCTGATCGCCTGCAGGTCCTCCGGCAGGGCGCGATCGAAGGCGGCGTTGACCAGGCTGATGCGGAAAACCGGCTGGCCGCTCGAGATAAGGTCGGCGTCGATATTGGCACCCAGGGGCTGGCCGATGGTAAAGATCGTGTCTGTCTCCGCCCGCGTCTCGACGGCGGCGATGAAGAGCGTGGGGCCGTTCACGCCGGCCAGCGATGGCACCTGCTCGACGATCTCCAACGGGTCGGTGTCGGCGTTGATGTCCAGCTCCACCGGGGCGGCCTGGCGGCTGTCTTCGAGCCAGCCAAGCGCCGTGTATTCGTCGTACGTCGCGCCACGCAGCAGCGTCGCGTCGAAGGGCGCGTTAACGCTGAGCAGCGTCCTGCCTTCGAGCTCCAGGTCGCCGCGGAACTGGTAGAACTCGTCGTAGTCGCGGATGTCGATGGGCGTCTTGGAGTCGACGCCCGAGAAGAGGCGGTCAAAGCGCGAGTTCACTCCCTCCACGTCGCCGACTGTCCCGTCCCAGGCGTCGTCGAGGACGGGGATGTTATTCGCCGTCGGGATCAGCCAGGCGCCGACAAGGAGAGCGGCGGCGACCCAGGCGGTGTCGTGCAGTGCGCTGAGGCTGATCAGCTCGGGGTACTCGACGCCCGAGCGCTCCCACTCCTCCTGGCGGCGGCGCATCGTCATCCGCATCGTCAGCAGGAAGGCGCAGAAAAGGAAGATCACCAGCGAGAAGTCGAACTTGTCGGGCAGGAAGCTGATATTGATGAAGAGGATCGTGCCGATGGGCACCAGGGCGACCCAGGGGTTGCGCCAGCGGAAGATGCTCCACGAGGCGATGTAGGAGCTGAGCAGCGTCAGCACAGAAACCGTGGTGATAAAGGGCAGCGGGTCGTTGCTGATCCCACCCTCGTAGGCGATCGTCACCCAGTCGCCCATCCGCGCCCAGTACACGCTCCACTTGTCGGCGTAGGTGGCCCCGGGCACGACGGCCAGGATCTGCCAGGCCAGAAGCAGTAAGCCGAAGGGTAGGGCCGCCAGTTGCAGCAGCCAGCCGTTCTTGCGGACGTGGGCCAGCAGGAATCCCCCGACCAGCCCCACGAACGAGAGCAGAGCCAGGTTGGTCATGCTGTTGACCCAGTCGGCGCGCACGATCGAGCTGACCGCTGCCAGGACGGCGGCGCTGAGCAGGGCGAAGCTGAGCCACTGCTCCCAGTCGGTCACCCAGTACAGGTACGGAGGCAGTTTCTGCTCTTTGGGGCGCTCGAAGTACTCGGTCCAGGCAGTCATGCTCTCGTCTCCACAACGCCCAGCCCCGTCGGCGCCTGGCTCAGCGCCACCAGCAGGTTGTCGCCCTGGCGCACGTAGTAGGTCGGCACGTCCGAGGCCGCCAGCTCGCTGACGACGAGCAGCGGGCTCTCCTTGCCTCCGAAGCTCGACCGGTCGAGCAGGACGACGCAGACCCGGACACCTCTTTGCAGCAGCATCTGCACGGCGGTGATCCAGTCCTCCTTCGTCGAAGCGGTGATCAACACAAGGGTCGTGTGGCGCCCGAAGCGCTTCGATTCCTCCGCCAATACAGCGGAAAGCGGTGCATCGCCGACTGCCCTTACCAGCGCCAGCTCGTGCAGGATGCGGTTGAGCTGCTGGTTGCCCCGCTCAGCCTCGACTATCGAGAGTCTCTGCCCGTAAGTCAGGAAGCCGAGGCTGCGGTTCTGGACAAGGAAATAACGCGCCACCGATGCGGCGATCGTCACCGCGTATTCCTCGGTGCTTTCGTCGCCCTCGCCGGCGTGCGCTTCGCGCTCCATGTCAACCATCAGCCAGAGGTCGCTCGCCGGGTCCATCTCGAACTGCTTGACCATCAGCTGGCCGGTGCGGGCCGTCGAGGGCCAGTGGATGCGGCTGAAGGCGTCGCCCGGCTGGTAGTCGCGGATGCTCGAAGCGTTCGGCGTCATGTAGGGCGTCGGCCGGCGGAAGCGGCCCTCGCCCGGCAGGTTAGCCGGCGGGACCGCGAATGCTGGAAGCTCGAGCGGGAGAGGGTAGACCAGCAGGGGCTGGGCCTTGCCGTACTCCTTCGTCGTCTGGAAGAGGCCGAATGGGTCGCCGGTCGTTACCCGCAGGGGCCCGCGCTCGAAGACGCCCCGCCGCAGCGCCGGCGACTCGATCTTCCACGAGCGCCGCTTGCGGCCACCCAGCGAAAGGACCATGCGCGCCTTGTGGCCGGGCAGGTCGCTGGGGTCGTCGGCTTCCAGCCAGAGCTTGGGCAGGATGCTGCGGTTGTGGACCGTGAGCCGCTCGCGGGCCTTCTGTCCCTGCTGGACTCGGTCATTCTCGCGCTCGACCTTGACGTCCAGCCCGCGCAGGTTGAGCTGCGCCCAGAGATAGGAGAGCGGGATCACGGCTGTCAGCAGGTAGGCCAGCCTGAAGAGCAGCCAGTAGCCGGAGAACGCGGCGAAGAGCCAGGCGAAAACCGCCAGCCCAACCACGAACCACAGGCTGCGGCGCTTGTTCAGGCGGCGGAGAATGCTTCGCAACGGCCTAGCCCTTACTCTGGACCCTCGCCCGCGTGCCGGGGACGGCCACCTGCTCGAGGCACTCGTTGATCACGTCCGCGGCGCTGACGCTCTTGACTCGCGCCGAGGGGCTGACGATCACACGGTGGCCAAGGGTCGCGTAGGCCAGGCGCTTAACGTCGTCCGGCAGGATGTAGTCCCGGCCGTCGAGCAGCGCCCAGGCCTGGCAGGTGCGGTAGAGGGCCAGGGAGCCGCGGGGAGAAGCCCCGAGATGCGCCGCGTCGTGCTTGCGCGTCGCGTCGACGATCGACACGATGTACTGCTTGATCAGCGGGTCGACATAGATCGCCTTCACTGCCTGCTGGATGCGCATGATCTCAGGCGCATCTGTGACCTGCTCCAGATCATCGATCGGGTGGGCGTGCTGCTGCCGGTCCATCATGATCACTTCGTCTTCGGTGTTGGGGTAGCCGAGGTGGATGCGCAGGAGGAAGCGGTCGAGCTGGGCCTCAGGCAGGGGGAAGGTCCCCTCGTACTCGATGGGGTTCTGCGTGGCCATAACCATGAAGGGCCGCGGCAGGGGATAGGTCGTACCGTCGACGGTGACCTGGTGCTCCTCCATCGATTCGAGCAACGCCGATTGGGTCTTGGGGGTCGCCCGGTTGATCTCGTCGGCCAGGACGATCTGGGCCATTACGGGGCCCGGGCGGAACTCGAACTCCGCTGTCTTCTGGTTGTAGATCGAGACGCCGGAGACGTCGGTCGGCAGGAGGTCCGGTGTGAACTGGATACGCTTGAAGACGCAGCCCGTGGATTTTGCGAGGCTGCGGGCCAGCATCGTCTTGCCCACGCCGGGCACGTCCTCGATCAGGGCGTGGCCGCCGCAGATCAGCGCCGTTACCGCCATCCTTATCTCATCGATTTTGCCGATGATGACGTTCTCGATGTTGTTTGTGATGCGCTCGGCGAGCGCCCTGGGGTCTTGCACGGAGGGGACTCCTTCCCGTCTGGAGGTCGGGGCAACTGTAGTTAACTACGTAATGGGCACCCTTTCGGGTGCTCGTATTATACGGAGGCTCGCGTGTTGGCCCCTGTACCTTTGGTGCTATTGCGGGGCACAGCGCTCAACCAGGCTTCACCATGAATGACGAAATCAACAGGGCCCCTTCCGTATCCTGTCCCCCCTCTCTGCTTGCGGAGATCGAAGATGCGCCTGGGCGTAGGGGGCTAGGGGGTGAGGTGGGCGGGGCGGCGGGGCCAGGCTCCCGAGCTGAATCAATGAGGGGCCGCCGGCGGAAGGCCGGCCGGCTGTCGCGGCGGCAGCTCTTAAAGTGGGCCGCCAGGGGCAGCCTCGGCTCGCTCGCCGCACTCGCCGGCTGCGGCGACTACGGGGACGACGATGGCGCCAGCTCAACCCCACGCGGCACCTCCGACGAGAACGCCGACCCCGTGGGACTTGTTGCCGCCAACGAAACCGCCAGCCTGATCCACCTGCAGCTGCGGAGCTTCGCGCTGGCCGTGACAAAGCAGCCGTTCAGCCTGCTCATTGAGACGGACAGCGGGCCCTTCTTCGCCGACCATGGCCGGCTCTATCTACTCAGGGACGGGGATCGGGTTACCGTGGCGTCGGTTTCCCTGCGCAGCAAGGACGATGACGGTGCCCTTTTGGACGCTACCCTCAGCGACGGCTCAGCAGCGCTGCTCGTCTTGCGCGCGCTGACGAGCCGGACGGTGGCGGTGCGTCTCGTCCCCCTCGACACGGCGGGCATCACCCATTGGGGCGAAGTCCTGGATACCCCCGATGATGAGCTGATCTACGGGCTCACCGAGCGCATCGTCGCCGACGTGATCGCCTCCGAGGTCGTCCCCGAAGAGGTAGGCTCGCTGAACCGCAAGGGCGAGCTGGTCTCGATGTACATCGCGCCGACGATCGCCGCCTACACGCCCTTCTACCACTCGTCTCGCGGCTACGGCCTGCTGGTGGGCGGGACGATGCCGGGCTCCTACGATATCGGCGCTACGGTCGCCGGCGAGCTGACGTTCGAGTTCGAGATGGACCCGCAGGCCAGGGTCGCCGAGTTCTTCGTCTTCCACGGCGACCACTACGAGATCCTCGACGAGTACACCCGCCTGACCGGCCGACCCTTCCTCCCCCCACGCGAGATCTTCCTCCACTGGCGCGGCCGCGATGTCCTCCCGCCCGGCGCCACGGTTGAGGTCGACGGCGTAGCCGTAAATCCGACGCTGGCCGACGACCTGCTGAGCTACGAGCGCTACGGCATCCCCGTCGGCACTTACCACTTCGACCGGCCGTGGGCGGTGGGCGAGCAGGGGTACGGCGACTTCGTCTTCGACCCCAACCGCTTCCCCAATGCTTCAGAGATGCTGCGCGTGATGACGGACCGCGGCTGGCTGCCGCAGGTCTGGGTTTCCAACTGGGCCATTGACATCCGCGGCCAGGAGGCACGGGCCGCTGGCTACCTCGCGCCGGGCAGCGACCGCGCCATCGACTTCACGCGGCCGCGGGCGGTGGAATGGCTCCAGGCCGGCCTAACTGACTTCCTGGCCGGCGACGAGGGCCGGCACGTCAACGCCTTCTTTGCCGACCGTTCGGATGAGGGCGACGTGCCTAGCGACGCCGACGACGTCTACGACGACGGCCGCAACGGGCGGCAGGTGCACAACGCCTACCCCGTGGAGTACGTCAAGGCACTGCACGATGTCATCCACGAGTCGCGGCCCGACACAGGCTGGGTGGTCAGCCGGGCCGCCTACGCCGGCTCGCAGCGCTACGGCGCGACCTGGGGCGGCGACACGCACAGCCGCGAGGGCGCAACCATCCCCGAAACCCCCGACACCGGCCCCTCGACCGACCTCGGCCTGCGCAGCGTCCTGATCAGCATGCAGCGCTGCGCCTTCATGGGGCTGCCCTACTGGGGCTCCGACATCGGCGGCTACTCTGACTTCGCCGACCGCGAGGTCTTCGCGCGCTGGATCCAGGTCGGCGCCCTCAGCCCCCTGATGCGCTTCCACGGCAAGGGCACCAAGGCGCCCTGGGACATGCCGACGGAGCCCCGTTTTGACCAGGAAGTCCTCGACATGTACAAGCGCTACGTCGAGCTGCACCACTCGCTGCAGGACTACCTCTACGACCTGGCGCAGGCTGCCCACGACACCGGCGCGCCTTTAGTGCGCCCACTGGTCTTCAACTATCCCGATGAGCCCAAGGCCCTCGATCGCTGGGATCAATGGCTGCTGGGCGACGACCTCCTCGTGGCCCCCGTCTGGCGCAGCGGCGAGCGCAGCCGCAGCGTCTACTTCCCCGCCGAGCGCTGGGTGGATTGGTGGGACCGCGCCCGCGTCATCGCCGGCCCCCTGGAGCAGCAAGAGCAAGCCCCGCTAGACCACCTGCCGCTGTTCGCCCGCGAAGGCTCCCCGCTTCTGGGTTAGGCCAGATAGTCGCGTACGGGCGGGTCATGTATGCCACCACGGGTCCGAATTAGGATCTCCTCCAGACCCGCCCTCCCGGTGAACTCAAACCGGTATGGGTGACGGCGCTGTCTTGGCAGGTAGAGGCGTATCGCACCCGCCCATCCGTTGGCCCTCGCCACCGCCGCGGTCGGCGCCAGATATCGTTGGGCCGTCAGCCCTCCGCCGCAAGCCGCTCCTCGGCGTAGATGGCCGCCCCAATTATCCCCGCCTGGTTGCGGAACTGGGCCGGAACGACCGGCGTGTCCAGCTTAATAAGGGGCAGAAACTCCGCGTCATCCGCGCTGACGCCCCCGCCGATAATGAACAGCTCGGGCGAGAAGACCCTCTCCAGCTTCTGCAGGAACTTGCGCAGCCTCTTGGACCATTCTTTCCAGCTGAGGCGCTCCTCTTCGCGGACCTTGTTGGAAGCCCAGCGCGCCACCTTCTTGCCGTCGATCTCCAGCTGACCTAGCGCCGTGTGTGGGACCACCTTCCCGCCCACGAACATCCCGCTACCGACGCCGCTGCCGAGAGTGATGACGATAACCAGGCCGGGGACGTCCCTGCCCGCGCCGAGCCGGACCTCAGCCAGCCCGGCTGCCGTGGCATCGTTGAGGGCGAAAACCCGCAGTCCGCTGGCGGCGCTGAGCACGGTCTCGGGCTGCTGCCCCACCCAGCCCCGAGCAACGTTGGAGGCGAAGCGGACCGTGCCGGCCCTGATGATCCCGGGGAAGCCGCAGCCGACAGGCCCGTACCACTCGAAGCGCTCCGCCAGCGAACGCACCAGTGCGGCCAGCGCATCGGGCGTCGCCGGCACGGGCGTCCGCGCCCGGTAGCGCTCGGCCAGTAGCTCGCCCGTAGCCGTGTTAACCGGCGCGGCCTTAACCCCGCTCCCCCCAATGTCGATGCCCAGAACTTCCATACCTATCTCCCCGCCACATGCTACTTCGACGACGGAAACCGTCGCTGTTGTGGGCGACCATAACTTGTGGATAGAGTGGTGGATAAGTGAGCGACAATTCGCCGATTGAATGGACCGAAGCGACCTGGAACCCGGTTACCGGTTGCACGAAGGTCAGTCCAGGCTGCGCGCATTGTTACGCTGAGCGGTTAGCCGAGCGCTTCCGAGGCGTCAAGGGAAGCGCGTACGAGCAGGGGTTCGACCTTAAGTTGTGGCCGGATCGGCTCGCCCTCCCCTTGCGGTGGAAGCGACCCCGGACGATCTTCGTGAACTCCATGAGCGATCTATTTCACCCCGACGTACCGCCGGACTTTGTGAGGGCCGTGTTCCGAACTATGCAGGAAGCCGCCTGGCATGTTTTCCAGGTCTTAACGAAGCGGCCGGAGATCGCGGAGCAATTGGCACCTGATCTGCCTTGGCCATCGAATGTTTGGCTGGGTGTCAGCGTCGAGAACCAGCGGTTTACGCAAAGGATTGAGGTCTTGAGGAGGCTCCCGGCGACCGTTCGTTTCCTTTCCTGCGAGCCGCTCCTGGGGCCACTTGATTTGGATCTATCGAACGTTCACTGGGTAATAGCGGGAGGCGAGTCGGGGCCCGGGGCCAGACCGATGCGGATTGAATGGGCACGAGAAGTAAGAGATCAATGTGTCGTCGCTGGCATCCCGTTTTTCTTCAAGCAGTGGGGCGCCCACAATGCGTCGGGGCAGAGGGTCGGAAAGTCTCGTTCTGGCCGCGAACTGGACGAGCAGTTTTGGAACGAGATGCCCTCCCCAGCGAATCTCAGTGCCTAGAGATGTGGGTCCCTGGACCCGAGACAAGCTCAAGATCCTTGCGCTCTACCTGCCAGGTTATCTTGCCGCTACCAAAAAAGCGTTGGAACGCATCTACATCGACGCTTTCGCCGGCCCCGGCCTCAACCGACTGCGCGGTAGCGGAGTCCTGATCGATGGATCTCCGCTCATAGCCCTGGATGCCAAGAAGGCGGGCGTTCGATTTAGCCAACTGTTCTTCATCGAGAAGGATCCTGGGACGGCGTCCGAGCTAAGAGCCCTGCTGCAGACGAGAGATCCTGAACGAAGGTCGACTGTAGTCACTGGGGACGTCAACACCGAACTGCCGCGGATAGTTCGGGGCTTCAACCAGAAGGCCCCGATATTCATCTTCAGCGACACCGAAGGGATCGAACCTCACTGGAGCACATTGGCGGCGGTTTCTCAATGGCGCACCGAGCTACTCCTCAATTTTCCACTGGGAATGAGCATCAATCGGAATCCGGACAGTCAGAAGGCACGTGACTTCTTCGGCACAGGCGAGTGGCGCGAAGTGTGGAATACCCAGAGTGCAAGAAACGTGATTGACCTGTACAAGGCTCGCTTGAAGGAGCTGGGCTACAGGCACACGACGCAACGCGACCGGCTAATCAGAACTGGAAGCGGTCGAAGGCTTTACTACCTTATCCACGTCAGCAAGAAGGTGGAGGCGGTCAAGATTATGGACTGGGTGTTGGACCAGCCGGATGCCGCTGGGCAGAGCCGGTTCCCCTTCCCCACATGATCTAAGCTGCCGACGACTAAAACCCTGGCCGCGGACGGGATATCCTAGCCCTTCAGAAACGGAGCGTGACAATTGCTGACGGCCCATGACGACTACCCCATCCACCAGACCCCTTACCCCATCGCCCACACCTACTCCGCCGACCTCAACCACTACGACCGCTACTTCTTCAACGGCTACACGAAGGACGGCTCGCTTTACTTCGCCGCCGCCCTCGGCCTCTATCCCAACCGCCAGGTCATGGACGCCGCCTTCGCCGTGGTCCGCGGCGGCGTCGAATACTCGCTGATCGCCTCGCGCCAGGCGCCAACCGAGCCGACGGAGACGGAGGTCGGGCCGATCAAGGTGACGATCGAGGAGCCCATGCAGCGCCTGCGCCTCACCGTGGCGCCCAACAACCACGGAATCGAGTGCGACATCGTCTTCAACGCCCGCACGGTGCCGGTCGAGGAGCCCCACTTCTCCCGCACCGACGGCACAGCGCGAACCTTCGACCTGACCCGCCTCACACAGTGGGGCAGCTGGGAAGGCACGATCACCGTCAACGGCGAAAACATCGAGGCACGGCCCGCCGACGTCCTCGGCAGTCGCGACCGCTCCTGGGGCGTGCGCGGGGTCGGCGAGCGGCGCACCGTCGGGCCGCCGGAAAACGACCGCCAGTTCTTCTGGCTCTGGTCGCCGATCAACTTCGACGACATCTGCGTCCACTTCGACGTCAACGAGGACGGCGAGGGCCAGCAGTGGCATGCCAACGGCGTCGTCATCCCGGTCACTTCATCTCCCGCCGCCTTCAGCGACGAACAAGGACTGCAGAAAATGGACAGCGTGGGTCACGAGATCGCCTGGGAGAAGGGCACCCGCCGCTCCAGCAAGGCCAAGATCCTGCTCCACCCCTTCCAGGGAGAAACGATGACCGTCGAGCTGGAGCCCATCCTCACCTTCCAGATGCTCGGCATCGGCTACGGCAACCCCGAGTGGGCCCACGGCCTGTGGAAGGGCGAGTCAGCGCTCCACTACGAGACCTGGAAGCTGGACGAGATTGACCCCCTGGCCCCGCACATGATCCACATCCAGCAGCTCTGCCGGGCTCGCATGGGCGACCGCGAGGGGATGGGCGTCCTCGAACAGGCCGTCTGGGGCCAGCACCGCCCCTCCGGCTTCACCGCCCTCCTCGACGGCGCCCGCTAAGGCGGCCCAAGCGCCCTAACGGGTGTGCCCGGGCACCGCGGCATAGCACAGTCCCGATTTCAGCCCAGTCGTAGGGGCGGGCCCAGTTGTAGATGGTCATTCCGAAACGCGAAGGCCCGAGGACCCGCCCGCTGGTTTTCGATGGACGCAGGGATCCGCACCCGGTGGATACGTGATTTCGATGCCCACCAATTCACTGGCCCCCAAGAGGCCGCTAAGAACCCTCTCCTTGGCAAGGAGAGGGCAGGGTGAGGTTGTGGGGTCGCGGTTGCGGGGCGTCTTTGGGGTTTCGCGAGGGTGCCCAGGCGGGTGATCAGCTCCTCGGCCACGAGATTGGCCGCATCCGCGACCAGCGTGGGATCAACGACACACCGCACGCCGCCCAGATCGCGATCAGCGGCATGAGCGGCTGATGATAGCGGTCGTCACCATAGAAGGCCATGTAATAGAGCACGGTGAAGATCACGACCAGCGGCAGCAGCACCTGGACTGTCCGCCAGCGCCACCATAGCG
The DNA here is from genome assembly GCA_040902555.1 of Dehalococcoidia bacterium. Taxonomy (GTDB): domain Bacteria; phylum Chloroflexota; class Dehalococcoidia; order WHTO01; family WHTO01; genus DASTBR01. Next base: position 339,948 of record JBBDXC010000014.1, read on the forward strand.
GCAGGCCGAGGACGGCAAGGGCGAGGAGCGCGTAGTAGTACCAGTTGTTGACGAAGCGGACGACGCTGTAGCCAGGCTCGCTGAGCTGCTTGTCCTGTTGGAAGCGGTTCCAGTGCCCCAGGGCATCCTCGTCGTTGTCCCAGATGCACTCGAAGCGCAGGGGTATCAAGGCTGCCGTCTCCAACGGTTCGTCACGGATGAAGTCGAAAGCCAGGTCGAACGCCTCGCGCTGGCGCTCCATTTCGTCCTCGATCTCGGTGACGTAGCGGTGGTTCTCGTAGTCGAAGGACCAGCAGCCGCCGGCGCCGTCGTGGTAGCCAATCAGCGTGTTCACTCCGGCGTTCGTCGTTAGAGCCGGCGTCCCAAGCTCCTCGATGTTGCGCGCCGACCATGGCGCCACGGTAGCCAGGGTCACAACAACAAAGACCGCAGCATAAAGAAGCATCGCACAGGCCCGCATCGGAACTCGGCCGCGGATGAGCAGCAGAGCCAACAGGAGCGCCGGGACCAATACGATCGCCACCGGCTTGACCAGGAGGGCGTAGCCGGCGAACACACCCGCCAGGGTGAACAGCGCCAGCTGTGCGCTGCGCCAGCGCCACGAAGCCAGCAGGAGCACGACGACCAAAAGCGCTGACCCCAGCGCCGTCGTCAACGGGATTGCGGCCGCCGGCGCCAGCCCGGCGAGCGACGTCGAGGTCGCCAGCGGGGTCGTTGATTCCTCCTCCTCCAGCTTTGGGGGCTCCCGTTTGAGCGCGGCCACCAGGAGGCAGAGCGCAGCCAGCTGGACTGCGCTGAAGACCGACTCAGAGAGGACCAGCGTGACCGTGAATATCTGGCCGGGGAGGAAGGCCACCAGCAGGGCCGCGAGGCGCGCAACGTGCCGGCCCTGCAGTTGATGCGCGAGGTTGTAGGTCAACGTGACTATCAGCAGCGAAACGATGATGTTCAGCGCCTCTGCAGAGCCCACGGATTCCCCGAAGGCCAGGAAGAACAGGGCCAGCGTCGCCGGGTAGCCTACCGGCCAGTAGGCCTTGCCGAACTCGTCGTAGGTACGGCCATTGGCGATATCCGAGGCGAGGTTGAAGTAGGACTGGGCATCGTCGAAGGGACGCGCGTCCATGTACAGTGCCCAGCCAAGGCGGAAGCCCAAAGCGAAGAGGAGGGCCAGCACCAGGACCGGGTCGGGGCGTGGGATATGGCGGAACATAGGCAGGTTGCCGTCGCCGTCACCGGCGCGGCTCTCACTTATATAGACGGTACGTCGGCCCTGCTATTGACCGGCGCCGTGGCCCTCGCGGATTGCAGTGATAGCTTGTGACGGGGAGGGCAGCCGACGAGAGAGCTAATCGAGGCGATGGTCCTCGGCATCGTCCAGGGTGCAACGGAGTTCCTTCCGGTCAGCAGCGACGGCCACCTGATCATCGCCCGCGAGGCCTTCGGGTTCACAGATCGAGGGCTGGCCTTTGACGTGGTGCTGCACGCCGGGACGCTGCTGGCCGTCGTCCTTTTTTTCCGCCCAGAGCTGAGGCGCTACGCCTACGCCGGCATGGCCGCCCTGCGCGAACGCTCCGTCGGCGAAGATCCCGACCGGAAGATGGGCCTGCTATTGGTCGTCGCGACCTTCCCCGCCGTCGTCGCCGGCGCCGCCCTAGAAGGCGCCGTCGCCGGCCCGCTCCGCGAGCCCCTCTACGCCGGGCTTTTCTTGCTCGCCACGGCGGCCCTTTTGGTCATCGCGGAGAATGCTCCGCAGCGGGACAAGGGCGACATCCGGCAGTGGAGCTATCGCCACGCCCTGTTCATCGGCGGCCTCCAGGCCACGGCGATCCTGCCCGGCCTGTCGCGCTCGGGCGCGGCCTTCACGGGCGGCCGCATGCTGGGCCTGACGCGGCCCGAGGCAGTCAGGTTCTCCTTCCTGATGGCCGTCCCGGTTATCGCCGGCGCCATCGTCTACGAGGCGATCAAGCTGATGGTCGAGAACGAGTCCGACTTCGGCTATGAATACGTGGTCGGCGCCATCTTCGCCTTCGTCACCGGCTTCCTCTGCGTCAAATTCCTGCTGGCCTTCGTCCGTCGTTTCAATCTCCTGCCCTTCGCCCTCTACTGCGTCGTCGTCGGCGCCGTCACCGTCGCCCTCAGCGTCTAATCATCTCTCGTCTTCTTATTCCCCCTCTCTGCTTGCGGAGAGGGGCAAGGGGGTGCGGTGGGCGGGGGGTGGGGGTAACGTAATCTACGCGCATTCGGGATCTTCGCATCATCGACCCTGGGACCCCTCCGATTGAAGCCCGGCGCCCCGGACAGCTACAATTAGCGGGCTCCGGGGTGTAGCTCAGCTTGGCTAGAGCGCTGCGTTCGGGACGCAGAGGTCCGCAGTTCAAATCTGCGCACCCCGACCACCCTCCGGAAACCACCACTCATTCGTACCGTGCCTGCCCGAGTGCGCCGCACATAGGAGTAACCATGACCTTCGAAGTTGAAGAAATATCACCGCGCCGCCGCGCCTCGGAAGAGGCGATCGCGATGGCGCTCGAAAGCCGCTGGGAAGAGGCGGTCGAGGCTAACCAGGCCTACCTCCAGCTCTATCCCAATGACACCGAGGGCCTCAACCGCCTGGGCAAGGCCTTGATGGAGCTCGGCCGCTACGACGACGCGCGAGACTCCTACCAGAAGTCGCTCGAGCTGGACACCGTGGCCAACATCATCGCCCGCAAGAACCTCCAGCGCCTCGAGGGCTTGAGCCAGGGCGACGGAGCGCCGCGGCCCGAAGGCTCGCCCAAGATCGCGGCCCAGCTCTTCATCGAGGAGACCGGCAAGAGCGGCATCGCCCCGTTGCTCGACGTCAACGAGGACACCTTGAAGCTGCTGGCCCCCGGCGACTCGGTTGAGCTCCAGGTCGAGGGCAAGAAGCTGCTGGCGATGGACGCCGGCAAGGGCGTTATCGGCGAGGTGGACCCGAAGGTGGGCCTGCGGCTGCTGCCGCTGATCGACAGCGGCAACACCTATGCCGCGGCGCTGCACAGCATCGATGGCGAGACGGCGCGCATCATCATCCGCGAGACCTTCCAGGCCGAGGCCAACCTAGGCAAGCTCTCGTTCCCCGCCGGCCAGGCCGACGCCTCCCGTGCCTACACCCGCGAGTCGCTTGTCCGCACTGATGAGGACGACGACGAGCTTGAGGACACGGCGGAAGACTGGGTCGACACTGAGGCGACGGATGTCGATGAGGACCACGACAGCTTCGTCGAAGCCCCACGGATAAAAGAGACGACCCTCGACGAGGAAGAGTTCGAAACCTAGGAAGTCACCGGGCCGGCAGTAGCCCGCCGCGGGTCTTCCAGTAGCTGATCGGCCACGCCGGCTCTGCCCGGCGCAGTAGATCAGGAAAGGCACAGCCTGCAAGGCGATGGCTACCACAGCCAACCAAGTTGTTGTTGGGCGCGCGGTTACCAAGCGCTACAAGGACCTCGTCGCAGTCGACCACATCGACTTCGAGGTCCGTCAAGGGGAATGCTTCGGCATTCTCGGACCCAATGGCGCCGGCAAGACCACGACGATCCGCATGATCACCTGCGTCTCGCCCCTTACCGAGGGCGAACTGCATGTGGTCGGCCTCGACGTCAACAAGTGCCAGCGCGAGATCAAATCGCGCATCGGCGTCGTCCCCCAGGATGACAACCTCGACCCCGACCTGACGGTCCTCGAGAACCTGCTGGTTTACGCCCGTTACTTCGACATCCCCCCGGAAATCGCCGAGGAGCGCGCCTGGGACGGCCTGAGGCTCTTCCACCTTGAGGAGAAGGTCAAGGAAACGATCAACCACCTCTCGGGCGGCCTGAAGCGCCGGCTGACCATCGTCCGCGCCCTGATCAACGACCCTGAGCTGCTCGTGTTGGACGAGCCGACCACCGGCCTCGACCCGCAGGCGCGTCACCTGGTCTGGCAGAAGCTTCGCCAGCTCAAGCAGCGCGGCATCACGATGCTGCTGACCACGCACTACATGGAGGAGGCCGCCCGCCTCTGCGACCGGCTGCTCATCATCGACCAGGCGAAGATCATCGCCGAGGGCCGCCCCAGCGACCTGATCGAGCAGCACGCCGGCCACGAGGTCGTCGAGATCCGCACCGACAACGCCGACCCTGAGGAGGTCAAGAAGCGCCTGCGGGGGCGCACCAATGGCTACGAGCTGGAGCAGCACGAGGACACGATTTATCTGTTCGGCGTCGACGGGAGCGTTTCCGAGACCGACTACGAAGACCTCTCTGAGCTGGGCTCCGAGGTACTGCTGCGGCGCGCCAGCCTCGAGGATGTGTTCTTGAGGCTCACAGGAAGGGGGCTGACCGAGTGATCGCCACCGACGTTTCCCATCGCAGCTTCCACGTCTGGCAGCGTAACCGCGATGTGTTCCTGCACCTCTGGAAGGCCGAACTGTCGTGGCCGATCGTCGAGCCGGTCCTGATCATGATCGGCCTGGGCCTGGGCCTGGGCACCTTCGTTGAGCTCGACGGCGAACAGGACTACCTGCAGTTCATAACCCCGGGCCTCCTGGCGGTCTTCCCCATGTTCGCGGCCGTCTCCGAATGCGGCTGGGGCTCCTACAGCCGCATGGAGATGCAGCACACCTTCGACGCCATCGTCGCCACCCCCGTCAGCGTCGACGACATCATCACCGGCGAGATAATCTGGGCGGCCAGCCGCGCCATGCTCAACACGTTCTACATCCTGCTCGTCGCCCTGGTGCTAACGCCGTTCTACGACCTGGTCGAGTCGCCGTTGTTCTGGGCCTGTTTGCCCTTCGCCTTCGTCCACGGCTTCATGTTTGGCTCGATGTCGCTGGGCTATACGGCCAACGTGCGGGCGATGAGCCAACTGATGTACTTCTTCAGCCTGATCGTCATGCCGATGTTTTACCTCGGTGGTGTCTTCTTCCCGCTGGACGACCTCTCCGAGGGCTTCCAGATCGCCGCCTGGTTCCTGCCGATAACGCACGTCGTCAACATCAACCGCGCCCTGGTCTCGGGTGGGCTGGACTGGGCCCACATCATCGACCTCGCCTGGATCCTGGTCGTCGGCGCCGTCCTCTTCCGCTTCGCCCTCTGGTCGATGCGCCGCCGCCTGATCAACTAACTATTCGTCCCGCACCATCCCCTTCCGGCAAGGAGTGGGCGATAGGCAAAGCCGTCACGCATTCTGCACCGATGGGCGATACTGGGAACAGAGACCGCCATGGCCATCAAGACCCGACAGACGACAAAACCAGTGGTGGAATACCTCACGGACGAGGAAGCGCGGCACCTCTTCGAGGAGATAGCGCAGCGCGAGATGGGTATGAGCGGCGAGGAATTCCTGCGTCGCTATGACGCCGGCGAGTACAACACGAAGGTCGAGAATACCGCTGCCATGGGCGTGGCCATCCTCATCCCGCTCGCGCGCCCTTAGTTTGACTGGCAAGACAGCCGAAGAAGCGACCGACAGCTTCATCACACCGCTCAGAGCCGTGCTCGGCTGTGCTGCGCGAGGAACTTGCACGTGCCTGATCAACTGATCGGCTGGGTTCAGCGGCGAGAGTTTGTACGATACTGGGGAGAGAAACATCATGGCTATCAAGACCCGACAAAAAACAAAACCGCCGGCGGTGGAATACGTCACGGACGAGGAAGCGCGTGAGATCTTCGAGGAGATCGCCCAGCGCGAGCTTGGCATCAGCGGCGAGGAGTTCCTGCGGCGCTATGACGCCGGCGAGTACGACACGAAGGTCGAGAACGTCGCGGCCATGAACGTGGCCATAAACATACCTCTTGTTCGCTAGCCTTTGTCCGGGAGAACCGCCGAAGAGGCCGTCGACAGATTCGCCCCGCCGTTTGCCGCGGTTCTGAGTTGCTGCGCCAGGAATGTGCACGTTAGAGCTCGTCACCCGCGCGACGGCGCCCCAGGCCTCCTTTTGTTTAACGGCGGACGGCTCATCCGTATCTCCGAGAGCCTGCACTTTCTGGTAAGCCATCAGTTCGAGGTTGTCCAAGATGAGGCGCCGGGTCGCCTATGGACGGCCAAGAGCCAGGAGTACGCTTACGAGGTCCTGAGCGCAGGTGAGAAAGTCATAGCCTTCCACTGGCACCCTTCGGAAAACCGCGTCGCCTTTCCCCACATTCATTTCGAAAAGGGTGCCGGCGTCAGAAACGAGAACCTGCAGCGCGCCCACATCCCATCCGGCCGCGTCAGCCTTGCCGCGGTAGTGCGTTTCTTGATCGAGGACTTCGGCGTTCCTCCCCAGCGCCGGGACTGGTCACGGGTGTTGACCGAGGCCGAAGAACTTATCCAATGACGAAGGGTCCGCTCGGATCGCTGTCGCCAGGCCGCATACCCGGCCAGCCGATTCAGAACACGTGACAACGACAGCCATCCCCGGCAGCGAGATTAGGAACGAGTCCCTGATCCTGCCGCCGTATCTCGTCATGCTCCACAACGACGACTACAACGGCATGGATCACGTCGTACGCGCTCTCCTCGTCTCCGTCCCCGAGCTAACCCCGGAGCAAGCCATCGAGGTAATGTTCGAAGCGCATAACCACGGCCAGGCCCAAGTCATCGTCTGCCCCCTGGAGCGCGCCGAGCTCTACCGCGAGCGCCTCGAGAATCACGGCCTGACCGCCACCATCGAAAAGGCCTGAGCAAACGTCGTTCGCCAACGGGAGCTTGTGCAATGTAGGGACGGGTCCAGTGCGCGGTCTTCCTGATGACTTGGTAGGGCCCCAGGACCCGCCCCGGCCGGTTTGCCCGGAAACACGGGTGGGCAGCGACGGCTTGACTGGGAGGCTCAGCGCCTAAACGGGCGCCTCGAACCCTATCAGCCCGCGTACAAGCTGCCCCAGCTCCTCCACCAGCTGCGACCGCGGCACCGCCAGCGCCGCCCCAGCCTCCCGCGCCTGCCTCAGCACATTCGCCTTCGTGTGCTGCCCATAGGCCAACACCGGAATCCCGGCGTCCCGAGCCTGCCCGATCAGCCTCAACGGGTCCCCATCCCGAGACTGCAGGTCCACCACCAGCAAATCGGGGCCGACCCCAAAGCCCTTGCACAGAGCCTCCCCGCTGTCGCCCGGCAGCACCTCATAGCCCAGGGTCTTGAGTTGCTCGCTCAGCCGCGTCTGGAAGATCAGCTCCGAGACGGCGAGCAGGACCTTCTTCACCGGCGCAGGCCGGTGGCGGCAGCCGACGCCCGGCAGCCCGCGATCGCCCGGTCGAGGTCGGCCAGCAAATCGTCGGCGTCCTCTATCCCCACCGACAGCCGCACCAACCCATCGTCGAGCCCCGCGGCCAGGCACTGCTCCCGCGGCACCGACGCGTGGGTCATCGTCGGCGGGTGCTCGATCAGCGACTCCACCCCACCGAGGCTCTCGGCTAACGAGAACAGCCGGGTAAGAGAGGTCAGCCGGCGAGCCTCCTCGACGCTGCCATCGAGCACGAACGAGATCATGCCCCCGGGCCGCGACATCTGCCGCTGGGCGACCTCGTAGCCGGGCTGCCCCTCGAGGCCGGGATAGAAAACCTGTCGAATGTCGGGGTGGCGCGAGAGGTGAGCGGCGATCTTCTCCGCGTTGTCGCAGTGCCGATCCATGCGCACCGCCAGCGTCTTCAGCCCGCGCAGGACGAGGAAGCAGTCCAGCGGCCCCGGCACCCCACCGGCGGCGTTCTGCAGGAAAGCCAGCCGCTGCGCCAGGTCCGGGTCGTTGACGACGAGCGCCCCGCCGATGACGTCTGAGTGCCCGCCCATGTACTTGGTCGTGCTGTGGACGACGATGTCGGCGCCCAGCTCCAGTGGCCGCTGCAGGTAGGGCGTGGCGAACGTGTTGTCGACGACGACGATGGCGTTGTGCTCGTGAGCGATCCGCGAAGCCTCCGCGAGGTCCGTGATCTTGAGCAGCGGGTTCGACGGCGACTCCAGCCAGACCAGCCGCGTGTTGGGCCGGATCGCGTCCCGCAGGGCGCGGCTGTCGGACGTATCGACAACCGTCAGGCCGACGCCAAACTGCTCGTAAACCTGCCTGATCAGGCGAAACGTCCCACCGTAAAGGTCGTTGCCCGCGACCACATGGTCGCCTGAGCGAAGGAGCTTTACCACTGCGTCCTCGGCGGCCAGCCCGCTGGCAAAGGCCAGCCCGTGCCGGCCGTTCTCCAGCGAGGCGATGCAAGACTCCAGCGCCGTCCGCGTGGGGTTGCCGGAGCGCGAGTATTCATAGCCCTTGTGGACTGCCGGCGACTCTTGGACAAAGGTCGAGGTCAGGTAAACGGGGGTCATGATGGCGCCGGTCGTGGGGTCGGGCGGTTGCCCGGCGTGGATGGCCCGCGTGGAGAAGCCCTGCTGGTCGTCGCTCATGGGTAGAGTCTAGCGACGGGCGGTCGTCATATATGTAATCAGGTCGAAGCGCGTCAGGATGTCCAGCCCGTCCGGGGTCTTGATCAGCACGGCCGGCGTTTCACGCGTCAACAGCTTCGAAACATCCTCGATGTCCGTCTCCGCCGGCACCACCGGGAACGGCGCCCCCATGACCTCGTGCACCGACATGTTCTTCGTGTCGGCGTGCTGCAGGAAGAGCTCGACGATCTGATCCTCGCGTACACTGCCGACGCTCTCGCCGTCCTCGAACACGGGAAGCTGCGAGACGTCGTGCTGCTTCATCATCGTGATCGCCTCGAAGACCAACGATGACGGCGACACACTGATCAGCGCCTTCGAGCGCGTCTTGATCGAGGTCAGTACGGCCAGCGCCGCCTGGCTACTCACTTCGAGCATCTGGTTGCTGCGCATCCACTCGTCGTTGTAGACCTTCGACAGGTAGTGCTCGCCCCAGTCCGGGATGAGGACGACAATCACGGCGTCTTCGCCCGCTCCGGCGGCGACCTCCAGCGCGGCATGCACCGCCGTACCCGCCGAGCCCCCGGCGAAGATGCCCTCCAGCCGGGTGAGCCGGCGGGCCGCCGCGAAGGACTGCCTGTCGTTGACCTGGATCACGTCGTCGAGGATCGAAAGGTCCATCGTCGTCGGGAAGAAGTCTTCGCCGATGCCCTCAACGAGGTAGGTGTGGGCCCGGCCGACCCTGCCCTCCTTGAATTTCTCGTAGTACAGCGAACCAACAGGATCCGCGCCGATCATTTTGACTTCCGGGTTTCGCTCCTTGAGGTAGCGCCCCACCCCGGTCGCCGTCCCACCCGTGCCGAGGCCGATCACAAAGTGCGTAATGCGCCCATCGGTCTGCTCCCAGAGCTCCGGCCCCGTTGTCTCGTAATGGCTCTGCGGGTTGACCTGGTTGTCGTACTGGTTGGGGTAGAACGAGTTGGGGATCTCCTGGGACAGCCGGCGGGCGACTGAGTAGTAGGAGCGCGGGTCGTCGGGCTCGACGGCCGTGGGCGTGACCACGACCTCGGCGCCGAAGGCGCGCAGCAGGTCGATCTTCGCCTGCGACATCTTGTCCGGCATCGTGAAGATGCAGCGGTACCCCTTGACGGCCGCAGCGAGGGCGAGCCCCATCCCGGTGTTGCCCGAGGTGTTCTCGATGATCGTGCCGCCCGGCTTGAGCCGCCCGTCCTTCTCAGCCGCCTCGATCATGCGGATGCCGATGCGGTCCTTCACGGAGCCGCCGGGGTTGAAGTATTCCAGCTTGGCAAGTACGAGGGGCTTAACGTCGCGCGCGATCTTGTTGAGCTTGACGAGGGGCGTGTTGCCGATCGTGTCCAGGATCGTTTCGGCGTACTTCATGGCCCCCTCCGCACGCGCCGGTGCAGCCTAAGTCTACCCGCGGGCCGAGAGACGGCGGGGATCGACCGGGGCATCGTCTCTCTCCCTCTCTGCTTGCGGAGAGGGCCCAGCCGCTCGCAGAGTCGCCTCGGAGACAGCGGGGGTGAGGTCGAGACTTCCGAGGGCCTACGGATGCCCGACATTCGAAAGACACGATGGAACTACTCGAAGCCCGCTGTAGGGGCTGGTTGCCGGTGTTATCAGCCAAGGTCTGCGAATCCACGCCGCAACCTGCCCCACTCGTGGCAGTGTGTAGGGACTTCCGTCGTCCGCAGCAGAGGTCCGGTGGGCTTAACGTCCGGCCTAGGCGATCCCCGGCATGAGAAGCAGCCCGGCAACCCCCGCCAGCGCCCCGGCCCCAATAGCCGTCAACTGCGAGCCCAACATCTGCGTCCTGGCCCGGACCACCGTCCGCGCCCAGCCCAGCTGGCCGGCATTGTAAGCGCGGGCAAGCTCCCGACTGCTGTCGCGGATGGCTCGGTAGCGGGCGCGCTCCCGCCGCTGCTCCTCGATTTTCTGCTCCAGTATGTAGCTCATGTCCGCGCCTCCGTCGTGCTCTCGAACTGACGATAGGAGGGTCACTGGCGGCGTTTTAGTGACGAGCCTCACGGTTTGATCGTGCAGATTGCCCGAAGCCGCTCCGTCACTTATGGCCGCCTCAGTTTCACGCCGGATACGTACCTCCTGTTCCCCCTCTCTGCTTGCGGAGAGGGGGCTAGGGGGTGAGGTGGGCGGGGCGGGGGCAAACTCCCGAGCAAGGATTAGCCACCCCGAAATCAAGTAGCGCTCCGCGTCGTCCCGCCTCTTGTTCCCCTCTCCTTGGCAAGGAGAGGGGCTAGGGGAGAGGTGGGTGGGGCGGCGGGGACTCCAGGGCGGTCTTTTTGGGAGCCTAGGTAGCCGCGACAGGGCTCGGCCGGCGCGAGATCAGCACCGGAAAGAGCTGCGCCTTCTCCGCGCTGCCCTCATACTTGAGCGTCCCGCTGGCCAGCGCCTGGTGGAAGTCGCAGCGGTCGAACACAGCGTCCAGCCAGCTGCATGGCTCGCCCTCGAAGACTACGTCTGCGCCGCCGGCCGGTTCGCCCTCACCCGCTTCGCAGGCGCCATCGGCAACCGTCAGGTAGCCCGACTCGCCGTTGACGCGGATGACGTAGGTGGCCTGCACTCCTCGCGCGGCCGCGGGGTCGAAGTAATACGAAGATGCGTACTGCAGCCAGGCCTGCAGGTTCAGGCAATCCGGCTGCATCTGGGTGTCGTCCATATGCTCGACGCCCCAATCGATCAGCGCCTGCAGGACCCCACGCAGAGCGTCGCCCCGCTCCGTCAGTCTGTACTCAACCCGAGGCGGAAGCTCGCGGAAGTAGGCTCGCTCGACGAGCCCATTGGTCTCTAGTTTCTTGAGCCGGTCGGAGAGCAGGTTGGGCGAGACACGGCCACAGCCCTCGAGGATATCGGTGAAGCGTTGCTTGCCCAGCAAAAGCTCGCGGACGATCAGCAGCGTCCAGCGATCCCCGACGAGATCGAGCACCCGCGCTATCAAACAATCCTGGCCGTAAACCTTGCTCATCGCTGCATTTAGAAGAGTGTGACTTCTATCACGGCCGGTGCTCGTTGACAGGCCGTAGTACCAGTACTATATTTTTGCTACCGCAAGAGCGATAGAGGTTGTACTACAGCAAGGGTAGCACAGGTAGTTGCGGTGAAGGACAGAGGAAAAGAGATGAAGATCAAGGGTGAGATCAACTGCATGAGCTGTGGCCGTTACCTCGGCGAGGTCCAAGGCGACCCCGCCCGCCGGCCCGACAAGTCCTGGCTTGTACCAGGCAGCGCGCCGACCGAGCCGCGCTTCACCAGCCGCGCCATCTACTGCAGCCGCTGCGGCGGCCGCGCGCTGATCGAGCGCACCGAAAAGGTCTACGCCGCCTAAATACTGCAAGGAAAACCAAATCCGGGCCCGTTCTCGCGGACGGGCCCTCGTATTTCTGTTCACGACGGATACCTACCCTCCGGCCATCAAGCCGGTATCCCGTGCCCACCTCGAGCGAACGTAGTGGCGGGTCCCGTCTGCCGATTCGCTTCGGATTGCTATCTCCTTCGGGACCCGCCCCTACGTGTGGTGCTCTCAACGCCGCGAAATTTAGTGCAGGGAAACGCGTGTATCTGTCCTATTCCCCCTCTCTGTTTACGGAGAGGGGGCTAGGGGGTGAGGTCGGGGGGCGGCGGGGCAATGCTTCCGGGCAAATCAAAGGCCCTGAAGGCTAGGCATGGCCCTCGCGTAGGGGCGGGTCACGAATTGCCGGCGCCCTTCCTATTACCGACACGGCCCAGACCCGCCCCCTCGGCCTGCCGCACTGCACGTGGGTAGTGAAGCCATTCCAGGGCTCCGCGTTGCCCCGCCTCTTGTTCCCCCTCTCTGCTTGCGGAGAGGGGGCTAGGGGGTGAGGTCGGGGGGCGGCGGGGCCACGCTGCCGACCAGGATCAACGACCCCGAGACCAAACGAACCTTGAGGAGGGCGCTGCTTCCCGCGTCTCCTGTTCCCCCTCTCTGTTTACGGAGAGGGGGCTAGGGGGTGAAGTGGGGGCGGGGAGGGGCCATGCTACCGGGCAAGATCAAGAAACCCTGAATCAGGCGGTACCCCGCGTACTCCCGGTCGGTCTCCTGTTCCCCCTCCACTTGGCAAGGGGAGGGGGCTAGCGGGAGAGGTTCAATGCGTCTCAATCCCGAAGATCGCGCACAACTCCTCCAGCTTCTTCCGCCCCTCCACCGAGGGCGCCGCCAGCAGTTGATCCGCCATGCGGCACAGCACCTCCAGCGCCGCCGGCGTGTCGAGGTCGTTGTCCATCGCCGCCTCGAACTCCGCGACGTAGGCGTCAGTCGGGAAGTCAACCTCGCCCTCGCGCAGACTCAGCGCCGGCAGCAGGCGGTCGCGGTAGATGCCGGCCCAGCGCCCCAGCTCGCTCTCGCTGAACTCCTCGCTGGCGCGATAGTGCATCGCCGCGAAGTAGAGCCGGATCGCCTCCGGCGTGTAGCGCGTCAGCAAGTGGCGGATCAGCACCAGGTTGCCCAGCGACTTGCTCATCTTCTGGCCGTCATACCGCAGCATGCCCGTGTGCAGCCAGTAGTTGACGAACGGCTTCTCGCCGCTGTAACTCTCCGACTGGGCGATCTCGGAGTCGTGGTGCGGGAACATCAGGTCCGAGCCGCCGCAGTGGATGTCCACCCGGCTGCCGATGATCGCCAGGTTCATCGCCGAGCACTCGATATGCCAGCCCGGCCGCCCCGGGCCCCAGGGGCTATCCCAGGATGGCTCGTCCTCCTCGGTCTTCTGCCAGAGCAGGAAGTCCAAAGGCGCACGGCCCTTGCCCGCCAGCGGGATGTCGGGCCGCTTGGCCAGCGCCTCGACAGACTCATGGGCCATCTGGCCGTACTCCGGGAACGTCGAGACATCGAAGAAAACGTCGCCGTCCTCGACATAGGCGTCGCCCCGGTCGACCAGCGCCTGGCAGATCTCGATGATCTTGTCGACGAACTCCGAGGCCCGCGGGTAGTGCGTCGGTGGCAAGGCGTTTAGCGCCCGCATGTCGGCCTGCAAGAGCGCGTCGTTGGCCAGGGCCAGCTCGAACACGGGTATGCCCGTCTTGCGTGACTGCTTGACCATGTCGTCGTCGACGTCGGTCAGGTTCTGGACGTGGACCACCGGCAGACCCTTGTATTCGAGGTAGCGCCGCAACACATCGACGTTCAGGAATAGGAAGGCGTGGCCGGCGTGCGTCACGTCATAGGGCGTTACCCCGCAGACATAGACCGTCGCGGCTTCGCCGAGGGGCTCGAAGGGCCGGGTGGTCCGGGTGAGGGTGTCGTAAAGCTGGAGCACAGAACTTCAGTTTATGAAGTGCCGGCCAAACGCGTGTAACAACAGCGCATTGACAAGTCTGTTCATAAGGCCGTTGAGGGCGCAGCGCTGTGGCCCGTTAATTACCCCAACGAGGTTCCGCCAGCTCCCCCGAGGCGCATTCGATGGTCCACCCGCAACTGGCCAGCATGCTCCGCCAGCAACTGAAGCAGACGCTGACGCGCCTGACCGACGCCTACTACCGTCACCAGATCGAGGCCATCCGCATCGACTGCGGCCCCGGCTCGTGCGAGGAATGCCGGGCGGCGTGCGGCGAATACCACCCCCTCCGGGTCCCCCGCCTGCCGCACGCCAACTGCAGCCACGACCTCGGCTGCCGCTGCGCTTACAAACCCATCGCCCGCTAGCCCAAGAACAATCGGCCCGTGCCCTCTGCCCGTGCCCTCTGCCCGTGCCCTCTGCCCGTGCCCTCTGCCCGTGCCCTCTGCC
>JBBDXC010000015.1:0-112788 GCA_040902555.1 Dehalococcoidia bacterium
CTGCCCGTGCCCTCTGCCCGTGCCCTCTGCCCGTGCCCTCTGCCCGTGCCCTCTGTAGGGGCGCATCGCAATGCGCCCTCCCATTCGAAACGGCGTCGAATGCTGCGGCTCCAAGCACCCCCCCCCACGCCCTAGGAGCCGGATACGGCAGTCCCCTCGACTCGCGACACCTCTTGACGCCCCCTCCCTCGATAAATGAGGTAGTCATGGGAAATCTTTGCCGCCGTTCCCTCCCCCCTCTCTGCTTGCGGAGAGGGGGCCAGGGGGTGAGGTGGGCGGGGCGGCCCCCAGCAGCCGGAAGAGCATGAAGAAGCCCCTGTCCCTGCCTCCAGAGCCCGAAAAAACAAAACCGGCGCGCAGCTAAGGGCCTACAAGCACGATTAGCGAGGAACAAGCCCAAGTAGCAGCGATTAAGAGCAAATAAGCCGGTGCGCCCGCGCCCACTAAGCCCATTTATTGACGATTAAGGCGAAATAAGGAGCTTTAGCGCCAGGTATCGCGACAACGCCGGCCCTTTCCAGAACCCTCTCCTTGGCAAGGGCAGGGTGAGGGCGGCGGGGCGGCGGGGAACGGCGTTAGTTCGGTCATACCGCTCGCCGCTCCGAGTTACCCGCCACCTCATCCGGGGAAAGGCTCATCCGAGTGATCAATTCCGTTGCCGCGAGACCCCTTCTGCGGTAGAATAGGTAGAGAATGCCGGATCCAACCGAGCGCCCTCGGATTGGCGTCACCCTCTCTTCGCGCTACTCCCCAAGGACTCAGCAAAACTACCTGGGAGCCGTAGAGCGGGCAGGCGCCGACGCAGAGGCCCTTTTCCACGACCGACCGGGTGACCTGCAGAAAGTTGCCGAGCTGGATGGGCTTGTCCTCTCCGGCGGCGGCGACGTCAACCCCGACCGCTACGGCGAGCCGAGGCACCCTGAGGTGGAAAGCGTCGACGACGCCCTCGATGACTTCGAGTTCCGCGCCTTCGATTTGGCCCTCGCGCGGAACCTCCCCATCCTGGCCATCTGCCGCGGCCACCAGCTCGTCAACATCGCCCTCGGCGGCCGGCTGGTCCAGCACATCGAGAGCGGCACCCACCGCGCCGGCGGGCCTGGGGGCAAGGCGCCTTCGGCCTGGCACACGGTGGACCTGCTCGACAGCAGCCGCCTCGGAGACGTCTACGCCGCCGCCCGCATCACCACAAACTCGCGCCACCACCAGGGCATCGTCGAGGGCATGCTCGCCGACGGTCTGACGGCCACCGGCTGGACCGAGGACGGCTTCATCGAGGCCTACGAGGGCCCGCAGGCCGGCGGCATCATCGGCGTCCAGTGGCACCCCGAACGCGTCGAAGAGGACGCCCGCGGCGGCTTCAACGAGCAGTCGGCGAAGCTCTTCCGCTTCTACGTCGATCAGATGGTCCGCAGCGCGCGGCCGGCCGAGCTAACGAGGAAGTAGGGCATGGTACAGGACAACAACACCCCGCGCGATATCGGCACAGTCCGCCCCGTGAAGATCGAAGAGGAGATGCGCAGCTCCTACCTCGACTACGCCATGAGCGTGATCGTCTCCCGCGCCCTCCCCGACGTCCGCGACGGCCTCAAGCCCGTCCAGCGCCGCATCCTCTTCGCCATGGACGACCTGGGGATGGGCCCCGGGCAGCCCCACAAGAAGAGCGCCCGCATCGTCGGTGAGGTCCTCGGTAAGTATCACCCCCACGGCGACGCCCCCGTCTACGACGCCATGGTCCGCATGGCCCAGACCTTCTCCCTGCGCTACCCGCTGGTCGACGGCCAGGGCAACTTCGGCTCGGTCGATGGCGACCTGCCGGCCTCCATGCGTTACACCGAGGCCCGCCTCTCGCGGATCGCCACCGAGATGATGGTCGACATCGAGAAGAACACCGTCGACTTTTACCCCAACTTCGACGACACGCTGACCCAGCCGACCGTCCTGCCCAGCCGCATCCCCAACCTGCTGATCAACGGCGCCTCGGGCATCGCCGTCGGCATGGCTACCAACATCCCTCCGCACAACCTGCGCGAGGTCGCCGCTGGCATCCAGCTCCTGATTGAGAACCCTGAGGCCACGGTCAGTGACCTCGCCGAGCTCGTCAAAGGCCCCGACTTCCCGACCCGCGCCATCATCTACACCGCCCGCGAGGACATCCAGCAGATGTACGGCTCCGGCCGCGGCAAGGTCCTCGTCCGGGCGCGCGCCGCCGTCCACGAGTCGACCCGCGGTAACCGCCTGCAGTTGATCGTCACCGAGATCCCCTTCCAGGTGAACAAGTCGTCGCTGATCGAGCGTATCGCCGAGCTCGTGCGCAGCCGCCGCATCGAGGGCATCTCGGACCTGCGCGACGAGTCGGACCGGCACGGGATGCGCATCGTCATCGAGCTCAAGCGTGAAGCGCAGCCGATGTCGGTCCTCAACTCGCTCTACAAGCACACGCCTATGCAGAGCTCGTTCGCGATGAACATGCTCGCCCTGGTCAACGGCCAGCCGCGCGTGGTGAACCTCAAGGAGGCCTTGGAGTCCTTCATCGCCCACCGCCGCATCGTCATCCGCCGCCGCACCGAGTTCGACCTCGAGAAGGCCCGCGAGCGCGCGCACATCGTCGAGGGCCTCCTCAAGGCGATCGACATGCTCGACGCCGTGATCAAGACGATCCGCGCCGCGGACTCTGCCGACACCGCGCGCGCCGAGCTGCAGGCCAAGCCCTTCGAGTTCACCGACCGTCAGGCGGTCGCCATCCTCGATATGCAGTTGCGCCGCCTCGCCGCTCTCGAGCGCCAGAAGCTGCAGGACGAGTACGCCGAGCTGATCAAGTCCATCAACTACCTCGAGGACCTGCTCAACAACCCGCGCAAGATCGACTTCCTTATCCGCGACGAGACCCGCGAGCTCTCTGAGAAATACGGCGATGAGCGCAAGACCGAGATCCGCTACGAGCAGGTTGGCGACTTCAACGAGGAAGATCTCGTGGCCCACGGCGACACCGTCGTCGCCATCACCCAGCGCGGCTACATCAAGCGCGGCCCCCTCGATGACTTCCGCCCCCAGCGCCGCGGCGGCAAGGGCGGCGTCGGCATGCAGACGCGCGAGGAGGATGCTGTCCAGCATCTCATCGTCTCCGACACCAAGGACAACCTGCTCTTCTTCACCGACCGCGGCCGCGTGTTCCAGCTCAAGGCCTACGAGATCGAAGACACGCAGCGCCGGGCCAAGGGCATCCCCGTGATCAACCTGATCCAGATCGAGCAGGGCGAGTCCGTAACAGCGCTCGTGAACGTCCGCACCTTCGACGACGACTACATGGTACTCGTGACCCGCAAGGGCGAAGTCAAGAAGACACCGCTCCAGGGCTTCGCCGCGGTCCGCCGCTCGGGCCTGATCGCCATGAACCTGGAGGACGACGACACCCTGATCACCGCCAAGCTGGCCGCCGATACCGACGACATCATCCTCGTCTCCGACAGCGGCAAGGCCATCCGCTTCAACGTCGGCATCCTCCGCAACGCCTCCCGCACCAGCGGTGGCGTCCGCGGCATGGCCCTGAGGCCGGGGGCCTCGGTCGTTGCCGCCGACGTCGTGGCCGAGGACCACGAGCTGCTCGTCATCTCCGAGCGCGGCCTCGGCAAGCGCACCCTCGCCGAGTACTACCCGCGCAAGGGCCGCGGCGGCCAGGGCGTCATCTCAATGGCCGTCAACGACAAGACGGGCCCCGTGGCCGCGGCCAAGATGGTCAAGGCCGAGCACGAGCTGCTCGTCATCTCCTACCAGGGCATCGTCCTGCGCACGCGCCTCGACACCATCCGTCAGACCGGCCGCAACGCCCAGGGCGTCCACGTCATGGACGTCGCCCCCGGCGACCGCGTAGCCGCGATCGCCGCCATCGACCTCAGCAGCAGCGTCGCCTGGCAGGAGAGCACCCAGATGCAGCTGGCCATCGAAAGCGCCGCCGGCGACACCGGCGTCGAGCTGGGCCAGGAACCCCAGGCCAAGCCGTCAAGGAACGGCAAGCGCCCAAAGAACGGCGCCGCCCCCGAATAACGGCGCAACGCGCCGAAACATCACGAAACTGAGCAAGCGCCCCTGCGTAGGGACCGGTCATGAATAGGGCCGCCCCTCGTGGTACCTAAACGCCCCCAGACCCGCCCCCTCGGCCTGCCGCGGGTCTGAGGGCAGGCCAGGCGCTCTGCATTCTCCCGCTCCTGTTCCTCTCTCTGGCCGGGAGAGGTCCAGGGGAGAGGTTTACGAGCGCCGAATGAACGTTGGGTCATCTACGCGTGTCGGCCAACGGGACTGCCCTCTCCCTTGAGGGAGAGGGCAGGGTGAGGGTGATCCGTGCGGCGATCAGAGAAGGGATCCCATTGCGCCCAGAGACGCTGGCGTTCTACTCTTCGTCTTCCGGCGTGGCCTCCGCCTCGGCGATCTCCTCGCCCAGGATGACGATGATGTCCGCCGTCGAGCCGGCGAATTGCGCCAGCTCCTCCCCGGTCGTGCGGATGCGGCTGTCGTCCAGGCTCAGCCACTCGGCCAGGCGCTGGGCCGTGAACTCCTTGCCCGGGGCGCGGACGAGGATCAGCGTGTTCCGCCAATCGAAGTTCGTCGGGGCGTTGTCGATGTTGATGATGTTGTTCTTGGGCACACCGCGATCAATGAAGCGGTCCCGCTCGAGTCGCGCCAGACCCTCGATCCCCGATCCATTGAGAATCTCAATCGTCGCCGCTTCATTGATCAGCCGCGGATCGCGGAAGAGCAGGTTGATGATCTCCTGGGCCCTCTCGGGATTGAGGCGGGCGACGTACTGGCCGTCGACGTTGCCGTCGGTCACCGCGTCGCCGAGACTGGCCCGCGTGATCCGCTCCTCGGGGATCTCCTTGGCCAGCAGCGCAAGGCCCGGCACCCGCAGCTCGCTGACGCTGGTGTTCACTGTGTCATGCCACGTGTCATAGAGGCCCTTGAGGCCGCCGGGGTCGCTGATCAGGCCGCTGCTGAAAGCCTTGTCCAGCGTGGCGAAGATGACCTGCTGCTGCCGCTTGATGCGCTGGAAATCGGAGTCCTCGCGATAGCGCGAGTAGGCCAGCGCCGTGTAACCGTCCATGTGCTGCAGCCCCGGCTCGATGACGAGCCGCCGGCCGGCGATGTCGTCGATCGAGTAATTGTCGTAGGCCACGCGCAGGTCGACATCAACCTCGATCCCCCCCAGATTGTCGATGAAGTCCTGGAAGGCGACGAAGTCGATGACCAGGTAGTCGTCGAGCTGGATGCCCAGGTTCTGCTCGATGGTCTCCATGACAAGCTCGGGCCCGCCGTTACTGCGGTTGTGGGCGGAGTTGATCTTGTCCTGCACGAATCCGCCGTTCCCGTCGGGGATCTGCACGTAGAGGTCGCGCGGGATGCCCAGCACGCCCGCCGTGTTCGTCTTGGGGTCGATCGTGACGACGATGATCGTGTCGGCGCGCGGCGGCAGCTCGTCAGGGTCCTGGGGCCGCTTGTCGACGCCGATGACCAGCAGGTTGATCCGCCGCGTGATCGGGTCGCTGTCCGGCTCCTGGATGCCGGGGATGCCGCCGCCCAGCGCCGAGAAGCTGATCTCGCTGCCGGGCAGAAAGAGCTGATCGACGCGGCTGACCATCATCAGCGCCGTGTAGAGAGAGGCGATGAAGAAGATCGAGACGCCGGCGATCAGGAATGACTTTTCACCCCTGGTGCGTGCGTGGTGACGCGGTGGCCGCCGGCGCATTGGTACTTCCTGGTACGGGGTGTAATAGCGGTAGCGGGCGTAGCGTTCCTCGCTCACGATGCGGGGTCCTCGTGAGGGGAAGAGGGCATCGGATTCAAGCCTAGCCCTCGTGGAGGGCTCGGTCTATGAAAGCGGAGACGGTGCATGGGTGCGCCAGCCGAGCGTGCTGCCATTGTCCACTAAATTCAACGTGCCTGCACATCCCTCTGGTTCCGCCGGTCAGGCCGATCACCTGTAGGGACGCGCCGTCGCCGCCCGATTACCTCGGGTTCGACCCTCCGACAAACCCCAGGCGCTCCGCCGCCCGCGCCAGCAGCTCGGCCACTTCGTCCAGGACCGTGATGATCTGATCGATGTTGTTCTGCGCACCCATCAGGACATCCAGGGCTTGGCCGGTCTCCCTCAAGTCGGCGGCAAGGTCAAAGTCCGCCTCGCAGAGCCTCATATCCATGTCGTGCTGGATCGTGTGGGCTCGCTCGAAATAGTGGCGCGACGCCTGGATCAGAAATGACATGCGCCGGCGTGGGGCCGGCGTCGCGCGCCCGCTCAGTCAGGCGTCGCGCCTCCTCCAGCCCGGCGAAGGCGTTGTCGAAGCGGGTCTGCTCGACAGGCCGATCCGTCAGCGGCGCACCGGCGACGCTATCGCAGCCCTCGGCATCGTCGTCGGCCCTGAGGAAGAGGACGAAGACGAGGGCTGCCACGACCGTAGCTCCGGCAACCACCAGCACGCCGGCTGCCACGGGATGGGAGTGTCTCAGCTTATTCAGCACGAACGTGAGTTTCGTGGATGGGCTCCGTTAGCCGAACAGAACTTCTTCAGCGTCGACGAGCCGGCTCTCCAACGTCTCCGCCAGGTCGAGGATCGCCTCCGGGTTGTTCTGGTTCCCGATGGCGACCTCAAGCGCGAACATGTCGTCACGGAGCTCGCCGGCGAAGTCGTAATCCGCTTCGCAGAGCTGGCGGTCGGCGTCGTGCATCAGGTTGTCCGAGCTCTCGTAAAAGACTTCGAAGGCCTGGTCCAACAGCCGCGTACGCTCCTCCGGCGGCGCGGCCAGCGCCTGTTCTGTGAGGCTCTGAACCTCCCGCAGGCCCTGCCTCGCCTCCTCGTATCTCTCAGGAGTAACGGGGAACTCGGTCACCGGCGCGGTCGTCACGCGGCTGCAATCGGGTTTGTCCTCAGGACGCAGGACAAGCAGGTACAACGAGGCCGCCACGGCCAGCGCCGCCAGCGCCACCCCGACTATGGCGAGGAGCCGGCTGCGGCCCTCAGGGCTGATGGTCAATCGACGTTCCGTGGTTCCCCTCCACCTATTCCCTCTCCTTGGCAAGGAGAGGGCCAGCCGCAGCGGGGGTGAGGTTGAGGGGCGGCAGGGGGAGGTCGATCCTCGCGTCCCTCGGTGCCACTGCCCGCATCACGCGTGACTTCTCTCTTCCAGCCGGCGCCGGTCGCTCGACTCAAGCTGGAACGTCGAGTGCTCGATGTCGAAGTTCCCCGACAGGCAGACGCAAAGGCAATTCAGGACTTCGGCCGGGTCGGCGCCTTCATGGAGTACCACATGAGCCGATACGACATTCAGGCCGCTGGTGATCGTCCAGGCGTGGAGGTCGTGGACGTCGGCCACGCCAGGGGTCTCGGTAATATGCCGGCGGACCTCCGTTAAGTCGAGATTGCGCGGCGTGGCCTCCAGCAGGACATCGACCGCCTCCCGCAGCAGGCTCCACGTCCGCGGCAGGATCAGCAGACCGATCAGGATTGAGGCCGCGGCGTCGGCGTAGTCCCAACCGGTGGTGGCGATCACGACGGCGGCGACAACCACAGCCACCGAGCCGAGGAGGTCACCCATGACCTCCAGGTATGCCCCGCGCATGTTCAGGCTCTCCGCCTGCGCCCGTCGCAGCAACCACATAGAGAAGGTGTTGGCCGCGAGGCCAGCCAAAGCTACGCCCAGCATCAGGGCCGATTCAACCTCCGGCGGGTCTGACAGCCGGCGCCAGCCCTCATACAGCACAAAGGCGGACACCCCCAGCAGCAGCACCGCATTGGCGCCCGCGGCGAGAATCTCCATCCTATAGAGACCAAAGGTGCGCTCGCTATTGGCCGGACGTCCCGCCAGCCAGATGGCGCCCAGCGCCAATCCGATTCCGGCCACGTCGGCGAACATATGGCCCGCGTCGGCCAGCAACGCGAGACTGCCCGTAAGCAGGCCACCCACAACCTCGACGACCAGGAACGTCGAGGTGATGGCCATAACCATAGCCAGGCGCCCGCGGTGCGCCGCCGCGGCGCTAAACCCGTGGCCGTGGGTCATGAGCCAGCGCTCTCCAGGTGGACCATACCCTGGCACCCCATTTCGCAGGATAGAAGAGTCCACCCGCCTCCTGTTCCCCCTCTCTGCTTTGCGGAGAGGGGGCTAGGGGGTGAGGTGGGTGTGGCGGCGGGGCAGTCGGCCGTGCGACAAGTTCTGACACCGCCGTATCTCATGATCGGGCATGATGCTCGAACCGCTCGCGCTAAGCGCTTCTAAACGCCCTGCGGCCTGCACGCAGTACGCGGGCGAGCGTCGCAGCGAGATCAAACAACTCAAACAACTCAAACAACCCAACAACTGGAAAGTGAATCTGAAAATGCCTCGGCACACATCAAACAACTCCAAACGACCCGCAACGCCCCGGGCCACCTCGGGCTAGGATTGACAGGAATTGATCAGTCAGATGAGCTTGATCGGCTTCCCGCCTCCCCCTCCCCGTGGGAAGGGCAGGTCGCCGAAGGCCACTCGCCTGGGCGAGGGGCCGGGGGGAGAGGTCGTCCTTTGACCATCCGCACCCTCATCGTCTTCGGCACCCGCCCCGAGGCCATCAAGATGGCCCCTGTTGTCGCCGCCCTAAGCGAGGACAGCCGCTTCGCGGTCGAGGTCTGCGTCACGGCCCAGCACCGCGAGATGCTCGACCAGGTGCTCAGCTTCTTTGCCATCGAGCCGGCCTACGATCTCGACCTCATGCAGCCTGACCAGGGCATCGGCGAGGTCACCGCCCGCGTTGTCACGAACATGGAGCCCGTCCTGCGTCAAGCCCGACCCGACGTCATGCTTGTCCAGGGCGACACCACGACTTCCTTCGCCGCCGCGCTGGCGGCTTACTACGCGAAGGTCCGCGTCGGCCACGTCGAGGCCGGTCTGCGCACCGGCGACCGTTACTCGCCGTACCCCGAAGAGATGAACCGGATGCTTACGGGCCGCCTGGCCGACTACCACTTCCCGCCGACTGAGCGCGCCCGCCAGAACCTCATGCGCGAGGGTGTCTGCGACGAGAGCATCTGCGTCACTGGCAACACTGTCGTGGACGCCTTACTCGTCGCCCGCCAAAAGGTGGAAAGCTGGCGGCCCGAGGCGGTCGAAGGCCTGCCCCCGCTCGACTGGAGCCGCCGCCTGGTACTGATCACCGCGCACCGCCGCGAAAGCTTCGGCGAGGGCCTCGATGATGTCTTTCGCTCTATCGCCGAGTTAGCTCGCGCCAACGACGACGTCAACTTCGTCTTCCCTGTCCACCCCAACCCAAACGTCCGTGGTCCGGCGACTCGGATACTAGAGGACGCCGCCAACGTATACCTGATCGACCCCGTGGACTACCCGCTGCTCGTCTGGCTCATGTCCCGCAGCTACCTCATCCTCACCGACTCCGGCGGCATCCAGGAGGAGGCACCCTCGCTGGGCGTCCCCGTTCTGGTGATGAGGGAGAAGACCGAGCGCCCGGAGGGCGTCGAGGTCGGCGCCGTCAAGCTGGTCGGCACCGACCCGGCAGCCATCGTCGGCGAGGCATCAGCGCTGCTTAAGGGCGGCCCGGAATACCAGCGAATGTCCAGGGCGGGCAACCCCTACGGCGACGGCCGCGCCGCCGAACGCATCCGCGACTTCCTGGGGGAACGTCTCGTTGCTTGATCTGATTCGCGACCTGCTCCCACGCTTCGAGGACCCCAACCCCGGCTACGTCGGCTGGACGTTGATAATCATCGCCTCGGCGTTCTGGTGCGTCACGTGGTTCTACCTGGCGGCGCACAACCTCTATCAGATCACCATTGCCCTGTTTGGCATTCGCAAGAAGCCAGAGACCAAGATCCTGACGCCGGAGAAGCGCTTCGCCATCATCGTCCCCGCGCACAACGAGGACAAGGTGATCGGCGAGACCATCTCTAGCCTCAAGGCGATGGAGTACCCCGACGAGCTTTATGAAATCTTTGTCATCGCCGACAACTGCAGCGACGACACCGCCGCTAACGCCCGCGTCGCCGGCGCGACCGTGCTCGAGCGCTGGAACGACGAGAAGCGCGGCAAGCCCTTCGCCTTCGAGTGGGGCTTTTACGAGATCGAGGCTTCAGGCAAGCACTTTGACGGCATCGTGACCATCGACGCCGACAACGTCGTCTCAGCCAACCTGCTCACCGAGTTCAATTCGCGGCTGCTCAAAGGCGAGACCGTTATCCAGGCCTACCTCGACACTAAGAACCCCAACGACAACTGGATCACCTGGGCCTACGCCATGGCTTTCTGGTTGGCCGCCCGAACCTACCAGCTCGCCCGCTACCAACTCGGGCTCCCCTGTGCCCTCGGCGGCACCGGCTTTTGTATCGAGATCAGTGTCCTCCGCAAGTACGGCTGGGACGTCACGTCGCTGACCGATGACCTCGAATACACGATGCGCGTTCTCCTCAACGGCATCAAGCCGACCTGGGCACACGATGCCGTCATCTACGACGAAAAGCCGCTGACGATGCGCGCTTCGATGCGGCAGCGAATGCGCTGGATGCAGGGCCACTGGGACGTCGCCCACCGCTATTTCATGCCCCTCCTGCGCAAAGCTATCCGCGACCGCGACTTCGCAGCTTTGGACGGCGCGATCTACTGCATTGCTCCCACGCGGGTATTGCTCTGGAGCCTGACTCTGGCACTGGCCTGGATGCCCTACTTCTTTCCGCAGGTCCTGTTCTTCCTGCCCGATGTCGGGCTCTGGCTGGGGGTAGCCGTCATCGCGTTCTACATCATCTATCCGGGTATCTACCTGATGCTCGAACGGGTGCCCTGGAAATACCTTTTGCGCTACATCATCGTCATCCCGGTCTTTGGACTGACATGGATCCCTATCACCTGGCTGGGCTACTTTCGCCGCCGCCGCAAACACTGGGACAAGACTGACCACACGCGCTCCCTCTCTATCGACGAAGTCGAGACCAAGAAGCGGGCCAGCGCTCCCTAGCGATGGCGATGGAGACGAACGCCCTGCCCCTCGTCTCTGTAGTCGTCCCCATGCGCAACGAGGGCCGCTACATCGAGCGCCTGATGGAGTCCCTGGCGGCGCAGGACTACCCACGAGGCCAGGTCGGGGTCATCGTCGTTGACGACGGCTCCACCGACCACAGCGCCGAGCTTGCGGGCAATTACGCCGGCTTCGGCTGGGCCGCCTTCCGCCTGATCGCTAACGAAGGCGCCGGCACCGCGGCCGCGCGCAACACCGGCCTGCACAACTCGGTGGGCGGCGTCATCATCCAACTCATCGGCCACTGCGAGCTGGCGCCCGACTACATCTCGATGGCTATCGCCACGCTCAACGACACCGGGGCGGATTGCGCCGGCGGCGTTATAGAGACAGTTGGCAGCGGCTCCGTCGGGGCGGCTATCGCGGTTGCCCTTGGCTCCCCATTCGGTGTTGGCAACGCCAGCTTTCGCGTCGGCGGCGCCGAGGGCCCCGTCGACACGGTGGCCTTCGGTGCCTACCTGCGCGAAGTCTTCGGACGCATCGGCGAGTACGAAGAGGGCGACGACGCCGGCGAAGACGACGAGCTCAACTACCGCCTCCTCGACGCCGGGGGCCTCATCTGGCTCAACCCGGCTCTGCGCTCCCGTTATTACTCCCGCGCCGACCTGCAAGGGCTTGTGAGACAGTACTTCGGCTATGGCCGGGCCAAGGTCAACGTGCTGGCCGCACACCCACAGCAGCTTCGGGGGCGCCAGCTCGCGCCGGCGGCGCTGGTTGGTGGGCTGGCTTCCTTCGCCGCGCTGGGTGTGCTCTTCGGCTCGTGGCGGCCTCTACGTTTGCTGGTCCGCGCCTACGCCTCGTTCCTCGGGGTCGGCGCCATCCTTGCCGGCAGGCGGCGGCCAGCCGCCATCCCCTACCTGCCAGGTGTTTTTGCCGCAATCCACCTCGCCTACGGCGCCGGGTTCTTCGCCGGACTCTGGCGTCGGGCGCGCCCCAGCACTGCGGCGGGCCGTCCTTCTGACGCCGCCGCGCGGGCCAGCGGAAGTTAGGCATGCGCGAGCGTATAACCAACGCCTACGCCGCCCGCCGCGACCCGGCGCCGGAGGAGATGAGCGCGGGCGATCGCTATATCCATCGCCGGCGCTATGAAGAAGTGCGTCAACTGCTCAGCACCAAGGGATTGCTGCCGCTATCGGGCGCGCGCATCCTCGAAGTTGGCTGCGGCGATGGCCGGGTTCTCGAAGGCCTAGCGAGGCTCGGCGGCGAGGAGCGCCTCATGGCCGGAGTAGACCTGCTCCCCGAGCGGCTGGCGCTGGCGCGGGAGCGCCTGCCCGAAGCGGACCTGCGGCTGGAGTTGGCGACAAACATCCCCTGGCCCGACGGGAGCTTCGACCTGGTCGTCCAGTTCACGATGCTCAGTTCGATCACTGAGGCACACGAACGCCGAAGGGCCGCCAGCGAGATGGCCCGGGTGCTCAAGCCCGGCGGGTCGATACTGTGGTACGACTTCATCTGGAATCCGCTCAACCGGGATACGCGGGGGGTTACGTTGCGCGAGCTGCGCTCGCTGTTCCCTGGCGCCGACTTATCCGCCCGGCGGATCACGCTGCTCCCACCATTGGCCTGCCTCCTCGCGCCCTTGTCCACCTCTGCATGCGGCGCGCTCCAAGCTCTGCCCACGCTGCGCACTCATTACCTCGCCCTGGTAAGGCCACAATGAGCCCGCGTGAGGTGCCCTTCGCCCGGGTGGCCATCGACGAGACAGATATCGCGGCCGTTGTCGAAACGCTTCGCTCCGGCTGGATAACCACGGGCTCGAGGGTGGCTGAGCTGGAGGCTGAGTTCTGCCGGATCAGCGGCGCCCGTTACGGGCTGGGCGTCAACTCCGCCACCGCCGCCCTGCACCTGGCGCTGCTCGGATGGCGGATTGGCCCCGGCGACGAGGTGATCCTGCCGGCGATGACCTTCGCCTCATGCGCGACCGTGGTGATGGAAACAGGGGCCACTCCCGTGCTGGCCGACATCTGCGCCGACGACATGACGATCGACCCGGAGAGCGTCGAGCGGCTCATCTCGCCGCGGACCCGCGTGATCATGGCGGTCCACTACGCCGGCCAGCCCGCCCGCATGGCCGAGCTCCAGGCGCTTGCCGAAGGCCGCAACATCAAGATCCTCGAGGACGCGGCGCACGCGCCCGGCGCCCTCTACAAGGAGTCTCCTGCGGGCTCGCTCGGCGACGCCGCCGCCTTCAGCCTCTACGCGACGAAGAACGTGACCAGCGGCGAGGGCGGCGTCCTCGTCAGCGACGACGAGGAATTGATCGACCGCGCCCGGATGCTCTCGCTGCACGGCATGTCCCGCGACGCCTGGAAGCGCTACAGCGCCACGGAAGGGACGTGGCGCTACGAAGTCATCGAGCGCGGCTACAAGTACAACCTCAGCGACCTGCTGGCGACGCTGGGCGTGAACCAGGTCCGGCGACTGGGGGAGTTGAACGTGGCGCGTACCCGCGCCGCTGGGCTCTACAAGCGTTTGCTCGCTGACGTCGAGCAGGTTGAGGCACTGTCGGTGCGGCCGGAAGTGACCCACGCCTGGCACCTCTACGTCGTTAAGCTGCGGCTCGACCGCATGCGCATCGACCGCGCCCGCTTCATCGAGCTCCTGCGCGAGCGCGGCGTCGACACCTCCGTCCACTTCATCCCCATCCACCACCACCCCGCCTTCAAGGACATCCCCGCTGATTTGCCGGAAACCGACGCTGCATTCGAGCGGATCATTTCGCTGCCGATGTACTCCGGCCTGAGCGACGAGGACATCGAGTACGTCGCTGCCTGCGTCAGCGAGATCGCCCGCGAGAACCGCCGCTAACTTGAAGCGCGCTTTCGATGCTGTGGCCTCCCTTCTTCTCGTGGTAGTCCTCTCGCCGCTCCTCGTCGCTGTAGCTCTCGTCGTGCGGCTGACGTCATTCGGGCCGGCGCTGTTTAGGCAGGAACGGATCGGCCTTAAGGGTCAGCCATTTACGCTCTATAAGTTCCGCACGATGCACGGCGCCGACGACAGCAAGCGGCCCCACGCCCCACGCGTCGAGGACTGGGATAGCTACGTCTTCTCGCTGCCCGGCGACCGCGCCCGCACCACGCGAATCGGCGGCTTTCTGCGCAAGTCGGGCCTCGATGAGCTGCCGCAGCTCTGGAATGTCTTAAGGGGAGAGATGAGCCTGGTAGGCCCGCGGCCAGAGATCCCCGACCTGGTGGAGCAATACCCGCCGGCCTACCATCGCCGCCACGACGTGCGCCCGGGGATAACCGGACTGGCCCAGGTCCAGGGCCGGCGTGAATTGCCGTACGGCGCGATTCTTGGCTACGATCTTCAGTACGTTGACAGTCATCCGCTCTGGCGGGACGTCGTTATCCTCTGGCGCACGGTCGCAGCGGTGCTCCGTCGTCGTGAATAGTGCCCTGGCCGACAGTCAGGGCCTTTTTATTGCCCATGCTCAGTAGCGCGGAAAGCCGCCTCACCGTCACCGCGCGGTTCGTCGCCGCGGCAGTACTCGATCTGCTCATCGTTTATGCGGCCTTCGCTTTGGCCCTCTTCCTGCGCTTCGACGCCAACGTGCCCAATGATTCGTGGGAGTGGTACCCCGCCTCGGCGGGGCTCTACGCCGCGGGCTTTATCCTCGTTGGCACGCTCTTTGGCATCTACCGCACCGCCTGGCAGTACGCGGGCGTGCCGGACATTCTCAACCTCAGCCGGACGGTTGCCGTGCCGACCGCCATCGGCTTCGGCGTCCTGCTCTTTATCAGCCCACGCCCCATCCCGCTATCCGTCGTGTTGATCACCGGCATGCTGGTTTTCCTTGCCACAGCCACCTGGAAGATGAGCCCGCGGCTCAGCAAGTGGACTCCCCTCAGCAGCTACTCAGCCAGCGCGCAGCGCCTCTTGATCGTCGGCGCTGGCACGACGGGCCAGCTCCTGGCCCGGGAGTTCCAGTCCAACCCGCAGTGGCGCTTCCGCCCCGTCGGCTTCATCGACGACGACCCGCGCAAGCTCCGCCACCGCGTGCACGGGGTGCCGGTGGTGGGGTCGCGCCGCGACCTGCCGGCGCTGGTGGGGCGATTGGGTATTGACATGGTGGCTATCGCGATTCCATCCGCCGCCCCGCAGGTGATCCGCGAGGCCGTCTCGGTCTGCCAGGCCATCAATGTCCCCGTGCGCATGGTTCCGGGCCTGGAGCGGGTTCTCAGCGGGGAGGCGCGGCCCAGCGACCTGCGCGAGGTCACGGTTGCCGACCTCCTGGGCAGGGAACCGGTCGAGACCGACTACAGCCAGTGTGTCGAAGCCATCCGCGGCAAACGCGTCCTGATCACCGGGGCATCAGGCTCTATCGGCGCCGAGCTGGCGCGCCAGGTCCTGCGTTTGGAGCCCGCCGCCCTGCACCTGCTCGACGTCAACGAGTCGGGACTCCACGAGCTCTATACCCAACTGGTGCGCGACAGCGACGCCGAGATCAAGGTCTGGATCGCCAGCGTCAGTGACCGCGCAAGGCTCGGGCGCGTCTTCGGCGTCGCCGAGCCACAGATCCTCTTCCACGCCGCAGCCTACAAGCACGTCCACCTGATGGAAGAGCATCCGGACGAGGCCTTCGACGTGAATGTGGTCGGTACGCTCAATCTCTTCGAGGAAGCGCAGAGGAACGGCCTCGAGAAGGTTGTCTTCGTCTCGACGGACAAGGCCGTGAACCCGGTGAGCGTTATGGGCGCCACCAAGCGCGTCGGGGAGCTCCTCGTTAAGGCCCTGGGCGCAGAAGCGAAGACCACCTTCTGCGCGGTGCGCTTCGGCAACGTCCTGGGCAGTCGCGGCAGCGTCGTCTCCACCTTCACCCGCCAGATCGAAGAGGGCGGGCCAGTCTCGGTGACCCACCCCGAGATGGCGCGCTTCTTCCTCAGCGTCGAGGAGGCCGTGAGCCTCGTTATCCAGGCCGCCGCCTTTGCCGAGCAGGGCAGCATCTACATCTTCGATATGGGCGAGGAGATTGGTATCGAGGACCTGGCGCGGCGCATGATCCGCCTCAAGGGCGAGCCCGACCGGCCGATCGAGATCGTCTACACCGGGGAGCGGCCCGGCGAGCGGCTACACGAAGTCCTGGTGGGGGACGGCGAGATGCTGGCGGAAACCCCGAACCCCAAGGTCTTCAAGATCCACTCAAGCGATGCCCCGCTCTATAGCGAGCTCGCCGAGCAGATCCGCAGGATTGAGCGCGGCGGCGCTGAGTCACAGGCCGCCCTGCGGCAGGCCATCCACCAGCTGGCCGGCTCGGTCCGCGACGCCGCCTAGTAGGGCTGGCGGACCTGGCCGTGGCGGGGGGTGTGCCCGGCGCCGCTGGCGATCGGCTCGTCGACATAGAGGTCGCCATTGCGGATCTTGATGTTGAACCCGCAGTCCGGATTGGTGCAGGCCCACGCCTTGTAGTGGATGGCAGCCCCCTGGCTGCCGAAGTCGGACAGCGGGACTAGATCACCCTCGTGGCACTTCTGGCATTTCGGGAAGGCCTCCACGGCATCAACCTCCACTAAACCCCGACGATTGGGCACACTATACGCCCGAGGCGCCACGCCCACAAGCGCAGGGCATCACGGCCGAGCTGGCTGGAAGCCATACCGCACGAAGTCGCGGTCGAAAGCGAAGGCAGTACGAATCGAAAGGCGCTCCATCACGGCGAAGCTGATCGCGCCAACGAGGGAGTATTCCTTGTCGGTGTACCTGTAGATGATCGACCTGGCCAGGAGCTCGTCCTCGGGAGAGGCTCGAACCACCTCGATCTTGGAATCTTCGGTGCTCGCCAGATATTCTCTTGCGCTCCGTCGCCCAGATCTACTGAGGAAGAGGCCGTGACTTTCTGCAATAACGAAATTCGTCGTAAAGAGCGACGCGCGAGTGGACTCTAGACGGGCGGCGATTGCCGTGGCGGTCCAGTGCTGCTCATCATCCCTCTCCAGCAATGCATAAAACGCCGAGCTGTCGATGAAGACTCGCCTCTCGCGTAGTGCGCTATTCAGCAAACTCTGAATAGATGCCTTCCGCTATGTACTTCTTCTTGTTGGTGGATACATCTGAGGCCCCGCCAGTGAAAGCCCCGATCAGGCGGAAGACTGGGTCATCCATCGTTATCGGGCGGAGATCTCGAAGCTCCTCTGGGTCGGCGGCGGCGGCGACAGACCCGTTCGGCGCTAGCCCGTTGAAAAGATACGTGTCCAGATCCTTGGATCGGACGCGGACGGCGCGGCCGACACGCACGGACCTTAGGCGCCCCTGCTTAATGTGCCGCCGGATCGTCAGCTGATGGACCCGGCAGCGGTCCGCCACTTCCTGCACGGTAAGAAGGTCATCCACGGTTAGAGTATACCCCCGTATGCGCTCCTATGCGTGAGTATACTCCAACCTGCTGCGCAAGATTGCCGGCCCGCCCCCGCCCGGCCGCTCGCTCACACCCTGGCGGGCCGCCCCTTCCCGGACTGACCCACGGGCAGATCCCCCAGGTGCGAATGGTCGTTCGTATAGCGGATGCGCGGCCGGCCAAAGCGCACGTCCAGCGCGCTGACCGATGTGTGGTCGATACGGAACGTGTGAAAGCCCTCGAACGGCGCCTTGAGTATGTGGTGGAGGATCGCGTTGATCGTCTCCTCGTGGCTCACCGAGACGACCGTAAGGTCTTCCTTCCAGTAGCGGTCCCAGATGTGCTCCACGAAGCTCGTCGTGATCCGCTCGGAGAACGACTGCGGGCTCTCGCCACCGGCGGCGGAGAAGTCGAAGATTCCGGGTTTCGACAGCTCGGGGTACTTCTCGCCGATCTCCACTATCGGGATGTCGTGCAACGGCCCGGCGTCGATCGCCCCGAGGCCCGGGATCTCGACGTGGTCAACTCCCGTGCAGTCGGCGATGGCCTGGGCCGTCTCCAGGCAGCGCCGGTAGGGCGTGGTGACCAGGTGGTCGATCTTGACGCCCTCAAAGCGCTTCCCAACCCGCTCCGCCTGCTGGCGCCCGAGCGGAGAAAGGGGGTAGTCCTTCTGGATGCGCCCCGGCGGTATATCGGACTCGCCGTGGCGGACGAGGTAAAGCTCCATGGAAACGGAGGATACCAGCGGGGGCAAAAAGAAGACCGAGAATCCGCGGGGAGGTCGGGATTCTCGGTCAGTCCGGGGAGGGATCTCGGCTCGGGCTGCGGTTTTGCTGGCTCAGCCGTCCATTACATCCTCAGGGTGTCAGGTCACGGCCGAGTCACAGGCCGAGGCGGCACGATGCCGTTTTTGTCACAGGACAGTCACAAGGCGGGGACCAGACGAGCTCCTGAAGCCAGAATCGCGGTGAGGTCTTCTGCCACTACCGGCCTCGAGAACAGGTAGCCCTGGCCGTTCTGGCACTGGAGCGCCTTGAGCGCCGCGAGCTGTTCGGCGGTTTCTACTCCTTCCGCGCACACCGTAATCTCCAGCGCGTGTGCCAGGGAGATCACTGCCCGCACTATCGACAGCTTTCCTTCGTCCCTTTCGAGCCCGTCGATAAGGCTGCGGTCGATCTTCAAAGCATCGACGGACACCCTCGTTAGCGAGGCGAGCGAGGAGTATCCGGTGCCAAAATCGTCGATCGCCAGCAGCACGCCCATCTCGTTGATCGACGCCAGGATGCCGAGCCCCGCGGCGCCTTCCTGGACAGCCGTGCTTTCCGTTATTTCAAGGCGCAGGTGTTCCGGCCGCAGCCCGGTCTCTTTTAGGATCGCTGCGACCTCGCGCGGGAAGTCCGCCACCAACTCTCGTGGCGAAACATTCACGTTCAACATCAGGGGGCACGCCACGTCGTTTGCCTCGAAATCTTGCCACGCCCTCACCTGGTTACAAGCATCTCGCAGCACCCGGCGGCCCAGGCTGCGGATTAGTCCCGATTCCTCAGCAACCGGAATGAATTCCACGGGAGGCACCAGCCCATGCTCGGGGTGACGCCAGCGGGCAAGGGCTTCAACGCCGAGTATCCCGCCCGTCGTTAAGTCGACTATGGGCTGGTAGTGCACCTCGAACTGGTCGCCGGCGATGGCCTCGCGCAGCTGCCTCTCGAAGTTAAGACGTTGGGTGGCGCGCCGGCTCATCTCCTCGTCAAATAGGACATAACGCGCCTTGCCCTCGGCCTTCGCCCGATGCATCGCGGCATCCGCGTCGCCCAGCAACTCTTCCGCTGTGCTATGGCCCGGCCCGCGCACGGCTATGCCGATGCTCGCCGAGATGTAGACGTCCTGACCAGCAATCCTGAAGGGTGCCCTGAGGACCTCGATTATTTGTTGTGCTGTGCGTTGGGGAAGCGCCTCGTCCCTCGTGTCTTCGAGAAGAAACGCGAATTCATCCCCGCTCAGCCTCGCCACTGTGTCTTCGGGCCTCGGCACCCAGCGCAGGCGTTCGCCAAGCGCCACCAGAAGCTCGTCGCCTGCGTCGTGGCCGAGGCTGTCGTTGACGTCCTGGAAACGGTCGACATCCAGGTAAAGCACCGCCACGGTGCCCCCGCGCCGGCTGGAAATGCTGAAGGCATGCCGCAGCCGGTCCACGAAGAGCGCTTTGTTCGGCAGACCCGTGAGTGGCTCATAAAAAGTATGCAGGGAAAGCTCTTCCTGGAATAGCTTGCGGTCGCTGACGTCCCGCAGATTGACGACTATGCCCCCGACGGCTGGGTCATCCAACAGGTTCCGGCATTGTCCCTCAACGGGTATCCAGTCGCCCCACCTGTGCTTGATGCGGACTCTCAGTTGCCGCTCGCGGCCGGGTTCGGCCCGCAGGCCCTCCAGCGTCCGCGCTACCTCCGAAACGTCATCAGGATGAACGGACTCCATCGCCGCCCGGCCTAACAGCTCGTCCGGCTCGTAGCCGGCAATGGTCAGGGTCGAAGGGCTGACGTAGGTGAAGGCACCTTCCTGATTCAGAACGGCGACCAGGTCGCTGGCGTTCTGGATGAGCGAGCGGAAGCGGCGCTCACTGGCCCTGACGGCCTCGTCCGCCGACTTGTGGTCGGTGATGTCGCGGGAATTGAGGACGATTCCGCCTATCGCGGGGTCGTCCAGGCAGTTGCTCCCCACCGCCTCAAAGTGACGCCACGACCCATCTTTGTGGCGGAATCTGAACTCCACTGCCCCACCAGGGCCCTCCTCGATCGCCTCGCGGAAGGCCAGTTTCACGGCTTCCAGGTCATCGGGATGCAGATAATCCTCACACTGTTGCCCGACAAGCTCCTCAGGCAGGTAGCCGAGCACCCGCTCGACCGATGGGCTTTCGTAGAGGATCACCCCGTCATCCGAGAGCACCGCTATAACGTCGAGCCCGTTTTGCACCAGAGCCTTGAAGCGCTGCTCGAACCTCGCCAGTTCCTCGCTTGAACGGGCGTTCTCGATCGCCATCGAAACGAACAGTCCGAGGCGGCTCAATTGCGCGACGTCCTCATCGCCAAACTGCTTGCCTTCGGCGTAGTCTCCAACGGCCAGCACCCCGATGAAACGGTCACCACCGAAGAGGGGTACGGCGACGAGGGCCCGGACGCCATCGTTAGCGTACTCCTGCAGTCGCTGGGGGTATTCGCGGTAATTGTTGACAATGATTGGTTGCCCGTTCTCCCAAACCCAACCCGCTGCTCCCTCTCCTCTGCCCACCGCGATTCGCAATTGTTTAGTCGAATCTCCAGCATCAGGTCGGGGAAACGTGGAACAGAGCATCTCTAACTCTTCACCCGAAGGCGCTAGTGTCGCCACGTAGCCGCTGTCAGCACCGAGCAGGTGCGCCGAACGCTCGATGACGTCACCAAGAAGCTCATCAAGAGGCCTGTGCTGGACTAACCCAAGGCTGGCCTCGTGCAGGGCCTCAAGGAATTCGTTTTGCCTGCGCAGCCTCGCCTCCGCCTGCTCCCTCGTCGCCACTTCGTTGCTGAGCGATATGTTGGTCCGCAGATACTGCAAGGCCACGGATGCGATCGCCGCGAATCGTTCGAGCAGCCGAACCTCCGAAGCGCTGTACGGCCCGAGCGCCGCAGGCCGGCCCAACGACAAAGTCCCGCTCACTTGCCCCATACTGCGCAGCGGCACCGCGGCACCCGCCAGGTCACTCAATGCGTGGACGAACTCGGGAATTGCCTGCGGAAACGTCGAATAGTTATCGATCAGGACCGGCTCGCCCGATCGCCAGACCTCGCGCATCAGGCCTTCGCCCAGCTTCCGCTTCTCCCCTACGAGGTTCTCGAAGCGGCCGGTCCCGACCAGCATGCGCATCTCCTGGGCTTCTTCCTCGATCAGCCAGATGCAGGCGTCGCTGTCGGTGAACGTGGCAGTGACCCGTCAACGACATCAACAGCCAGCCGCTCGCTGTCGCACTGCTCGACCACGGCAAGCAGCGTCTGGTACACGGCATCGAGCAATGCAGCTTCCGCTGCTGTGCCGCCATCTGGGCTGGAAGTCCTTCGACTGGGTTTCACAGGCTCTTTCCGTTGCGAAGGGTCTCGCCCATGGTCCCAGCGTCCAGACCGATCCCGTGGCGAGGCTACAACCTTACCACTGTCACGCGGGTCACGCCGCCGCGTCATGCGCATTCAACAGCAGCTGGACCTTGCTCAGAAGCTTCTCAACGCGGAAGGGCTTGGCCAGGTAGTCATTTACGTCAATCGTCTCGCCGACCTCTTCAAGATCAGCCACGGACGAGACGACCAGCACGGGGAGGCCGGCCGTACGCGGGTTGTTGCGCAGGCGCCTGACGACTTCCCAACCATCAAGTCCAGGGATCAGCAGGTCCAGCACCAACAGGTCAGGCACGCAGGCGGTGATTCGATAAAGAGCCACCTGACCGTCTGCAATGCAGTCAACCTCGTAGTGCTCCAAACGCAACACGGTGCGCAGCATGTGCTGGACGCGACGGTCATCCTCTACGACGACAATCCGGCCTCGCGTCGGTATGTTCTGCTGCGCCGACATTGAAACAGCTTTCTGTGGGGGCCGCCAGGGCCACCCTCATAGTCATCATCGGCAGCATGGCCCAGATCCTGCTGTGTCCGCGCAGAGGAGTGTGAAGACCCTAAGGTGCCGGCGCGGCCGGCGTTGCCAGCAGCGTGTCCAGCTTCGCCAGCAGTTGCTGCACCCGGAAAGGCTTCGCCAGGTAGTCGCTGGCGCCGACCTTCTCACTCTCAGCCGCGAGCTCCTGGACGGAGGAGATAAGGAGGATGGGCAACGACTGCGTCCTAACCCCGGCCCGCAGGCGCCTCACGACCTCCCAGCCGTCCGGTTCAGGTACGACCAGGTCTGCCACGAGCAGATCAGGCGGGCTCTCCTCCACGCTCTGCAGCGCCGCGCGGCCGTTGCTGAAGCCCTCGACCTCGTAACGCTCGAGGCGGAGGATGGTGCGCAGCATGTGCTGGACGCTCGCGTCGTCCTCGAGGACCACCACACGCCCGCGTACTGGCGTGCCAGGGGCGGCGTCAATCGAAGCCATGTCTTCCTTCTGGGGTTCTTCCAGGGCGGCACTTAGCCACCGCCTATCGCCATTCTCAGCAACCGCACTCTCACCCCGGTCACAGGGCGGGCTAAGCCAGTCACAACCCGGTCACAGCGTCGACCGTTGGCCTCCGTCCACGATTCCGGCGCCCCCGGTCCTGGCCGGGGACTGGAGCGGGCCTTAAGCCATTGGTTCTCGTCCGCGCTGCTTCCTCGAACCGGCGAGATTGCCCACACTGTTGAAGAGGTAGCCCTACGGCGATCACGAGGTCAGGTCATGACTGCATCTCTACGCCTGCCCATCCTTAGAGCGAGTTTTAAGAGCATCAGAGCCGGCCGCCCGGTAGCGCTTCCGTCGTTACTTTCGACGACAGGCGCAATTGAGACCGATCTTCGTCAGGCGATAGCGGACCTGGTTGCGGACGGGGTGGTAGAGGCGGATGAGCGAGGAATTTGGGGGGCCTGCGGTCTGAGCCTCCGTCAATCGAGACATCAAGTGACGTTACCCGAAGGAAAGCGTTGGGTATGGTGTGCGGCCGACGCAGTAGGGATTCCCGCCGCGCTCGGCTGTGATGCTGACGTTCACTCAGCTTGTGCGCAGTGTTCAAGGGAAATTCGGTTGTCCATCCATGCCGGCGACCCTGGGGCGTCAGAGGTTGTGATCTGGCAGCCGCAAGAGCGACCCGCCGGACGCATGATTGAGACCTATTGCCCGGCAATAGTCTTCTTTTGCAACAAGGACGAGGCAGCCGATTGGGAGCGGACCTCCATTCAGCAGGAGAAGGGTCGCACCCTAAGCTTGGACGCGGCCGCGGAGCAGGGAAAAATTTGGTGGAAGGATGTCACGGAGTAGTCGATGCGACCAGCGGTGCCAGCCCCCGATAACCTCTCTCTCCCTGTCGCGACAAGATCTGCCGCCTGCACCCTTTCACGGGTAGCTCATATGTTCTTATTATGACAGGCCAACCCCTCGCGAAAGGTTGCCCATGCTCGAACAACTCCCTCCCGCATCAAGATGCGCGCCGCCCGCGACCGCGACGACGAGTCCCAGCTCTTCCGCCTCACCCAATACATGTTCTACCGCATCCGCACCCTCGCCCCCGCCCACGACCAGCAAACTCCTCGAAAACGAAATTCTTTCCCAGCAAACGCCCGATAAGGAGGATTAAGCCCCACTAATGCCCGCTAACGCCGAATAAGCCCCAAATAAGCCGATCTGCCCGAGCCAACTAAGCCCGATTAACGCCAAATAACTCAAATTAAGGCCAGTTAACGACCGCTTAAACCGCCGATCCGCTCCCTCCTCGTCTTCCCTCTCCTTGGCAAGGAGAGGGCCAGCCGCTCGCAGAGTCGCCTGCCTGCGCGCCTGGGCGTGGGAGACAGCGGGGGTGAGGTTGAGGGGTGGGCGGGGGCGTCCTTTTGCCGCCGAAGCCGGCGCTCCACCCTCTTGGCCCAGGAGAAGGGGCTAGGGAGTGAGGTTTACAGCCCGTAGGATGCGAATGATGCGCGACGCCACCCCCGAACAATGCCGCCAGCTCCTCGAATTCATCGACCAGCCCATCTTCGCCCTCAACCTGGAGGGCGAATACGTGATTCTCAACGCAGCGGCCGCCGCCGTACGAGGGCGCACCCGCCAGGACCAGCTCGGCTCTCCTTACTCCCGCTTTGTCCGTAACCCCGAAGTCGCCGACGCTATGGTCGCCCGTGCCCGCGCCGGCGAGGTCGTGACCGAGAAGATCGAGGTTGCCTTGCCCAACGGCCAGGCACAGGTCATCGTCGACCGCCTTGGCCCCTGGCGTGACGACGACGGACAGGTGGTGGCCATCTGGGGCTCCGCCATGGACGCCAGCGTCTACGAGACTCTGGGCGAGGTCCAGCAGGAGTCCCAGGTCTTGCGCGAGCTCGACGAGGCCCGCAAGAACCTGCTCTCCATCGTCTCCCACGAGCTGCGCACGCCCCTCGCCTCGATCCAGGGCTATGCCTCGACCTATCTGCTCTACGAGGACCGCCTCGAGCCCGAGGAGCGGCGCGACTTTGTCCGCCGCATCGTCGACTCCACGCTGCAACTGGAGGAGTTGGTCGACAACCTGCTGACAGCCTCGCGCATTGAGCACGGCACCCTCGAGATGAGCCTGCGCCCAGCGCAGCTCTCCAAGATCGTCTTCGAGGCGATCGCCGAGGCGCACCAGCGCTGGGACAGCGAGCAGATCGAATTCACGGGCCCCGAGCGCTGCGAGCTGGTGCTCGACCCGCGACGCATCCGCCAGGTGATCCACAACCTGCTCGACAACGCCAAGAAGTATGGCGGCGACGGTCCCATCGAGGTCGTCCTGGAGGACCAGGAGCAGAAGGTCTGGGTCACCGTACGCGACCACGGGCCCGGCTTCGCCGAGGGCTACGCCGACCGCCTCTTCGAGCGCTTCTACCGCGGGCGCAGCGAGTTCACGGCCAAGGGCACGGGCCTCGGCCTCTGGATCACCAGGGCGATTGTCGAAGCCCACGGGGGCCGGATCGTCGCCGCCAGCCCGGGCGACGGCGGCGCCCTCTTCACCTTCTCCCTGCCGCGGGGATTGCAGGCGCCGGAGGCCTGATGCCTGACGACCAGCCCACTCTGCCCATCCTGCTGATCGAGGACAACCCCGACATCGCCCGCGTCCTCAAGACGATCATGCGCTTCGAAGGTTATGAGGTGACACACGAGCGGGACGGCATCAATGGCCTCGAACAGGCCCGCAAGCCGGGCTGGTGCGCCATCATCCTCGACCTCGGCCTGCCCCGCCTCAGCGGATGGGAAATACTCGAGGCCCTGCGCGCTGACAAGAACTCAGACGGGCCACCCGTTATCGTTGTTTCGGCGACCGCTGAGGCTATGCGGCGCGAAGAGGCGCTGGCCCGCGGCGCGGTCGAATATCTTGTGAAACCGGTGACTGCCGATGTCGTTGCGCGAACCATCAGGCAACACGCGCGGCAAGGGCGGCGGGAGTAAGCCCAAGGTTCTGGTCGTCGACGACGACCTCGGCTTGCTGCGGCTGGTCTCCCGCACGCTGGAGCTCGAGGGCTTCGAGTGCCTGAAGGCCAGTAATGGCGAGGAAGGCTATCGACTCTTCGGGCACAATCCGGATGCCGCCATCCTCGACGTACGCATGCCCGGGATCGACGGCATCGAGCTCTGCCGGCGCCTGCGGCTCGTCAGCAGCGTCCCCATCCTCATGCTCACGGCCGCCGACGACGAGTCCGACGCCGTGGCGGGACTCGAGGCCGGCGCCGATGACTACATCCGCAAGCCCGTGGGCGCCGGCGAGCTGGTCGCCCGCCTGCACGCAGCCATGCGCCGGTCCCAGAGCTCTGGCGGCCTGGAGAAGCAGCGCACCCTGAAGGTCAACACGCTGGAGCTCGACTTCAACCAGCGTCTGGCGCGGGTCAAAGGCGAGGAGATCAGGCTCTCGACAACCGAGTACCGGCTTATCACCTATCTGGCCGAGAACGCGGGCCTCGTCCTGACGCGGGCCCAGATCCTGGAGCGAGTCTGGGGCGAGGGTTATGAGGGCGAGAACCACCTGCTGAACGTCACAGTGAGCCGCCTGCGCCAGCGCCTGCCCCTGCCCGACGGGACGATCGAAACGGTGCCGGGAATCGGCTACCGCATGTGCAAGTGAACGTCGACGACTGCATCTTCTGCCGCATGGCGCGCGACGAGATGAAGGTCGACAAGCTGTACGAGGACGACCTCGTCTTCGCCATCTACGACATCAACCCCCGCGCCCCAACCCACATCCTGATAATCACGCGCGAGCACATTCTTTCCGCTCTACACCTGGGGCCCAAGCACGCGGCCACCCTCGGCCGGATGTACACCGCGGCAGCGAAGCTGGCGAAGGAGGGCGGCGTAGCCGACAGCGGATTCCGCCTGGCGGTCAACTGCGGCGACGACGCCGGGCAGACGGTCTACCACCTGCACATGCACCTGCTGGCAGGCCGCCGGCTGGGCCCGGAGGGCTGACCGGCTGAGCTTCCGCCCGCCCCCCGAGCTGCAACCCCTCCTCTCGGCGCTGCCGCGGGGACTTTACAGCCACGTCGCCCGCGTGGTCGCCGAGGTCGACCGGATAGCGCCTCCTCAGGTTGACCGCGAGCGCGCAATCATGGCCGCCTGGGCGCACGACGTGGCCCGGGCGATGAGCGAAGACGAGCTGCTGCGTCGCGCCGGCCTCTACGGAATCGCGATCCTGCCCGAGGAGCGCTCTGCGCCGATCCTGCTTCATGGGCCTGTCGGCGCCGCGATGCTGCGACGCGACCTGGGCTGGGACGACGAGGAGTTGCTGGAAGCGGTACGCTACCACACCACGGGTCGCGCCGCGATGACCGACCTCCAGCTGACGGTGCTGCTAGCGGACAAGGTCGAGCCCGCCAAAGTACACGACGAGCAGATGCGGCGTGTCCGCGGCCTGGCGGGGGAAAGCCTGCCCGCCGCAGCACGGCTCTTCTACCGCTGGTACCTCGCCAACAACGAACGCCTGGGCCGCGCCGATCATCCGCGGGCGGTCGAGGCCGCTCAATGGCTGGCCGAGCGAGAATGAAGCCCATCCGTTCCTCGGGTCACGCCATGGGGCCAGCTACCCTAACCTCGGGAGTCCTGCCAATGAAAATCACCTCACCTGGCTGACGGGCTGGCGGTCGACTACGACGAGGCGGGCCGACTCGCGGGCATCGAAGTCCTCGACGTCGGCGAGAAGCTCGGCGGCACGGAGCCCCTCCGCGAGGTTATCCTCCAGCCGCTCGTCGCCGGCTAGCCCTCCCCCCGTCACAGCCGTCTTGAACCAGTGTTATGGAAGCTGAGGGGATTCCTGACTAAGTTGATAGGGCAACCCCGAGAAGGAGGCCTGTATGGGCTACGCCAACCCCAACGCTCTGGTCGAGACCGACTGGGCAGCCGACCACCTCGACGACCCCAAGGTTCGACTGATTGAAGTCGACGTCGACGTCAACGCCTACAGCGAGGGCCACGTCAAGGGCGCCTCCGCCTGGAACTGGACAAGCCAGCTGCAAGACCAGGTCCGCCGTGACGTCGCCAGCAAGGACGAGCTCCAGCAGCTCCTGCGCAAAGCCGGCGTCAATAGCGACAGCACCCTCATCCTCTACGGCGACAACAACAACTGGTTCGCCGCCTACGCCTACTGGCTGCTGAAGATGCACGGCCTCGAGAACGTCAAGCTGATGAACGGCGGCCGCAAGAAGTGGCTGGACGAGGGCCGCGAGACCACCACGGACGAGTCCAGCCCGCCGGCCGGCAACGTCGAGCTCAAGGAGCGCGACGAGAGCATCCGTGCCCGCCGTGACGGCGTGCTGCAGGCCCTCGAGGGCGGCAGCCACAACATGGTCGACGTCCGCTCGGCAGCAGAGTACACCGGCGAGATCCTCGCCCCTCCCGGTCTCACGGAGACCGCGCAGCGCGGCGGCCACATCCCCGGCGCCGCCAACGTGCCCTGGGCGCAAGCTGTCCGCGAGGACGGCACCTTCAAGAGCCCCGAGGAGCTCAAGGAGCTCTACGGCGCCAAGGGCGTCGACGGCTCGAAGCCCGTCATTGCCTACTGCCGCATCGGCGAGCGCTCGTCCCACACCTGGTTCGCCCTCAAGGAGCTCCTCGGCTACGACGACGTACGCAACTACGACGGCTCGTGGACCGAGTGGGGCTCCATGGTCGACATGCCGATCGAGCGTTGAGCAGCTAACGTGAGCCGCGAGCTCCAGCTCCTCTATCGCCGCGCCCTCCGCAACGGCTCGGCTGAGCTTTTGCCGGTCTGGTTCAGGAGCGAGGTCCTCGACGTCTATCGCGGCCGGCCGGGCTGCTCGGTGATCCGCTCGCGCTCGGCCGGCAGGGTCAAGCTCGATGGCGCGTGGTCTCTGGACTTCGGGATCAGCGCCGACGATACGCTGATCCACGTCAGCTGGCGCGACCTGCACAGCCGGCTGCCCGAGAAAGAGCGTAACGCCTGGCTGGAGCAGATCGAGGCGCCTCCGGTATCCGCGGCCTTCCTGCAGATGCAGATGGCCCCCGGAAGCTGCTTCGATGACGGGGAGGTGGAGCCATGGCAGTGAACGGAGCGACGCCATCCAATACCGGGCTTGCGGATCATGAGACTGAATTCGCCTGGTTCCTGCCCACCTCCGGTGATACCGAGAGCTTTGGCGACCGCTCGACCGAGCGCGAGGCCACCTTCGACTACCTGGTCGAGG
This sequence comes from Dehalococcoidia bacterium, assembly GCA_040902555.1. Lineage (GTDB taxonomy): Bacteria > Chloroflexota > Dehalococcoidia > WHTO01 > WHTO01 > DASTBR01. The sequence goes on from JBBDXC010000015.1 coordinate 28,716, forward strand.
TCGCCCAGGCCGCCGAGGCCGCCGGCTTCAGCAGCGCCCTCGTACCGGTCGGCGATAGCTGCCAGGACGCCTGGGTGGTGGCCGCCCTGGCGGCGCCGCTCACCAAGGACTTCAAGTTCCTGGTCGCGGTCCGCCCCGGCTTCGTGGCGCCGGTTGTCGCTGCCAAGATGGTCAGTACCTTCGACCGCCTGACAGGGGGACGCCTGCTGGTTAACGTGGTCACGGGCGGCTTTCCGGCCGAGCTGGCGGCCGATGGCGATTTCACCCCGCACGACCGGCGCTACCAGCGGACACGCGAGTTCATCGAGGTGATGAAGAAGTACTGGACGGAGCGCCGCTTCGACCACGAGGGTGAGTTCTATCGAGTGGAAGGCTGCAAGCCGGCCGTTCGCTGCCTGACCGAGCCCTATCCGCCCCTCTACGCCGGCGGCGCCAGCGAGATCGCCGAGGATGTCTTCGCGGACTCAATTGATTGCTACCTGCTCTGGGGCGAGACGATCCCGCAGATGACCGAGCGCATCGAGCGGATGAGTGCCAAGGCCGCCGCCCACGGCAAGGCCCTGCGCTTCGGCGTCCGCCTCCACGTCCTTGCCCGGGCAACCCACGAGGAGGCCGTCGCAGCGGCCGAACAACAGGTCGCCGGCGTCCCCGAGGAGCACGTCGAGCGGGTCCAGAAAGTGTTGAAAGCCACAGACTCGGCGGGCGAGTCCCGGCAGCGCGTCTTCGCCGGCCGCGACGACCTCTGGCCGGAAGAGAACCTCTGGGCCGGTGTGGGCAAGGTGCGGCGGGGGATCGGGCTCACGGTCGTCGGCTCCTACGAGGAGGTCGCCCGCAAGTTCCTAACCTACAGCGAGATGGGGCTGAGCTACTTCATCCTCAGCGGCTACCCGCACCTCGAGGAAGCCCGCATCGCCGGCGAGCATTGGCTGCCGCTCTTCCGCGAGCTGAACGCCGGTCGCACGGCAGGTCACAGCCTGAACCATGAGCCGTTCCAAAAAGAGTTCATGACGAGCCAATAAAAGAGGAAGCGCCCGATTGGGCGCATAAAAGGAGTCTTGAATGCCAACACGAGGTCTTCGCAAACTCGGCCGCTCGGGCCTGAAGGTGTCGCCCTTCTGCCTGGGTGCCATGAACTTTGGGAACGAGCAGTTCGGCTGCGACGAGGAAACGTCGATCGGAATCATCAATGCCTATCTCGACGCCGGCCACAACTTTATCGACACCGCCAATGTCTACTCCGGGACCAAGTCGGAGTCCATCGTCGGTAAGGCGGTGAAGGGCCGCCGGGACAGCGTGGTCATCGCCACGAAGGCGGCCTCGCCGCTCGGCCCCGGGCCATTCGAGGGCGGGACCAGCCGCAAGCATGTGAGCAAAGCCTGCGAGGATAGCCTGCGCCGCCTCGACACCGACTACATCGACCTCTATCAGATGCACCGCTACGACGAGGACACGCCGCTGGAGGAGACGTTGAGCACGCTCAACGACCTCGTGCGCCAGGGCAAAGTGCGCTACATCGGAGTCTCCAACTGGCCCGCCTCGCGCATCGCCGAGGCGGCGCTAATTGCCGACCGCAAGGGCTGGGAACCCCTGGTCAGCCTGCAGCCGCAGTACAGCATCCTCGCCCGCGACATCGAGGTCGAGATCGTGCCCGTCTGCGAGCGCTACGGCGTCGGGATCATTCCCTGGAGCCCCCTCGCGGGCGGCATGCTGACCGGCAAGTACAGGAAGGACGAGGAGCCTGAGGAGGGGACGCGCTTCGCCGCACCTGGGCCATTCCAGCAAATCTGGCGACGCCGGGCGCTCAGCGAGCGCAATCACGCCATCCTGGCGGTGGTCCTCGAGGAGGCGGCCAAGCTCGACGTGTCGCCGATTGCACTGAGCCTCGCCTGGAACCTGGACCGCCCCGGGGTTGTTGCGCCGATCATCGGCCCCAAGTCTGTGCAGCAGATGGAGGACAACCTGCAGGCCCTGGACGTGACCCTGCCCGCAGACACGGTCGAGCGCATCGATGAGGCCAGCTCGCCGCGCCTGCCCTATCCGCACGACTTCCTGGCCATGGTCCGCCAGCGGATTATCCCGCCGGCCACACCGCCTCGCCAAAATAACGTGCTGCTCCGCGAAACGTAGATCTGCCTACGCAGTTGCACAGATCTACTTGATTGTTGGGTGGAGAACGCCGATGATTCCGATTAGAGTAGCGCGTTGAAAGACGCAATTCCTTTTGTTAGAATCGGCGGCCAATGGCTACCCAACAGCAAAGCACTAACGGTCACGTTCCGGCGAGAGCCTTAAGATCAATTCAAGCCATTGGCTATTGGCTCAGCGCGATTGGCGGGTATGTATTAGACCCAAACGACATCGGTAACCGCGAAGCCTTCGCGGGAGACCGGCTGGATCACAATATCGATGAACTGCGCGAGGCGCTCAGACAGTACCGCGACACGCGCGAAGCTGAGATCGACGCTCGAGAAAAAGCCCGTTAGGACATCCATGCCGGGTTCACATACGCTGGGGCGTCAGAACGGGAGTTCGGCGCGTCCGTCGACGAGGCGCGGCTGATGTACCAAGGGGGTCGGCCTGGAGAATTCTGCCCGCCTGCATGCGGCAGTGTCGTGGTTGTACTCGATACGTTGGTCATGTCTGATGCAGCGAGCATCTATTTCCATGGCTTCGGCCGGCAGCCAACACGCTGTACACTGAACCGCCAAGCGCTCGCCAAGGGTCACTCTTAGCCCCAAGTCGCCGGTGATGAGTCGGCCATTTGAGTCTCCTACTCGGGAGTTAAACAGAGAGTGGTTCAGCGCATCGGCAATGTTGTTGCGCAACGATCCGAGCTCTAGGCCGAACTCTGATATTATCCCCAGCCATGGTCTGCCGTCCGAGGGTTGTCTATTTTTTCGGTTCTCAAACATGGCGTAGACCCCTCGGAAGAGAAGGTGGCCGCTCCGAGGGTCTTCCCGCCGAGCGCCATTAACGGCTTCCGTGAACGCGTGCCCGAAGGCGAAGTCGCTTCGCTTCTGCCAAGGCTCCTTCAGCAACGCGTATAAGGAGGTTGTTTCGACGCCTCCCCTAAAGGCCCGACCGCCAGCGCTCTTCAAGCCCTCCAAGAGTTCATCCAACTCAGGACCCGTCGTCAGTTCCGCTAAGGAAAGCAGCTGAGGGAATGACACCGTGCCCAGATGTGCCACGAGAATGTCACACTCACCGAACGGGAAAATGCTGGCGTCTGTAAGCAGCCGAGTATCACTCGTAAACCCGAGAGTCCAGCGAGGATCATGCGTTTGAACGATCAGGCCGACCGCGTGGCGGAGCCAATCGTCCTTATACTCGTAGCCCCCGTTAACCGGCTGGCGGGGGCTGTGATCCGCACCAACTACGGTGACGGTTACGCCGTAGTCATCCAGCTTAATCGTCATGCCAGGGGCCAGCGTACGAATGTTGGCCTTCCCGACTACGCCAGACTTTTGCGCCTCGATCAGCGGAGCGAGCTTCTGGAACGAATCCAAGCTAAGAAACAGATCCAAGTGACGTTTGTCACCAGTGCCGAGGTCGTCAGCAGCTTCGTTGCCTTCGAAGCGTGCAGTTAGCAAGCCTTCGAAATCGTCCATGTGGTCTACGTGAGAATGGGTCATGAAGACTGCATGAACATCTCTCATCGAATGCCGGCTGTCCTGGAGATTCCGCAGGAAGTCGAAACCCGGATCGATGACAATACCCCTCGGCCCTTTGGGGCCCGTGACTTGGAGCAGGTACCCGCCGCCGGGGCCTGCGTCTGCGGTCGGCAGCAACGGCGTAAAGGAGTTCCACCTCCGCAGAACTGTTAATGCGTGCTCTCGTTGAGGCACCTCCGCGTTCACGCCGACCCCAGCGGAGCCAGATGATAACCCACAAGGCTCGTGTACCGTGTGAAATCGTCTGTGAACTCACTGCCGTATCCGTGGATGAAATCCCAGAGCAGTTGTCTAGCAGCGCGCCTGACGCCGGAGCCCTTGTCTCCAAGAGGATCGGTCAGCATAACCAACGCGGGAACGGCCCTGACGACCTGTTTCACGCAGAAGTAGCACAAAGCCGAATCTCGAAAGAGTCTTATCCAGCTTCCGTCTTCGGTCAGAACCTCTCGGAGTGCTACAGGCGCCTTCTCGACCGCAAGCTCTAGTGCTTCTCGCTCTGCGGGGTTTCTAAGTACTTCCCGATCTCCTCGATGCATGAATTTGTAGCTAAGGAGACCCACTTGGAAATACACTCTCCCTGAGGCGTAAAAGTCGCCACTCGCCGTTCCGATCTGACGGCCATCGCGCGCGTCGTCTACAGCCGAGTAGGCCTCTGCGAGATCCTCCATCACGAAATCGAATCTTCTGGCATAGCTATGGAACTCAGCACGGCCCGCTAACACGTAGGGATTAGGGTTGAAGGGACTAACAATTTGCCGAGCCGTCTTAAAGTACCCGGACGCCCGTGAGGATGGCCCAAAAGCTCCTTCCTTCGTTCGTGGGGCAAGAGCTTCCGGATCATAGCCCCAGTCTCCCCGCCGAAAGCAGAAGTAGCCCAGGTCGTGAAGGAATCGTGCCAAAACGGGGCAGACCTCACCGAACGCCTCGATCGCCTGGGGGACCACAGCCGGATCGATTGTTGCCCGTGACCAATCAAAGGCCCGATCATCTGGATCGTACGCACAAGCCATCTCTGCTGCTCCGTTGTAAGCGCGCTGGAAGTCCCGTCGAGCCGCTGAGTACCTGCCACAGGCCGCCCGCGTCAGTGCACGGAACCAATAGAGAGTCCATGGCGGAAGAAATCCGCTCTCCCAAACCTCGACTGGGAGGAAGCCCTGATAACCGTCCGTCCAAAATCGGCTTCGCAGGAGCGGGATTGCTCGATCGAGTATCCTTTCCGCCCGTTGGACGGCACTGAGGTTCGCCAGATCGGACGTAGCCATGACACCTGCTGCTACACCGGTGTAGATCCTCTTGATTGTCTCCCAACGTTCGTCTGTATCCGATGTCGATAGCAGTTCCAACTCTCCCATAGCCACGTCCGCATCCCATTGGGACACAAACATGCCGATTGACCTGGCGATACCCTTAAACCAGTCGTCATGTAGCGCTGCCATGTCCTGCGCAGCTGTGCTCGCGTTCTCAAAGGCTTCCTGGTACATACCCGCTAGATACGGGCGAAGAACTGTCCCAGCCGCCTTCGCGAAGTTTACCCACTCGTGTAAATCAGAGCCCTTCTGCGGAACCATTGCCGACTAGTCTTATCGAAGCGACTGCCAAGCGCGAATTTCCCGCATTGTCATTCGCTCTGGCCTTGATCGTCTGACCATAGTCCTGGACAGCGGTGTAAGCGCGGCGATTTGAACCTCGGGTCTTACGGTCTGCATCGACAGGCCAACTCACTTGGGCGTACTTCGACTCCGCCAGCGGGAAATGGCCCGAAGGAGTCGAGTAGTCATACCCACTAGGCAAGCAGCTTGTTGATCGTGTTCCAGTTGCGGGTAGTTACCTTCTTGCCGAATTCCTTCTCGATCAACGTCATGCTGTCCACGGTTCTGCCGCCCCCCGATACGTCCAAGGCGCTGAACACCTCACTACCAGTGACCTTCAGGATGCAAAAGGCTCCCGTTGGCGATTGGTAGGGGATCTTCAGACCGCTTCGCGGCTGTTCGGCGAGGAAGGTGACATAGAGTTTCGCCGTGGGAGCCATTCGCAGGATCTCGAAAGGATTCGAAGACACCAGCTCGCGCAGGTGGCCGGCGGTCCGCACTATGACGCCAATTTCGTAGCCGAAGGTCTCCTTCAATTTTTCTTCTACTTGACGGGCCAGAATATCGACGTTCGTCTCAGGAGCTTCGAAGATCACGTTGCCGCTGGCCAGGACAGTTCTGGCGCTCCTGAATCCAACCTCCGCGAATACCTTTTTCAAGGCGTCCATTCTCACCGGCTTGCGGCCGCCCACGTTGATTCCTCGTAGAAAAGCCACGTAGCAAATTTGCCGAGTTGAGGACACTTCTCGACTACTGACCTCAGAAGCCACGACTCACCTCAAACCTGGTTGACCTCGCCGGTTCGGACGGCTGATCACCAGCAGTTTCACTCTTCAGAGTCTGGGCCTTTTCATTTTCCGCCGCTTCACCCAACGGGCGCTGGCGGCGTATAGTGGTGACGCAGAATTCGGGGTTTATGAGATCTAAAACGATTCGCCGGCCGCTGCTCTTTGCGCCCCTCATGCTGGCTATGGCGGTCGCTGGCGCGCTGGTCCCTGCACGCTCCACCGAGGCGGGAGGGTTTGTCGTCGACGGCACCGGCGACGCCGAGGTCCCGCGTACAGTGCGGCTAGCGCCTCTTCTGGAGCCCGACGCCGCCCCTCATTCAAAGTCCGGTGGCCTTGCCGTTTAGCGGCGTGCCAGCGCTGACGTTCTGCTCCGTGATGTCCTGGACCCGGTAGGCACGAGGCCCGGGCCGAGTCGACGTGTAGATCTTGCCCAGCAGAGCTTCGCCGTCAGAGCCCGTTCCGAGGCCGGGGCCCACGTTGGGCGGGAAGCCTACGCTCGGGTTGCCGACGAAGTCGCGGAGCCCGTCGCCGGTAGGACCGGGGCGACGCCCAGGAGGCCGGGATGCCCGTGACCTCGCCGTTCTCGATGTCGTCTAGCCGACGATCCTGACGAAGACCATCCCGTCCCCCTTGGTCCCTAGCTTGCCGCCCACGTCGCCCATGAAATCGACGAAGCGACCGGTGACCGTGCAGTCGTTGCCGGTACAGCTATCGAGATCCTCGAGGAAAAAGACGGCGAAGCGAAGTATCTCGACATCCTTGCGCCCGTTCCCGGGAAGCTCGGCAATGACCGGAATCACGACCACGCGAAGGCTGTTTACACTGCCCTGGAATGGGTTGCAGCCAGCGTCGCCCCGAAAACCATACTTGTCGTCATCGCGCTGCACGAAGACCTCGTTAAACGTGTCACAGGCGGCGCTGGTGTTACCCAGGCGATACTCCATGCCTTCGCGAGTGGGACCTATCTTGTTGCCGGGCTCTGTTTCGGTCATGCAGCTCTCGCCTGACCATTCGCTCGCGCAGATCTCTTCGTCGTAGCCATATTTCAGGTTGTCCCTGTAGTTGGAAGCCCCACGGCCCCCGAGAGCCAGAAGACCGGTGTTAGACCCAGCCTTGTTGCTGGAGTCCGTCTTTAGGGTTGTGGAGCCGCCGAAATTGATGGAATCTTCCTCGACGCCGAAGGGGATGACGCCACTCATCCAACCCGGCGAACCAATTTGAACCGTCGAGCAGGCAACGACATCCGACTCATTTATCCCAAGGACCCTTGCGAAGGCAAAGGTGACCTCGCGCTTCACCTCCACCCGAATCGCGTTTTCTTTGGACTCTCCAGAGCAATTGACGTCAAAGTCGATTGAGACAACTTCGTCAGCTTCGAGGTCATTCCTCTCGGCCCAGTCTCGGGCGGCCGCCTCGGCAGTTGCCTGGTCTTTGGCGAGGGACTGCCCACCAGCCAATGCCGAAGCGTCGGCGCCATTCTGCAATTCACCGCGGGTTAGGTAGAGGCGCCCGACGTCCAGGGCGAGTGCGCTAAAGCCGCAGAGTACGAGGAGAGCCGCCGCCGTGAGGACCAGCACCGATCCCCGTTCGTCACGTTGCAGGGCTCGCCCTAAGCGTCTCAAAACCCCGGCTATTCGCGTCGTGTAAACACCCACGTTGTTCTCCTTCGTATTCGACGAAAAAGCACCTGCGGGATCACTGTCTGCGGCAGCGTCTACGCTTATCGGATCCGGTCGCATAGCGACATCACCCGGGCCTGGCCAGGACAGGGCTCTGTCTGACCTCATATAACGGGACAAGTCGGTATTTGTTACGCGACCCTCTCGAAGCTTCGACGCTAGTCGACGAGGCGCGGAGTCACTATGCCTCCGGAGCTGTCCAGGTCACCGAATTTGCCCCCGATGTCGACGACAACTGGCACGAACTTGCCCAGCACTTCGCAGCTGTTCCCGCCGCTGCAACCCCCCGGCCCGAAGCCCTCGAGCCAGAACACCGCGAAGCGGAGCACCGTTACGTTGCAGCGCCCGTCGCAGAGCTCATCGATGACTGGGATAAGCACGACACGTTTGCTACCCTCCCCCCCGTCGACGAAGGGGTTACAGCCGGCTGTGATGCCGTAGTGGCCGTCATCACGCAGCGTAAAGACCTCGTCGAAGGAATCACAGCTGGCCACGGTGTTTTCAATGCGCCACTCGATCCCCTCCCGCGTCTTGCCCACCTTGACGCCCGGTTCCGTATCAACGTCAGAGCTCACTGTGCAGATGAGGTTCTCCGGGTCAGTTTCGCTGGCACAGAGCTCCTGCTCCGAGCCGTCCTTCAGGTTGTCCAGAAATTCGTTGGCGCCGGGGCCATCCAGCGCCAGGGCCAGGGTGTTGCCGTTGGTGGGTGGTGAGTCCATTTTCAAGATCGTGTCGGCAGGGTAAGGGTTCAAGTCTTCATCGCGAACAGAGAGCGGGAGGATCCCGTCAATCTGGGCGGGGGAGCCGATGCGCGCCGTAGCACATGCACGCACGTCAGAATTGGTGAAGCCCAGGATTCGGGCAAACGCGAAATTGACTTCGCGCTCCGCTCTCACGGTCAGACTGTTGGTCAGGTTGCTGCCATCACAGCGAAAACCGTCGGTCACGTCGGTCACTTCGTCTTGGCTTAAGCCGTTCTTCTCCGCCCACTCGCGGGCTCGAAGTTCGGCTTCCGTCCCGCTCTCCACCAGGCTCTGCACCCCGGCGAGGGCGGCAGCATCGGTGGCGTTCTGTAATTGTCCGCGCGTGGTGTATAGCTTGCCCACGTCCACGCTGAGCGCGCCGAAGCCCGCCAGCACCACCATCGCCGCGGCCACGAGGACGAGAACGGCACCCCGCTGCTCATCGTGGAACCTGGAGAGGAACCGGCGTGCCCGCCCCGGTAGCCCCTGAAACGGGCGATGCTTTGGAGCCCTGTCTATCATCAATTCATCTTTCAGCGGCCTGATGGGCCATCAGGATTCAACCAGGGACCTGCTTCGCGGGTCGAGGGCAATTAGCGGTCCGCCCTGGGGCGAGTCGCAAAGCTCTTGGTCTGTTAGTCGGCCGCTGATCGGAAAAAGTTAAGCCGCAAGAGGCCTTCTTTGCTGCAGATTTCTCGCAAGTACGTCGCTGAGATGTTCGCGCACGCTCGCGAGGAGAACCCAAACGAGTGCTGTGGGATCATCGCCGGCCAGGGCGGCTCGGCCGTGAAGCTGTTTCGGACGACGAACTCCGAGCACAGCCCGTATCGCTATAACGTGGAACCGCGCGAACTGTTACAGGTGCACCGCGAGATCGAAGCCAACGACTGGGATTTGCTCGGTATCTACCACTCCCACACGGGGTCGCCGGCGCGTCCGTCCCCGACCGACGTCCGCCTGGCCGCCAACTGGCCTGAAGCCCTCTACCTGATTGTTTCGCTGGCCGAAGGCCCCGATCCTGCCCTGAGGGCCTTCCGGATCGAAGGCGGCGAGGTGCTTGAGGAGGAAATCAAAGTTGTCTAGCGGCCTCGCCACCGCCCGGCGCTCGCCGGCGCCCATCACTATCCGCGGGCGCAACTTCGCCTGGGGCGAGCGAACCTACGTGATCGGCATAATCAACGTCACGCCCGATTCCTTCTCAGGGGACGGTGTCACCTCAGTGGAGGCGGCCGTAAGACAGGGGGTCGAGATGGCGGCGGCCGGCGCCGACATGCTGGATGTCGGTGGGGAGTCCACCCGCCCGGGCGGCCAGGCAATCTCGGCCGACGAGGAGATGGCGCGGGTCATGCCCGTCATCGAGCGCCTGGTCCGCGAGATCGAGCTCCCGCTGAGCATCGATGCCTATAAGTCAGACGTCGCCCGAGCGGCGCTCGACGCCGGCGCCCACCTCGTCAACGACATCCGGGGCTTCCAGGCCGACCCGGCCATGGCCCGCCTTTGCGCCGAGCGCGGCGTCCCGGCCATCGTCATGCACAACCAGCGCGGCCGCCCTCATCACGATGTTGCCGGCGATATCCTCGCTGGGCTGCGAGAGTCGCTCGCCATCGCCCGCGAGGCGGGACTACCCGAGGAGCTGATAATCGTCGACCCCGGATTCGGTTTTGGCTGGGAGGTCGAGCAGAACATCGAGATGCTGGCGCGCCTGCCGGAACTGCTGGAGCTTGGCCGGCCGCTCCTCGTCGGAACGTCGCGCAAGTCCACGCTGGGGGCAATAACCGGCCGCGCGGTCGAGGACCGGCTGGCGGCGACGGCGGCTAGCGTCGCCCTCTCGGTGGTCGGAGGCGCCGACCTGGTCCGCGTCCACGATGTCGAGTTCATGGTCGACGTCTGCAAGGTTGCCGACGCCGTGGTAAGAAGGAGCGGACGCTAGTGCCAATTTACTTGGGCCTCGGCAGCAACATCGGCAACCGCGCCGGGAACATCGCGATGGCCCTGCGCTACCTGGAGCCGCTGGCCCGCGCCACTCGCGTGTCAACCATGTACGAGACAAGGCCCGAGGGCGTCAGCGATCAACCCGCGTTTTACAACTCCGTCGCTGAGGTCGTCACCGGGCTCCAGCCCGAGTCGCTCCTACGCCACCTGAAGAACATCGAGTACGAGATCGGCCGGCGGCCCGGCGAGCAGCGCTGGGGCCCTCGGCCCATCGACCTCGACCTCCTGCTCTACGAGGAGGTGGCAATGGAGACGGAGTTCCTGACGCTCCCCCACCCGCGCCTGCGCGAGCGGGCCTTCGTCCTCGTCCCGCTCGCCGAGCTGGCCCCGGACCTCGTGCCGCCCGGGAGCAACGATACGGTTTCAATGCTCCTCGCCGGCCTCGACGCCCGCTCAGTAGGTCCCGTGCCGCCGCAAACGGCGAAGCGGATCGAGATGACCACCGGCATCGCCGGTTTCAAGCTCTAAGGGCCTGATTCTCGAATCTCGATATCAGGCACGGGCTCAAGGCATGCGCCAATTCCTCAACCCTCTCCTTGGCTCCCGGCGGACTCTCAACCGCACCACGGGGACCCCGATGGGGCAGGTTGAGGTCGGTAGGGCGGGAGGCGGTCAGCCAGGCCTATCGGGAATGCCACGAGGGGGCAGGTTGCGATATGAGTTCGAAACACCTCGGCGGATAACCCGGGCAACCAGCCCCTACGGGCGGCGGAGCAACCACTCGCCGTCAGCTTCCGGGGAGGTTGGGCGGAGAGACTGACGCTTAGGGCGCCCCGGCGGCCTGGGCAGCAGGCGAGGCGGCGTCGCGCGCCTCCAGAAGCTGCGCCACTCGATCCAGGATCCTTTGGGCTACCTCGTACTTCGGCAGCAGGGTCAGGTGGCGGGGCGGGCCCTCGCCATCGATGATCACTACCCGATTGGTGTCGGCGTCGAAGCCGGCGTCGCCGGCCGTGATGTCGTTGGCAACGATGAAGTCGAGGCCCTTGGTGCCGATCTTGGCGCGGGCGTTCTCGACCAGGTCCTGGCTCTCGGCGGCGAAGCCGACCTTGACGAAGTCGCCGCTTACCCCGCCGATGATGTCGGGGTTCTCGACCAGGTCGAGGGTTAGCCCCTCGCCGCCGTGGCGCTTGATCTTCTGGGCGGCCTCCTCGGCGACGCGGAAGTCGGCGGGCGCCGCGGCCATCACCAGGGCGTCGCACTCCCTGGTTTCCGCTACGACAGCGTCGCGCATCTGCAGCGTGCTCTGGACCGCGACCCGCCGCACGCCGTAGGGCACCGACAGCGAGGCCGGCGCTGAGACGAGGACGACGTCGGCGCCGCGATCGCGGGCCGCCTCGGCCAGGGCGTAGCCCATCTTGCCCGATGAGTGGTTGCCGATGTAGCGGACGGGGTCAATGGCCTCCCGCGTACCCCCCGCCGTGACGACGACCTTACGCCCGACCAGGTCACCGCGCCGGCCGAGCAGGAAGCGCAGGGCCTCGACGATCGTCGCCGGCTCGGAGAGCCGGCCCGTGCCGGTGTGCCCGCTGGCCAGGCGGCCGGACTCGGGTCCGACAAAGGCATACCCGCGCTCGCGCAGCGTGCGGACGTTCTCCTGGGTGATGGCGGCCTCGAACATCTGGTTGTCCATGGCCGGGGCGATCAGCACGGGGGCGCGGCTAGCCAGGACGGTCAGGCCGATGATGTCGTCGGCGAAGCCGTGGGCCAGGCGGGCCAGCATGCTGGCGCTGGCCGGTGCGATGACGATGGCGTCGGCGCGCCTCGCGATGGCCACGTGGGCCTCGGCCGTCTCGGAGCCGGCGTCGTACATGTCGCCGATCACCGGCCGCCCGGTCAGGCTCTGCAGGCTCAGTGGGGTGATGAACTTGGCGGCGGAGGCCGTCATCAAGGCCTCCACCGTCGCCTCAAGCTTGACCAGCCGCGAAGCCAGGTCGGCGGCCTTGTAGGCGGCTATGCTGCCGCAGACGCCGAGGACGATGTTGCGACCGCGCAGGTTGGTCACGTCAGCTCCTGTTCATCTCGTAGATCAGTCTGAGGCCGACGAGGGTCAAGTCCTGGTCGATATGGTCGATCATCTTCGTTTCGCTGGCGATCACCTCGGCCAGGCCGCCGGTCGCGACGACCGTCGGGTTCCCGCCGAGCTCCTCCTTGAAGCGCGAGACGATCCCTTCCACCAAGCCAACGTAGCCCAGCATGATGCCCGACTGCAGCGCGTTGACGGTGTTCTTGCCAATCGCCGTCCGCGGCCTCTCGAGTTTGACGGTCCAAAGCAGGGAGGCCTTCTCGAACAGGGCCTGGGCGGCGATGCCGATTCCGGGGGCCATTGCCCCGCCGAGGTAGTCGCCTTCGGCGTTGATGGCGTCGAAGACGGTGGCGGTGCCAAAGTCGACCACGATGAGCGGCGGCGGGCCGTAGAGCTTTATCGCCGCCACGGCGTCGACCACACGGTCGGCGCCCACCTCGCGCGGGGTGTCGTAGAGGATGCGCAGGCCAGTCTTGGTGCCCGTGCCGACGGTTATCGGCGTGGTCTGGAAGTAGCGGCGGCAAACGTCGTCGATGACCGGGGTAAGCGACGGCACCACGCTGGCCATCACCGCGGAGTGGAAGTCGGTGGGGGCGATGCCTTCCAGCTGGAACAGGTTGTGCAGGGTCACCGCGTATTCGTCGGCCATGCGGTTGGCCTCGGTGGAGATGCGCCAGCGTGCCCGCAGCTCCTCGCCGGCGAAGGCGCCGATGGTGATGTTGGTGTTGCCGATGTCGAGCGCGAGAAGCAAGTTACCCCCGGGGGTCGGACCGTCGATCGCCGCCGAGCCGTCAGTATAAGCCCGCCGGGCGAGGCCGCCGCCGGGCGAGGTCAAAAGGATTTAACAGAGGAAGAAAAGGGGTGGTGACCCAGCGAATATCACAAACTTTTATACCTGTACGATTCGCCGCCCGGCTGTTGAATCGGCAGCTTCTTTAGGGTTGTGGAAAGGGTCAAATTTGGCTCTCAGCGAGAGGCAAAAGGGCCTTGACAGCGCCTCGGCGGGGCATGGTAAGTTTAGTCCCGTCCGGTCTTTCAAAGGCATACAAAAAGCGGCTCAAAAGCAGTCCGGTTGCAGGCCAGAGGGGGCCACTCCACGCGCTGGCGGTGTGGACCAATTCCCTGACAACCCCAGGTCCCTCGAGGTCCCGGGCCACCGGAAATGTTACGGACAGCGGGTCGCTTCGGTGCCTAACGATGGTCCGGATTCCATCGGTTTCATCTGCTCCGAAAGAAAAAACCGGCCGCAGTGCGATTGCTCGTGGTTAGTAGCCTCTGGCTCAATGCGCCCTGTCCCGGGGGGAGACAGTCAATGGCAGAAGCCGCCAGCAGGTTGTGGGAAACCAGCCTGGGACAACTGCAGATGCAGTTGAGCAAGGCTAACTACGAGACATGGCTCCGCGACACGAAAGGATTGAGTTTCGATGGGTCGACATTCGTGGTCACGGTACCGTCGGATTTCGCCCGCGAATGGCTCAATTCAAAACTGAGGGGGCTGGCCATGAAGACTATCTCTGACATCGTCGGAAGTCCCGTTGAGGTCGCTTTCGTCGTGGCCAACGGCCACCACCCGGCTGAGGCGCCCGCTGCCGTAGCCCAGGCGGCCCCGCGGGTGGCGCGGCGCCCTCGCAACAACCTGCTCTCGCGCAACACTTTCGACAGCTTCGTCACGGGCGAGGCCAACCGCTGGGCGAACAGTGCCGCGCGCGCCATTTGCGCCGAGCCGGGGGTCGTCTACAACCCGCTGTTCATTTACGGCGGCGTCGGCCAGGGGAAGACCCACCTGCTCCACGCCATCGGCAACCAGACGTCCATAAGTGGGCTCAACATCCTCTATGTGCAGGCCGACCAGTTCCTGCGTGATTTCGTGATGAGCATCCAGCGCGAGGGCGAGGAAGAGTTTCGCCACAAGTACCGCAGCCTGGACGTCCTGCTCCTCGACGACTTCCAATTCCTCGTCGGCAAGGACCGCACCGAGGAGGAATTCCTCCACACCTTCAACGCCCTGCAGAACGGCGAGCGCCAGATCGTCATCACCTGCGACCGCTCGCCCAAGCTCTTCATGTCGCTGAGCGACCGCCTGCGCACACGCCTCGAGGGCGGGCTTTGTGTCGAGATCAAGCCGCCCGACGCCCAGCTGCGCGCCGACTTCCTGCGCCGGCGGATGGAGGACAAGGGCGTTGCCCTATCGCCCGACGTGATCCAGTACCTGTCCGACAACTTCAAGCTCAACATCCGCGAGCTCGAGGGGGCCTTGAACCAGGTGCTGGCGCTTTCGAGCATGGCCCGCCGCCCGATATCCATCGAACTGGCGATGGAGGCCACGGCGGGGCTGGTCTCGCCGAGCAACCGGCCCCGGCCCTCCTGCGACCGCGTGCTCGGCGTCGTTTGCCGCTATTTCAACGTTACCCTGGAGAACCTCAAGTGCCCCTCGCGTGAGAAGAGCATCACCTACGCCCGCCAGGTCGCAATGCTGCTGATGCGCGACGATTGTCAGCGACCCCTGGCCGAGATTGGGGGCCTGTTGGGGGGGCGTGACCACTCGACGATCCTGCACGGCGCCAACAAGATCAGCGCCGCCGAGGCCCACGATCAGCAGGTCCGCTACGACCTGCACGAGCTGCGGCAGATTCTGGCGCAACCCGTTAAACAGACCGCCTGAGCACCCACTCGCCTCGTAGCCGAGACTGGCTTCGTGAGCGAGAGCGACAGCGTCGATAGAGCCGGTGACCAGCCGGTCACCATCGAGTCCCTGGCCAAAGACCTGCGTGCCCTGGGCGTCGATCGCGGGATGACCTCCTCGTCCACTCCGCGTTGAGCCGGCTGGGCTGGGTTTCCGGCGGGCCGGTGGCAGTAATCCTGGCCCTCGAGGAGGTTCTGGGTCCCGAGGGCACGCTGGTCATGCCGGCGCACTCCAGCGACTTATCCGACCCGGCGCTCTGGGAGAACCCGCCGGTCCCGCGGGGCTGGTGGGAGACGATCCGGCGCACGATGCCGGCCTTCGACCGCGACCTGACGCCGACGCGGGCGATGGGGGTCATCGCCGAGACGTTTCGCAAGCAGCGGGGCGTAGTCCGCAGCTACAGCCCGCGCGACTCATTTGCCGCCCGGGGCAAGCACGCCGGCTTCGTGACGGGGGGCCACTCACCGGCTTACAGCCTCGGCGAGGAGTCGCCGCTGGCGCGGGTCTGCGAGCTGGGGGGCAGTGTGCTGCTTCTCGGCGTTGACCACGCCAACAACACCTCGCTCCACCTGGCCGAGTACCGGGCGAGCTTTCCCGGCAAGCACGAGATCAAACAGGGCTCGCCGGTTATGGTCGATGGACGGCGCCAATGGCTGGAGTTCCCGGACATCGATACCAACGACGACGACTTCCCCGCCATCGGCGAGGCCTTCGCCGCCACGGGCCTCCAGCGCCGGGGCAAAGTAGGCGCCGCGGAGTCCCTGCTGATGCCGCAGAGGGACCTGGTGGACTTCGCCGTGGGCTGGATGGAGCAGAACCGCAAGGCGACGGCCTAGCAGGTGGTCGGGAGCACGCCGCCCCCGGCCAGGACCAGTCCGTGGCAGCCCTGGGCGGGTGTTGGGAGCCCATCGTGGACCTGTAGGGGCGGGTCCCGTCTGCCGAGGTGGTTCGAACTATGTTGTCCTACGGGACCCGCCTCTACAGGCGCCCTCGATAGCGTCGCGGCCTCTAATTGACCAGGCTGCGTGTTAGATAAACCCGTCCTCTGTCCGAAGCCGACCGCTTGATAAGGATCCGATAAGACGCCGAAAGCGGGCGTGCCAAACGGCATTACAAACCTATCGCACCGGCGGCCCACGACATTACAAACTTATTTACCACGATCCAGCAGCTGGGCGGTCTCGGCGTGCCCATCGCTGCCCTGGTTCTCCACAGCTTGGCCACACCGAGGGCAGAAGCGGCGCGAAGCTGGATTCCACAATCCACAGACCCTTACTACTACTGGTCTAGAAGGCGAGAAAAAAGAATGCCTGATTCCATTTCTATAATCCGTTAGTGATCGACCGCGTTGAAATCTCCGTCAAGGCGGGCGATGGCGGCCCCGGCATCGTCCACTTCCGGAGGGAGAAGTTTGTGCCCCGCGGCGGCCCCGACGGCGGCGATGGCGGTCGTGGCGGCAATGTCTACCTGGTGGCCAGCCACGATACGAGCACGCTCTCCGCCTACCGCTATCGCCATAACTTCCGGGCTGAGAATGGCGGCCACGGCTCGGGCAACAATCGCCACGGCCGCAAGGGCGAGGACCTCCAGCTGACGGTCCCGGTGGGAACGACCGTTATGGCCATAGCCGAGGACGGCGCCAGCAGCGTGCTCGCCGACATCACCGAGCCCGGCGAGCCCGTCCTGATCGCCCGCGGCGGCCGTGGTGGCTGGGGCAATACCCACTTCAAGAGCTCGACCAACCAGGCCCCCAAGGTCGCCCAGAGCGGACAGGCGGGCCAGGACGTCAAGCTCGTCCTCGATCTCAGGCTGATCGCCGACGCGGGGGTCATCGGGCGGCCCAACGCCGGCAAGTCGTCGTTCGTAACAACAGTCTCGGCGGCGCGGCCGCGCATTGCCGACTACCCCTTCACCACCCTGGAGCCTGTCCTGGGGGTTGTAGAGCTGGGCTTCGAGTCATTCGTGGTGGCCGAGATCCCCGGCCTGATCGAGGGCGCGGCCGAAGGCGCCGGCCTGGGCCACGAGTTCCTGCGCCACGCCGAGCGCTCCAAGGTTTTCCTGCACCTCATCGACGGCAGCCGCGAAGACCCACTCGAGGACTACCGCCAGGTCAACGCCGAGCTGCTGGCCTACGACCCGGCCCTGGCCGAGCGGAGGCAGCTGGTGGCCATCAACAAGCTCGACCTGCCCGAGGTGGAAGGCCGTCGAGCTGAGCTCGACAAGGCTCTGCGAGCGGTTGGAGTTGAGCCCTGGTTTATCTCGGCCGCTGTGGGCACAGGCGTCGAGCCGCTGCTCAAGGAGTTGCTCACTGCCGTGCGCGAGGCGACTGCCGAGCAGCCAGTCGAGGAAGCCGGCGTGGCAGTCCTGAGGCCACGGCCCGTCGGCCGCCGCTTCCGCGTCGAGAAGACCGAGGACGAGTTCCGCGTCTACGGCGTCAACGTCGAGGTGCTGTCGGCGATGATGGACATCCGCGACGACGCCACGCGCGAGGAGTTCGTGCGCCAGCTCGAACGCATGGGTGTCGCCGCCGCCCTGCAGAAGGCGGGGGTCCAGCCAGGGGACAGCGTGCGCGTGGGGGACGCCTCGTTCCAGTGGGCGCTCTGAGGCTCGGCGTCCTCGGCGGGACGTTCGACCCGATCCACGTCGGTCACCTGGTCCTGGCCCAGGAGGCTCGCTGGCAGCTCTCGCTCGACCGCGTCCTGCTCGTCCCGGCCGGCGAGCCCTGGCGCAAGGCCGGCCGCGCGATAACGCCTTTCCCTATGCGAGTCGAGATGGTGCGGCTTGCTGCCGAGGGCGGCGACTACCTGGAGGTCAGCACGCTGGAGGGCGACCGTCCGGGCCCGTCCTACACGGTCGACACCCTGGAGAGCCTGCTGGCGAGCCACCCGGGCGCGAGGCTGGTGCTGATCCTGGGCGAAGACGCCCTTGCCGACCTGCCCAACTGGAAGGACGCGGAGCGCATCGCTGAGCTGGCGGAGATCGCGGTGGCGCAACGGCCGGGCAACGACGCCTCTGATTCGGGCATCCGCTGGACGCCGATCGACATGCCAAAGATGGAGATCAGCTCGTCGACCATCCGGGAGCGGGCGGGCCGGGGCGAGCCGTTCGAGGCCTTCCTATGCCCCGCTGTCGCCGCCTATATCCACGAGCACGGTGTCTACGGCGGCTGAGGCGGCTTGTCGCGTCGGTTCCCCGCCCGCTGCAGCAGCAGGGCGACACGAGGTATCGGCGGCCAGTAGAAGGGCGCGAAGTCGAGTACGCGGATGCGCGCAAACGCCGCGTTCGAGGCCTCAGTCGCGATCTGCCAGCTCGACCGCAGGTGGACTCGGGGCTGGTCGAAACGCTGGAGGAACCAGCGGTTGAACCGATCCAGGAGCGCCGAGCTGCGCGGCCCATACTCCCAGAGCAGGCAGACGCCGCCCGGCTTGAGGATCCGCCGAACCTCGCGCAGGGCGAGCTCGAAGGTCTCGTCGTCCATAGTGCCGATGACGTGCGACAGCAGGACCACGTCAAAGCTCGTGCCGGCCAGCGGCAGCCTCGCCGCGGTTCCCCGGACTGGCGCGATTCGAGGCTCCGAGCCCGGCGCCGTGGCGAGGACGCGCGCCGAGGCGTCCAGAGCGACAGGCGGCGACTCGAAGCCGACGATGGTGTGCAGCAGCCTCGCCAGGGCGCCGCTCCCCGCCCCGATATCCAGCAGCCTGTGCTCGGGCCTGAGGTCAAGTGTCTGCGGCAACATCATCGCCGGGCCGTTGACGAAGGGCAGGCCGGCCGGCCCGCCGAGCCACCGCGTGATGACGCCCAAGGGTCCTCTGCCCAGCAGTCGCCGCTCGGCCGCTCGGCCGGCCCGTAGCTCGGAGCGGGGCATATCGCCGGCTAGGCCGGCGTCGAGGCCGCGCGCTGCGCTTTCTGACGGGCGTACTGGATCAGCGTGCGCACCCCGAAGCCGGTGGCGCCCTTGGTCAGTACGCCCTTGTCGCTGCTGGCCACGTCTACTGAGGCGATGTCGAGGTGGGCCCACGGCTTGTCCCCGGCGAACTTCTTGAGGAAACGAGCGGCAGTCGTCATGCCGCCCGGCGCCCCGCCCGTGTTCTTGACGTCGGCCACGTCGCTCTTAATCAGGTCGTCGTAGTCGTCGAACATTGGCATCGGCCAGAAGCGCTCCCCCGCCGCCTTGCCTGCTTCCATGATGCGATCGCGCAGGCCGTCGTCGTTGCCGAGGATGCCGGCGGCATAGGGACCCAGGGCGTAGGTCGCGGCGCCGGTCAGCGTGGCAATGTCGACCACCTCGGCAGCGCCCAGCTCCTGGGCGTAGGACAGGCCATCGGCCAGCACCAACCGGCCCTCAGCGTCTGTGTTGATAACCTCGATCGTCTTGCCGTTCATCGCTTTGACCACGTCGCCCGGCTTCAACGCCGTCCCCGAGGGCAGGTTCTCGGTGGCCGGCACCAGGCCGACGACGTTGAGCGGCAGGCCCAGCTTGCCGATGGCCCAGAGGGCGCAGATGACGGCCGCGCCGCCGCTCATGTCGCCCTTCATCTCCTCCATCTTGGCGGCGGGCTTGATCGAGATACCGCCGGAGTCGAAGGTGATGCCCTTGCCGACGTAGGCCAGCGTCTCGGCGCCGGGCGCACCGTCGTAGCGCAAGACTATAAACTTTGGCGGTTGAAGGCTGCCGCTGGCCACGCCCAGGAAGGCGCCCATGCCCTTGGACTCCATCCACTCGCGGTCGTAGACCTCGACGGTCAATCCGGCCTCGGCCGCCAGCTCCTCGGCCCGCTGGGCCATGTCAGTCGGCGTCAGGTAGTTGGCCGGCTCGTTGGCCATGTCGCGGCACAGCGCCGAAGCGCGGGCCATGATCTCGGCGCGTCCGGCGGCAGCGCTCAGCGCCGGCAGGCGGCTCTCGTCGCGCTCGATTAGCCAGAGCTCATCGAGCTCTTTGGCGTCTTCGTCGGGCTCCTTGTGGCGCAGGAAGCGATAGGCGCCCATCAGCGAGCCTTCGACGACCGCCTCGGCGGCCAGCTCGGGGTCCAGCCCGCCGATGCCGGCGCCATGGACGATGGTGGCCAGCGTGCGCGCGCCCGCCTTGCGGGCGAAGCGAGCCACGCCGGCGGCCGTAGCCCGCACGCCGTCGATGTCGAACTTCTCGGACTTGCCGAGGCCCGCGATGATCACCCTCAGCGAGTCGATCTTGCCAAAGGTGTGGAGGAGGGTGAGCTCGCCGGCCTTGCCTTTGATCTCGCCCTGTTCGATCAGCTTCGTGATAGAGCCGTCGAGGGCCTGGTCGACGGCGCCGGTGGCGCCTGCCGGCGCCTTAACGCCCTGGAAGAGGTTGACGACGATGGCGTCGGCCTGGGTGGCCGTGATGTCGCCCGCGGTGACTTGGACTTTCATTCCTATCCCTTCGGACAGTTAGTAGCTCAAGCAATGATAGAAAGCGCCCGCTTAGTACGCCGGGGCAGGGATGGCCTGGCCGCCGGTAGGCTTCTGCGGACGGGGATGTCGGATCCCCCCCGCATCGTGTTGGCGACCCTCACGGCGTCGCCACGGTTTCCGGCGCCGGCGCCGCCTCCACCTCCCCGGCGCCCGGCTCGCGGATGGTCGCCCAGACCACGACGCCCACCGTGACCAGGATGCCGGCCACGATCGGGAAGCCGGCGCGCACGCCCAGAGCCGACGCAACCAACCCACCCGCCAGCGGCCCACTGGCCAGGGCGAGCGCCTGTGAGCTGCTGGCCAGTCCGAAGGCCGCCCCCTGTTTGCCCGGCGGCGCAAGGGAGCCGATCAACGCGTTCGTCACAGCCAGCATCCCGCCGCTGAAGAGCCCCACAGCGCCCATCACGATCATCAGCTGCCAGAAGGTGTCCACGAAGGCCACCGGGATATAGATAAGACCGGCTCCGATCACCGACACGGTAAGGGCGAGCCGGTAGCCGACCCGGGCAGCCGCGCGGCCAATCAGGATTGCCGACACTGCACTGGTCACGGAGATCATGGCGAAAAGGAAGCCAGCGTAAAGCTCCACATTGTCAACTCGCCCCAGATCCTGCAGCACCAGCGGGACAGCCGGGCGCACGAAGGCGTTCGAGGCGAAGAGGAAGTAGAGGACGGCGATTGCCAGCATCAGGGCAGGCACCGTAGCCACTGCAGACAGGTCTCGCGTGATCCGGCTGCCGATCCATCCCGGCTTGCTCTTCTCTTCGCTGGGTGGAGGGCGCTCGAAGTCCTCCTCCACGATCAGAATCACCACTGCGAAGGCCACGAGATAAAGCACTGCCGTGAAAAAGAAGGTCTCGCGAAAGCCCAGGAAGGCCGCCAGCACGCCGCCGATCACGGGCCCAACAGTCTGCGAGCTGAAGCGGCCCATCTGGATCACGCCCATGCTGTAGCCCATCTCGCGCTGCGGTGTCGTGCTGGCGACCAGCGCAGTTGCTGCCCCCACCGTACCCGCGAAGGCGCCCATCAGCGCGCGCAGGACGAGTAGCTGCCAGACGTTCTGGGCCAGCCCCTGCAGGCCGATGACGATTGCCGCCGCGAAGACCGACCTCGCCAGCATCGGCCGGCGACCGTAGCGGTCGGCGAGGCTGCCCCAGATCGGCGAGAAGAAGAACATCGAGAGGCCCGTGGCCGTAGCCATCGTGCCGGTCCAGAACGCCGCCTCACCGGGGCTATCGACGCCGAGGTCCTCCTGGATGAAGAACGGCATGAAGGGGAAGACGAGGTTGGCGCCCAGCAGCCCGATGAAAACGACGAGCCAGACGGAATAGAGGTTGCGCTTCCAGCTTTCCAAGGTGCCCTGCTAGCCAGTCTCGTTGCCGCTTCTGGCGGAGACAATTGGCTAGGGCGCGGGCGGCAGGGGCACGAAGCCCTTATCGCCCCTCAGCTCCACAAGCGTGCCCAGGTCTGCGAACAGCCGGCGCGCCTCCACCCCGGGACAGGGGCGCGGTTGGAACTGGACGCGGTCGTTGTCGGTCAGGATGCAGGTCAGCTCGATCCCCGTGAAGCCCTCGGGGCCGAGAAAAGTGCGCGCCACCAGCCCGTAGCCCGGGGCCGCCTCGCTGAAGCGGCCCGCCGTGCCGAAGGCGAAGTTGCCCAGCGAGTAAACGACCGGCATGCCGTCGACTACCCCGACGCCCTGGGCGATGTGTGGATGGTGCCCGATGACAAGGTCGTAGCCCGCGCCGGCAAAGGCGCCCGCAAATGCTGTCTGTTCGAGGACTACCCCGGAGTAGTCCTGACCCCAGTGGACGTAGCCGACGACCCAGTCGGCGCCGCGCTCACGCGCCAGGTCGTATCCTGCCTCGATTGCCTCCGGTGTAAACGGGGCCAGGCCCGACGTGTCTACGCCCGCCGTTGCGGGCCGGCTCCGGCCGAAAGCCACCACGGCCAGCAGGCCATAGGGGGTGTCGATCAGCAGGGGCTCCGCCGCCTGCTCAGCGTTGACGCCGGCGCCGAGGGAGCGCAGGCCGTTCTCGTCAAGGGCAGCCAGCGTATCGAGCAGGCCATCGGGCCCGCGGTCGAAGGCGTGGTTGTTGGCCAGGCTCAAGGCGTCGAAGCCGGCCGCGGCCAGCGCCGCCGCAGACTCAGGCCGGGCATTGTAGTGCCACGGTTCGCCGGTGAAGTAGGGCTCATCCTCGAGGGTGAGCGGCCCCTCCAGGTTGCCGACCAGAAAGTCTCCATCCAGCAGGTGCGCTACGCGCTCGAAGGCCCAGTCGTAGCCGTGTGCGTCGAGCTGGGGCTGGGCCCTATCCGCCAGGAGGATATCACCGACCCAGACGACCTCGAATGCCTCGCAGGGCTCCGCGCAATCGGAGTTTTGGCCGCCGGCAAGCCGCGGGCCACAGGCCGAGAGCATGGCGGCCGCCAGGGCGAGCGTTGGGACGAAGAGAGCGTGTCTCATTGGAGCAATCTAGTGGCGCAGCCGGTGTAATGGCCCGGTCCACTCCCCAGCGAGACGAGGTCACCCTCGGGTGCAGGGGAGGGTTGCGCGGATCAACTGAACCGAGGACCCCGATTTAGAGCGCAACCCTCCCGGGTCTGCGTGGGCGACCGGTGACGTTGGTTTTCGTCCCGACGGCCGCCCGATCCAAATCCTGGTCGCGTCAAGGTTCCCTCGCCTGCTACGGTCAATTCCCCTCTCTCGGCCGGACGAGGGGTTAGGGGGAACCCCCGGCGCTGACGTCAGGCGCTCCGGGCTGTTCGATATGATCGGTGAGGCGGGTCCCCCGATCACTCTCTTGCCCTGTACTTGACCACCGGGACCGGCCGCTACACAGGCAGGGTTTCCGAGCCACGCTGATCACGCCTCCTCCTTCCTCGAGGGGAGCCCGAGTGAGGGTGAGAACCACAGGGGAACACCGTAAGCCACGTTCGGAATCCCGAGCGGCGAATCGCGCGAGCCCCTAGAAAACTGGCCGCGGCCCCGCTCGCCGCGAAGCTGGCTGATAATCAGGGTATGAAGATCCTGGCCACGGTCGACGGCTCCGAGCTGTCCGAAAGCATCCTCGGTCCCTTGCAGAAGCTGGCGGCTTCTTGTGGCATGGCCACCATCCGCCTGATCTCCGTCCTCGATCCCGCGGACATCCCCTCCCTGGCCACAGCGCCGATGGTCGGCGGCGGTGCGTCACCGCGTGGTGAGAAGGTTGCGGATACGGAACGCAGGCTCCTCGGCGAAATAGGCGCCCGCCTGCAGGAACTCGCCGAGACCCTGCGCGCGGAGAAGCTGGAGGTCGAGACCGCTGTGCTCACGGGGAAACCATTCGAGGCGATCGAAGCCGAGGCTCGCTCTTTCGCGCCCGATCTGATCGCCATGGCCACGCACGGCCGTAGCGGCATCGCCGAGCAGATCATGGGCAGCGTGACGACCCGCGTCCTCAAGGCCGGCCTGGCGCCCCTGTTCATCGTGTCGCCCCACCAATAGCCAGGGCGCTCGAGGCTACTTCGAGGAAGGCGTTATGCCGAAAATCCCAATGTGATTCGTGGGATTCTTGCGCCCGACGACCCCGCCGGGCGTAAGTCCGCAAACGGCAAACCCCTGAACGGCGCCAAACCCGGCGTCCCCGACGGTAAAGCCGCCCTCAAGCCTGCCCTGGATCACGGCCAGCGATACATCGAGGCAATCCACGACACGACGGCCGGAATGTCCGGGAGCCTCGACCTCTCGGCGCTCCTCGATAACATCCTTGCCCGCACCGGGGAGCTCCTCGGAACGCCCGACAGCTACATCTACATGGTCGAAGGCGACAGGTTGCGTGTGATCGCCGGCCTGGGTGTCTTCAAGGACAACATCGGCTTCGAGCTGAAGAAGGGCGAAGGCGTCGCCGGCACGGTTGCCCTCACGGGCGAGGTCTTCGCTGTGGACGACTATCAAGCGTGGCCCAGGCGCGCCCGCGGCCTGCTGGCCGCCAACTACCACGCCGTCGCCGGGGCCCCCCTCAGGTCGGGAGGCGCCGTCATCGGTGTCCTGGGCGTCAGCCACCTGGAAGGGGGCCGCACCTTCACGTCCGAAGAGCTCGGCCAGCTGGCCAGCTTCGCCGAGTTAGCCTCGATCGCCATCGAAAACGCGCGGCTGCACGCCGCCGCCCAGCAAGAGGTCAGCGAGCAGAAGCGGGCCGAGGCGGCCCTCCTGGAGAGCGAGCGCCGCTTTCGCGGCCTCTACTCACTGACCAACGCCCTAAATGAGGCCGGCGACCTAGAAAGCATCTACCGCGACGCCCTGGCGGGCCTCCAGACGACGATGGGCGCCGACAGGGCGGGCATCTTTTTCATGGACGACGCGGGTAGTGCGAATTTCGCCGCCTGGGAGCGCCTTCCGGCCCGCTACCGCCGGGCCGCCAAGCGCTTTGCGCCGTGGCCGAAGACGGCGACCACCCCGGCGCCTCTGCTGGTCGAGGATGTGGAGGCCGGAAAACTGGAGGTCGGGGCGAAGGGAATAGCCCTACGCGAGAAGATCAAAGCCGCCGCCTTCATCCCGCTCTACCACCGCGGCCTGCTCGGCGGGATCGGCCTCTACTATGGCAAACCGCAAAGCTTCTCCGAGCAGGACGTCCAGCTCGCCGTGACCATGGCCAGCCATGTGGCCCTCGCCGTCGCCCGCAAGCTCGACGAAAAAGCCGTGCAGGCCAGCGAGGAGCGCTTCCGCTCCCTCGTCCAGAACAGCGCTGACGTTATCGAAATCCTGGAGACCGACGGTACCTTTCGATTCATCACCCCCTCGGTTGAGCCCATTCTTGGTTACACGCCCGAGGAGTTGCATGGTACGAATTCATTCGAGCTCCTCGATCCCTCTCAGGTCGAGGAGGTACGACACGCCTTCGAGGGGATGATCAATGACCCGTCGCAATCGATCTCCAAGGAGGTCCGAGTACGGCGCAAGGACGGCAGCTGGGCGGACGTGGAGGGTACGGCGCGCAACCTGCTAGCTGATCCGCACATCGCCGGGGTCGTCGTCAATATGCGCGACATCGGCGAGCGCCGGCGCGCTGCCGCAGCCATCCTGGCCAGCGAGCGGCGCGTCCGCTCGATGGTGCAGAACGCCTCGGACATCACTGCAATCCTGGACGGCGAGGGAAGGAATGTTTACCTGAGTCCATCGGTGGAGAGAATTCTCGGTTACACGCCGGACGAGCTTATCGGTCGCAGCACGTTCGAGTACATGCACCCGGACGATATTGGGCCCGCGCTGTCTGTGCTCGGAGAGCTGCTCGGTGAGCAGGGAGCCACGCGTACGGCAGAAGTTCGCATGCAGCACAAGGACGGATCCTGGCGCTTCCTGGAAGCCATCGGGACCAACCGCCTTGCGGACCCCGACATCCAGGGCATCGTCCTCAACGCCCGTGATACCACGGAACGCCGGCACACAGAGGTGGCTTTGCTGACGAGCGAGGAACGCTTCCGCGACCTTTTCGAGAACGCCAACGACATGGTCTACACCCGCGACCTCGACGGCAGGCTAACCGCCGTCAACCGCATGGCCGAGAGGCTCACGGGCTATAGCCGAGAAGAGCTGATTGGACGCCCAATTGCCGACCTGCTGGCCACGACCACACCCGATGAAGCGATGCTCAGCCTCGACAATGCGCCCGCTGACGGCTTCGACGACAACGCAGACGTGGTTGAGTTCGTGCGCAAGGACGGTCAGCTCGTGCCGGCGGAGGTCCGCGCCCGGCTGATCTACAAGGGCGGCCAGCCGGTCGCCGTGCAGGCTATCGCCCGCGACATCAGCGACAGGGTCGAGGCCGAGGATGCCCTGAAGGCCAGCGAGGAGCGCTTCCGCACATTGGTGCAGAACGCATCCGACACGGTCGCTATCGTCGATATCAACGGCATCATCACGTACCAAAGCCCCGGGATCGAGGGCATCGCCGGCTACAAGCCGGAGGAGCTGGTCGGACAGCCGGTCGTCGACTTCGTTCATCCCGACGACATCGCGGCGATGTTCTCGGCGGCGGAGAACATACGCGTCCCGGGTTCCGCAATGTCGATGGAGCTCCGCTTTCGGCACCGTGATGGTCACTGGATCCACCTCGAGGGCTCGGGCCGGAACCTCCTCAACGACCCCAACATCGGGGGCATCGTGGTCAACGCCCACGACGTTACACAACGCAAACAGGCAGAGCAGGCACTGCAAGCGAGCGAAGAGCGCTTCCGAGAGCTGTTCGAGAACGCCAACGACCTCGTCTACATCCACGACCTGGAGGGCAACTTCGTAGCCGTAAACAACAAAGCTGAAGAGGTTACCGGCTACACCCCGGAAGAGGCCACGGGTTTGAACATCAGCACCCTCCTGGCCCCGGACAGCCTGGACAAAGCCCGGCAGATCATCGCGCGAAAGGTGATCGAAGGTGTCGCCACGACGGCCCATGAGCTGGAAATCGTGGCCAAGGGCGGCGCACTGGTCCCATTGGAGGTCAGCACGCGCCTCGTCTACGAGGACGGCGAGCCGGTCGCCGTGCAGGGCATCGCGCGCGACATCCGCGCCCGCAAGGAGGCCGAGCGCGCCGACGCCGAGCGCATCCGGCTCGAGACGCTGACCGCTGAAGTCAATGCAGCTTTCGCCGAGACCGAGGGACTGCGCGAGGCCCTGCAGCTAACCGCAGACGCCATGGTCACGCATCTCGATGCCGACCTCGTCAGGGTGTGGTTGAACACAACCGAGGATCCGGATGCCCTCCAGTTGCAGGCGAGCAGCGGGACCCACGCCGACAGCGAAGGCGCCGCGCAGACCATCCCCACAGCCGTCTTCGGTGAGCCCGGAAACTGGCTGCAGCTCAGCAGCAGCGAAGCGCCAGAACCCTGGCCTATCGCCTGCTTGCTGGGCGCAGAGCCGAGCCAATTCTGCGCTTACCCCATCGTCGTCGAGGGCAACCTCGTTGGAGCCATCGCTGCCTTTGCCGGCGCCGAGCCCTGCGAGTCGGCACGGCAAACGATGATGCACGCCAGCGACCTGCTCGGCACGCGGATAGCCCGCCGGCGCGCTCAGGAAGAGCTGGAGAGGACAGGGAGGCGCTTCAGCTCCCTGGTCGAGAACACCTCGGACATAATCTCCGTCGTCTCCGACAACGGCACCCTTACGTACCTCAGCCCCTCGGTTGAGCGTATTACCGGATACTCGCCCGAGGAGCTGGTTGGCCTGAACTTCTTCGACCTGATCCCGCACGACGATGCCGCCCGCGGCCGCGACGGCATCACCGAGCTCCTGAAAACGCCGGGGTCTACCGGCTCGCTGGAATACACGGCCCCGCATCGCGACGGCTCCATCCGCCAGATAGAGGCCGTCTGCCGCAATCTCCTCGATGACCCCAGCATCCGCGGCATCGTCGTCAACGCCCGCGACATCACGGAGCGCAAGCAGTTCGAGGAGGAGCTGGCCCACCAGGCTTTCTACGAGTCCCTGACGGGCCTTCCCAACCGCGCGCTCTTCCTCGATCGCCTGGAGCACGCGCTGTCGGCCGCCACGCGCGGCAACGAGATGGTCGCCCTGCTCTTCTTGGACCTGGACCGCTTCAAAGTAATCAACGACAGCCTGGGCCACAGCGTCGGCGACCAGCTCTTGGTGGTCGTGGGCGAGAGGCTGCGCGGCAGCCTGAGGCCCGGCGACACGGTGGCGAGGTTCGGTGGCGACGAGTTCACGATCCTGCTCGAGCGCGTCTACGACCCGACCGATGCCCTGCTGATAGCCAGCCGCGTGATCGAGGACCTGTCCGCGCCTTTCAATCTCCACGGCCACGAGATGTTTATCAGCGCCAGCATCGGCATCGCCTTTGCCTCGGCCGGGGCGTCTCCCGGCGACCTGCTGCGTGATGCCGATGTCGCCCTCTACAGAGCGAAAGAGGATGGGCGCTCGCGCTACGTTGTCTTCGATGAGGAGATGAACCTGCGCGCCATCGAGCGCCTCGACCTCGAGAACGACCTGCATCGCGCCATGGACCGCGGTGAGATCACCGTCCACTATCAGCCGCAGATCGAGATCGCCAGCGGCGCCGTGCTGGGCTTCGAGGCACTGGCGCGCTGGGAGCACCCGCGTCACGGTTTCATCTCACCGTCGGAGTTCATTCCGATCGCCGAGGACAATGGCCTGATCATCAGCCTCGGGATATTCGTCCTGCGCGAGGCCTGCCGCGAAGCGGTCGGCTGGCAGAAGCTCAAGCCGATGAACCCGCCGCTGGGCGTCAGCGTCAATGTGTCGGCCCGGCAGTTCCAGCACCCCGACCTGGTCGAGCAGGTGTCGGCCGTGCTCGCCGAGACCGGCCTTGATCCTTCGTCGCTGACTCTGGAGATCACGGAGAGCGTTGCCGTCCAGGAAGCCGCGACCGTGACCGAGCGCTTGGCCGACCTGAAGCGCTTGGGAGTGAAGCTGGCGATCGACGACTTTGGCGCCGGCTACTCGTCGCTTACCTATCTGACGCGGCTGACCATCGATTCCTTGAAGATCGACCGCGTCTTCATCAGCGGGATCGAGGCCGACGACGGCAAGGCCGCCATCGTCCGCGCGCTGATCTCGCTGGCAAACACCCTTAACCTCACCGTCACCGCCGAGGGCATCGAAAGCGCCGCTCAGCTCGCCTGCCTGGTGGATATGGAATGCCACCGCGGCCAGGGCTATCTCTTCGCCCGACCCTTCTCCGCCGGCGCCGCCAAAGAGTACCTGCTCGAGCGCCCCGCGCCCGCCGCCCCGCGCCGCCGCCCCCGTCGAACACGCACTCGCTCCGCCGCCTGAGCCCCGCGCCGGTTGGACTCTATACCTGCCTTCGACCATCCTCAGATTGAACCAAGCAGCTCACGCTGCCCTGGAGGCTCCCATGAGATCACTCTTTATTGCCCTCGCGCTCGGCTTCGCGCTGATGCTCGGGGCCAGCGCCTGCGGAGATGATGATGCCGGCGACGCCACCGCCCAGCCTGGCGATGGTGACAACGTAATCACGGCCTCCCCGGAAGGCAGCGCCACCGGGGATGCCACACCCGGCGATGGCGACGACGTAGCGCCATCGAACGACGGGGAGGTCGAGGACGCCTCAGACGACCTGTTCGACATCCTTTCGCTCGTCCCGGTGGCAGATATCGAAACCGACGTCCCGGACGACGTGCGGCAGGCGATCGACATTCAAAACGCTTCACTGACCATCGAGGGCAGCGAGCTAGTCATGACAATCAGCCTGGCCGGCGACGTCGGCGAGCCCGGGGAGTTCACCCGCGGCTATGACTTCGCTTTCCGCTCGCCGGCTTTCGTCTCGGCCGAGCGTGGCGCCTATGGCGAAGCGACGCTGATCATCGGGGCCGAGCGCAGCGGCAGCACCTGGTCGGTCATCAAGAAGGCGGGCGCCAACGACCCCGTCGCCCTGCCCACAGGCACCGTGAGCGTCGAAGGCTCGACCGTAGTCATCCGCGTGCCGGTGACAGAGGTCATCGCCACCGAGGGCTATGAGTGGCGGGCCATTGCCTGGCACAGCATCAGCCCGGAGTTCAACCCCGCGGACGCCGCCCCGGATGTCCCCGGTTTCGTCCGCACCGTGCTGGACACCACTCAAGGGACCCCCACCGAGGTGACGCCGACAGGCACCGGCGAGGCAGTTGAGCCTACCGCCACGCCCTGAGATTTAACCGAATAGGTCAGGCACGCAGCCTATCATCGGATAACTTGAGCCGGGCGATGCATTGGTAACAGGAACAGGCGTGGTCGCGACAAAGCGTGTCAGCCGCGGCTCCGCGGGTGGCTCCGAAGCCGTCGCGCCGTCGTTCGATGACCCCGCGCTCTACAGCAACCGGGAGCAGAGCTGGCTCGACTTCAATCAGCGCGTGCTCGCTGAGGCCAGCGACGCACGCAACCCCCTGCTCGAGCGCGTCAAGTTCATCGCCATCGCGGCGTCCAACCTGGATGAGTTCGCCACCAAGCGGCTGGGCTGGCTCAAACGGGCTCTGCAAACGGAGCCACTGGCGCGGACAATCGACGGCCTAACGATCGTCGAGCAAACGGCCCTCGTCGTTGAGCGCTGCCGCCGGATGATGACCGAAATGTCGCGCTACTGGGAGGACGAGCTGAGGCCGTCGCTCGCGGCGGAGGGCATTGAGATCTGTCCCTACGCGACGCTGGATGCGGCTTCGCAAGACCAGGTGAGGAAGTACTTCGAGCGCAGCATCTTCCCAACGCTGACGCCCCTGGCTGTCGACCCCGCACACCCCTTCCCCTTTATTTCTTCGCAGAGCATCTCGCTCGCCCTGCTGGTGCGTAACCCGCTCGGGGGCGAGGAGCGCTTCGCGCGGGTCAAGGTCCCGGCCAACCGCCCTCGCTTCGTCCCCGTCGGCCAGGACAGGTTCGTCCCGCTGGAGGATGTCATCGGCGCCTACGCCGGCGCCCTCTTCCCGGGGATGGAGATAGTCAGCCGCCAGGCCGTCAGGGTCATCCGCAGCGCCGAGGTCAGCAGCCCGGTCGGCGAGGAGGCCGATGACCTGCTGGAGCTGGTCGAGAACGAGCTGAAGCGCCGCCGCCTGGCCCCCGCCGTGCGGCTCGAGGTTTCAGGCAAGCTATCGCAGCAGCACCTCGATCTGCTGCTGGAGGAATTGGAGCTGGAGGACGACGATGTCTTCCAGGTCGACGGTCTGATCGACCTGGCCGACCTTTTCCAGCTGGCCGCCCTCGACCGGCCGGCTCTGCGCTATGCCGCCTACTCTCCCGCCGTCCCGGGCGTGTTCTCGCGTACGGCGCAGGGCGATAGCAGCGATGTCTTCAGCGTTATCCGCGACCGCGACGTCCTCGTCCATCACCCCTATGAGTCGTTCGACCACACGGTGGCCGAGTTCATCCAGCGCGCCGCCGAGGATTCCCAGGTCCTGGCCATCAAGCAGACCCTCTATCGCACCTCGGCCGACTCGCCGATCCTCGAATCGCTGATCGAGGCCTCCGAACGTGGGAAGCAGGTCGCTGTCCTGGTCGAGCTGACCGCCCGCTTCGACGAGGCCAATAACATTGAGTGGGCCCGCAAGCTGGAGAACGCCGGAGTCCATGTCGCCTACGGCGTGCCGGGCTACAAGATCCACAGCAAGGTGGCGCTCGTCGTTCGCGAGGAGGCGCGAGGTCTGCGCCTCTACGGCCACATCAGCACGGGCAACTACAACTCGGGTACGGCCCGGGTCTACACCGACTTCGGTCTCTTCACGTCCAACTCACGCATCTGCGCCGACCTGGTCCAGATCTTCAACTACCTGACCGGGTACTCCCAGCAGCCTGAGTGCCGCAGCCTCCTCGTGGCGCCCTTCACGCTGCGCGAGACGTTCGCGCGGCTGGTGCAGCGCGAGATCAGCGCGGCACGAAAAGGCGAACCGGCGCGCATCGTCATGAAGATGAACGCCCTGGAGGACTACGAGTTCAGCCACCTGCTCTACGAGGCTGCGGCCGCGGGCGTCAAGGTCGACCTCATCATCCGTGGCATCTGCCGCCTTCAACCGGGCGCGCCGGGCACCGGCGACAACCTGCGCGTCGTCAGCGTCGTCGGCAAGTACCTCGAGCATTCCCGAGTCTTCACTTTCCACAACGGGGGCGACCCCACCTGCTGGATCGGCAGCGCGGACCTGATGAAGCGCAACCTCGACGAGAGGATCGAGGTCGTGGCGCCCATCAGCGACCCCACGCTGAAGGCCCAACTGCAGGGCGTCCTCGACCTCCTCCTTGAAGACAGGCGGCGCGGCTGGCGGCTAACCGGCCGCGAATGGAGCCGCGAGCCGGGCGTCGAGGCGCCGGGTAGCCACGAGCTGCTCGAAGCCCGGGCGCCGTTCAGCTAGAAAACAAGACCTCAACCCCGAAGGCTGACTTCAGGCGCCGTGCGAGCTGATCCGCTTCCAGTGGTGGGGTCGGCGTGTCGATCTTCAACCTCTCGGCCGACCAGCGAACCCTGGCCTCTGCCCCCCCGGCCCGCGCCAGGGCTACGGTCAGCTGGAGCAAGGCGCTGGTCTGCTCGACCAGCTTGTAATCGTCCGGGTGCAGGGGCGGCCGCACGGCCGCACGCCGCAGGCGAAAACGGCCAAACGAGCCCAGCGTGTAGGCGATCAGCAACGCGTCGCGGTGCGTGAAGCCGGCCATCTCGCGGCTCATGATCATCTGCTCAGCACTGCGGTCGAAGCGCTCGTGGCCGAGGACGTCGCCGATGCGGTGCAGTCTCAGGCAGAGCTCCAGCATCTCGCCGGTAGTCGATTCGAGTGGGGAGGGCGGGGCGCTGATCCTTGCCGCCAGTTGCAGGGCCGCCTCCTCGTAGGGCGGGGCACTTGCCAGGGCACTGAGCGATGCCAGCGACCGCGATCGGGCATCGCCGGCCAGCAGCCCACGCTCTTCCAGCAGCTCGTAGAGGACGCCGTGGCGGACACCCTCACCAGAGACCACGAGGCGGTCGATGGAGTTCGCGATGCAAAGCCGTTCGAGGGCGATGGCGCCGGGAAGAATGGTGTCGGCGCGGTCGGCGTTCATGCCCGGCAGCCGGCGCCGCTCGTCGAGGTCAAGCTCGCTCAGTCTTTTGCGCAGCCGCCCCAGCTGGGCGAGGCTGAAGGCATAGCCGTGCGGCCACGGCCAGGCATAGCCGTAGCTGCGCTGGTGAAGCTTGGCCAGCGCGCGTGCCGTGCCGCCCACGAACACCGCCGGCAGGCGCACCTTTGGTGCTGACTCGACCAGGAGGCCCTCGACGTAGGCGATGAGGTCCGTCTGGGCTGAGGCAGACCAGCCCTTTTCGAAAAAGCGGCGCTGCAAAAGCAGAGAGCCGGCGGGAAGGCTTCGCCAGTCTTTCATTTCGCCGCCGTCGAATCCGGCGACCTGCACGCTGCCACCACCGAGGTCGATCACGGTGCCGCGGGCCAGGGAGAAGCTGTTGACCGCGGCGCGCACGGCATAGGCCGCTTCGTCCTTAGCCGAGATGACGCGCACCTTGTGACCGAGCAGGTCGGAGAAGCGGCGGGCAACGTCCTTGCGGTTGGCCGCCTCGCGGACGGCGCTGGTGGCCACATAGACCCTGCGCTTTGGGCGGTAGGAGTCGGCTATCTGGCGGAAGACCGGGAAGGCAGCCTCGGCGCGGGCGAGGGTTGGCCCGGCAATGGGCGCCTTCGGGTCCTCGTTGGCCAAGCGTAGCATCGCCCGAGCCTCGTCGAGGACCTCGAACCCGGACTCGGGATGTAGCCGGGCGATGACCAGGCGGCAGCTGTTAGAGCCGATGTCGAGGACGGCGACGGTCGCTGGCTTGTAGCTTGAAGTGGAAGAAGGCAAGACCAAGGGAAGGATAGCGTGAAGCTGATCGTCGTCCGCCACGGCCCCGCCGGCCACGGCCTGCCTGACCCTGATGCCGACGCCGCGCGCGAGCTGACTGAGAAGGGCCGGAAGCAGACAAAGCTGGCCGTGCGAGGGGTGGCGAAACTGGCGCCGGACATAGGCCTCATCGTCACCAGCCCGTTGCCGCGCGCTGCGCAGACGGCGAAGCTTCTCAGCAAGGCCCTGGGTGGGGTCGAGTTGGTCGAGGACGACAGGCTGGTGCCACCGGGCGATGCCGCCGCGCTGATCGATGAGTTGCGCGCTGATGGAAAAACAGCGGCGATCGTCGGCCACGATCCGCAGCTATCAACGCTGGTGTCGATCCTGCCCAGCGGCGCGAGTTCCACCTTCGTCGCCCTAGACAAGGCTGGCGCTGCCGCCCTTGTCTACGAGAGCGGCAGCTGGCGCCTGGATTGGCTGATGACACGCGACCAGCTGGCTGCCGTCTAAGGCATCTGAAGCCTCCAACGTTCCGCGCCGAAGACTCGGGGGCCGGCCGCGACTGTAAGGCCGGCCCACAGCGACCGGGATGCCGCCAAGAGGGCAATTTAAGAGCGGCTAAATCGCCCTAATCGCCACTAATTCGCCTTATTTGCCCTTAGTTGGCGCGTCGGGATCGCCTTAGTCGCCGCTATTCGGCCCTATTCGGGCTTAGCGGCCTCTAATCGTCCCTAAAACGGCGTTAGCGGAGAACGGAAATGATTTTTCCGGATCCGCTCCTGCTTTTCTGGCTGACTCGTATGGGATTTCTTAAGGAGGCAACGCGGCTCAGGGCCGCTTTGCCGGCAGGTGACCCATCATTTGTAGAACCCGTCCGCGACAGCAGTTGTCGCCCGTCAAGCCCAGTGGGGAGAGTGATCTGATCTCAGTGCGTGATCGACCGGCCAGCCATGCCTGAAGTCGACCGTCAAGGCAGGGGTGGAACGACTTTCCCACTAAGTGGGGGCGAGGAGGTGCCAATTCTGGGCCTGCGCTTCAAAGTTTCGTCCGCACAACAGTTCTATAATCCCCAAGATGGATGAGCGTCTCCCCCTGGACGAAATGGTCCAGCAACAGGAGAATCTTCGCGCGTCAGGCGCCGCGCAGCTCATCAGGGCCTGGAACGCGCTTGACATTGCGTGGTACACGCTCGACTGGAACGCGAGCGAAATCCTCAAGCTCCATGAAGCCCTCAACAACCGCAATCTGAATCGGCGGAAGCTGTGGGACGACCATGAAACGATGTCGTGGCTCTTTGCCGACGCATGCCGGCACTTCCACAACTTTCTCGCAGCTGCGAGCTCCCTAGTCGAGCACAGCCGAAACCATCGGAAGCGGTTTTACTCAGAACATTCCTTTGGCGAGGAGTGGCAACTGAAGGTTGCCGCCGAGCTGGCAAGCGCCCCTACCCAGCGACTAGTTCAAGGGTTACGAAACTATAACCTTCACAGAAAACTTCCCATCGAAGACGTTAGCCACACTGTTCATCTAGACGGCAAGACCGGCGGCCAAACGGAAAAGGCGTTTTTCGTGCTGCGACGCGACAGCCTCCTCGAGTGGGACGGTTGGGATGCAATCGCGAAGGACTACCTTCTCCAATCGAGCGCCCACATCGATGTGTCTTCTGTGATCAACGACTACCTAGAGCTCGTGCGTCCCTTCCATCAGTGGCGCCAGCAGAAAGAGGAGCAGATCAACTCACAGGCGATGCAGGACCTATCACACGGAAGCCGCGTTCCTCCGAGGGCAGTACGACCTGTTCTTCGAAGCGCTTCACGGCGCTGATAAGACTCCGGGCTCAGAGCCGGCACCGCCCCCTCACGTCGAGGAGATCCATTCGGAACGGCAGGCGCCAGCCGCTCAATCGGGGCAATCGTCCCTAGAATCTCCAGATCCCGAACCTTATCTGAGCGTCGCCGCTCTGTGCCTCGGCTTCGAGAGCGACCAGCAGGGAATGTCACTGCAGAACATCGTCGGACGGATTTTCATCACTGCCGAAGACTTCGAGAGGTCGACGCGACGCGAGATCGAAGTTGACGCTGTGATCGCATTCAAGGCTGTCGAGGCAACCGGTACATGGCGCCTCGATTTGCTGTGGAGCGGACCGTCAGGGGTCGGCCTGATGAACGCGAGCCAAGAAGTCACGTTCGGGGTCGGCCATGTGGGGAGCGTTTCGGTAATTCCGCTGACATTGCCCCTTGAGTCCTTTGGTGTCCATTGGCTTGAGGTGCGTCTCGACGGTCGCTTTTATACTCGGCTGCCTCTAGCCGTCGATCCGAAGGTGGAGCAAACGACCGAGCAGCAAGCCCGGAAGCACATTGCGACTGCACTGAGCTAACAGCGCCGAAACGGCAACTCCAACGCACCTGGCCAAGGGCTACCGCCAGGCTTTAGCGCCCACGGAGCGGTCTAGCGGACGCCCCACTCCCACATGCCGAAGGCGGTCTTGCGGTCCAGCGGGTGGCCGGCCTGGGCCAAGACCATCCCCAGCTCGCCCTCGTGGTACGACTCGTGCGAGATCAGGTAGCCGGGGAAGGCTTCAGGGTGAGGTTTGAAACCCTTGATCCGGCCGCTCTCCAAGCCGAGGCGAAGCAGCTCGCCGATCGCCTCCCCCGACTTAGAGAGCGACGAGAGGAGCAGGTCACGGTCGAAGCTCTGCTCTTTTTCGACCTTCACTACGGTAGGCAGGAGGTCGGGCGCGGCCTCCTTCAGCCACATCAGGCGCACGTTGTTGATGTGGGCCAGGATCTCGCCGGCGCTGCGGCCCTTGCCGCTGGCTTTCAAGGGCATCGCGGCGTCCTCGGCAGCCTCCGCCACATAGCGCACGATACGCTCGTGGATGGCCCAGGTTTGGAGCAAATTAGAACCTGGAAGCTCTTTGTTGACTTTGTCGCTCAAGATTATCTACTATCCTTCTACAGACCAAGGAGCGCGCCCATGGCTACCCTCTTAGACTCCACTCCCAAAACCCGGCAGAGCCCGCCGATCCTGACTCCCCTCCTCGATGAGGTTATCGCCCTCGAGGGTCGGGCCAAGGAGTTCCGGGCCGGTGAGATCGACGCCTCAGCCTTCCGCTCGTTGCGCCTGCAACAGGGAGTTTATGGCCAGCGCCAGCCGGACACACAGATGATCCGCGTCAAGCTCCCGGCCGGCGCCGCCACCGCCGAACAGATGGAGGCCTTCGCCATCGTCGCCGAGTGCTACTCCGGCCTCCGTCGAGGGCACGTCTCGACACGCCAGAACTTCCAGTTCCACTTCGTCGTCCTCGAGGACGCCCTTGAAGTGCTGAAGCTCGTGGGTGACGCCGGGCTGACCACGCGCGAAGCCTGCGGAAACACGGTTCGCAACGTGACGGCCTGCCCCTTCGCCGGCGTTGAGCCGGGCGAGGCCTTCGACGTAACGCCCTACCTGGCCGCCTACGCCCGCAACATGCTGCGCAACCCGATCTGCCAGCGCCTGCCGCGCAAGTTCAAGACCGCCTTCATCGGCTGCCCCGAGGGCCAGGACCACGCCGGCGTCGCCATTCACGACCTTGGCTTCATCGCCCGCGTGCGCACCAACGAGCGCGGCGAGGAGGAGCGCGGCTTCACGATGGTCGTCGGCGGCGGCACCTCGACGATGGCCCAGGCGGCTCCCGTCCTCTACGACTTCGTGCCCATCGACCGCTACATCCAGGTGTCTGAGGCCGTGCTGCGTGTCTTCGACCACGAGGGCGGCTTCGAGAACTTCCTGCGCAAGAACCGCAACAAGGCGCGGATCAAGTTCCTCGTCAAGAAGATCGGCATCGACGCCTTCCGCGAACTGGTAGAGGAGGAGCTGAAGGGTAGCTGGGCCCAGCGGCCCCTGGACTTCCCCGAGCTCCTGCGCCTCGACGCCGACACCGCCGGCCCCGAGCCCGCGGCGCGCAACTTGACGCCACCAGCCGACCACGAGCGCTGGCTGCGCACCAACACGATGGCCCAGAAGCAGGACGGCTTCCGCGCGGTAACCATAACCATCCCGCTGGGCAACATCGACCCCGAGCAGTTCCGCGAGCTGGCGCGCATCATGCGCACCTACGCCGGCGGCAACGCCCGCACGACGCAGGCCCAGAACCTCGTCCTGCGCTGGGTTCACGAGTCCTCGCTGGCCGACCTCCACGCCGAGCTGGCGGAGATCGGCTTTGGCGCCGCCGGCGCCGACCACCTGCAGGACGTCGTTTCCTGCCCTGGCGCCGACAGCTGCGCCCTCGCCGTCACGGCCTCAATGGGTCTGGGGCGGGCGATGAACAGCTTCGTCGAGACCTGGAAGGTGACCGACGAGCTGTCCGAGAAGGTCTCGGTCAAGATCAGCGGCTGCCCCAACGGCTGTGGCCAGCACCACATTGGCAACATCGGCTTCCAGGGCGCGGCCCTCAAGGTCAACGGGCGTGAAGTCCCGGCCTACGACCTGTTTGTCGGCGGCGGGGGTCTGCAGAACTCCGGGCGTTTTGGCCAGAGGGTGGGCGTACGCGTCCCCTCGAAGCGCACACCCGAGGCTGTGAAGGCGGTCATCGAGGTCTACGAGGCGAACCGCAACGAGGGCGAGGAATACCTCGATTTCGTGGAGCGCGTAGGGCCTGAGTTCTTCAAGCCCTATCTCAAGCACTTCGAGGAGGTTGGCCCCGTCCACGAGGACATGGACGCCTACTTCGATTGGGACTCCAACGTGATCTTCCAGGTAATTCGCGGGGAGGGTGAATGCGCAGCTTAGAGGCGGAGGCGGCCGGTCCGGTGATTGAAACCTCGGCGATGATCGAGGGCTACAACGAGGAATGGGCAGACGCGCGGGCCCTCGAGCTGGAGGAGAAGACCCCGGACGAGATCATGGCCTGGGCGGTCGGCGAGTTCGGCGACAAGCTGGGGCTGGCGACGAGTTTCCAGGTCGAAGCCTCCATGCTGATACACCTCTTCGCCAACGCCACCCGGGAGTCGCACATTTTCTATCTCGATACTGAGGCCCTTTTCGCCGAGACCTACATGGTCCGCGACCGCCTGCTGGAGCGCTACGACATCAAGCCGGTTCGCTACCGGCCCGCCCTCAGCCTCGAGGACCAGGCCAAGGTCTATGGCGACAAGCTCTGGGAGACCAACCCTGACCTCTGCTGCGAGATGCGCAAGGTCCAGCCGCTGAAGCTGGCCCTGTCGGGGCTAAATGCCTGGATGACCGGCATCCGCCGCGACCAGGCCGCCACGCGCGCGCACGCCCGCGTTGTTGAGTGGGACAAGCGCGGCCTGATCAAGGTCAACCCGCTCGTCCGGCTGACCTCGAACGACGTCTGGAGCTACGTCATTGGGAACGACATCCCCTACAACGAGCTGCACAACCAGAACTACCCGAGCATCGGCTGCACGTTCTGCACGCGTCCCGTCGAGGCCGGCGCTGACCCGCGCTCCGGCCGCTGGGCCGGCACCGGAAAGGTCGAGTGCGGCCTGCACGAAGTCGAACCGGCAGCGCCGGCCTACGCCATTTAGCCCCGCGGTCGGCCCAAGTCTACACCGCCGGGTAGACTCGGCCTCTGCGTTGTGGTAGCAAGGCGGAATGCGGGAATTAGCTATTGGCAATCTCGTCCGCTGGACCAGAGGTCCGTCCGGTAACAGCGCAGTCGTTATCGGGTTAACTGCCGGCGGCCGAAGAGTCCAGATTCGGCTCGACTCGGGTGAGGAGATGATATTCACCTGGCCCACCGATGCCCTAGAACGTATAGCCTTTGAGCCCGGCGCTCAGGTTGAGGTGCAGAGCCAACGGGAAGTTGGGGTTGTTACCCGCGTCTCTGACAACACTGGGGTGGCGGTTTACGAGGTGGGGCTCCCCGGAGGCGTGTCAACCACCGTCGTGGAGGCCGGGATTAGGCCAGCAGTCATCACAGACCCGATCTCGGTGCTTCGTGCGCGGCGCTTCGACCCGGCGCGATCTTGCAATCTCCGGCTATCGGGCACGCAGTTGCTGTTCGCTCACCAGTTCGACGAACTCAGTTCATTGTCTAACTCGAGAGTGGAGATAAAGGCGCATCAGGTGGCCGTAGTCCACCGCGTGGCCGGCTCGTATCCCCACCGGTTTCTCCTCGCCGATGAGGTGGGGCTTGGGAAGACCATAGAGGCGGGGCTCGTCATCAAGGAATTAAAGGCGCGGGGAGTAGCGAGTCGAGTCTTAGTCTTAGCACCATCCGGGATAGTCTCGCAATGGCAGTTCGAGCTGAAGACAAAGTTCAATGAGATTTTCTCGCACTACAACAGAGCGTCGATCGCATATCTTACTGCCACTCATCCCCGCGAAAACGTCTGGACGCTTAACGACAATGTGATCACCTCGTCGACGTTCGCCTCCTGGGACGAGGGGCGTCGCCGTGAGATCGCTCTGGCTGGTTGGGATCTAGTCGTTATCGACGAGGCGCATCACGCGCGTCGGCAGTGGCAGGGCGAGAGCAAGTACACCGAAACGAACCTGTACAGGCTGGCCGAGATGCTAGCCGATCCGGAGGTAGGACGAAGCGTGGGCTTCCTGCTTCTAACGGCCACTCCCATGCAACTGCACCCCTTCGAGTTGTACTCGTTGATCGAGCTTCTCGACCCGGCTCTTTTTCCTAGCTTTGACGACTTCGAGTCGCACCGAGAGGAACTAGCGGGTCTCAACTACACAGTTGAAGGGGTTAGGAGGTGGGAGGAGTTCGACCCGGATGAGCGACAGGAAATTCAGGAGTCGGTGCGCGAGTGGCTTTCAGACAGTTCCAACGAGCGAATAGAGGCTTCTTCTGGCCGAACAGAAATCATTGACCAGCTTCTAGCTAAGCACCGGTTGAGCGACGTCCTCATACGCAACCGCAAGGCGGTCATAGGGGGATTCCAGCCGCGGGTCGCGGCCGTCTGGCCTGTGAGCATGACCCAGCAGGAGTGGGATGCCTACGAAGCAGTGACCGAGTACGTCCGCTCAGGTTACGCCAAATCAAAGGTTACTCGGAACAACGCGCTCGGTTTCCTGATGGTAATTTTCCAAAAGCTCAACTCGAGTAGTTCTTTCGCTCTGCGCCAGTCGCTGTCGCGCCGCATCGAGAAACTCCAGCGGGAGCTACCGCCGAATCGACCTGAACTGCCTGAGGATGATGATCTTGAGGAGGGGATATCTACCGACGTTTTGGCCAATCTCTTGGGCGTCGGAGTCCAGCACGCGGAGGAGGTTCAAGAGGAGGTTGCCGAGCTCCAGCGGATAGTTGGCCTTTTAGACCGCATAGAGCTTGATACCAAAGCGCGAGTTTTTCTCGATCGTCTGGACGAGTTCGCAGAGAGCGGGCCGAGTGCCAAAGTGGTTGTCTTCACCCAGTTCAGGGATACCCAAAGTTATCTCGCAGAACGGATCCCCGGGCACTGGGACGTTAATCTATTCCACGGACAGTTGAAGCCCGAGGAAAAAGATTCGTCCATAGCCCGTTTTCGCGAGTCCACGCGCCAATCGCTGCTTTTGACGACCGAGGCTGGCGGGGAGGGCCGGAACCTGCAGTTTTGTCACAACCTGATCAACTACGACTTGCCCTGGAATCCAATGAAAATCGAACAACGCATCGGTCGACTTGACAGGATCGGCCAGAAGTATCCCGTGACCATCATCAACTTTTCGGTAAAGGGCACCGTGGAGGACAGGGTACTGGAGGTCCTGACTAATCGCATACGAGTGTTCGAAGAAACGATCGGGGGCTTGGATCCCATTTTGGGAAGTGTCGAGGAGGATCTCAAGAAAATCCTGTTGATGGCGGATGCCGAAGCCGAGCGCGCCCTGCGGACGCTGGACAGACAGCTCGAGAGTCGGGTTCGGCAGGCACAGGAGGCTGAGAAGAGACTGGCAGACTTCATTATGGACACGAAATCTTTCAGGCAGGACGAGGTGCGGCGGCTGCTAGAGAAGAAAGGAAAGCTCGACTCATCGGTACTAAAGCGATTCGTGCTCGGCTCCCTCAATGAACTCGGCGTTTTCATCCAAGCTGACACCGAAATGGAGGGTATCTATGATCTCCGTCTTCAGGGTCGATTTCTCGAAGAATTTCCTCACTTGGCGCGCGATCAAGTCAAGAGACGTGTCACATTCGACCCGGCCGTCGCCCTCGATTTCGAAACCATTGAATTTCTCGCCTTCGGCCATGAGCTAGTTGATGCCCTGATTGAACGTGTAGTCGCCCGGAAGTATCCGGGGCGAGCATCGGTTCGGCGGATTCGATCGGACGACCAGCTGCCGACTACTGGCTGGTTCTTCACCTTCGTCCTGGAGTTCGATGCGGTCCAACCGACGAAGGAGATACTGCCCGTCTTCATCGACGCCGGCGGTGAACCAGAGGCATCTCTGGCGTCCTGGCTTTTCGAACGCGCGGGCCTGGTGAAGTTTGAGGAATGGGAGGGGCACGAGCCGGAGTGGGAGAGCGCCGACCTCGACAATGCTAGTGCGAAAGCCACGAACGTAGCTGTGCAAGCAATGCTCAAGAAGCAAGGCGATCTCGCCTCGAGTAACCGGCTGAGGCTCGATCAGGAGCGACCGAAGCTCGAACGGCTCTACGAGTATCGCACCACGGCAGCGGCTGACAAGCTGGCAGCGGTGCAGACAACTTTTGAACGCATCTCGACCTCGGATGACCCTGACGTTCAGCGAATTATTCCGGTGTGGGCAAAGAATCTGGAGACCGCGAAGCGCAACGTGCAGCTGGTGGAAGCTGATCGAACACGCCGGCTTGCTGAGTTGGTTGGAAAAGACCAAGTCACTGCGCAGCATCACATGTTGACGGCTTCTTACGTCGTTATTGAGCCCAAGCTGGAGAAAGCTCTAACTTCCACGGAGTAAGTTGGTGGTTGGTTCACCGATCGCTACGTTTTATGCCGCGCGCCCATGACCGAACCCGTAGAGCCTGGCGCTGACCCGCGCTCCGGCCGCTGGGCCGGCACCGGCAAGGTCGAGTGCGGCCTGCATGAAGTCGAACCGGCAGCGCCGGCCTACGCCATTTAGCCCGGCAGCAGTCGCTATCCAACCGCCGATGGTCTGAGATATCCTGCTGCCATCCCCAGTGGAGGGCGCCGTGGAAACAGAGCTCGCTGACCTGACCATTGCCGACGCCGCCGCCCTCATTGCGGCGCAGAAGGTCTCACCGGTTGAGCTCATCGAAGCCGTGCTGGAGCGCATCGAGCGCCTCGACCACACACTCCGCGCCTACATCACCGTGCCGGCTGATTCAGCCCGCGCCGCAGCGCGGGAGGCGGAGCGCGATATCGTCGCGGGCGGGTACCGCGGCCCCCTCCACGGCATACCGATGGGCATCAAGGACCTCTACGACATGGAGGGTGTGGGGACGACCGCCGGTTCCTCGTTCCTGGGAGGAACGCCCGC
This sequence comes from Dehalococcoidia bacterium, assembly GCA_040902555.1. GTDB lineage: Bacteria > Chloroflexota > Dehalococcoidia > WHTO01 > WHTO01 > DASTBR01. The sequence continues at coordinate 72,019 of JBBDXC010000015.1, forward strand.
TGTGGAGGACGCCCCTTCAGTGGCCCGACTGCGCGCGGCGGGCGCGATCTTTACCGGCAAGCTCAACCTCCACGAATTCGCCTTCGGGGCGGACAACCTCAATCCCCATCACGGCTACTGTCGCAACCCCTGGAACCTGGACCACATTCCGGGCGGCTCCAGCGGCGGCTCGGGTGCCGCCCTCGCCGCGGGTCTCTGCCTCGGCGCTACGGGCAGCGACACCGGCGGCTCGATACGCACTCCGGCGTCGTTTTGCGGCGTCGTCGGCCACAAACCGACCAGGGGACTGGTGAGCACGCGCGGGTTGGTGCCATTGGGCTGGACGCTTGACCACGCCGGGCCCATGGCGAAGACGGTCCGCGACAGCGCTCTGATGCTCAATGCCATGGCAGGCTACGACGCCGGCGACCCGTATTCCGTTGAGCGGCCCGCCGAGGACTACAGCCAGGGGCTGGGCGACGGCATCGAGGGTCTGCTGGTGGGCATCCCCCGAAACCACTTCTTCGATAACGTCGCCGCGGACGTGGATGCCGCGGTCCGCCAGGCCGCCAGGGTGATGGAGGGGTTGGGTGCAACGGTCAGCGATGTTCAGTTGGACCTCAGCGCGGCTGAGGGCTTCGTCATCCAGCCACCGGAAGGGATGCACCTGCCGCCGCTGGCCGGCATCGCCGGCGTGTGGCTGATCATCTGCGACGTCGAAGCCTACACATTCCACCGACCGCTCCTCCGCGACCACGCGGACGGCTACACGCCTTCGCTGAAGGAGCTAATAGAGCTGGGGGCGGCAATCCCCGGCTCCGAATACGTGGCCGCGATGAAGGCGCGCGAGCAGCTGTCCCTGGCCTTCGAGCGAACCCTCAGCGAGGAGGTCGACATCCTCTTGACACCGACCACAGTAATCACGGCCCCGACGATCGAGGCCAACGAGAAGGGGCAGGTGTCGGGCCCGCTGATCGCCCAAAATCCCTGGGTGCTGAACCTGACCAGCCAGCCGTCGATATCCGTTCCCTGCGGGTTCGATGCGAAGGGCCTGCCGATAGGGCTGATGCTCAGCGGGCGCAAGTGGTCGGACGCGCTGGTCCTGCGAGCCGCCCACGCCTACGAGCAGGCGACCGAGTGGCACACCCGCCGGCCGCCGCTACAGGCGAACTCCGCGAAGGTTTAGGCCCGGCCGCCGATGAGGATCAGGTATGGCGGCGCGTCGCCCGGATAGAGGCGGTGATAGCGCTCGAGGATATCGACCACGATCGGAAACACGCCAGCTATAGAGCGCGGAACTATCAGCACGCCTGCATGAGGCGCCTGCAAGCGGTTGAACTCGCGCGATAACGCGACGAAATCACGGTCTCGAGTGACCAGGCAACGCCCGTTCCGCCCCGCGTACAGAAGTTGTTCAGGGTCGGATTTTTGGTTATTGCCGCGTTCCTCCGAGCAATCGACATCAAGCCCGCGGCGCCTCCCGAGCTCGGCGATCAACTTGCTCAGGTTCTCATCCAGGTAGAACCTCAAGCGCTCGGGGCCGCGTCCTTAGGTTTCATCTGCGGAAAGCGGCGATAGAATTCCTCCACCCCGCCTCCTTCGAAGAACCGGCGGTCTTCCTCGAACCTTCGGTCAATCTCGTCTGGAAAGGCCTGGTAGTAAGCCAGCGCCGTCTGTACCTGGTATCCGGAAAGCGGATAGCTCGCCTTAACCTTCTCGATGTCGCAGTCGCAGCCGCGATAGATGTCGACTACCTCCCAAACCTCCATGCCCGTCCCAACCACCCAGGGCCGGCGGCCCTCTGGTTCTTTGCCGAACACGATTCCCGGCACGCGCCGCATCCGAGCCCCCTCGAAGAGGAGTTCGTTGACCACAGCTGAAAGGTTTCGCCCATCTTCCTCGGCCAGGCGCTCCAGCTCGGCGCGAAGCTCAGGTGCGAGCCTTACTGTGACGGGAATTCGGCTATTGGTGTCTGTCATCGTGTACAACAGTATACAACGTCATACACAAACTGCTGTTCCGGGAATGGCTGCTGAGGAACTAAACCGGACAAAGAGAAGTAAAGGGTTCACTCTTCCGTCATCAAACGACCGGCATAGAGGACGGTGTACGGTGGTAAGCCGTCCGGATACAAGCTGTGGTAGTTGATGAGAATTCGCAGCGTCAGCCCCGGGCTGAGACCGCACGCTCGACATGATGAGCAATACGCCGCCGTGCGGTAAGCCCCTGCCCCGCGAAGTGCACCGAGAGCCTATCGAGTCCCTTGTCACGCGACACCAAGCATCTTCCCGCGGCGGCGGCAAACGTGAGGTGATTTGCATCGGAGGAACTCGCCATCCCAACGTCGCTGGCAGCCACAACATCTAAACCACGATCGCGGGCCAGGGCAGCTATCCGGTGCGAGATGTCGTCATCGAGGTAGAACTTCAAGCAGAGGATGCCGGGTTAACGAGGTGGGGTGGACGAGACCCCGGGTTCTCCTGGTAGAAGATTTCCATCTCTTCCTCGCCGAAGGCCTCGTAGTGGGCGATCATTTCGTCGATCTCCTCCGGATAGGCCTCGTAGTAGGCGAGTGCCGAACGTAGCTGGAAGTCCGTGAGGTGTGCGTAGTTCTCACGCAATGCCTCGTAGTCAAGACCCTGATCCTTAAAGGCCCAGATGAGCAGCCAGACCTTGGCGTTAGTACCGGCAAGGGTGGCCTGCCAACCGGAGGCAGTGTCTCGAAAGGCGATGCCGGGGAAGCGCGTCGTTCTCAAGCCCTCTTCTAGCAGGCGCCCGATCAAGGCACTGAACGATAGATTTCGCTGGCGCGCAAGCTTGTGAAGGCGCCCCCTTTGGTCAGGCGAAAGCCGAATCGTGGTCGGTGCGATTCGCTGTGATGCGCTTGTAGTCATGCATTAATTCTAGAACCTCCGGACCGTCAGGCCGCGGCCTAGACTTGCTTACGGACTCGGCGGGCCTTCCAGCACCGTGTAGGGCGGAACGCCGGCCGGATATAGCTCGTGATACCGAGCCAGGACGGTGGCGATCGCGGTTAGGACGTCGGGGACTCCCGTCAACAAGAGCACCCCGGCGTGTGGCCAGCCCCGATTGGCGAACAGCCGGGTCGCCTCGAGAAAGTCACGATCGCGGGTGACCGCGCAGCGCCCTTGAGCAGCCGCGAAGGTCAGGTGGATCTCATCTGGCTTGCCGTTGTTAGCAACCTCGCGTGCCGAGACTACATCCAATCCCATGCCCGCTGCGATCGGAGCAACCCGGTGGGAGACGTTGTCGTCGAGGTAAAACCTCACCCAGTCGGCGGCTCAGGCGGGCGGGCCCACGGATTGTCCCGGTAGAACGTCTCGGGGTCGAAGTCGCGTTCCTCCTGCAGCCAGGCCTTCACCTCTTCCGGAAATGCCTCCCAATAAGCAAGGGCCATCCGCAGCTCCGCCTCGGTAAGCCAGTCGTAAACGCTGGCCACCGTGGCGAAGTCGCCATCGTTGCGCTCGAAGGCGGCAATAATTTGCAAGACCTTGGCGCCGATCCTGGCTACACGCGGGGAGCGGTAGCCGCCTTCATCGCGGTAAATCACGCCGGGCACGCGCCGCGACTTGAGCCCTTCGTTGATCATCTCGGCCAACAGGCTGGAGACGGTGCGTCTCTCGTTTACCGCCTGGCGCTCAAGTTCCGATCGGAGCGCTTCGGGTAGGCGTAGCGAGAGAGGGTTCCTGGTTTTGGCAGCAGTGGTAGGCATTGTATTACATAGTTTACCACGTCATACGTTGAATAGGATGTTCAGCACGTCGCCGTCCTGGACGATGTAGGTCCTCCCCTCCGTGCGCAGCGTGCCACGCTTACGCGCCTCCGGCAGGGCGCCGGCGTCCAGCAGCTCCTGCCAGCCAATCACCTCCGCGCGTATGAAGCCGCGCTCGATGTCGGAGTGGATGGCGCCGGCCGCCTTCAGGGCCGTCGAGCCGGCGGGGACCGTCCAGGCGCGGCCCTCAGGCTCCCCCACGGTCAGGAAGGAGATCAGGCCCAGCAGCCGGTAGGACTCCTTGATCACGCGGTCGAGGGCGGACTCGGGAAGGCCCATGTCGGCCCGGAACTCGGCGGCCTCCTCAGGGCTCATCTGCGCCAGCTCCTCTTCGATCCTGCCCGGCAGGGCGACGACGGCGGTGCGCGGGGCCTGGCCTAGCGAGGAGTGCTCCGCCTCTATCCCCGCCGATCTGTCGGCATCCTCATCACCGAGGTTGAGGACGATCAGGACGGGCTTGAGGGTCAGAAAGCCGAAGCCGGCGACGATCTTGCGTTCGGCCTCGGTCAGGTCGAGGCCGCGCAAGGGGCGCTCCGCTTCCAGCGTTTCCTTGAAGCGCAGCAGCAACGCCTGTTCCTTTTCGCCGGCCTCACGGTCGCCGGCCTTGCGCGAGCGCAGGTCGGCCTCGAGGCGCTCGAGGCGCCTCTCAATCACCGCCAGGTCGGCGAAGGCCAGCTCCACGTCCAGCGTGGAGACGTCGCGGGCCGGGTCGAGCGAGCCGTCGGGGTGAGGGATGGCGTCGTTCTTGAAAAGGCGGACGACGTGGACCAGGGCGTCGGCGCGGCCAAGAGCTCCCAGATATTGAGGGGCCGGCCCCTTCTCCCTGTTGAAGCCGGCGCCGGGAAAGTCGACATAGCGAATCTCCGCATAGGTGACCTTCTTCGGCTTGATCAGGACGCTGAGGCGGTCGAGCCGCTCATCGGGGACCTTCACGGTGCCCAGGTTCGGTTCAAGGCCGGCGCCATAGCCGCCGGTCTGGGCCTTACCCCCGGTCAGGGCATTGAAGACAGTCGTTTTGCCCGAGCGCTCGAGGCCGACAATCGCAAGGTCCACGACTTGAAGATCGGCGATGGCGCCTAGAGGGTCGAATCAGACCCGGCCTCGCGCGAACCACGGGGTCCTGGGTCCGCACGTCGTGGCATCCTCGCTTCGAAATCGCGTTTGCCATGGTCTGTTCCCCTCTCCCGGCCCAGAGAGGGGTTAGGGGAGAGGTTAAACCACCCGAGGCATGATCTCAGACGCGATCAGGTCGAGGACTTCGAAGTCGTCGTGGTTGTGGTGCTGCAGCATCACCCGTTCGACGCCGGCGTCCGCCAGACCCTGGAGCTGCGTGACTACCTCCTCGGTCGTGCCGACGAAATACCCGCCCTGCTGTAGCCTCCCGGCGCGCTCGCTCACTTCTACTTCGGCCAGTGGCGGCAGCCACTCCGCGATGGCGCCTGCCCGACGCACGATGTCGGCGGCGTCGCTGCCCACCAGGAAGCCCGCCATCAAGGAGCGCTTGATCGATCTAGGGTCGCGGCCAAGGTCGTTGCAGTAGCCATCCAGCACAGCGGTCTTCTGGCGGTATCGCTCCAGCCCGGGGCCACTGAGGTCTCCACCCAGGGAGACGGCGTTCCACTCGTCGGCGTGGGCGGCAACGATGCGCAGTGTGCGCTTTTCGCCCATGCCGCCGACAAGGATGGGCACCTTCTCGGGCGGCTTGGGATACATCTCGGCGTCCCGCAGCTGGTAGTGGGCGCCGTCGAAGTTCGCCGGCCCCGGCGCGAAGAGGGCCTTGAGCACATCGATGCCCTCGTCCAGCATGTCCATGCGCTGGGAGACCGGCGGGAAGTCGATGCCGAAAGCTTCATGCTCCGGGGTGTGCCAGCCAGCGCCGACGCCGAGCACAAGTCGCCCGCCCGAGAGCTGGCTGACCTGCGCGGCCATCCGCGCCAGCAGCGAGGGGTGCCGGAAGGTCATCGAGCAGACCAGTGGGCCGAACTCGATTCGCGATGTCTCCTGGGCAGCCATGACCAGCGAGACCCACGTCTCCAGCGCCGGCTTCGTCCGCTGGCCCATCAGCGAGAAGAAGTGGTCGGAGCGCCAGAGCGAGTCGAAGCCGAGCATCTCGACACGCCGGCAGAGCTCGCGCCAGCGCTCCCAGGTCAGTCCCTCCTGGCCCTCGATCATGATGCCGAGCTTCATGGCCCTAACAGCCTAAGGGCCACTGCGGGGCGGGCGGCGTGTCCCGGCGTCAGGGAACGTTGGGCGTTTGCTCGCAGCTGGAGTGAGCGCTGTCCGGGCTCGCGGGGGGGTTCGAGTTGCCGTTGCAGACGTCATTGCCGGCGCCCCCATTCATGAAGTCTGACCCGTCGCCACCCAGGAGCTGATCTGCGCCACCCGAACCCAGGAGGACGTCGTCGCCATCGAGCCCCTCCAGCCGGTTCGCGGAATTGCTTCCCGTGATCGTGTCTTCGCCGGAGGTTCCCTTCACGTTTTCCACCGTGGTCAAGACGTCCCCGCCGCTAGCCGAACCGGGGTTGCCGAGCGTGACCGTGACGCCGGCCGCGCCCGTGTAGGTCACGGTATCAACGCCGGACCCACCGACGAGGATATCGGCCCCGCCGAGCCCGGTCAGGGTGTCCGCCCCCGCGAGCCCTTCCAGCCGGTTGGCGGCGTTGTTGCCTTTGAGCGCGTCGTTCCCGGTGGTACCGCGCAGGCCCTCAATGCTCGAGTAGGTATCGCCGTCAGGCTTGGCCGCGCCCGCGAGGTTGATCGTCAGACCTCCGCCTCGTTCCTGATAGCTCGCGAGGTCGGCGCCCGGACCCCCGATTAGGACGTCGGCCCCGGCACCGCCGATCAGGACGTCTGTCCCCGCTTCGCCGCAGATCCGGTCGGCCCCGCCGCCACCGTTGATGACGTCGTTGCCGCCAAAAGCGACGATCACATCCGCCCCTGCGGTACCCTGGAGGTTGCCCTCGTTGCCGGCGGTCCCAAGGCGGGTGGCGGGTTGTCCATCGCAGAACGCGTTCACGCCGATAGAAACGGTGGCGGAATCGGAGGTGCTGCCGTTCCCCACCACATATGTGAATGAGTCGGGCCCGGTGTATCCGGTATCCGGCGTATACGTGCAGCTTTCAACGGTGCATTCCACATCGCCGTGCGCGGGGGTGGAGAACGAGATGATGTGCAGTTGGTGGTTTCCCGGGTCCGTATCGTTCTCCCGTGGGTCGAACACCACATCGTCGTTAATAGGAGTGACGACAACATCGTCGACGGCTTCGGGCGCGGCGGAGCCGTCGACTCTAATGATGGCGTCCCCGTTGAAGTCGGCGACAAAGACGTTGCCCAGGGAATCGAGAGCCAGTCCGCGGGGCCTTCGCATTGGTGTCGTTAGGGCCGGTCCTCCGGCATTCGTACATCCGTCCTGGAAAGTGCCCGCGAAGGTGGCCACAGCAGTGGTGAAAAGGTTCAATCTGCGCACGCTGGCGCCATTGGTGTCCGAGATGTAGAGGAACCCGCCAGATGCGTCCGGCTCGATCCCGCGCGGTGAGACGAAACGCGCCGCGGCTCCTACGCCATCCACGGATCCTGGTTGGTTCGGCGTTCCGGCGATCGTCGAGATCGCGCCCGTCGCGAGGTTCATGCGCCTTATGGTGGCGGCCTCCGTGTCACCAAAGTAGAGGTTGCCGTCCAGGGAGTTGAAGGCGAGCCCGCGGGGGTTGGGCAGCTCGGCCGCCAGCGGATCGCTGTTGTCGGAGTAGCCCGCAGGACTGGCGACCCCGGCGATCGTGTCGACCTCGAACGGTGCGGTGAGGTTAATCGTGCGCAGGAAGGTCAAGTCGGTGACATAGAGCTCGCTGCCATCCGAGGTGATCTCGCCCAGCCCACTGAAGCTGGCATTTGCTCCGTTGGCGTTGTCGGTGACCGCGTTGGCGCCGTTGCCGGCGATCGTGGAAACCGTCCCCGTGATCAGGTCCAGCTTGCGGATGCGACGATTCGAGAGATCAGCGAAGTAGATGACATCGCCGACCAACGTGAGGGTAGCCCCCTGACCGCCGATGCGGGCATCGGTACCGACGGCGTCCACCAAGCCTGCCTGCCCGGGGCTGCCGGCGACCAAGCTTGTCTCTGGGGATCCACCGTCCGCATCGAGCTCTATTCTGCGGATGACGGAGTTGGCGGAGTCGTTGAAATAGAGGTCGTTGCCCCCGGCATGGTAGACGACATCCCAAGGGTTATTCAGCAGCGCAGGAGTGCCCGAGCCCGGCCCTCCTCCTTCGGCGTAGCCTCCTCCCACATTCGGCGGAGCGGTGCAGGTGCCGATGAGCGTCGTAAGCTGCTCGTGCGACGAATGGGCCTCAGGTGTCGTCGCTACGTTGAGGGCTAGGAGCAGGAAGCCGACGCTAAGTGCGGCGGCCAGCAAGCCTACGCTGAAAAATCTACGCACCATGTGGGCTCCTTACGACGAAAGGTCGTCGGGTGTGGGAATCATACAGCGCGACGACCTTCGGCGTAAGCGGCGTTCCGTGGCTCGTTTTCCGCGGCCTCAATGCGACTGCGAGCCAGCTGGCAAATCTCGACAAGCGGGCAGGTCGGGCAGAGCGGCTCGCGCTTCCGGCACAGCTCCTTGCCGTGGGTAACAAGCAGGGCGTGGTACTCATTCATTAGGGCGGTGTCGTGAGGGAGATTCTGAGTCAGCAGCCGGCGCCAGGATTCGTAGCGGTCGTCCGACGGCGTTAGACCAATGCGGCCGAAGATGCGCCGGGCGTAAGCGTCGACGACGAAGGCCGGCTGGCCGGCAGCGTAGAGCAGGATGGCGTCCGCGGTCTCCGGGCCGATGCCGTGGGTGGCCAGCAAGATCGGCCGCAATGAATCCAGAGGCTCGGCGAGCAGCCGGGACAGATCGCCGGCGAACTCCCGGTCAAGCATCTCGATGAAGGCCTTCAACTTCCGCGCCTTGGCGTTGAAGTAGCCGGCGGGGAAGACCAGGAGCGCGAGACTCGCCTCATCCACTTTGCGGAGACCGTCAACGGAGAGGACGCCCGCGCCCTTGAGGTTGGCCAGGGCCTTCTCGACGTTGGTCCAGGCCGCCGACTGTGTGAGGATGGCGCCGACGATTACCTCGAGAGGGCCCTCGGCGGGCCACCAGCTCTGCGGGCCGTACTGGTCGAGGAGGCGGTCGTGAATCTCTTTGAGAAGGCCGCCGGTTTCCGTTGTCCCGCCGCTCTCAGTCGCCATCGCTGAAGCGGCCATAGACCCAGGGCGGCACCGCGGCGTCCGGGAAGGAGTCGTAATCGGGGATGTAGGGCTTGATATCCAGCACCGGTGTGCCGTTGATCGCGTCCAGGCCCCGCACGACCAGCTCCGGCGGCTCGACTTTCAGAAGCTCGACGGCCGAGACGCCGATGGGGTTGGGCCGGTTCTGGCTCTTTGTTGCCAGGTCGCCCTTAGCCGGCAATGACTCGTCGCCGTGGAGGTGGTGCTGGACCCGGCGGCGCGCGAGGTCGGGTACCTGGTGCATCCAGAAGACGACGATGACCCGCGAATGTCCGGCAAGGCCTTCCAGCGCAGGCGCCAGCTCGGGCCGCAGGACGATGCGGGACTCGACCTTTTCCCAGCCCCGCATCTTCGGCTTCTGCTCCTTGTTAGCGACGACCCCAATCGGATTGATTGGGATCGTCTCCCGAGGAATCGGCGCCTCTTGTGATCTCTGCCGGAAGGGGCGAAGCACAGCCCGAGTCTAGACGGGAGGGAGCCACAGCTTTCGCGAAAGCCTAAGATCGGAGCCGAAGTTAGCCATGCCCGAAAACGAGACCAGAGACCTGCAGCCGGACCCCATCGTCCGCGACTTCATCGCCGAGGTCGCCGGAGGCGAGCATTGGGCTCGCGCCCTGCTGCGCGCCGCCGCCGCATGGCAGCGCTCGGAGGAGGTTGTGGGCGACCGCCACTACCGCTACCTGATCGGCGGCGAGGCCTTCGATTGGGCCGTCTTGGCCGAGCGCCTCCTCGCCGAGGTGGTCGACTTCATCCCGGACAAGGACCGCGTGGCGCTCCTCTTCGAGGGCCGCTGGCCCGACGAGTTCAGCGAGGAAGACCTCAAGACCGCCCTCGGGCCGGCGCGCTACGCCGCCCACCTCAACTTCCGCTACGGCGTCGTCGTCGAGGAGGCGCTACAGCTGGCCTTTGAGCAGGAGGTCCAGAAGGAGAAAAGCTCCCACGTCTGGGGTGACGAGGTGCCCCTGAGCGACACGGAGCGCGCGATCCAGCGGCTCTACGGCGCCACCAGTGCGCAGCTCATGCGCGAGTTCATGACCGAGCGGCCGGAGATAATCCTGCCCAGCGACGCCATGGGCCTCGGCGACCTCAAGGAATTCACCTACTGGCTCTTCCGCTACCGGGTGAAGATGGCCGACCCCGCCCGCGTTGCCTCCGACACCCGCAAAGGGCTGGCCCTGCTCTCGCGCATGGAGATGGAGGTGCGCCCGCGCCGGCGCCTGCTCGAGGGTGATGTCGAGCCCGCCCAGTTCCTCGAGACCTCCGGCTGGTTCGCCCACAGCCGGTCCTGAACCTCCCGGTCGCTGGTGCGCCGTGCCTTCGCGGAATCGTAGGGGCGGGTCCAGTGCTCAAGACGTCATCGGTCTAAGCGGGATCCAAGGACCCGCCCTACCGGTGGGAATCAGAATCGCGTATCTGCTGTCGCCGGCCCAAGCGTAGAAAACGACGACCATCGACGGCGGCCGGGGGCGGGTCCTTGGGCCTTCGTGCTTCGGGTGACCATCTACCACTGGACCCGCACCCTACACCAAAGGTCTCCGCGGGCCCTCCACCGCGAGAAGTGCCGGGATCCGGCCCGCTTGTGACAGGAAGCGCAAATGGCCCTTAGAATCAGTAGCGGCGCGCTCGGAATCTCAGTTTTGGGCCAGCCCAGCTCTTCCCGCAGCATGACCCGGTCCTAAGTCCCAGTGCGTCTAAGCGAGAGGTAGCATGCCCTTCGATCAACTCCTGGACACGTACGTCGCGGTCCTCATCGGGGGCATCATCGGGATCATGCTCGTGGCGACGGCCCTGATCGCTAATCTCCTCCTGGCACCGAAGTATCCCAACGCGCGAAAGGCCACCCCCTATGAGTGCGGCATGCTTCCCATTGGCCACAACATCACCAACTTCCACTTCCGTTACTACCTCTACGCCATCCTCTTCCTCGTCTTCGACGTCGAGGCCGTTTTCCTCTTCCCCTGGGTGGTCAGCTTCGCCGACATCGGCGTCTTCGCCTTCTGGGAGATGGTTATCTTCGTGCTGATCCTGGCCGCCGGGCTGGGCTACGCCTGGAAGAAGGGAGTCCTGACATGGCGATGACCGACCAGGCTCGTCCGCCGGCCGGACCCCACGAGGTCCCGGCGACCCCCCGCGAGACGGGCGGGCTGCCCGCCCGCGTCCACATCGACCAGGAGTCGATCAAGTTCGCGCCGATCGCCCCCAACCAGGGGAAGGCGCTCTACCGCCAGCTCCTGCCCGGGATCATCCAGATGCCCGCCGACACGCTGCTGGCGACGGCCCGCAAGTCGTCGCTCTGGCCGCTGACCTTCGGGCTGGCCTGCTGCGCGATCGAGATGATCGGTGCCTTCATGTCGCACCACGACCTCAACCGCTTCGGCATCGTGCCCTGGCCGTCACCGCGGCAGGCCGACGTCATGATCGTTTCCGGCACCGTGACCAAGAAGATGGGGCCCGCGGTGAAGCTGCTCTACGAGCAGATGCCCAACCCCAAGTGGGTGATCTCGATGGGGGCCTGCGCTACCAACGGCGGCCCCTACACCCGCTACGACCGCGTCGTCCAGGGTGTCGACAAGCTGATCCCCGTGGATGTCTACGTTCCCGGCTGCCCCCCGCGTCCGGAAGCCCTGATAGACGGCTTCATCGCCCTCCAGGAGAAGATCATGGAGGAGCGGGGGAAGATCGGTTAGTGGTCACCGAGAGACGAGCCCCGGCCGCCCGGGCGCCGCGCGAGGAAGGTAAGGAAGCCGCGATCGTCCCCCCTCAGCCGGGGACGGTCTACGACATATTCCAGGAGGTCTTCCCTCACCTCGAGCTGGTCGCCACCCAGGGTGTCGCCGACGTTATCATCACCGTCCCGCGCGACGCCATTCACAACGTGTTGAATGGGGCGAGGGAGGAGCCGCGGCTCCAGTTCGACTACCTGCGCTCGCTCTGCGGAGTCGATGAGGTCGCTCGCAGCGGCGACATCGAGATCGTCTACCACCTCTACTCCTTCGCCAACAAGCACAACGTGACGGTGAAGTGCCCCGTGCCCCTCGACGATCCGCGTATCCCCACCGTGACCGACATCTGGGTTGGCGCCGACTGGCACGAGCGTGAAACGTACGAGATGTTCGGCGTGCGCTTCGACGGCCACCCCCACCTCGTCCCCCTCCTCCTCGAAGAGGGCCTGAACATCCACCCCCTGCGCAAGGACCACCCCCTGGCCGAGGTAGAGATCAAGCAGGGCCTCGATGTCATCGCCTTCAAGGAGCGCTTCAACTGGGGCGGTGCCGCGGTCGGCGAGGAGGTCGTCACAGCCGCCGACGGCGCCACTACGTCGGCGCCGGGCGGCGCGGCTGGCGCAGCGAAGGCGCCATCAGAGCCTCGCCGCAAGCTAACGCCTGAGGAGATGGAGGCGGCCAAGGAGCGCGCGGCGCAACTGCGCGCCGAGCACCAGGCCAAGAAGGCGGCCGGCGAGGTCTCCGGCGAGCGCAAGAAGCGCTTCACACCCGAGGAGATCGCCGCCATCAAGGCGCGCGCCGGTCAGAGCGCAACCCCCGCCGCGGCCCCAACCGCCGCAGCTCCAGCAGAGGACATCGTGGCTGAAGCACCAGAAACCGCTGAGGCCGCAGCACCGGCCGCAGAAGCGGAAGCACCCGCCGAAGAGGCCGCTGCGGTAGCCCCGGCGGCCGCCGCACCGCGCCGTAAGCTGACAGAAGAGGAGATCGAGGAAGTCAAGCGCCGCGCGGCCGAGATGCGCGCCGAGCACCAGGCCAAGAAGGCAGCCGGCGAGGTTTCGGGCGAGCGCAAGAAGCGCTACACGCCGGAAGAGATCGAGGCGATCAAGCAGCAGGCCAAGGGCGGAGGTTGATGGACGAGAGACGGGAGCCCGGGGTGGCTGAGGATCACGTCGAGGCGGCGGCGCGGGCCGGCGCGCAGTCGCTGATGGACACCGAACCGCGGCCGGAGAAGGACGCTAAGCCGCAGCCCGAGGCCGAGTCCATCCCCGTACCGACACGCGATAAGCCGCCGGTGTCGGACTACCCATCCGGTGTCCAGGAGAGCGTCGACAAGATTCTCTCGGGCAAGGATCTGCCCGAGCGCCCCGAGTCGGGCGCCAGCAAGCCGCGGGTGCCCCAGGAGATCGAGGACGGCCCCGGCGACCCCACTGGCCCGCAGGGAAAGCCGGCCTGATGGTTCTCGAAACCGCCCCGGCGCCGATTTTCACCGAGTTCGACACCCTCGACCTGACGATCAACGTTGGGCCGCAGCACCCGGCGACGCACGGCGTCTTCCGCATGGTTCTCACCGTCGACGGCGAGCTGGTCATCGATTGCGAGCCCTACATCGGCTACATGCACCGCGGCGCCGAGAAGCTCTGCGAGAACAACGACTACCGCCAGATCATCGGCTACCACGACCGCACCGAGTACCTGGCCTCCTTCAACGCCGAGCACTGCTACGTCCTGGCGGTGGAGAAGCTTGCCGGGATCGAGGCGCCGGAGAGGGCCGAGTGGATCCGCTTGATTTGCGCCGAGTTCCAGCGCCTGGCCAGCCACTTCATGTTCATGGGCGCCTTCGGCACCGACCTCGGCCTCTTCGGCACAGCATTCACCTATGCCTTCCGCGAACGCGAGCACATCCGCGACCTGCTCGAGGAGATATCTGGCGACAACATGATGTGGAACTACTTCCGCATCGGCGGCCTGGCCTGGGATGTCCCCGATGACTTCGAAGAGCACTGCCGCTGGCTGATCAAGAAGGTCCGCACCGGCATCGGCGACGTCGACGGACTGATGAGCGTCAACGAGATCTTCCTCTCGCGCACCGAGGGCATCAGCCCAATCTCCATCGAGCGCGCAGTTGAGTGGGGAATGTCCGGCCCCATGCTGCGGGCCACGGGCCTCGAACATGACATCCGCCGGGCGGAGCCCTACTCCCTCTACGACCGCATCGACTTCAACATCCCGGTGGGCAAGAACGGCGACGCCTTCGACCGCTACTACGTGCGACTCCTGGAGATGGAGGAGGCCTGCCGGATCATCGAGCAGGCGCTCGACCAGATGCCGAAGGATGGTCCCATCCTCGCCGACAAGCTGCCGCGCACGCTGCGCCCTCAGCCGGGCGAGATCTACTTTAAGGTCGAGTCGCCGCGCGGCGAGTACGGCGTCTACATCGTCTCCAAGGGTCAGGGCACGCCCTGGCGGCACAAGATCCGCGCGGCGTCCTTCTCCAACGTCATGCCCCTGCGCGAGATGGTCCGCGGCACCTACGTGGCCGACGCCATCGCCATCCTGGGCTCGACCGACATCGTCCTCTGCGAGGTCGACCGATGACAGCGTTCCTGCTCGAGACGCTCGGGGGGCGCGACGTGATCTGGAAGCCATGGTTCGACGCCCTGATCACGCTGGTCGCAGTCACGCTGATCATGACCCTTCTCGTCTTCTTCCTGATCTGGTGGGAGCAGAAGCTGGTCGGCCGCCTGCAGATGCGGCTTGGCCCCATGCGCACCGGCCCCTACGGCACGCTGCAGTCGATCGCTGACGCGATCAAGCTGGTCAGCAAGGAGGACGTGCGGCCCGGCACCGCCGACCGCTGGGTCTTCGAGTTCGCCCCCTACGTTGCCTTCGTGCCGATCTTCATGGCCTTCCTCGCCCTGCCAATTACCGACCAGGGCTTCGTGCGCAACCTGCCGCTGGGCCTCTTCTACATCGTCGCCATCACGGGCCTCAACATCGTGGGCTTCGTCATGGCTGGCTTCGGTTCGGACAACAAGTACGCCCTGCTCGGCGGCGTCCGCGCCGGCGCCCAGCTGATCAGCTACGAGCTCCCGCTGGTGCTCTCGCTATTGGCTGTGGCCATGGTCGACCAGACCCTGAACCTCGGCGACATCATCACGGGCCAGCACGCTGTGCCCTTCCTCGTCCTCCAGCCCCTTGCCTTTACCTTGTTCCTGATCGCCGGCATGGCCGAGCTGCATCGCCAGCCATTCGACATGCCCGTTGGTGAATCCGAGGTCGTCGGCGGGGCGCTCGTCGAATACAGCGGCATCCGCTGGGGCATTTTCTTCCTCGGTGAGTATTGCGCGGTCCTGGTGATTTCCTCGCTGGGGGCGATCATCTTCATGGGGGGCTGGATCTGGCCCTGGGACGGCTCGTCCCTGCCGCGCGGGCTGGAGATCATCTGGCAGGTCGGCATCTTCGCCTCTAAGACGTTCTTCCTCATCTGCCTGATCTTCTGGCTCCGCGCCAGCCTGCCGCGGCTGCGCATCGACCAGCTGATGGCCTACTGCTGGAAGGTTCTATTGCCCTTCTCGTTCGTGCAGATCCTGACCAACGGCTTCGTCGTGGTCTACGACCTGCCCGATGTCTTCTTCTTCCTGACCTCTGGTGCGCTGCTGGCAGCGCTCTTATACGTGACCTACGCCTCGGTAAAACGCCCGGGCAGCTTAAAGGCGAGGAGGCTTGTCTATGCTGGGCGTCCTTAAAGGCGTCGCCACAACTCTGAGCACGATGGTGCGCAAGCCGGTGACGAGGGAGTATCCCGAGTACCACCGGCCGCTGGCGCACCGCCGGCGCGGCTTCCCGGTCCTCCTCTGGGACCACGAGAAGGACGAGCCCTTCTGCACCGGCTGCCAGGTCTGCGCGCGCTATTGCCCGGTCGAGTGCATGACCGTCGAGATGAAGGATAATCCCCGGCACGCGACCGGTCAGTCCAAGCGCCGCAAGATCGTCGACCGCTTCTACATCGACTACGCGCGCTGCATGCGCTGCAACATCTGCATCGAGGTCTGCAACTTCGACGCCATCGCCATGAACAACACCTGGGAGGCCGAGGAGATGAGCAGCCTCAACCGGCGCGAGCTCACCTTCGACCTCGATGACCTGCTAGCGCAGTCGAAGCAGAAGCGCATCATCCCCTTCAACGCCACGTCGGACATCGCCGAGCAGAAGCAACGCGAAGCCATCTTCGGCAAGATCCCGACGTCCCCGGCGGCACCCCCGGCGCCGGAAGCACCCGCCCCCGAAGAGGCCACCGATGAGGAGGCAGCGACAGCCTCTCGCCAATGAGCGGAACCGAAGTAATCTTTTACATCATCGGCACGATGACGGCCTTGGCAGGGATAGGCGTGGTCACCCTGCGCAGCGTCGTCCACGCCGCCCTGTCCCTGGTGGCGGCGGTGCTCGGCGTCGCTGCCGTCTTCCTCCTGCTTTCGGTTGAGTTCCTCTTCCTGACCCAGGTGCTGCTCTACGGCGGCGCCGTGACGATCCTTCTGCTCTTCGCCCTGATGCTGACGCGTGTGCGCGACGTGCCGGCTCTGATGGTTGGCGCCCAGTGGCCGCTCGGCCTGCTCGCCGCCGGCAGCTTCTTCGCCGTATTCACCGTCAGCGTCTTCGACACGGAGTGGCGCTGGGCCCGTGACAACGAGGAGCTGACGAGCGTGGCTTTCGAGGACATCGGCGACACTCTCTTCAGAGTCTGGGCCGTCCCCTTCGAGATCGCCTCGCTGGTCCTGCTCGTGGCGCTGGTCGGCGCCATCGTTCTCGGCCGGCAGGAAGCGGGCGACCGTTGATCCCGCTCGAGCACTTCCTCGTCCTCAGCGGCATCCTCTTCTCCACTGGCATCTACGGCGTGCTCTCGCGCCGCAACGCCGTCCTCATCCTGATGTCGGTCGAGCTGATGCTGGCCGCCGTCAGCATCAACATGACGGCCTTCGCGGTCTACATCTCGCCGGACCTCTTCACGGGCATCATCTTTGCGGTGTTCGTGATCGTCGTGGCGGCCGCCGAGGTAGCGCTCGGCCTGGCGATCATCGTCCGCGTCTTCCGCCAGCGGGCTTCGGCCAACGTCGACGAGGTGGCAAGCCTCAAATGGTAGGGGTGCTGTAGGCGTGGGCATGGAAGAGGCCTGGATCATCCCCGCCATCCCGGCGGCGGTCTTCGCCTTCATGTTCTTCTTCCGTAACCTGCTGCCCCGCCAGGGCGACTTCGTGTCCGTGCTCGGGGCCCTGGCCTCGTTCGTCGTTTTCTTCTTCGTCCTTGCCGACGCCCTCGACGGCATCTCGCTGGGCGAGAAGATTCGGCCGGCGGTCGAGGGCTTCACCTGGCTCGAGTTCAGCGACTTCGAGATCAGGATCGGCTTCTACGTCGACGAGCTGGCCATCGTCATGCTCTCGGTCGTCACCTTCGTCGCCCTGATGGTCAACTTCTACTCGCTGGGCTACATGAAGGGCGAGAACCACTACGGCTGGTACTTCACCATCCTCTCGCTGTTCGTCGCCTCGATGCTGACCCTCGTCCTGGCCGACAACCTCTTGCTCCTCTACATCACCTGGGAGTTGGTGGGCATCTGCTCCTTCCTGCTGATCGGCTTCTTCTTCGAGCGGCGCAGCGCGGCTGAGGCGGCCAAGAAGGCCTTCGTCACGACCCGCGTCGGCGACACTGCCTTCCTGATCGGCATCATCTTCGCCTTCTACCAGGTCGGCACCTTTGACATTCAGACACTGATCGAGGCGGCCGAGGCCGGCGAGATCAGCGACGGCTGGCTGACCGCGATCAGCCTGCTGATCTTTGTCGGCTGCATGGGCAAGTCGGCCCAGTTCCCGCTTCACGTCTGGCTGCCCGACGCCATGGAAGGCCCGACCCCCGTCTCCGCCCTGATCCATGCCGCGACGATGGTTGTGGCCGGCGTCTACTTGACCGCGCGACTCTTGCCGATGTTCGAGGTCGCGCCGTATGCCCTCGATTTTGTCCTGATAGTCGGCCTGATCACGACTATCTTCTCCGCGCTTGTTGGACTTCTCCAAACGGACATCAAACGGGTCGTGGCCTATTCGACGCTGAACTCGCTGGGACTGATGTTCGTCGCCCTCGGCGCTGGCGGGCACGGCCTGACCGCCGCTCTTCTCTACCTCTTCGTACACGCCTTCTTCAAGGCTCTGCTCTTTCTCTCCGCCGGCTCGGTCCTGCACGCCACGGACCGCCAGGACGCTCTGGAGCTGGGAGGGCTGTGGCGGAAGATGCCGCTGACGGCGATCCTTTTTGGCCTGGGAGCGGCGGCAATGGCGGGCGTTTTCCCGCTCTCCGGCTTCTTCGCCAAGGATGAGATCCTGGCGGTCGTCCTCGACGAGCGCGGCCCCGTCTACTTCGGGCTTGTCCTCGTCAGCGTCGCGCTGACCGGCGTCTACATCGCACGTATCTGGATTCTCACCTTCCTCGGTAAGCCGCGCGACCAGCACGCCTACGACCACGCTCACGAGTCCGGGCCGCTAATGATGATCCCGATGGTACTCCTGGGCATCCTTACCCTGGTCGGCGGCCTCGTGGTCTTCAGCGACATCGGCCAGGAGCTTGGCTTCCCGGGCGGCTTCGGCCAGTTCCTCTTCGTCGAAGAGCCCGAGGACTTCCACTTCGACTGGGCTCTCGTGGGGGCCTCCGTGGGGGCGGCACTGCTCGGTGTCCTGATGGCTTTCTATTTCTGGCTGGTGGGCAGCGGCCGCCGGGCTGCGACGGTCGAGGCGCTGATGCCGGAGATGGCGCTGATCCTGCGCCGCAAGTTCTTCATCGACGAGGTGTACCAGGCGGGGATCAACTACGTCATGCTCGGCGCTGCCGGCGTCGTCTCCTGGTTCGACCGCGCCGTCGTCAACGATACGGGCGTCAACGGTGCCGGCGTCCTGGCCAGGTTCGCCGGGGACCGCTTGAAGTACCAACAGACGGGCGTGGTACCGAACTACGCCCTTTACATCGTGGTCGGCGTCGTCGTCCTGGCGACGATCGCCGTCGTGACGGTGGCGAGATGAAGGGGCGGTAGGGCTGGTGGAAGACTTCCTCAAGGAATACGCGGTCGTCGCCACGGTCTTTATCATGCTGGGCGCCGCCCTGCTGATGATGCCGATCCCGCAGCGCCGCCCCGACCTCATCCGCGTCGTCGCGGTGGTCGCCGGCTTCGCTGTCTTCGTTATCTCCGCCGGCATCTTCGCCTTCTACGACTGGGAAGAGGGCGGGCTCCAGTTCCAGATGCGCTGGGAGTGGCTGGAGAACGTGGGCTTCTTCGAGGAGAACGGCATCAGCCTCTATTTCGGCGTCGATGGCATCGCCGCGCCGCTCTTCCTGCTCAACGGTATCGTCACCTTCGCCGGGTGCCTCGTCTCGCTGAAGATCAAGAACCGCAACAAGGACTTCTTCATCCTGCTCTTCGTGCTCTCGTCGGGCGTCTTCGGCGTCTTCGGGGCGCAGGACCTCTTCTTCTTCTTCTTCTGGTACGAGGTGGCCGTCCTGCCCATGTACATGCTGATTGGCATCTACGGCAGCAGCACCGACTTCGGCACCTTCCTGCGCACCAAAGAATACGGGGCGATGAAGCTGACGATGATGCTGGTGGGCGGGAGTGTGCTGATCTTCGTTGGCATCTTCACGGTCTTCGTCGAGGCCGGCCTCGGCACCTTCGACCTGCAGGCCCTGGGCAGCGTGTCCTACGACGTGAACTTCCAGAAAGCCGTCTTCCCGCTCTTCCTGATCGGCTTTGGCACGCTGGCCGGCATGTGGCCGCTGCATACGTGGTCGCCCGATGGCCATGTGGCGGCGCCGACCGCGGTCTCGATGCTGCACGCCGGCGTCCTGATGAAACTGGGCGCCTTTGGCATCCTGCGCGTCGGCATCTTCCTCTTCCCCGAGGGCGCCGCCTTCTGGATGCCGGCGCTGCTTGTCGTGGGCATCATCGGCGCGCTCTACGGGGCGGTCTCCGCTTTCGGCCAGCGCGACCTGAAGTACATGATCGGCTACTCCAGCGTCAGCCATATGGGCTACGTCCTGATCGGGCTGGCGACGCTGAACGAGATTGGCGTCAACGGCGCGGTCTTGCAGATGTTCTCGCACGGCGTCATGACGGCCCTCTTCTTCTTAGTCGTCGGTGCCCTCTACGACGAAGCCCACATTCGCGACATGACCCGCTTTGGCGGCCTGGCCAAATCGCTGCCGCTGATAGCCGGCTTCATGGCCATCGCCGGCCTGACCTCCCTCGGCTTGCCCGGTTTCTCGGGCTTCGTCGCCGAGTTCCACATCTTCGTCGGCCTCTTCCAGGACTACGAATGGGCGGGAGTGCTGGCGGTCCTCGCCGCCACGATCACGGCCGCCTACGTCCTGCGCATGCTGGCCATGGCCTTCCTCGGTCCCTTCAACGAGCGCTGGACGCGGCTGCCTGACATGAGCGTGAACGAGGTCATGGGGGCCTCACTGCTCTTCGCCGCAATCCTCTTCATGGGCCTCTGGCCCGACCCCTTCGTTGACCGCATCGCCAGCACCATCGTCGGCTTCCCGGGCATCGAGTCATGAACCTCGATTACTCGCTGCTCATCCCTGAGTACTGGCTGGCCGCGCTCGCGGCTCTCGTCGTCGCCGCCGACCTGACGGTCCCGGCAACCCACCGCCTGCGCATCCGCTACATGAGCGGCTGGCTGGCGGCCGCCGGCATGGTCGTGGCCATAGTCGTCTCGATCGTGCCCTACCTCGACACCGACAAGGACTTCGGCGGCCTGATCTCCGTCGACGATTACACGACGTTCTTCCGCGTCTTCTTCTGCGGCGTCACGCTGTTCACAATCCTGGCCTCGATGCGCTACATGGAGCAGCGCCTCTCCAACCCGGGGGAGTATTACGGCCTCCTGATCATCTCGACCATCGGCGCCATCTACATGGCCGCGGCGCGGGAGCTGCTGACGGCGTACATCTCCCTGGAGCTGCTGAGCTTCTCGCTCTATATCCTCGCCGGCTGGTCGCGGACGGACCTGCGCTCCAGCGAAGCGGGGCTGAAGTACTTCCTGCTGGGCGCTTTCTCGTCGGCCATCCTTCTCTACGGCATCTCGATGATCTACGGGGTCACCGGCAGCACGACCTACGCCGGGGTGGCCTCGGGTCTCTCTGGCGACGTCGGCGACATCGAGACGGGGATGCTGATGGGGATGGCCCTGCTGATCGCGGGGCTGGGCTTCAAGGTGGCGGCGGTGCCCTTCCACGCCTGGACGCCCGACGCCTACGAGGGCGCGCCCCTGCCGATAACGGCCTACATCTCGGCCACCTCGAAGGCCGCGGGCTTCGCCTGGTTCCTGCGCCTGTTCTCGGGCGCCTTCATGCCGATCATCGACGATTGGCGCTGGATGATAGCCGCCCTGGCGGCGGCTTCGATCGTCCTCGGCAACCTGGTGGCCCTGCGGCAGACCAACATCAAACGCCTGCTGGCCTACTCGAGCATCGGGCAGGTCGGCTATATGCTGATCGCCATCGCCGCGCTCTCGCCAGACTCAGCGGGAGCGCTGCTACTGCATCTCGCCGGGTACGCCGTGACCAACCTGGTGCTGTTCACCTGCGCCATCGCCTATCACGACGAGACCGGGGTCGAGGAGATCTCGGGCTACGCCGGCCTCGCCCAGCGGGCGCCCTTCCTGGCCCTGATGATGTCAGTGGCGCTGTTCTCGCTTGGGGGCATGCCGCTCTTCGCCGGCTTCCTAACCAAGTTCATCCTTTTCCAGGTAGCGGTGGAGGAGGACCTGCTCTGGCTGGCCGCCCTCGGTGTGACAGGCAGCTTCGTGTCCCTCTACTACTACCTGATGGTCATCCGCCAGATGTACATCGAGCAGGGGCCGACGCTCGTGCGCCTGCCGTTCCAGCCGGTGATGTACGGCGCAATCTTCCTCCTGGGCCTGGGCGTCATGCTGATCGGACTTTACCCCGCGCCGGTCTACGAGATGGCCGACGACGCCGCACAGGTCCTCTTCGTCTAGCCAATGTCGAAAGCCGAGGCTCTCGCCCAGGTGGACGCGGCGCGGCAGGAGCTGCTGAGCGCCTTGGACGGCGTCAGCGAGGACGAGGCCGGCCGGCCGATAGCCGGCGGCTGGACGCTCAAGGAACTGCTCGGTCACGTTGTGGGCTGGGACAACAACTACGCCGACCGCCTCACAGAGATCGCCGCCGGCCGCGAAAGCATCCCAGACGAGGAGAACGTCGATGCCGAGAACCAGAGCTTCTCCGAGATGTACGGCGATGCGCCGCTAAGCGAGGTCGTAGAAAGGGTCAGGGATGGGGCGGTGCGCCGGCGTCAGGCGCTAGATGCCCTGTCGGAGGATCATTTCCGTCCCGAGGCGCTGGGCTGGCTGATCGCCGAAGGCGGGGCCGGTCATCACCGCGAACACGCCGCGGACATCATGACGTGGCGCCGGGGCGCGCCGCCTCAAGCCTGAGCCACCCGCCTGCGCCCGTGGCTCAGGGCGCTATCGAGGACAGCTCGTAGGCCGAGTAAACGTGGATCGCGGTGGCGCCGCACTTGCAGCGGACCCGCCCGGAGCTGAGGTGCTGGTTGTCCGTATAACCGACGTAGTGGCCCTTGCAGGCCCGGCAAAAGTAGTTGATCTCGACGGGGACTGAGTGAAGCGTCCGAGTGGCCATATATCTACTCCTCAGGCGGATTGTATTGCTGAACACAGGGGAAGATACGTCCGGATGTGTTTCTGCATTGCAACGCCAGCCTGACTGGCATTGCAAAACCATAAAACGCTAGTTTTCGTCGAGCGCCGCGGCTACCTCGTCGAGACGCCCGATCAGGCCGGGGATGGCCCCCACGTCGCCTTCTTCGACGGCAGTCTCTAGCTCATCGCAGAACTCGTCGACGTCGGCCTGCACGTCCGGCTCCTCGTCGTCTGCATCATGGCGTAGATCGTTACAACGCTCGACCAGATCCTGGCCGCTGTTCCGTAGCTCATCCGCCGAGGCGTCCTCGAGGTCGTTTAGGGTATTCGCGATCTCATCGCCGGCGTCCTCGGCTTCTTGGGCGGCATCCTCGGCCGCGTCCTCGACCTCGGAATTGGCGTCGTCGAGGGCGTCCTGAACCTCATCGTCGCCGTCGCTGCAGGCGATCGCGCCAGCGCCGGCCAGGACGAATAGACCCAGCGCCAGGACGGTGGCTCTCATCCCGGTGCGGCTACCCGCCGATGGTGGCACCGAGCAGGATGAAGAGCGACACCACGATCAACAGGGTGATTAGTCTTGCTTGCATGCGGGGACCTCACTTATTTGTGAGGCAACCATAAGCAGGGGGTGTTGCAGGCGCGTATCTATTCGCTGCCGCGCTGTGGAGAAGCGCGCTCACTGCGGTGCGTTCAGCTCGAGGACGTAGCCGATCCCCGGCACCGTCTTGAGGAACTTCGGCTCCGACGGCACGGCCTCAAGCTTCTGGCGCAGACGGCTGATCCAGACGCGCAGGTACTGCACGTCGTCGCGGTATTCCGGGCCCCAGACCTTGGAGAGCAGCTCCTCGTGGACGAGGATACGGCCGGCTTGGAGGGCGAGCTGCTCGAGCAGCCGCCACTCCGTGCGCGAGAGGGCGACCGGCTTGTCGCCGAGAAACACGCGACGCCGGTGCAGGTCGACGACCACCTCGCCGAATCGCACCGGCTCGGCCGGGGCGGCTTCGGGGCGGGGCGCCTTGCGCCGCAGGACGGCGCGCACGCGGGCCGCCAGCTCCTCCGGGTTGAAAGGCTTGGCGATGTAGTCGTCGGCACCCAGTTCGAGGCCGCGGATCTTGTCCATGTCGGCACCCTTGCCGCTGAGGAAGATCACAGGGACGTCGCTGCGCTCGCGGATGCGGCGCAGGACCTCCATGCCGTCATGGTCGGGCAGGACGATGTCGAGGATGACGATATCGGGGTGAACCCGCTCGACCTCGGCGATGGCCTCCTGCCCGTTCTTGGCCTGCACCGTCTTAAAGCCCTGGGCCTTGAGCTCGGTCACGACGAGCCGCTGGATCTTCTCCTCGTCGTCGACGACGAGCACTGTTTCGGTCGCCGGCTTAGTCGTTGTCAAAGTGAGGCATTCCCAATTCCGAGGATATCACGCCCCTTCTGGGCCACTTCCTGGAGGTGACTACCGTCCGTGGTGATACGTCAGCCGTCGACCTAGAGGATGGGCAGGTAGCGCTTTAGCTCGTAGTCCGTGATCTGCCGGCTATAGTCGCTCCACTCGATGCGCTTGTTGGCAATCAGAGTCTCGAAGACGTGGTCGCCCAGGGCTGCGCGTAGAAGGGGGCTCTTCTCGGCCTCCTCGATGGCCTCGATCAGGCTGCCGGGCAGCACGGCAATGCCTCGACGCTTGCGCTCCGCCTCGCCAAGCTCGAAGACGTTCTCCTCCGTCGGCTCGCCGAGGGTCAGCTCGCGCTCGATGCCATCGAGGCCGGCGGCCAGCATGACGGCGAACACGAGATAGGGGTTGCATGCGGGGTCCGCCGCCCGGTACTCCAGGCGCGTGGCTGTTTCCTTGCCCCGCTGGTACTGAGGGATGCGGATGAGGTCGGAGCGGTTGCGCTGGGCCCAGGTGATGTAAACGGGAGCTTCATAGCCGGGGATGATCCGCTTGTACGAGTTGACCCACTGGTTGGTGACCAGGGTGATGGCCCGCGCGTGGTCCAGCAACCCGGCGATGTAGGAGCGCGCCATCGCCGACAGGTGATAGATGGCCTCGGGGTCAAAGAAGGCGTTGCGCTCGCCGCGGAAGAGCGACTGGTGGACGTGCATGCCGTTGCCGTTCTCCTCCGCGATCGGCTTGGGCATGAAGGTGGCGTAGACGCCGTTCTCCATCGCCACCTCCTTGACGATCAGTCGATACGTCATGCAGGAGTCGGCCATGGTCAGGGCGTCGGTGTAGCGCAGGTCGATCTCGTGCTGGGAAGGGGCGACCTCGTGGTGGCTGGTCTCCACCTGGATGCCCATGTCTTCGAGGCCCATCACGGTGTCGCGGCGCAGGTTGCTGGCCACATCCAACGGGGTCAGGTCGAAGTAGCCGCCCAGGTCCAGCGGTACGGTGCCGTCTGAGCTCTTGAAGTAGAAGTACTCCAGCTCGGGGCCGACGTAGAAGGTGAAGCCGAGGTCGGCAGCGCGCTTGAGCTGCCGCTTGAGGACGAAGCGGGGGTCGCCCTCGAACGGTGTGCCGTCGGGCTGGAAGATGTCGCAGAACATGCGGGCCACGTTGTGGCCCTCGCCGGCGCGCCAGGGCAGGATCGCAAAGGTCGCCGGGTCGGGCATGGCGATCATGTCCGACTCGTCGATGCGGGCGAAACCCTCGATCGAGGAGCCATCGAAGCCGGCCCCCTCCTCGAGGATGTCCTCGAGCTCTGTCACCGTCTTGGCCACGCTCTTGAGCGTGCCCAGGATGTCGGTGAACCAGAGGCGCACGAAGCGCACGTTCTGTTCTTTGGCAGTCTTGAGGACGTAGTCCTTCTGGTCGCGGTCGATCACGGAAATACCCCTATGCGATGGTGTGCCCGATCCAGTCTCGCACCGCGCGTGGGTAGCGTCCGAGATGCTAATTAAGTTCGAGTGAACATTGGGGATCGTCTACCCACCTGTAGCTAAACAGCGGGCGAAACTCGTGTCTGGATCGCCGGGTCACCGCGGGCGACCCCTTCCCTCTCCGGGTGCGGAGAGGGCCAGCCGCTCGAAGAGTCGCCTGGGAGACAGCGGGGGTGAGGTCTTCCGTGGGAGATGATGCTCCTTTATGGCGATAACCACGGCGCACGAGACGACCTCCCCCGGCCGCTGCGGCGGCCCTCTCCGACCCGGAGAGGGTTAGGGGGCGGGGCGACCGGGATTCTTCCCTAAAGCCAGCGAGCGGGGAAGGACGCAAGTGATTGCTGCGACGCGTCGGCTACTGCCAGGTCCCGTAGGGGCCGTTGGCGAGGTAGAGCTTAAGGCCGTAGGGAACAGAGTCGATGTTCTCCGCCCGCACGCTCGGCGGCATCTGCGTGGCGGTGTAGTACCACTCGAGGGCCCGCTGCACGGTGCCGGTGCGCCGCGCCATCTCGGCGATCTCCACCAGCTCCTCGTGTGAGCCGAAGGCGCTCCAGCCCTCGAGGTAGGCGTCGCGCATGCTGGTGATCTCAGGTCCCACCGGCTCGAGGCCGAGCTTGTAAGCCGTCGCGCGGAGGGTGACGACCAGGGTGTGGAAGGGGTGGGAGATGCAGGCGTCGCCCCGGTCGAAGAAGACGGCCTTGCCGTCGCGGACAAAGAGGTTTCCGTCGTGCAGGTCGTCGTGCTGCAGCGACTCGGGGATGCCGGCCCCGGCCAGCTCCTTGCAGAGCGATTTGAATTCGGCGAGGCCGGCCCGCAGCCGCTCGTAGTCGTCCTCGGACAGGCTGTCCTCGTTATCGAGAAAGAGGGCGCTGCGGTCCTCCAGGACGCGGCGAAGCTGCCCGGGCATCTCGGCGAGGCGGTGGTCGGTGACGCCGAGCGCCAGCATCTCCCCCGTCTTCGAAGCAAGCTCGATCTGGAGCTGTGCATACTGCGGCAGGAATTCCCGCCAGCGCGCTAGTTGCTCCAGCCCCGGGGCGGCTTCGCGCAGGCGCACACCTGCATCGCGCGTCAGCAGCCATGCACGGTCAGGATCAGTGGCGATCACCTCGGCGATCTGGGCTGGACGCACCCTGGCGAGGAGGGGAGTTAGAGCAGCCTCAAAGCTTTGGCGGCTAGCCTTGAACCAGACCACGCCGCCAGTCGTGGGGATGCGCAGCGCCGTGGACCACCACTGGAGGTGCGGCTGCTCGACCTCGCCGCTGATCGTCATGCCCTGGGTCCCCAGCTCATCGCGTACCCAGGCCAGCGCCTCTTCGCGCCAGTCGTCGTCAGTCCAGGGGTGCTTGTCGGGCTGCTCGCTTTCGGCCATCACGTTCCATTCTGCCCGACGTCTAGGCTGCACATTGATCGCCCGTGGGCGAGCCAGATTACGTTTCTGGCCGCAAGGTCGGCACCTAAAGGCGATGGGTTCGCAGAGTAGCTGACCGTGTGGAGGTGAGTTACTGGCTAATCAGGCGTGAGGTCGGCCGCTACCTCATCGCCGGCGCACTCGGCAGGAGAGTCGGTAACCGGCACACAGAAGGGAGGCGCCGGCGGCGGTGGGATTGTGAGCGAATCTCCCTCCACGACGAGATGCAGCGGCGTCAGATCGCTCCCCGGCGCCACGACGAGGTTGCCATCGACCGTGAAGGTCGTGCCCGAAGGAGGGCGCATCGCAATGCGCCCTTACATGGGCAGGGCGACCCACCGTGGTTTCCTATTCGGCACCAGTCCATGGATTCGCTACCGAGCCTGCTACGCGGGCAACGGCGCGTTGAGTTAGAGTTTGCCCAATCACGGGGGCCGGCGCGCGCCAGGCTCCCCGTCGCGGAGATCAGAATGCGCCTGAGAGCCTCATTGGTTGTGGCGATCGTGTCGCTCGGGACATCGTTCGTCCTCTTGCCGGCGACGCCGGCGCACGCCGCTAGTTTCGTCGTGAACAACGCCGGCGATGGTGGCGATGTCGCGATCAACGGTACCTGCGACGCGGACTCCGGCCTCCCGGTGGTCTGCACGCTGCGGGCGGCGATCCAGGAGTCCAACGCAAGCGTGGGCGTGCGCGACCAGATTACTTTCAGCGGCGCCCTGGTGATATCACCCACCGCTAACGCGGAGCTGATCACCGACCCGGTAGACATCACGGACACGGGCTTCAACGTGCAGATCGTGGGCTCGAGCGCTCCTGCATCGGCCGACGGGATACGTCTTGGCGCCGGCAGCGGCGGCACATTGATCGAAGGCCTCGTGATCCGCAACTTTTCGGGCGGCGACGGCATCCACATCCTGAGCAACGGCAATACCATCAAGGGCAACCGCATCGGCACCGGCGCCGGTGGCACCACGGACCAGGGCAACCTCCTTGGCATCAGGGTCGAGTCAGCGAACAACACCATTGGGGGTGATCGGACGAGTGCCACCGGCGATTGCGATGGCGAGTGCAACCTGATCTCGGGGAACGCCCTGGAAATCAGCATCAGCGGGGCCAGTGCTACGGGTAACCAGGTGCGTGGGAACTACATCGGCGTGACGCTCGGGGGGGCTGCGGCGCTGACGAGTGGCACGGGCATAGACCTCGCCAATGGCGCCGCCAGCAACACGATCGGCGGCACCACCGCCGCACAGCGCAACGTTATCAGCGGTGCGACCGGCCTCGGAGTGAGCATAGGAAGCAGCTCCAACACGATTAGCGGCAACTACATCGGCACCAACGCAGCGGGCACCGCCGCTCTCGCCAACAGCCTCGGCGGGGTGCGGGTAACCGTAAACACGGGAACGGTAGATAGCAACGTGATTGGCGGAAACCGTACCACCGCCGCCGTCTGTGATGGCGCCTGCAATCTCATCTCCGGCAACACGGGACCGGGGATCGATCTCGAGAACGGCTCCAAAGGGACGGAGATACGTGGGAACTTCATAGGCACGGACGTTAACGGGACAGCAGACCTGGGCAACGGCCAGAAGGGCATCCGCCTTTTCGGCACCCCGTTTGAAACGGTGATCGGCGGAACCACGATCGCCCAACGCAACGTGATCTCTGGCAACACCGGCGAGGGCATCGACATCTCGGCGAACTCGCATGACAACTTTATTGCCGGGAACTTCATCGGCACGACGGCTCTGAGTACGGCGGCGCTGCCGAACACCAGCAACGGCATCGCCGTCATGGGCTCCAACAACACGGTGGGCGGCGCCCGAACCTCGGCAAATACCTGCGACGGGGCCTGCAATGTTGTCTCAGGCCAACCCAACAACGTGACTGGCATAAGGATTGGTGGCGGCAGCGGGAACGTGGTTGAGGGCAACTTTGTCGGTGTCACCGTAAGCGGGGTCACCGCCCTCGGCCAGGGGACAGGTATTTCTGTCGCCACCGGTGACACCACAATTGGCGGGACGATCGTGAGCCGACGTAACGTGGTTTCGGGCAACGCGCTGGCCGGGATCAGCATCACGGTCGGCTCGGCTGCCAGCGGGATCGTGATCCAGGGAAACAGGGTCGGCACCAGCGCGAACGGGACGGCCGATCTAGGCAATGGGCTCGCGGGCATCGAGATTAATGGACTCGCGGCGGTTACGGTCGGCGGGACCACGGGAGTGTCTGCGACGGCGTGCGAGGGCGCCTGCAACGTGATATCTGGCAATGGCGGCGCCGGAATAAGCATCTCGGGCAGCGGCGTCGTCACCGTGCAGGGGAACTACATAGGCGTAGACACCAGCGGCGGCACAAGGGTAGCCAACACCTCCAGCGGCATTTCGATCACTGGCCCCGGCAACACAATTGGCGGGACCACGGCCGCCGCGCGCAACGTGATATCTGGCAACTCGTCAGGGATCTCGTTCGGCAGCGGCGCCTCGGCTTCGGGCGATGATAACATCGTGCAAGGCAATCTCATTGGCACCAACGACGCAGGGTCGGCGGCGCCCACAGGCGGGTCAAACGCCGTCGGCGTAACCTTCGGGGCCAGCGGATTCGGGCCCCAGACGGGAAACATGATCGGCGGGATCGAGGCCGGCGCTGGGAACGTCATCGCTTTCAACACAAGCCGTGGCCTCGACATGCATCTGAACGGCAACTCGCAGAACTCGATCCTGGGCAACTCGATCCACAGCAACATTGGCCTGGGCATCGATCTAAACCAGAACGGGGTCACGCCGAACGACGCCGCGCCGGACGGCGACGGCGGCGCGAATAACATGCAAAACTTCCCCGTTCTCTCCTCGGTCAACGATTCCGGCCCCCACACCACGATCAATGGCCAGCTGACCAGCGCCCTAAACACCGAGTACACGGTGGAGTTCTTCGCCAACCCGGCCTGTGACAGCTCGGGAAACGGCGAGGGCCGCACCCTCATTGGGCGTGGCACGGCCACCACTAACGGCAGCGGCGTCGCAGCCCTGAACTTCAGCTTCAACTCTGCCGACGTGACACCGAATACCACACCGGTTACGGCCACGGCGACCGACCCTGCTGGCAACACCTCGGAATTCTCGGCGTGTGTCACGGCGGTCGACGCTGGCGCCGATCTCGCGCTGACCAAGATCGTCGACGACCCCAGCCCTGATGTAAACCAGGAGATCACGTTCACGCTGACCCTGGCCAACGGCGGGCCACAAACGGCCAACGCGGACGTCGAGGACATCCTTCCACCGGGTCTCGATTTTGTTTCGGCGGATCACGACAAGAGCACCGTATACACTCTCGCGACCGGGATCTGGAGCGTGCCCTCGCTGCTTTCGGGACAGCAGGCAACGCTGGAGATCGTCGCCAGCGTCAGCGGTCTCGGACCGTTCGACAACACAGCCGAGGTGGTCGGGTCAGATAAGGCTGATCTTGACTCAATACCAAACAACGGGGTCGAAGCGGAGGACGACCAGGAAACGATAACCGTGACCCCGAACGTGCCCCAATGCCTGGGCTCCGACGCCACGATCGTCGGCACGGAAGGCGACGACCCCGACCTGACCGGCACAGCCGGTGTCGACGTCATAGTGGCCCTTGGCGGAAGCGACACGATCGCCGGCCTCGGCGCCAACGACCTGATCTGCGGCGGCCAAGGTGGTGACACGATCAACGGCGGCGCGGGCGGTGACCTGATCGACGGGGAAGGCGGCTCCGACACCATCGACTACTCCGATGAGTCTGGGGTCAGCGTGGACCTGCCCAACGAATCATCAAGCGCCGGCGATGCTCTCATCAGCATCGAGAACGCCATCGGGTCGCCCGGTCCCGACACTCTGAAGGGCGGCGCCGGGGTTAACTCCCTCAAGGGGGCGGGCGGCAACGATGTCCTCATCGGCGGCGCTGGCGCCGACGTGCTGGATGGCGGAGGCGGCTCGAATACCGCCAGCTATGAAGAGCGCTCGACGCCGGTGGTCGCCCGGCTCACCAACGGCACAAACACGGATGGCGATACGTTTGTGAACATTAACAACCTGCGCGGCGGGACGGGGAACGACAACCTGACGGGCAATGACCTCGTCAACCGCCTTGAGGGGCTCGCCGGCGGCGACACCCTGACCGGCAACGGCGGCGCCGACAAGCTCTTCGGCGGGCCCGGCAGCGACCGGGCGAGCTATGTCGGCCGAACCCCTGGCATAACGCTCAACCTGTCGACCGGCGCCAACGACGATGGCGACCTCTACGCCAGCATCGAGCGCGCCCGCGGGACCGCCGAAGACGACTCGTTAACTGGCAACGGCAAGACCAACACCCTGGAGGGGCTCGCGGGCGAGGATACCCTCGCCGGCGCCGGCGGCAACGATAAGCTGGTCGCGGCGGGCGGGGTCGATATTCTCTTCGGCGGGGCCGGCGATGACCGGCTGCAGGGCGGCGCCGGCAACGATACCTGCGACGGCGGCACGACCGCGGAGGTCAACGGCGATACAGGCACCGGCTGCGAGACCAGCAACAACATCCCGTAGTCTCATTCTCCCTCTCCTTGACAAGGAGAGGGCCAGCCGCTCGAAGAGTCGCCTCTGGAGACAGCGGGGGTGAGGTCGGGGCGGGCGGGGGTGGGTCTAGGGGGCTTCAATCGTTGGGTGCCGGCTCCTCTCCATCCGTTTCCCCACCGCCGGCCTCGGGCGCGACGCCTTCGGCGCGCTTCTCGTCGGCCTCGACCTGGGCTTCCCGGCGCTTGAAGAGCTCCTCCTCGCGGCGCTCGATGTCTTCGGGCGAGAGATCCTCGACCGGCAGCGGGTTGTCCAGGGCGCCTTCGGTCGTCGTGCGGACTTTCGCCACCAGGAGCTCGCCCAGGGTTGAGTAGTTAGCCCCGCCCAGGTAGTGCAGCGGCCGCAGGTCCTCGTCGGTCAGCTTCCAGGTTTCGTCGAACGCTTCGTCGTCGACCTGGACGGCGAGGACGCGGCCGATGAAGAGGGTGTGGTCGCCGAAGGGGATGGCGTCCTCCACGCCGCACTCGATCCAGCCCACGCAGTGCTCGAGGAGCGGAGCGTTGACCTGGCGGGCCAGAAAGGTGGGCAGCTTGCTGGCCTCCAGCTTGTTGATCTCGGTCCCGCTGACGACGCCGAAGTAGTGGACGTGGTCCAGCAGCCGCGGGCCGGGGATGTTGAGGGCGAACTCGTCGGAGTGCTTGACCATGTCATGGGTGTAGCGCGCCGGGTGGATGGCCAGCGCCACGAGGGGCGGGGCGACCGAGGCCGGCATGCTCCAGGCCACCGGCATAATGTTGACCTCATTGCGCCAGCGCACGCTGACCAGGGCCACCGGGGAGCCGCCCAGCAGCCGTCGGGCTTCCTGGTCTTCCTTGTCGACTCTCATTTGTCCTCTCTCGCCGGATGGGTTGTGGAAATTGTCGGGCCAGTCCAACCAAGGTGGCCAGCAAGCCGAGCGCGGAGCCGATTTTGTAGGGGCAGATGGCCGGCCGATTCCGAGGAGGAGGCCGCTGGCGGCACGCCTTCTGCCCCACGGTGGCCCGGGGCAAGGCGAACTGTCGCGTGCCATTGACGTCAGACTGGCCAGCACCGCAGCTACGTTAGCCTACCCTAGCGAGGTCAGTCGGGAGTCTTGGTATGACGACTCGTCGCGTTGGGTATGGCGCGAAGGGCGATCTAGGCTCCGGGCGGGTACGTATCCAGTTGTATGGGACGGACGACTCGCTGCATCGGCATGAGCTCGTCACGGAACATCGGCTCGACTTCAGCGTTTGAAGGGATAGCGCCAGTCGGTGCGTTTTCTTAGCCTAGAGGTAGGCCAGTCGCAGGTAGGCGTATCCGCTTGCCCACCAAAGACCCACCGCCCGGATCGCTGTGCCGCGGGCCTGATACACGGAGGTTAGATGGGAACCGATCGCAAATTGTTCGCCGGTATTGGGGCCGCACTAGCAGCCCTGCTGGCTGGAGGGGCTGTTATCGGTGTCGCCGCGATTGCCGGCGTTGGCCCCTTCTCAAGTGATGACGACAACGGTGGCAACACCACCGAGAACCAGGACAACAACGGAGACGACGACGGCGGCGACACGATTGTCAACACGCCCCAACCTGGTGACGACGATGACGACGACGTCGTAATCCCGCCCAGTGACGCACCGATCCAGCGCGTCATCGTCGAGGCGGCCAATATCGACAACGCCTCCGTCCTCACCCTGGGCCTCCAGGCGGACAACGCCACCTTCGAAGTCCCGACTAACGCCACCCAGGTGGCCTGGTACGATTTCAGCGGCCTCCCCGGCGAGGAGGGCAAGGCGCCAATCCTGGCCGCTCACGTCGACTATCAGGGCCAGCGCGGCCCGTTCTACACGCTGACGGAAGCGACCGAGGGCTCGAACATCTACCTGGTCATGGCCGACGGCACGATCTACCAGTACCGCGTCGTCTCGAACCGCGACATCAATAAGACTACTCTCAGCTGGGAGGATGTCGGCTGCGACCCAACCCAGTGCTTCGCAGCAGACGTGATCACCTTGATCACCTGCGGCGGCAACTTTAACCCGCGCACGCGCAGCTATAACGACAACATCGTCGTGCGGGCCGAGCTTGTGGGCACGGTCGAAGAGTCCGAGCTGCCGGCTTAGGCCCGGGCGCGGCCGCCCTTCGCCGGCGCCATAGCTTCACTAACAACCCATGGAACTGAAACGATTTCTCGAACAGCAGATATCGCGCACGCTCGAGGCGACCCGCCGTACCAGCTCGGGCCTGGCGCGCAACCAGGACCGCGACCGCCTCAACTTCTACCAGTCGATCCTCAACGCCGTGAAGGGCGGCAGCCTCGACCAACCGGCGTTCGAGAGCAATATGGGCGCCTGGGTCAGCGGGCGCCGCCACAATCTCGACCTGGGCCTTCAGGCGCTTCCCGAGCCGGTGTTCCGCCAGGAGATCCTGCAGGAGTACCTGCGCTTCAACCCCTCCTTCACGCCTGAGAACGCCGCACCACTGCCGGCCGTCCATCGCGACGAGGAGCAGGGCGGAAGCCGAAGCCGCCTCGCCGGTGTCCTTCTCGGCGGGCTGGCTCTTGTCGTAGTTGCGGCCGTGGCCTTCGTCCCGCTGGCGATCGTGGCGAACATCGCGCCCTTCGCCGACGAGGAGACGGCCCCAAAGACCCAGACCAATGCCGAATCGCCGGCGCCGACGTCCGCGGAGGATGAGGTTGCGGCCACGGAGCAGCCGGACACGAGCGGCACGCCCGCCGCCGAGCCACCGATTCCGCAGAGCGACGCCCCGATCCAGCGGTTGATCGTCGACGGCGCCAACATCGACAATTCGTCAATCATCAGCCTCGGCCTGCAGGAGGACGAGTCGACCTTCGAGGTGCCCACGAACGCCACGCAGGTAGCCTGGTACGGCTTCAGCGGGCTGCCCGGCGAAGACGGCAAGGCGCCCATCCTGGCGGCCCACGTCGACTATCGGGGCCAGAAAGGCGCGTTCTTCGACCTCGTCAACGCTGCGCCCGGGACCTTTATCTACCTGGTGATGGCCGACGGTACTGCCTACAAGTACGAGGTGGAGTCGAACCGCGACATCGCCAAGAGCGTCCTCACCTGGAATGACCTTGGCTGCGACCCCACGGAATGCTTCGTCGCTGACGCGGTGACCCTGATCACCTGCGGCGGAAACTTCAACCCGCGGACCCGCAGCTACAACGACAACGTCGTCGTGCGGGCCACCCTCGTGGCGACCCTTCGCGAATCAGAGATACCGGCGCAGGTTCTGAACCAGGACTAACCTTCGGCCTCCTGCCCTCCCACGGGGCATTCCGTTGCGAGGGAGCACTATAATCCGCCATCATGCGGGCTCTACGGGTGGTGGCTGCGATGCGCTACCGAGTTGGACTGGTTGCTGTGACCCTGGTCATTCTGGGCGCCGGCGGCCTCTGGCAGACGCCGCCCGTCGATGCCGGCATCGCCATCGGGACTTTTACTGTCGACACCACGGTGGACGACCCGGCCAGGGACAGCTGCGCACTTGTGCCTGACGACTGCTCCCTGCGCGGGGCGGTTATCCGGGCCAACGGCATCAGTGGTGCTCAGACGATAATCATCCCCGCGGGGACCTACGTGCTGACCAGCACTGGTGCGGAAAGCGCGTCGACGGGCGACCTGGACATCAGCCAGAGCCTGACCATAACGGTGTCGGCAAACCGAGCCGGCGACGTTGCCACGATCAACGGCGGCAGCACCGGGGACCGCGTCATCGCCATCAACTGCGGCGCTGTCTGCACCGTGAACGGCAGCAACCTCAAGATCACGGGCGGGGGACCCATGCCGGTGGGGGGCAGCGGCGCCGGCGGCGGCATCCACATCAATAACACCAACGTGACGCTGAACCTCGACAACTCAACGATCACGAATAACGTCACGGGCAACGGCGTCACCGTCGGTCACCGGCTCGGCGGCGGCATAAGCAACGACGGCGGCACGCTGCGCCTCAGCAACAGCGCCGTGACCAACAACTCTGCCCTGTCGCCGGGTGGCGGCTCCTTCGCCTCCGGCGGAGGCATCTACAACGGCGGAGCGCTGGTCCTTACCAACAGCACGATCAGCGGCAACAGCGTTAATGACGGCGCTTCGGCGACGGCCACGGGCGGCGGCATCCGTCACTTCACGACCTCTACCAGCCAACCATCCGGCATGGCCAACATCACCAACACGACGATCACCGACAACACGAGCGACCCCGGCAACGGCGGAGGCATCGGTGTGAGCAACTCCGTCGGGACCTTCAAACTCAGCAACACGACCATTGCCAACAACACTGGCGGGGACTGCGGGGGACCTGCGGTCATCCTCTTCGATTCCCTGGGCGCCAATAACGATAGCGATGACAGTTGCAACCTGGATCAGCCAAGCGACATACCCGGTACGGACCCAGAGCTCGGGGGACTCGGCTTTCACGGTGGGCTGACCGCAAACCACGTACCGATGGCCGGCAGCCCGCTGTTGGACACAGGCTTCAACACGACCTGCAACACCTTGACCGACGCCTTCGGCGACCCAGACGCCACCGATCAGCGCGGAAAGCCCCGGAAGTCGGCCGGCGACCTTACGCCGGGTACCCGCTGTGACATCGGCGCCGCGGAGTTCGTCGCCGCCAATTGCAACAGCAAGACCCCTTCCCTTGTCGGCACCAACGGGCCCGATAGCGGGACGGGTACCAGCGGCGACGACGTGGTCGTGCTGCTGG
This sequence comes from Dehalococcoidia bacterium, assembly GCA_040902555.1. Classification (GTDB taxonomy): domain Bacteria; phylum Chloroflexota; class Dehalococcoidia; order WHTO01; family WHTO01; genus DASTBR01. The sequence goes on from JBBDXC010000015.1 coordinate 108,036, forward strand.
GCGGGTCCGATGACTATGACGGAGCAGGTGGCAGCGACGACGTCTGCGGAGGCAGCGGCACGGACGACCAGGTGAATGGCGGCGCCGGGCCCGACGCTCTGTCCGGGGGCGCGGGGGGCAGCGACGACTGCTTCGGCGACGGCGGGGGAGATAGCTTCATCGGGGGGACCCAGGCTGCCAGCGGCTGCGAGACCGCAACCAGCATCCCCTAGAGTGGCGTGAGGCTCTCCGCGGCGAGTCTTCGACCTTGCCTCGCCCGAATCCGGCGCTGAAACCCTTCTAAGCCGCTTACTCGGGCAGCCGGGCGTATACTTGGGCACACCAATCCCGCCTGAGGAATCCGAACATGCGCGTTGCGAGTCTGCTCGCCGTCCTGGTCCTTGCCGCACTCGGCGCCTCAGCGGATCCGGAGATCCAGGCCGGTGCTGCGGACTTCACCGTCGATACGAACATCGACGACCCCGCCAGCGACGACTGCACCCCTGCCGTCAACTACGACTGCTCACTGCGCGGCGCGATCATCCTCGCCAACGCAACCGCGGGCGCGCAGACCATCTCCATCCCGGCCGCCAGCTACACGCTTACTTCCACCGGCGTCGAGAGCGCCAGCACGGGCGACCTCGATATAACGGACAGCATGACGCTCATGCCCAGCGGCGGCGTGGCTACCATCAACGGCGGCGACACCGGCGACCGCGTCCTGACCATCAATTGCAGCGCCGCCTGCACGGTCAATGGTTCCGACCTCGTGATTACCGGGGGCGGCCCTAACCTCTATTGCTGCGGTGGCGGCATCCTCGTGCAGAGCAACGCCACCCTTCAACTAGATCGATCAGCTGTGTTAGAGAACACCATATACGCAGAAGAGGAAGCCTACGGCGGCGGCATCTTTAACTCGGGCGTGCTGAGACTGAGCAACAGCACCGTCGCCGGCAATCAGGCAAATGCCGGCTCGCCCTTCCCTCGCGAAGCCCAGGGCGGCGGCATCTATAGCGACGCCACGGTGATCCTGGTTAACAGCACGATCAGCGGCAATAGCGCATCTGGCGCGTTTGCGCCGGGGCTGGGTGGAGGCCTTTACCATCGCGCTGGCTCGGCTGCCTTGACCAACGTCACCATCACCGCAAACTCGGCAGATGAGGCGGGCGGGCTTCAGGCCGACGCGGTGCCGACGCTGAGGAACTCGACCATAGCCGCTCAACAGTTTGGTACAGACTGCGACGCCGGCACGACCAGCATCGACTCGCTGGGGAACAACAACGACAGCGACAACACCTGTGGCCTGGACCAGGCGAGCGACATCCCCGGCGTTAACCCTCAGCTCGGAGAACTCGGCCCGCACGGCGGGCTAACTGCAAATCACCTCCCGATGGCGGGCAGCCCGCTGCTCGATAAGGGCGACAACACGACCTGCAACGGGCTGACTGACGCCTTCGGGAACCCGGACGCCACCGACCAGCGCGGGAAGCCGCGCAAGTCGGCCGGCGACCTCGTGCCCGGGCTGCGCTGCGATATCGGCGCCGCCGAGTTCCTGGCTGTCAAGTGCAACGGCAAGACCCCGACGCTTGTCGGCACCAACGGGCCGGATATCGGCATCGGCACAAGCGGCCCCAACGTCGTTAATCTGCTCGCCGGCGCCGACGATTTTAGCGGCCTCGAAGGCGACGACACTATCTGCGGCGGCCGGGGCGCCGACCACGTGAACGGTGGCGCCGGAGCCGACGCGCTGTCCGGCGGCCCCGGGTCGAGCGATGACTGCTTCGGCGGCAGCGGCACCGATAGCTTCATAGGGGGCAGCCTCGCCGCCAGCGGCTGCGAAACCGGCGCCGGTATTCCCTGATAGGACCACAGGCTCGACAACCGATGCGCCAGGCTTCGCGGCACTGCATCCCTTCCAGCCAGCCCGCTCTCGATAGTGCTTTTCTCTCGCGACGGGCCGCTATAATCCGGCCAACCCATGCGACCTCTACGTGAGGTGTTAGCTATGCGGCATCAAGTAGTACCGATCGCCCTGGCCCTGGCGCTTCTGGGCGCCGCCGGCCTGTGGCACAGGGCGCCTGTCGAGGCCGGCATCCCTTTCGGGACCTTCACCGTCGACACCACGGCTGACGACCCGGCCAGCGACAATTGCACCTTCATGCAGAACGACTGCTCGCTACGCGGGGCGATCATCTTGGCCAACACCACCCGGGGGGAGCAGACGATCGCTGTCCCCGCCGGGACCTACTTGCTGACGAGCACCGGTACGGAGAGCCCGTCGACCGGCGACCTGGACATCAGCGGTAGCCTGACCATAACAGTGTCCGCTAACCAATCCGGCGAGGTCGCCACGATCAGCGGCGGCAACGCCGGAGACCGCGTCTTCGACATCGATTGCAGCGCGGCCTGCACCGTCGACGGCAGCAATCTCAAGATCATCAACGGTGGACCCCTGACTTCGGGCGGCGGCGGCCTGCTCAGCGAGGCGGGCGGCGGAATCCTGATCGGCAACGCCAACGTTACGCTGAACCTTGACCACACGACAGTCACGAATAACACCGAGGGCGATGGGGTTGCCATTGGCGTCCGCCGTGGCGCCGGCATCGCCAACAACGGCGGCACGCTGCGTTTGAGCAACAGCACGGTCAGCAATAACCTGGCGCAGAGCCCCGGCCTGGTTGGGCAGGTCAACTACACCTCCGTCGGCGCGGGGATCTGGAGTATCGGCACGCTGGTCCTGACCAACACCACGATCAGTGGCAATACCACCGACAGCGGCACATCGACGAACACTATCGCCGGCGCCGGACTCTTTCAGGCGACGGCGACTGCCACCGTGACCAACAGCACAGTCGTCAACAACTCTGGCGAGGCGGGCGGCGGCGGCGGCATCCACCTTTCAACCACCGGCGGGGCACTCAATTTGCGCAACACGACGGTCGCCAACAACCAGGGCGGCGATTGCGACGGATCGGCTTTGAACTCCCTGGGCAACAACAACGACAGCGACGACACCTGCGACCTCGACCAGCCGAGCGATATCCCGGGCACCGACCCTGACCTCGGGGGCCTCGCCCTTCACGGCGGGCTGACCGCGAATCACGTGCCGATGGCCGGCAGCCCGCTGCTTGACAAGGGCAGCAACGCGGCCTGCAACGCCCTGACCGACGCCTTCGGCGACCCCGACGCGACCGACCAGCGCGGCAAGCCCAGGAAGGCGGCGGGTGACCTCATACCTGGGATCCGCTGTGATATAGGCGCCGCCGAGTTCGTCGCCGCCAACTGCAACCGCAAGGCGCCGACCCTCGTCGGCACCAACGGCCCCGATAGCGGGACGGGCACCAGCGGCGACGATGTGGTCGTGCTCCTGGGCGGGGACGATGACTACGACGGAGCAGGCGGCAACGATGACATCTGCGGCGGCAACGGCACGAACGACCAGGTGAAAGGCGGCGGCGGAGCCGATGCTCTGTCCGGTGGCGCCGGCGGCAGCGACGACTGCTTCGGTGGCAGCGGGGGAGACAGCTTCATCGGGGGGAGCCAGGCCGCCAGCGGCTGCGAGGCCGCGACCAGTATTCCGTAGCGAGACCGATTGGTAAGCCCGGCGTGGAGGTGATGCTATGTCAGAAGACAGGTCCTACGTGTGGCTGACGGCGAGAAGGATCAAGCCGGGCATGATGCAAGAATTCAAAGACGCCTGGTCGCCCGGCCCGGCCGCCGCCCGCGAGGACCCCTATTCTGGCAATCGCCGCACCTACTTCTTCCAGGACGCCAGGGACGAAAACCGAATGATCGGCCTCGGTATCTTCGTCAACAAGGCATCTTACGACCACTTCGTTGCCAGCAGCATCGAAGAGGACCGCACCTTCCGCATGTCGCAGTACGTGGAAGAAGTGGAGGAAGAGCGGTTCTTTTGGTCGGTGGAATACTGACGTCATTCGTTTGTAGAACGCGTCGAGCATCTGGATACCGCCGCCCCTCGCGCGTATCCCGCGGAAAGCTCTCCCTATCCTTCACGGGCGAATGGTAGGCCAGGACGTCAGCTAGGCCGCACTGCTACGGGGCATCGTTCACGCGGGAGCCTTGGCCAGGCGCCTGGTGGCTCTGGGCGCAGATTCGGCGTTGTGCCCGTTGCGGCGGCCGGGACCCGGGGCGGTGCCTAACGGCTTGAGAATGCCTTTGAGGAAGCTGCCGGTTGCTGATTTCTCGACGCGAGTCACAGCCAGGGCGTGCCCTTGGAAGAGGTCGTCCACCCTTCCCCCACCGGCGGTTAGCGCGCGGGGTTGAGAACGATCCGACGGGACCAAGCTACTTGCTCCAGCGGCACACTACGAGGATCTCTTAGTTCGGGACGCTCAAGTCGGTTTCGTACGGCGTGGTCTTCTGCGGCGGCCTGTTGGGGGGTCAGACCGAGCGCCGGTACCCATCGGAGGCGGACCATCCGGGGACAAAGCTTCGAGGTCAGCGCTCAGGTAATTAACCGCTTCAGGGTCTCGGGCCTGCTGTGCCGCTACCAAACCCCGTTCAAATGCCGTCCGCGCTGCTTCGTTGTCAAAGCCGACGCGCATTGTGCCCATCTCATGCAGGGTGATGCTTTGCCCACGCAGGTCACCCGCTTGCTCATCGATCAGCAGCGAGCGGGCGAAGAGCTTCAGCGCCTCTGCTGGGTCACGCTCGCGCTGGGTTGCCCCCATCGCGTGCAGGGTGACCCCCTGCCCACGCAGGTCACCCGCTTGCTCCTTGAGCGCCAGCGAGCGGGCGAAGAGCTTCAGCG
>JBBDXC010000016.1:0-21461 GCA_040902555.1 Dehalococcoidia bacterium
CGGCGACCTTTTGCAGCACGGCCCAGGCCTCGGCCATCTCATCGAAGCGCCCATGCTCGCCCCAGTCCGAGATGGCGTTGACCGCCCCCTGGGCCAGCGTGAGCTGGATTTCACGATCTGCGCGCCACCCATCGGAAACTTTGGTAAGTGCTGACCAATGCCGCATGATGTCGTCGCCCGAGGCCCGGGCCAGTAGGTCAACTCGCACTGAACACCACCAGCGGACCGGCGCCTGCCCCTTCGGCGGCAGGTCCAATCGTGCGACCGTTGTGTTCGTCGGGAAGTCCAAGATGAGGTTAAGGAGGGAGCGGCCTACTCCTTTGGGATCAGCTCCCCATGCCAGACGCATGTCTTGCTCAATCGCAGTTATTGATTGGCCTGCGAAATAGGACACGACGAAGTACTCCCCAAGCAGATCAGGAGTTAGACGAGGTATAACGTCGCGGGTGTCTTCTCCGAACACCCGGTCGAGAAGCGCCTTGTTCAGGCAATCCGCAGGACCTAGTTTATCGGCGAGCTTCCAGCTCATACCTCGGAGCAAGGTGGCGAGGGCGAGAAGCCTGAAACATTCTTCTCCAAGGCCCAGGCGGACCCATTTAGCCTTGGTTCTCGTCACAACCGCCGCGAGCAGATCCTCCTTCCCTGTCCACTGGGTAGAGCCTGTCTCGAGGAGAAGTTGCGTCGCCATCAGGGACAGCAACGGGACTCCTCCTGTTTTAGTGACCAACTCCTTTAGATCTTGTTCGCTGGGGCTAACGGTGTTATCGACTCGCCTCTCCTCAACAAGATTTTTGACGAGCGTTAAGGCGTCCTCCCGGGAGAAGGGCGGCAGGTCAAGGGCTTCATACTGGTATCCACCACCAGAGCTCCCCGGGAGCCCCTTTAGGCTCTCTGGGACAGCTCTCTCAACAAGAAGGACTCGAACCCGCTTGTTCAGTTTCCCTGCCTCGTCCTGGCAGGTGAAATGATCGAGCAAGCCCTCGACCAGCCCCGGTCTGTCGCCCGCATCGTCGACAATGACTACCGTGTCGTGACGAGGCAACCAACCGCGAAGCTCCTTCGGCAAGGTCGACGCCTGCACGAAGCCTCGTACCAGCGGTTGCCAGGGCAACCATGACCCGTGGAGTGACCGGAACCATTCCAGCGCTAACCGGCTCTTCCCGACGCTTCCCTGCCCGCGGGCAGTAAGCCACATCCAACGAAAAGCAGCCGGATCAGACGAAAACCGCTGAAGGTGGGCCAGCTCGCTTTGTCGGCCCACGAGGGCGGGCGCTCGCTCCCAATAGTGGAACGAGTAGGCATCAGTAACTGCCGATCCTTGTCCCGGGTTCTTCAGGAAAGGCGGCGGATCGGGGAACCAAATTTCCTTCAGCCGGGAACGAAGGTCGCGAGGCGGCGCCACCTTGATCAGCACCCAGGTGATGACCGCCGCAACGAGCCCTGGCGCCCCAAGCGTCAAGAGCAGGCGCTGTACCCAAGGCTCCAACCATTTCCACAACTCTTTGTCTCGAAGCGACTTGAGAGCGTCATCCTCGTTAATGGGCGACAGGAGCAGCAAAATAAGGGTGATAATCAGCCAGAGCAGGGCAATGGGAAGAGCCCAAATAACGAACCTCTTGAGCCATGTCGGAAGTCGAACGTCGGGGCTAATCACGTTGGTGAGATTGTTACACAAGACCGCTGGCGCCGGGCTTCGGGCCGGGATGGGCCGGCACGCCACATGCGGCCCGCCTGCATAAAACCGCGAGAGCCTAGCTGAACGTTGTCTCTTTCCAGGCGCTGTTTGTGAGCGAACTGAACGAACTAGAATCGTGACATCCGCCCAACCCGCTTCGCCCGGCCCGCGCCCGCGCGGCGCCGGACTCGAAGACGTCTGGTCCCCACTGGAGAGCTCATTGAGCGAGAACACTGATGGCGCGCCCCGTCGCGCCCTGGTCATAGCCGCCCACCCGGACGACCCCGACTTCGGCGCCGCCGGCACCGCCGCGACCTGGACGCGCGAGGGCTGGGAGTTCTACTACCTGGTCTGCACCGACGGATCGAAGGGTACCGAGGCGCGCGACTTCGCCACCGCCGACCTTATCCGCACCCGCCGCGAGGAGCAGCGCGAAGCCGCCCGCGTCCTCGGCGTCAAGGAGGTCTTCTTCCTCGACTACCAGGACGGCGAGCTGGCCTATACTCGCGACTTCCTGGGCAGCGTGGTGCGCCACATCCGCCAATTGAAGCCGGACGCCGTCTTCACCCACGACCCTACGGCCCTCTTCCACGGCGCCGAGTTCGTCAATCACTCCGACCACCGTTGTACCGGCCTGGTCACGGTGGACGCCGTCTACCCCACGGCCCGCGACCACCTCAACTTCCCCGTGCACGAGGCCGAAGGCCTCGAGACCCACAAGGTGCTCGAGCTGTATTGCTGGAGCAGCAACGAGCCCAACTTCGACGTCGAGATCACCGACGTCCTCGACCTCAAGATCAAAGCGCTGCTGAGCCACAAGAGCCAGTTCGGGACGGGCGAGGAGTTCGTCGAGTGGGTATCGTCGCGCTGGAAGGACGAAGAGGGCAAGTCCTACGAGCGCTTCCGCAGGGTCACCCTCTTCCGCTAGCCATGGATCCGCCCCTGTTTTGCCAGCGCTGCGGCGCCTCGCTCGAGGCCCGCGAGATATTCGGGCGCAGCCGTCCCGTCTGTCCGGCCTGTTCCTACGTCCACTTCGACGACCCCAAGGTCGCGGCCGGCGTCCTGGTATCCGAGGGGTCGCGGCTTCTGCTGGCGCTGCGCAACCATGAGCCGCGCACCGGCTTCTGGTCATTCCCCGGCGGCTTCGTCGACCGCAGCGAGGGCGTCGAGGAGGCGGCCATCCGCGAGGTCAGGGAGGAAACCGGCCTCGAGGTGGTGATCGATGAGCTCCTCGGTGTGTACTCGCAGCCGGGCGAGCCGGTCATCTTTGTCGCCTACACCGGTCATGCGGTTGGGGGCCGGCTGGCCGCGGGGGATGAGGCCTCGGACGCGGCCTTCTTCCCGGTCGACGCCCTCCCTGAGCTAGCCTTTCCTCACGACATGGAAATCGTGGAGCGCTGGCGCGCGAAGACCAGGATCAGGCTATGAAGTCGCCGCTGCGCTTCGCCGCCATCCAGATCGCGGCTTCCGAGCTCGTCGACCACGAGCGCACGCTGCGCCATTCCCTCGATCTGATCGACCAGGCGGCGGACGCCGGCGCCGACCTCATCGGGCTTCCGGAGTGCACGTATCCGGCGTACTTCCTCCATTCGCCCGAGGAGCCGGCAAGGCTGGGGGTGCTGCGGGGGCGCGATGCTGTCGAGGTTTACGCCGCCAAGGCGCGCGAGCGGCGTGTCCACCTGGCAGTGGGCATGGCCTACATCGAGGACGACGGCAGCATCAGCAACTCGGCCGCCTTGATCGGACCGGACGGCGAGCAGATCGGGCGCTATAGCAAGAGCCTGCTCTGGCACTTCGACAGCCAATGGTTTAGCTGTGGCCGCGAATATCCGGTGTTCGAGACGGAGTTGGGCCGCATCGGCATCTTCATCTGCGCTGACGGCCGCCAGCCCGAGATCACACGAGCCATCGCCCTTCAGGAGCCACACTTGATTGTCGACCTCACGGCGTGGGTCAGCTGGGGCCGAGACCGCGCGACGCTGACCAGCCCCCAGCCCGACCACCTGCTGCCGGTTCGGGCCGCCGAGAACGGTGTCTGGATTGCAGCCGCCGGGAAGTGCGGCGAGGAGGCCGGCAGCATCCTTTACTGTGGTTCGTCCTGCCTTGTCTCGCCGGCGGGCGAGGTCGTCGCGAGGGCCTCATCGGACCGCGAGGAAGTCCCGGTCTGGGATGTCCTCATTGGTCAAGCGGCGAAACCGTATGTCGAGCGGCGTCCCGAGCTTTATGGCGGTATCACAAGGCCGACCGACGAGCTGCCGGTGGTCCGTCTTATGGCCGAGCCGGCGCCGTCGGCTGCTGTAATGGTCGCCGCGGCGCAGCGCCCGGCGTACAAGGACGGCCGCGACCTCCTCAACCACGCCCGGGCTGTGATTACGACCGGGCGGACGCAGGGCGTCAGCCTCTTCGTGCTTCCGGCCTACGACCCCGCACTCGCCGATTCGTTCTCCGCCGAGGAGCTCACCTCGAAACTCTCCCGCGGGCTGGAGGATGGCGAGATACTGGTCGCCGCGCTCGCCGAGTCAGGGGCCGGCGGCTTTTATCGAACCGTCTATGCGCTGGGCGCGAGGGGTGTTCTCGCCGGCCACCGCCAAACACACCTTGGCCGGCATAACGTCGATGCCGGCACCATGGCCGGCTCGGAGGCGGCCCTCGTTTTCGAGACACCACTGGGCCGAATGGGCTTGATGGCCGGCGCCGAGGGCTACGTGCCGGAAGTCGCGCGCTGCTTGATGCTTGAGGGCGCCGAAATCATCGCCTGGGTCTCGTTCGAGCCCTCGCTTGCCGTCCTGCCGTTTGCCCAGGCGCGGGCCGAGGAGAACCGGGTTTTCGTGGTGGCGGCGGCGACTAATGGCCCCCTCGGCGGGGCCGTCATTGCCGACCCCGGCGGGAGGGTCGTCGCCTCGGCGCCGCTAGATTCAGCCCTCACGGTGTCGGCGCTAATTAACCCTGCGATGGCCCGCTGGAAAGAGCGCGCGCCGGGCACCGACGTCGTGCTCTCGCGACAGCCGGAGACCTACGGCGCGCTGGTCGCCGCGCCTACACCGATAGCTGTCTGAGCAGGCCCCGCAGGGCTTCGAGCCTGAACGGCTTCTCGAGCGTTGGATTCGAGACCGAGTTGATGAACTCGCGGGTCTCGTCGTTGACGGTGTCGCCGGTAATGAAGATGACCTTCGGGGCCAGCTCCGGATAGGCGGCGACAATCTCGTTGAACAGCTCCTGGCCGCTGATCTCGGGCATTTTGATGTCGGTAATCACCAGGTCGAAGCGCCGGTGGGAAAGCTTGGTCAGCGCCTCGCCGCCGCTGCCCGCGACTTCTACGACGTAGCCCTCGGCGGACAGCATTTCCCGCAAGACCTCGCGGATCGCCGGCTCGTCGTCGACAACGAGGACGCGAGCGGGGTCACCTTCCCGCCGTTCCCCTTCGGGCGGCGGCTCGCCAGCTGCGGCAGGACTGTTACCCGCGGGCAGGTCGATCTCGACAAGTGCGCCCCCCTCGGCGCGGTTGCTGATGCTGATCGCCCCGCCGTGGTCGCGGACGATGCCGTAGGAAATACTCAGGCCCAATCCCGTGCCCTCGCCCGGCTCCTTGGTCGTGAAGAACGGCTCGAATACGCGGGGTAGCACGCTCTCCTCGATCCCTGGGCCGTTGTCGGCAAACGTCACCCTTACCCCGGCCGCCGAAGGCCCTGAGACGATCGATATCCAGCGGCCGCCCTCGACGCCGCGCACGGCCTGCAGGGCGTTGGTGAAAACGTTGAAGAAGACCTGCTGCAGCTGGTCGCTGTCCCCCTCAACGGGAGGCAGGCCCTCGGCGAGGTCAACCTGGAGCTCGATCTCGGCGCCCTGCAGCTCGTAGCCGCGGAGGCTAACGATATGAGAAAGAGTGGCGTTGACGTCCACTGCTTCGCGGGTCGGCTCGCGCCGGCGGGCGAAGGAGAGAAGGTCCTGGATGATCTTGCCTGCCCTCTCCGCTTCGGCCTGGATGGTCTCGATCCCCCGGCGCACGCTCTCCTCGAGCGGCTTGTCCTGCAGCAGCTGCGAGAAGCCGAGGATGCCCGTCAAAGGGTTGTTCAGCTCGTGCGCCACCCCGGATACCAGTTGGCCAAGCGCCGCGAGCTTCTCGGCCTGTGCCAGGCGCTCCTGCGTCAAGCGCTGGTCGGTGATGTCACGGATGGTCAGCGCGACCTGGCCGGCGTCGCCCGGCATCTTGCGCGCGGCGAGCAGCAGGTGGCGGCCGCCCTGGCTCAGCTCCCGCTCCTCGCTGCCGTCGCCTTCTCGGGCGCTGTCGATGAGCTCACGGAGGATCTCTCGATCGGCAAGCGAGGCAAGCAAGGTTCGTGCCGCGTCGTTTTCGGGTGATATCTCGCCCTCGGCATCGACGAGGGCGATCCCTTCGTCCACCACGTCTGCGACGGAGCGTAGTCGCGACTGCTCGGCATCCTTGCGCGTGCCCATGCGGTCGAGCGTCGAAGCCAGCTGCGTGGCGTGGGTAAGGAGCAGCTTTACTGCGGCGGGCTCAAGCCCGCCCTCGCTTTCCCCAACAACCAGCAGTCCCCCGCCGCGGCTCGTCTGCACCAGGGCGCGGGCCAGGCCCGCCCCGCCGCCATCGGCTGTCCGCCCAATTGGCAGCGGGAGGCAACGAGCGTGCCTTTGCGGTTCAAGCGAGCGCAGCAAGAGCCCGGCCTGCTCGGCTAGCCCTTCCTCGCTGCCCGCGTTGAAGTGCCTGCTGTCGACGCAGACCTCGCCGGCCAGGGGTCGGCCGAGGGCGGCCGCTCCGTGAGCGATGGCGGCGCGCAGAGCCTGCCCTTCGTCCTCGGCCTCTGACAGGTCCCTGGCATAGGCGTAGAGGCCCTCGAGATCGGCGGTGCGCGCGGCTACGGACTGCTCTAGACGCTCGTTCGAGCGCCGCAGGTCCCGTTCTGCCATGAGCCGCTCGCTGACTGAGAGCAGAGTCATGCGCAGCGTTTGCAGCAGCGGCTCTTCCTCATCCAGTGCGGGCGCCTCGACCAGGAGGCTGCGGTCGCCGATCTCGACTCGCGCCGCGTTCCCGCGGACCTGCACGGGAGGCCCCGGCTCGATCGGCGCGGCGAAGGCCGCGCTGAAGCCAAGCCGGCCGAAGGCTTCGACCACTGCCTCCTCGAGGCCGTCGCTGTCCCGTGCGCCGTGGGCCGCCAGCGCGGCGGCCTGCAAAGCCTCGCGCAGACGGAGGCGGCTGCGGGTCGAGGTGACGTCCCGCGCTGAGATGCGCAACAGACCATCAGCCGCCGATTCGGCGCGTGCTTCGAGGACCTTGCGACCCTCGTCGCTGTCCATCGTGAGGTCGATGTCCAGTGTGGCGCCCTCGCCAAGTCGGGAGATCGACTCGCGGGCGCCGGCCGATTCGGCCGCCAGCAAAGACCACAGGCTGATATCCAGCCCGCCAATGCCGAGGCTGACACGGGCAGCGGGGTTGGCGTCGATGATCAGCCCCGACTCCCGCTCGACGACGAGCAGCGGGTCGGGCGAATCCTTGAGCCAGTCGCGAACGTCGCCGCTCTGTCGCCGTGTCTCGCGCGCGGCGCCGCGCGCCAGCAGCTCACCGGCCGGCTGGAGCAGGCCGAGCGCGGGCGCGTCGAATGCGTAGGGCTCGCGCGACGCGGCAACCAGGCCACCGTCGCCGATGGGACAGGCGGCCAGCGAGCGGTAGCCTGCGCTCGCCAGCATCTCTTCGCTCGCGTTGCGCGGATTGCCCGAGATATCAGCGGACAGCCGTGGCGCATCCAGCCGGAAGACGAGAGGCGGGGCCTCGGCCGGCCAGCGGTAATCGGCGCCGCCCTCGTTGAACCAGAGGGCTTCGGCGCCGATGTCGGCGGCCAGCAGGCCGGCCGCCTCCTCGAACGCTTCCGGGAAGGGGCGGGAGGTCAACGCCGAAGCGATGGCAGCCAGCGCTTCGGCTCTGGTCGAGTCCTCCAGCACACGCAGGCGGTTGCTTTCGGCAGCCACCAGGAGCGACAGGTGATCGGCGAATTCGCTGACGACCGCGGGCGTATCTTCGAACGCGTCTGGCTCGCGGGAGACTAGGGAAAGGACGCCCAGCAGCTCGTTGTCGTAGCGCACGGGCACCCGCATCACCGTGTGCATCCCCTGCGCCAGCAGGGCGCGGTTGAACCAGCCATTGACGTGGTCGGTCGAGACGACGGAGGGCTTGCCCTCGAGCATGTCCTGGGTGGCCGAGCCCTTGAGTGGTCCGACTTCCTGGTCGCCGGGGATGAAATTGCCGGCGCCAACGACGAAGCGGACCGAGTTTCTGTCGGGCTCGATCACCTCGAGGCAGAGGCGGTCGACATTTTCCTGCCGGGCGAAGGCCGGCGTTGCCATCAGCGAGCGCACGAGGTTGTAGCTGGCGATCTCGCCGGGTCCCTTGTGTCCGCCGAGGAGGCCCAGCAGCTCGGCGACGTCGCCCGGTGAGAGCACGCCGGCCGTCGGGTCAAAGTCGGCGCGCATGGTCGCCAGCTCGAGCACGGCTACCATCCGCCCACCGCTGAACAGGGGAGTGAACAGTGCCCGCGCCATCCCCTGGGAGCGAGAGAGCGCGCTGAGCCAGTCGCCGCGCTGCCGCGTCTCGACCAGGACGGCGTCCTCGGAGGCCAGGACACTGTCCAGGGGCGTCGATTCGAGGCCGATAGATTCCCCTGTCTCTGGCAGCGACGGACCGTGCGACCACGTCGCGCTGACGGTTGCCAGCTGCGGAGAATCGATGCGATAAAGCCGTACGAGATCGGCCCGCGTCCGCGTTGCCAGGTCGGCCAACGGGGAATTGTCGCGGGCGTTTTCCGGGTCGAGCAGCGAGCGGGCAGAGCGCCGCAGTGACGACAGATCGGCCGGACCCTTCAGGCCGGCGATCGCCAGGCCCTCGCTGGCCCGTGGCCCGACGGGGACGACAGCTGCTACGCGGATGCCTGCTGTCTCCAGGGCCAGTAGCCCCGCGCCAACGTCGAGGCCCGCGGCCCGCAGCAGGCCATCGAGGTCCTCCCGCAGCTCCCCCTCGACAAGGGCGGCGAGAGGCAGTGCCGCCGCCGGGACAGCGATGTTGTCGGGGTCGATGCCGGGGAAGAGTGTGGGAATGAGGAGGGCCGCCTGGCGCGCCCCCGGGTCAGCAGAGGCCCACCAGGAGTCGGCTACGTAGGTATCGCCCTGGTGGGCAAGCAGCAGCACGCCCAAAGCGCCGGCCTCTTCGCCAAAGCGCCCGAGCCGGGCGGCCTTGCCCGGCGACAGACGGTCGGAAGCGATCACGTGTCTAAGCCAATTATTATTAACGCCGGTAGGCTGTCAACCGCGCCGGGACCACAGTGCCCGCCGCTTCCAGCAGTGGTCGCAGGTCGCCACCATGCGCCGGTCGGCGTCGATCGTCCGGCGGTCCTCGCGGCTCGACACGTGTTCGCCGCAGTAGAAGCCGCGGCAGCCGGAGCAGCTCGCGGTGTAGCGCTCCTCACAACTATCGAGGCCGCAGATGCCGACCCGATTCCGCTGCTCCATACGGCCCACGTAGAGCTGGTGCTCGGCCAGGTCGCGGGTCTTCGACTGACAGCGCGGGCGCACGCAGACATCGATGTTCTCTGGCGTACGGCCGCCGTGCTCGGAGCAAAACCAGCGGCCGCAATAAACGCACGAGGAGGCGGCCGCCGCGCCGCAGCGGCCCCAGATGTGGCCTTCCTGGCAGCTGTGCTGGCTCAAGGGGGTTTCACAGGATGAGGAGTCAAAACCGGGTCTTTAGGGGTTTCCCCCAATGTTAAGCCTTCGCGCTGCGACACAGACTTGCGTCAGTCACCAAGGAGGCGATCAGTGCAAGCTACAACGAAGCCCCGCACGTTGCGGCCAAGTATTGCCGAACGCAACCGCCTGGTCACGGAGAACAGTGGCCTCGTCGGCTATGTCGTCGGCCGCATGGCGGCCCGGGATAGCGTCGAGCCGGAAGAGCTGTACTCATGGGGGATGGAGGGCCTCGTTCAAGCGGCCCACACCTTCGATGGCAGCCGCGGGCTTTCGTTCGCCACCTTTGCGATCCACCGCATCCGCGGCCGCATCCTCGACGAGCTGCGCAAGGCCGACCCGCTGCCACGCCCGCTTCGCACGCTGGTCAAGCGAGCCGCCCAATTGCGCATTGACCTCAGTCAGTCCTGGGGCCGCGACGCCACCCGCGAAGAGCTGGCGGCAGAGCTGGGCATCAACATGCAGCAGCTGTCCCGGGCCGAGCAGGCGGCCACCGCCGCCCACGTTTCGCTCGACCGGATGACTGATGGCGACGGCGGCGAGGGCCACTACTTCGACGTCGACGACACGGACGTCCAGATCGATCCCCAGCAGCGCGCCGAACGCGCCGAGCTCGGCGCGCGATTGCGCGAGGCGATCAATGGCCTTTCCTACCGCCACAAGGTGGTCCTGCAGCGCTGCTACGTCGACGAGCAGCCCCTCAGCACGATCGGCGAGTTCCTTGGTGTCTCGCCCTCCCGCGTCAGCCAGATCCACCGCGAGGCCGTGCTGCTCTTGCGCAGCCGCCTGCACGATACGATTACGCCGGAAGCGGCTTAGGTCAGCGCTTCGGAGACCGAGACCGGGACGCCGGCCTCACGCAGGATCTCCCGCGCATCGGCCTCAACCCGGAGCTTGCGGCAGTCGCGGTAGGTCGAGAATATTGCGCGGTCGATCATCTCCAGGCCCTCGCGGTTGAACTCGGAGTGCCGCTGGCCACGGATCTCGGCCAGGCGGCGCAGGCGCTGAAGAAACAGCTGGGGGAGCTCGGCCTTCGTCAGCAAGGGTGCGGTCTCCTTTCCTAGGTCCTGGCTGTCTCCGTCCTTGGCGGGTCTACCTCGATCAGCCCTTCGCGCAGGGCGTAAAGGATGAGGTCGGTGCGGTTACGGGCCCGCAACTTGGTCATGATGTTCGAGCGGTGCACTTCCACGGTTTTAAGGCTGATCACCAGGCGATCGGCGATCTGCTGGCTCGAGTGGCCTTCGGCCACGAGCTGCAGCACTTCGCGCTCTCGCGAGCTGAGGGGGTCGTCGACGTGGCCGGCACGCGCCTGCGCCACCAGCCCCGGCGCCTTGCCGTCGCGCGCTATCTCGGCGCTGAAGTAGGTGTTGCCGCGGTGGACCGATTTGATGGCCAGCACCAGCTCGTCGGGGTCGGAGCGCTTGACGATGTAGCCGGAAGCCCCGGCCTGCAGGGCCTCGACGACCCTGCGGTCGTCGCCGTAGCCGGTGAGCATCAGGACCTTGATTTTCGGGTTCTGGCGTTTGACCTGGGCCGTGGCGTCGACGCCGTTGAGCCCCGGCATGGCGAGGTCCATGAGGAGCACGTCTGGCGCCAGTTTCTCGGCCATCGCCACGGCCTGGCGGCCGTCCTCGGCGCCCCCTACCACCTCGATCTCGTCGTTTCGGGCCAACAAGGCGGTGAGGGCTTCGCGGACCACAGCGTGGTCCTCGGCCAGAAGAATCCTGATTCTGCTCAATTGATAAGTCTCATTAGCGGTATGGCTTTGCCGGAAGCTTAAGCCTTCCCCGGAGCCCTCGCAAGGCCAGCGAACGCACCCCGACCAAGTTTTTCCGGTTGGGCACTTGTTACCCATCTCTGTAGCGGCGGGTGTCAGCTTCAGATTCTCCCGACGTAGTTTGCCCGTTCGTTGACACCCGCCGCTACATCAGGCCGGTGACACGGCCGTGCGGCAGCCCCGACGGCGCAATCCTAATCGGCGGTAAAGGAGCGTTCGCTATGGTCGCCCTGGACCATCTGCAACAGGTCCGAGCGCAGGGCCATGACGTGGTCGGAGTTGGCCGCCTGGTCCGCGAAGGATTCGTTCTCCCAGACGCTGATGCGTCCGACCTCGCCGGAGTTGCCGTGGGCGCGCAGCATGTAGCCGTCCAGGAAGCCGGGCTGGCCGGCGAAGAACTTCAAGAGCTACTCGAGCGAATGAATCACCCTGTCGCTGTCAGCGCTGTTTGGCTTCATGACGGAGATGCGTACGTAAGCCATCGGTCCTTCCTTCCGCTGCGGGTGCCCTTGTCCTCAACGCGACGGGCAAAAAAGAGAACAGGGCACGCGGCCCTGCTCTGTTGCCTTGGTGGTTTGGTAGTTGAAAGTGGGGGTTGTCTAGAGGCGGAGCTTTCCGTGGGATGGCTGGCGTCGTCGCTGCCGTGTGGCTGAGAGTTCGGCTTCTTCGCGGAGGATTTCCATTGGGGAGCGGGCTCCCATCTCGTGGACGAATCCGCAGCAGATGCATGTCCCGTAAGCGCCGTACCAGTCGCGCTCCATGATCATCGAGCCTTTGCAGCGTGGACAGTTCTTGGGCGCTGCTACTACCGGAGTGGTCGCCTGCATTCAGTCGCTCCTTATTTTTTCGGGGCAAGGTTCGGCCAGGCGATGTGCGCGCGGCCCTGGGCCAGGGTTCAGCCTGCGAGGTTAGCTGTCGGGTTCGGGCGACGGGTTGCCCTACTCACCTGCCCCAGGTGAGATTCACCCCGTGGTATGGTCTGGGTCCCCCGCTCCTTCCGCTGAAGGATTCGGCTGTTTGGCTGCCGCACCAAGGGGGTGGAACGGCGAAATGCCTTGGTCATGCTAGGGGCTGTTGGAAAAGCCTGTCAAACGCTCAGTCAAAGCTTCGCCTAAGTTCACCTCACGTCTCAGCGAAACACGGTTTGTTGCCGGATTGTTTCGGCCCTCCCGGCTGCCATGCTCCTCGGCGCGAGCTCTGGATGGTTGCGGGCTGGCGGCTGGCTTACTAAACTCGGCATCTCAAAGGGGTGTAGCCATGGCTGAGACAACGCCCGAGCGCTTGGGGCGCGCCTTCATCGCGTCGATCAACCTTATCTTTGCGGCGCTGGTCGCTGTCGTTGCCGCGGTCGTCTACTGGCAATGGCAGAACGACTACGCCCGTATCCAGGACGAGAGCTGGTTCTTCCGCGCCATGTGGGCCGGGTTGATCGCGCTGGGTGCGGGCGGCATCGTCTGGGTAGTCCTCCAGAGCGTTCGCCCCAGCCGCCAGCAATGAATCCGTGTCGACCGTGATGCCGTAGGTTGGTCAGGTTGACAGGGCGGCAGGGGGGACAGATCATACTGGCACGCCGCGCCAAGTGCGGGCGCAAAGCCTACGACAGAGGAGGCTGACAGGGTATGCGCAACTACATCATCGCCCGCATCCTCCTCAACATCCCCGTAATCCTGCTCGTCATGACGCTAGTCTTCGTGGCCACACGCATCGGCTCCGACTATGCCGAAAAGCGAGCCGCCGGCGGCCTGACCGGTTCCGGCACCTTCGAAGAAGCCGTCCAACAGATCCGAAGGCAGATCGGCACCGACAAGCCCACCTTCTTCGTCAGTTGCGACTTCGACGCCAGCCCCTGCAGCTGGCATTGGGACAATCAATACAAGAACTTTATGGTCAACGTCATTCAGTTCGATTTCGGTGATTCGCTGGTAACCCGCACCACCGTCTGGTCGGAGATCGAGCGAAGGCTGCCGGCTTCGATCGAGCTCGGAGCCATCGAGATCTTTTTTGCCCTGATCATCTCCGTACCTATTGGGATTGTCTCGGCGATTCGCCAGGATAGCTTGCCGGACTACGTGCTGCGCATCTTCGCGATTCTCGGACAGGCAGTCCCATCCTTCTATCTCGGCGTCTTGTTTTTGCTGGCCGCCAGCGAGTGGCTCAACTGGATACCGCCTCTGACCGGTACCGACTACAAGGAGATCTGGGAAGACCCCAGCGCGAACCTCAAGCAGATGTTGTTGCCGGGGCTTGCCGGCGGCCTGGCGGTTGGCGCCGGGATCATGCGCCTGCTGCGCAGCCAGATGTTGGAAGTGCTGCGACAGGACTACGTGCGCACGGCCTGGTCAAAGGGCCTGCGAGAGCGGACCGTGGTGATGCGCCACGTCCTCAAGAACGCCTTGATACCGGTGGTCACCGTGGTCGGCTTGCTGATGGCCGGCCTTTTCAGTGGCAACATCGTCCTGGAGACCCTCTTCGGCATCCCCGGCATCGGCCCGCTGGCGGTGGTCGCGATGCGCCAAACCGATCAGCCAATGATCTATGGGGTGGTCATCGTTGCCGCCGTGGGCCTCGTCTTCGTCAATCTGGCAGTCGACATCACCTATGCGCTGGTTGACCCGCGCATCCGCTACGGATAGAAAGGGCTGCAGCAGTGTCATTTGCGCAAGAACGAGAATTGGAAGGAGCGGCGGTTGCCGCTCCCGTTTCGGGCCAGTTCTTCCGGCCCCAGGACACCCCGCTCTCCGTAATCTGGAAGTTCGTTCGGCGCAAGCCCCTGGGTGCCGCCGGCCTTATTGTCGTCCTGATCCTGACGGTGATCGGCGCCTTTGCGCCGGCGATGCAGCGCTATGACCCTGAAACAACCCTCGTCATTGAAAACCCCAACTACGATCCCAATTCCTTTGAGACAGAGGCCTTCTCACCGGTCATCCCGAACCTCAAGGGGGACCCATCCACAACGAACTGGTTGGGCACCGACGTCGGAGGCCGAGACACCTGGGCGAGGCTCGTCTGGGGGGCGAGGCGGTCGATGGGTGTCGGCGTCGGGGCGCTTGTTATCGCGACCGTAGTGGGCACCATGCTTGGTGTTATCTCGGCCTACTTCGGGGGACTGCTCGATACAACCCTCCAGCGCCTTCTGGATGCCATCCAGGCATTTCCGCCGCTGCTGCTGTTGATCCTGATTGCATCGACGCGTCCGCCGAGTATTACCAATCTGATCCTGGCGTTGGGGTTCATCGGCATAACGCAGGTGTCGCGGATCGTACGTGGGACTGTGCTCGTCACGCGCGAGTTGCCCTACGTCGAAGCAGCGAAGGTCATCGGCGCCAACGATCTGAGGACGATGATCGTACACATCCTGCCCAACGTAACCGCGCCGATCATTGTCATCTTCACGATCGGCCTTGCGACCGTGATCGTCGCCGAGGCCAGCCTTTCCTTCCTGGCCGTGGCCCCGCCCGGCGCCTCCTGGGGCGAGATGCTGTCCAACGGCCGCGGCGTGATCACGCAGACTCCTTATATTGCATTGTTCTCCGGGGCGGCCATCAGCCTGGCTGTGCTCGGCTTCAACCTGGCCGGCGACGCGCTGCGCGACGTACTCGATCCACGCTTAAGGAACCGGGCGCAGTAGACTCCATGCATTCGCGAAGAGATCGGAGGCGATCTTGACTCAAGGGCTTGGCCGACGTACAAAGGCCAACAGCATGGGCACAACATCCCGTCTGGCGGTGGGATGCGATATGCGAAAGGGGAAATCATGGCAGAGGAGCTGAACTATTGGCAGCGCTTGCATCGCAAGAGAATGTCGAGGCGCCGAATCCTCGGCAGCGCAGCCGCCGGCGGCGTGGGCCTGGCGGGCCTGGCCATCGTCGGTTGTGGCGATGATGACGACGGTGGCGGCGCCACCGCGACAGAGGGGGAGGAGCCGACTGAAGAGGCGACTGTAGCACCCGGCGACGATGACGAGCCGACGGCGGAGCCAACCGAAGAGGTAGTAGACCCCGGCGCTGGGCTCGACCTCGAGCCCGTAGGGACGACCGGCGGCACCTACCGCTACTTCGGGTTCGACGCCCTGACGTTGGACAGTTACGACCCGCACCAGACGCAGTTCGGACCGATCTACAACCTGCACTCCGCAGTTTTCAGCAAGGTCCTGACCTATCTGGACGAGTACCAGGAGATCATCGCTGCAGACCTCTCAGATGGGCTGCCTGAGCAGGTCGACGACATCACGTACACGATCAAGCTGCGTGGAACGGCGACCTACCAGAACAACTCCGGCCTCCAGGCCGCGAGCGATCTGGTCGGACAGCGCACGGTCACGGCTGATGACGTCAAATTCATGATGGATCGGCAGGTCAACGACGCCAGTCCGGCGTCGGCGCTCTACTACCGGCGCAGCCAGTGGAACCGCGTCGACAGCGTCGAAGTCGTGGACGACACGACTCTGACGGTGACGATGAAGGAGCCGACTTCGGCCTTCATCCACTTCCTGGCCGACCGCAACAACTACATTGTGCCGCCGGAGCTGGTTGACGCTGAAGACTCGATGAACGACCCGACCAAGATGTTGGGCTCGGGCCCCTTCATGCTCGACCGTTTCGAGGCTCTGGTCACAACCCGCGCCGTCCGCAACCCCGACTGGTTCGGGGCCGACGACAACCCCGGCGGCGTTGGTACGGGGCGTCCCTTCATCGACGCCTACGAGGCCGATGGCTCGCAGATCGTCCAGACGGACGACACCGCCCAGCGCCTGGCCTTCGAGTCGAAGCAGAAGGATGTTGTCGGCTTCGACGACAACAACCTGATCGAAGAAGTCATGGGAAGCATCCCTGACCTCGTGCTGGTCGAGGCCGGCGTCGGCGGCTATGTGAACAGCCGCCTCGTCATCGACCGGCCGCCATTTAACGACGTACGCGTCCGCCAGGCTCTGCACCTGGCGGTCGATCGACAGCTGCTGGGCCAGAAGCTGTTCCAGCAGTTCTTCCGCCCCAGCGCCAACATCGCCTGGCCGATGACGCGCTGGGCCCTGCCGCAGGAAGAAGTCCTGACCCTTCCCGGCTACCGTGTGGGCACGGCCGAGCGTGAGGAGGACATCCAGACCGCCCGCGACCTCTGGGCGGCGGCCGGCGGCAACGAGGCCATCGGCGA
Source organism: Dehalococcoidia bacterium (assembly GCA_040902555.1). Classification (GTDB taxonomy): domain Bacteria; phylum Chloroflexota; class Dehalococcoidia; order WHTO01; family WHTO01; genus DASTBR01. Next base: position 16,350 of record JBBDXC010000016.1, read on the forward strand.
CCTCGACGTTTTCTTCGCCACCATTCCGGGCTACATCCCTCAACTGGCCCTGCCGGAGTTCCAGCAGCGGCTGCAGGAGAACCTGGGTGCTGTCGTGACGACACGCATCGACGAGACGGGCTACACCAACCTCGCGCAGTGCCTGCTGCTCTACCAGCAGGGCGAGGACGGTAACTGTCCGTTCACGTGGGGTTATGACAACGGCTGGATTCACTGGTTCGACTGGCTCTACCCGTACTTCCACAGCACGGGCGCCAAGAACTCGTTCCTGATGAACGACCCGGAGATGGACCGCATGCTCGACGAGGCAGCCACCATCTTCGACTACGACGAGGCTCACGAGAGAATCCTGGAAATCCAGCGCTATCTCCTGAGCCCCGACGCGCCGGACGCGGCGTTCGCCCAGATCCCGTACATTAACGACCTGGGCCGGACGATCTCGTGGCCGTATGTCAAGAACCGCAAGGGTTCCAGTTGGTTCGGTCACCTCGATGTGACGCTCTCGAACCTCTGGATCGACTCGACCGACCCGACCTACGAGGGCTAAGAGCCCAACCAGGCCGATTGAAAAGGGCCCCCGCCACGGCGGGGGCCCTTCCATACTCGGGACTCGGGACCGAGGCAGGGGCGGGTTGCAGTTGATTCCGAGACGCATCTTCGCATCCGCCACGCAACCCGCCCGGAGCTGGTCTGCTCACGATGCGGATAACACGCCAATTTGGCGGCTAGCCCGGTCCGCTGGCTCCCAGCGCTAGCGGGGCGGGTTGCCGATCAATTGCCAGGCACCGGCTCGAGATCGGTCCTGCAACCCGCCCCCGCGGCCGAAAACAACGGTGCTCAGCAGTAACGCACGACCGCCACCAGTTGCCTTTCGCGCCGGCGCCGCGTTTGAGTCAAGTCTCCGACGCTGATACCCTCGAATCTGACACTCAAGGCGCCTCCGGCGTCTGACGATAGGAAACCCAACCCATGGCACAACAGCAAGAAACTGCGGGCGAAGCTCCCGCCGGCGCGGCGCCGGAACAGCCCGCAGCTCCAAATCAGGCCCCCGGGATTCCCGAGGGCGGGCCGGGCGGCCGTCCGGGGGGCCGTCCCCGCGGCCGCTACACGCCGAAGCGTCGCGTCTGTCAGTTCTGCGTCGACAAGGTCGTGACCATCAACTGGAAGGACCTCGGCCGCATCCGCCGCTTCGTCTCGGAGCGCGGCAAGATCGAGCCGCGCCGCAAGACCAGCACCTGCGCCCGCCACCAGCGCAAGCTGGCCGAAGCCATGAAGCGGGCCCGCCACATGGCCCTCTTGCCCTACACATCCGAGCACGTCCGCGCGACAGGCTTCTTCCCGCCCCGCGGGTAGGGAAGCTGATGCTCCGCCGGCGTTCAGCAACAACCTATGACGCGTAGACGAGCCACGGCATCGACCCCTCACCGCCCCACGGCGCGCCGTGGCGGGGGCTCGGAGATCGGCGAAGGCACGCGCTTTGTCTTGATCGGCGGGGTTGCACTGCTTTGCCTGTCCGTGGTCGGCATCATCGGCTATCTCATTTTTGACTCCGTTTTCGCCTCCAACCCTGTCGTCCTCAAGGTCGGCGACAAGGAGATCCGCCACGACTACTTCTCGGCCCGGCTGGAGGCCTTCATCAACCAGCAGGGCGGCGCACTGGCCCAGGAAAATCTGCTGCCCCTGGGTCAGGTACTTCTCGACGACATCGCCGAGGAGGAGGTCCTCCTGCAGTCGACCGACGACCTGGGCATCAGCATCAGCGACGAGGATGTCCAGACCGAGATCGAAACGAGGATCGGCGCAACCCCCGAGACCGACTTCTCGGCCTATCGCCTTGGCCTCGAGGGCGAGCTGGAAACCTCGAACCTCAACGAGGACCAGTATCGGCACATCGTCGAGGCCGAGCTTGCCCGAACCCGTGTGCAGGAGAAGTTCGCCTCCGAAGTTGGCGTCACGACGCTGCAGGCTCGCTTCCACAGGCTTTCTGTGGTGACCGAGGAAGACGCCGGGGCCGCCCGTCAGCGTCTGATCGATGGGGAGGACTTCGCCGAGATCGCGCTGGAGCTCGACCCGACGGCCGTCGAGCCGGAGGACGGCCCCGAGTTTCAGACGATCGATACCCAGGAGATCGAGATACAGGATGCCTTGCGCGAGCTCGAACCGGACGAGGTTTCCGAGCCCATTGCCATCGACGACAGGTTCCTGGTTATCCAGCTCCTGGAGCGCGAGGCGCGCCTCCTCGACCCCGGCGACGCGGAAGTAATCGCCACCACACGGGTCACCCGCTACTTGGAGATGCGCCGCGAGGAAGTCGGCGTCGAAGAGGATCTAAGCGAAGAAGAGCTGATCGACGCCTTCGAAAAGGCGCTCTAGTGCCGGTCCCGGTCATCGGCCTCGGGCTGCTTGGCCTCGGCGTCGTCGGCAGCGGTGTGGCGCGCATCCTCCTCGAGCGCGCCGGTACATACGAGGAGCGAATTGGTGTTCCCCTCGTGCTGCGCCGTGTCCTGGTTCGCGAGCCAGACAAGCAGCGGGCAGTGGAGCTGCCGGCGGAGCTCCTGGTCACCGACCCCGCGGCAATCCTGGAGGACGACTCGATCAACATCGTCGTCGAGGTCATGGGGGGCCTCGACCCGGCGTATGACCTGGTAACCAGGGCGCTGACCGCCGGCAAGTTCGTGGTCACAGCCAACAAGGAAGTCATGGCCTGCCACGGCAGCGAGTTGCTCTCGGTCGCCCGACGCAGCGGCGTCGACCTGCTTTTCGAGGCCAGCGTCGGCGGCGGTATCCCGTTGATCGCGCCGCTCAAGCGCGACCTCCTGGCCAACGAGATCACGGCGATTTCCGCCATAATCAACGGCACGACGAACTATATCCTCACCCGCATGAGCCAGGATGGCCTGACGCTCGAGGACGCCCTCGGCCAGGCCCAGGAGCTGGGTTTCGCCGAGGCCGACCCGTCGTACGACGTCGAGGGCACCGACGCCGCTTACAAGCTCTCAATCATGGCGGGGCTGGCTTTCCGCGCCGAGGTGCCTCCGGAAAGCATCTATCGCGAGGGCATACTCGGCCTCGCCCCACGCGATTTCCGCTACGCCGACGAGCTGGGCTATGCGATCAAGCTGCTGGCCACCTGCCGGCGCGACGACGGCGTGATCCGCGCGCGCGTGCATCCCGCCTTCATTCCCGTCGACGACCTGCTGGCCAAGGTCGACGGCGTCTACAACGCTGTCCAGGTCGACGGCGACCTGACGGGGCGGGTCCTTTTCCAGGGCCAGGGCGCCGGCTCGCTGCCGACGACCAGCGCCGTGATCGCCGACATCATCGACTGCGCCCACGACATCGCCCTCGGCGTCGCGCAGCGGCCTGAGTGGCGGATCGACCACAACGCCACCCTCGGCGGCATGGACGACCTCCAGACGCGTTACTACATCAGGCTGACGGTGGCCGACCGCCCCGGCGTCTTCGCCGAGATCGCAACCCAGCTGGGGATCAACGACATCAGCATCGCCTCGGTCATCCAGAAGGAGGCCGACGAAAGCGCGCAGTCCGCCGAGATCGTGATCATGACCCACCGGGCGAGGGAAGCGGCCCTCCAGGAGGCCATCGCCGGCCTGCGACGCATGGCGTCTGTGTTCGAGGTCGGCAACTGCATTAGGGTCGAAGGCTGATGGTGCGCGACGCCTTCGAGCAGGACCCAACTGGCGGCGACCGCGTCGGCTGGCTCGAGCTGCAGCTGCGCCGGGCCCGGGACAAGGTCAACCAGCTCGAGGCCATAGTCGCCGACAGCAACCGCCAGATCCGCAACTTCACCGAGAAGCTCAATGAGATGGACGCCACCATCCAGGCCTTCTCGACGCAGGTGGAAACGACGCGCCAGGTCCACGCCACGATCAACCGCCTCAAGGAGCAGCTGGGCGCGATCGACCAGAACCACCAGGCCGTCATCCGCCAGACGACGGAGTCCGGTAAACTGCGCGAGGCCCAGATTCGCAACGAGCTCCAGGAGCGGGGGTTGATCGCCAAGCGCATCGACCAGGTCGAGCGCCTGGTCCAGAGCGTTGACTCGCGCATGGGTCGCAACCTCGATTTCGAGCGCAAGGTCAACGAACGCCTCGACGGGCTGCAGCGCGACTTCGAAAGCTCGCGCCGCGAGCTGCTGAGCGAGACCGAGCGCAACCGTGTGCAGCTCGAACAATTCCGCCGGCTCGACGAGCAGATAGCGCAAATCGAGGAAATCCGCTCAGGCACCCAGGACACCAATGCTCAGCTCGCCGTGCGCCAGCTGGAGCAGGAGCGGGCCGAGGGCCGCATTGCCGAGCTCGAGCAGGTAATAGGCGACATCAAGAAGGAGCAGTCCGGCTTCACCGACAGGGCTTCGAAGGTCGAGAAGTCGATGACCGGCTACCTGGAACGCATGGCAGCCGTGGAAGAGGTCGTCGAACAGGGCCACAAGGGCGTGCTGGAGCGGCTGCTGCGCTTCGCCGAGAGCCAGGAGCAGCAACGGCGCCGCCAGATCGAGGACCTGCAGCGCGAGATCCGCGAGCTCCGGCGCTACGCCGCGAGACTGCGTGAGGACTGACCCGGAGGGCTACTCCGGTGGGGGTGTCCTGCGGCGCTTCGCCGACCGCCTCCCGCTGACTGCTAATACGCCCGCCCTTTCGCTGGGCGAGGGAAGCACACCCCTGGTCGCCTCACGGCGGCTGCGGGATCGCCTGCCCGGGGCCGAGCTCTACTTCAAGCTGGAGAGCTGCAACCCCACGGGCTCCTTCAAAGACCGGGGCATGGTCGTGGCCGTGGCCAGGGCCGTGGAGGAGGGCACCGAGGCGGTCCTTTGCGCCTCGACCGGCAACACCAGCGCTTCGGCCGCCGCCTACGCCGCCCACGCCGGGATCAAGGCTTTTGTGTTGGTGCCGCGAGGGCGGATCGCGCCGGGCAAGCTGGCTCAGGCCGTCGCCTACGGCGCGTCCATCATCTCGGTGGACGGCAACTTCGACGCGGCCCTCGCCATCGCCAGAGAGGTGGCAGCACGACGTCCGGTCACTCTCGTCAACTCGGTCAACCCGTACCGCATCGAGGGCCAGAAGACAGCGGCCTTCGAGATCGTCGATGACC
>JBBDXC010000017.1:0-101285 GCA_040902555.1 Dehalococcoidia bacterium
TCCAGAACACGAAAGCTGGGCGAAGACAACCGAAAGGTAGAGGGGCAGATTTCGATCAGAGATTATGCGGGGTTTACATGGACCCAGAATCTGCCCAGTGGACTCTCAGCCCTGCGCGGGATCCGTGAGTTAGACGACTGGCCTGCCCCCATATGCGCCGCACTTTTGTGCAACCACCAGTCGGGCGGATTAGGGGTCCGACATGACGCGAAGTCTTGTCCAAATTCGAAATCCGCCCCTACGGATCGACGGCGCCCGCCAGTCATCACGTTTCAGCGGGTGATCTCGACCAGCTCCGACAGGCGGATGAAGCCGTTGCCGTCCTTGCCGCGCGCCACCAGCAGGACGCGAACGCCGGCGGCCAGGGCGGCCGGATCAGCGGCCTTAAACGAAGCCTCGATCTGCAACTGCCGGCCGGACGAAAAAGACTCATTCGTGAAGCAGAACTCGAGGTCCGGCAGCGTGGCTATAGTCGGCAGCTCGCCAAACGGCAATGTGGCGCGCACATCGGTGTTGCAGGACCCGGTGAGGAACTCCAGCCCGGGGGGCTGGGAAGCAATGTAGCTGAGCGCCACGTTCTGCAAGGCCTGGCCAGATTGATTGGTCAGGAAAACTCGCGGGCTGACCGTGTCCTCGATCTGCGGCACGTCCCCGGGGAAGCTTCCGTCTATGCCGAAGTCTCCGGGCTCGTAGACGAAGCCCTCGCCAATCGGCCCCACCACGTCCTCGCCCGCGGCCCCGCCGGCCGCCACGCTGACCTGCACGCGCCCGCTGTTCCCCGCCAGCGTGAAGGCGGCGATGATATCGATCGACTCGCCCTGCTGCAGTTGGGTGTCGTCGGGGGTGGTGAAGACGCGCCCCTGCAGCGGTTCCAGGGCGAAGACCTGTACAACCCCCTCGTCTTCATTGATATCGCAGTTAGCGGCACCGGCCGAGCAGATGTCTTCGCCGGCGGTGGGGTCGACCCCCGAAAGCAGGCCGGCGAAGTCCACGGAGTCACCGTCGTACTCAATCGTCAGGGCGACGCTGTCGAAGTTCTCGGTGTTGCTGCCCAGCGTCAGCCTGTAGAAGACCCTGTCGCCTTCGGCGGAGACCGCCAGGGCCTGGAAGCCAGCCACCAGGCTGCGACCCTGGGCAACGAAGGGCAGTCCCGTTACGTTTTGGAGTCCGGCGACATCGGGAGGCGCGGCGTCGCCGGCTACCGGGGTCTCGTCGGGGCCGGGTTCTTCGGTTGGCGTGGAGTCGTCGGTAGGTTGGGCTGTGGCCTCGTCGTCGCCGCTATCGCCGCCGCCGCAGCCGACGAGCGTGAGGGCGAGCAAGGACAGCAAGACCCACGCGGCTCTAAGCACGAAGCAGCGCCTCCACCTTCGCCTGCATGATGACCTCCTCGTCAGGCTCGGCGTGATCGTAGCCGAGGACGTGGAGGATGCCGTGGAAGAGCAGGTGCGCCACCTCCTGGGTCAGCTCGCGGTGGTGATCGAGGGCCTGTCGCCTGGCGGTCTCGTATGAGATGACCACCTCGCCCAGGTGGCGGACCTTGTCCGGAGGCAGGACGAAGCCCGCGTCTTCGAGCTCGGTCAGGTGAGCCATGGGGAAGGCGAGGACGTCGGTGGAGTGGTCCTCGCCGGCGAACTTGCGGTTCAGGTGGAGTATCTCGTTGTCGTCGGTGATGACGACGCCCAGCTCAGCGGGGCGCTCCACTCCCTCGGATTCGAGCGCGCGCTGGCTGAGGTCGCTCAACCAATCGATGTCGACGGCCTGCTCAAAGTCCTTTTTGACGAGCACGTTGATGCCATACTGGGCGGCGGGCACGAGGGTCAGGGTAACGGAGGGGGCGCCTAATGTTAACCGGGCCGCACCGACAAACCAAACACCGATAATCCCCTATCGAGCCCGAAAACCTCGCGGAAGCCTTCTCGTTCTGCAAGCGCGCCAATTGTGGCGTCGGTGAAGGACAGTCCCTTCTGACGGGGATTTCTAACAAACAAGTCGAAACTGCGATTGAACAGAGCACGATCAACGCTAAGAATCACCAACCTCCGTTGCCGTTCGAGTTGTAGGGCCTGCGAGTGGGCCGTGACCGCGAACTCAATTCCTAGGTCGAATCGGAGCCGAGTTAGGGCTTCATCCAAGACGTAGTCGCTCGTTAATAGAAGCCGCTTTGCCAATCCACGGTATGCCGAAACGCAAGGGAGGTGGTCCGGATCGGCACGGTTCGTGAGGCCTATCCAGGCGCCGGTGTCGATGAAGACTCCGTTACTAGTTCCTGTAAATGTCATCCGAGTCTCGGGCGCTCGTCCCGGGGACATTCGCAATCCCTATGAGCTTTTCCATTGGATCAGCGGTGCGGTCAGATGACTGGAAGAGAAGCCGCAGCGCGCGTCGAACCACTTCGCCACGGGAAACATCCCAGAGCGTTGAGAGATCCTCAAGGATGGCATCCTCTTCTGGGGGCAGGTAGATGTTCCTTCGTGCGTGCTTGGTAACCATAGTAACACGACCTTAGCGGTTGGTAACACCACTGGCAACCGTCAAGCGGCGAAGATCTCGGCGGCTCGCTCGGCGGCCTCGATCAGGGGGAAGGGCATGACGCCGAAGGCCACCACCCCCAACGCGGTCAGCCCGACGGAGAGGCTCAGGGGCACGTCGACAGCCGGCTTTTCGGCAAGCTCCCCATCCGGCTCCCGCAGGTACATCTGGGCAACGACGCGGAGATAATAGAAGGCCGCCAGCGCCGTGTTACCCACCGCGATCAAGACGAGCCACCAGAGGTCGGCCTGAGCGGCGGCGTTGAAGATATAAACCTTCGCCCAGAGGCCCACAGCGGGCGGGAGGCCGGTCAGCGAGATCAGGCAAAGCGCCAGCGCAGCCGCGGGCAAGGGCCAGCGGCGGCCCAGCCCGGCGTAATCCTTGATCTCGTAGGACCCCAGGCGTCCCGAGATCAGGATGATGGCGACGAAGGCGCCAAGGTTGGTTATGGCGTAGCTGGCCAGGAAGAACATCGTGCCGGCCGCGCCGATCGAGAATTCGTCGTTGCCGGCGCTGATCGCGGCAACGCCGACCAGGATGTTGCCGGCCTGAGCTATAGAGCTGTACCCGAGCAGGCGCTTGAGATTGGTCTGTGGGAGGGCGAGCAGGTTGCCGATGATCATGGAGGCCGCGGCTACCCCGCCGATCAGGATCTGCCAATCGCCCGACACTTCGTTGTCGCCGAGGGCGGTGTAGAAGACACGCAGGAGCATGGCGAAGCCGGCCGCCTTGGAGCCCACCGAGAGGAAGGCGGCCACGGGCGTCGGCGAGCCTTCGTAGACGTCCGGAGTCCACATCTGGAAGGGGATCGCCGCCAGCTTGAAGGCGAAGCCGCCGGCCAGGAAGACAATGCCCAGGATGATCGCAAACTCGACTTCGTCGTAGCGCTCGGCGATGCCGGCGGCGATGCCGTCGAGGCTGGTCGAGCCCGTGGCGCCGAAAAGGAAGGCCATGCCGTAGAGGACGACCGACGAGCTGATCGCGCCGGTCAGCAGGTACTTCAGTCCGGCCTCCATCGAGCGCTCGTTCTTGGCGACCGCCGTCAGGATGTAGAGCGAGATACTGGTCAACTCGAGCGAGACGTAGATAGCCAGGAGGTCCGTCGTCGAGGCCATCAGCATCATGCCCGCCGCGCCGGTCAGCAGTAGCGCCAGGTACTCGCCCTGGCGGATGCGGAACTGCTCGCTGTAGCCGATGGAAGCCAGCACGACGGCGGCGGTCGCCCCGGCGAAGAGGATCTGGAAGAAGGCAGAGAAGTTGTCAAAGACGAGGGTGTCGGCAAAGGCCGAGCCGCGCTCGTCGTCCCCCAGCAACCAGACAGCGTAGCCTGCCGATACAGCGAGCCCAACAAGCGCCACCACAGACAGCCAGCGCTTGCGCAGGGGGAACAGGTCAGCGATCAGGATCACAGCAGCCGTCACCAGGACGGCCACGATTGGCCCCATGCGCTGGACGCTCTCGCCCCAGTCGATCATCTAAAAGCGCTCCGAGATCGGCACGACGCCCTGCTCCATCACTTCGATAAGCCAGGTCGGGTAGACGCCGAGCACCAGGATCAGGGCTCCGAGGACGAGGACTGGTGCCCCCTCCCACCACTGCACCGGCGCGTCGAGGTCGGCCCATTTCTCGCTGGTCGGCCCGAAGAAGACACGCTGAATCATCCAGAGGATGTAGGCCGCCGCGAGCAACACTCCCACCACCCCGAGCAGCGTTGGGGCCTCGAAGCGCTCGAAGGCGCCGATAAAGACGGTGAACTCGGCGACGAAGCCGGCAAGCCCGGGCAGGCCGAGGGAGGCAAGCCCCGCGAAGACCATCGCTGTCGCCAGGAAGGGCATACGCACGGCCAGCCCGCTCATTTCGGGTATCTGGCGGGTGTGGGTGCGGTCATAGACGAGGCCCACCATCACGAACAGCAAGCCTGTGATCAGGCCGTGCGTGACCATCTGCAAGGATGCGCCCATCAGACCGACCTCGCCCAGGGCCGCCGCGCCGATCAGTACATAGCCCATGTGACTGACACTGGAATAGGCGATCAACCGCTTCAGGTCGACCTGGCGCAGGGTGAGGATCGCCCCATAAATGACATTGATCGCGCCGAAGACGGCGAGTCCAAGGGCCCAGTCGTCGGCCTGCGCCGGCATGATCGTGATGCAGATGCGCAGGATGCCGTAGCCGCCCATCTTCAGGAGGACGCCGGCCAGCATCACGCTGACCGCCGTCGGCGCGTCCGTATGAGCGTCGGGCAGCCAGGTGTGAAGCGGGAATACCGGCAGCTTGACCACGAAGGCCGCGATCAGCAGCGCGAAGAGCACGTTGAGCGGCACGATGGCGTCCGTGATCTCGATGTTCCGCAGCTCGGTCATGTCGAAGGTGCCGGCCTCGAAGCCCAGGATCAGGAAGCCGGCCAGCATCAGGCTGGAGCCAGCGATCGTGTAAAGGACGAACTTCAGCGCGGAGTATTCGCGGCGTCCGGTGCCCCAGATGGAGATCAGCATGTACATCGGCACCAGCTCGACCTCCCAGAAGATGAAGAAAAGGATGAGGTCGAGCGAGGTGAAGACGCCGAGGATGCCCGTCTCGAGCACCAGCAGCCAAAAGAAGTACTCGCGCTGCCGCAGCGTGATGCCGAACGAGACCAGCACCGAGACCACCGTCAGGAGCGCCGTCAGGGCGACGAGGGCGACGCTGAGACCGTCGATACCGAGCAGATACTGCAGCTTGAACCCCGCGCCCTCAGAGTTCACCCAGGTGGCCCGTTCAAGGAACTGGAAGCCGCCGTCGTCTTTGTCGAAGAGCACAAGCAGGGCGATGCTGGCGCCCATCGTGACCAGCGATCCAGCGAGCGCGACCCAGCGCGTGTCCGCCTCGCGCCGGCGCGGCACAAGGAGGCAAAGCAGCGCTCCAACCAGCGGTGAAAAGACGATGAACGTGAGCATCAGGGGCTGACCGCCACGACATAGGCGATGAACATGACTGCCAGCCCGGCGAAGGCGACGGCCCCATAGGTCTGGAGCTGGCCGCTTTGCGCCCGCCGGCCCCACGTCCCGGCTTGGCCGGCCACCCAGGCCACCCCATTGACGGCGCCATCAACGACGTAGCGGTCGAAGGCCTCGAGCAGCCCTCCGCCGACCCGATAGAAGAGGAAACCGACGATGTAGTCCTCGTAGAGCCGATCCAGGTAGTAGCGGTTCTCCAGCACGCGCTGCGCCGGGCGCAGCGTCTCGGGCACGCGCGCCGCCACCTGCCCGCGACCGTAGAGCGCGTAGGCCAGCACGATACCGGCCAGGGCGATGGCCGTGGAGCCGGCGGCGATGGCCCAGGAGAACTCCAGGTGGTGCTCCTCGACACCCTCCGGCAGAGAGCCCTCGAGGATGTCGACGAGGCCGCCGACGCCGGGCAGGTTGGCGCCGCCGGCCACCAGCGCCGGGACCATCAGCACCGCCAGCGGCAGGATCATGACAAGCGGCGACTCGGCCAGGTGCGGCGTGTGGCCGTGGCCGCCGGCGCTGCCCTCGGCGGTCGAGCCACGATAGTGGCCCCAGAAGGTCATGAAGAACGCCCGGAAAGTGTAGAAGGCGGTCAACCCAACTGTGATCAGCGCAGCCGCGAACCAGATCTTGTTGTCATCCCACGCGCTGCCCAGGACCTCGTCCTTCGACCAGAACCCGGCTAGTGGGAAGATGCCCGCCAGGCTGAGGGCGCCGGCGAGGAACGTGATGTGGGTGATGGGCATTATCCGCCTCAGGCCCCCCATCTCCCGCATGTCAAAGGTGCCGGTGGCGTGGTTCACGCTGCCCGAGCCCAGGAAGAGCAGGGCCTTGAAGAAGGCGTGCGTGAAGAGGTGGAAGATGGCGGCGACGTAGGCGCCGGAGCCCAGGGCCAGCATCATGTAGCCCAGCTGGCTGATCGTCGAGTAGGCCAGCACGCGCTTGAGGTCGGTCATGACGATGGCGATTGTCGCGGCGAAGATCGCCGTGAAGCCGCCAATCCCGGCCACGACCGCCATCACGTCGGCGTCGGTCTGGAAGATCGGAAAGAGCCGGGCGACCAGGTAGACTCCGGCCACCACCATCGTCGCCGCGTGGATCAGCGCGGAGACCGGCGTCGGGCCTTCCATCGCGTCCGGCAGCCAGACATGCAGCGGGAACTGCGCCGACTTGCCGACGGCCCCCGCGAAGATGCCGAGCATGAAGAGCATCAGCGCGGTGGTGCCGATGTCCCCGCCGAGCGCCAGCTCGAAAAGCTCGTTGATATCGAAGGTGCCGGTCTCGCTCCAGATCAGGAGGATCGCCGCCAGGAAACCGAGGTCGCCGAGACGCGTCACCAGGAAGGCCTTCTTGGCGGCGGCCGCGGCGGCAGGTCGCTGGAACCAGAAGCCGATCAGGAGGAACGAGCACAGGCCGACAAGCTCCCAGAAGGCATAGACGATGATCAAGCTGTCGGCGAGGACGAGGCCGATCATCGACGCCGTGAACAGCGCCATGAAGGCGAAGTAGCGCGAGTAGCCATCGTCCCCGGCCATGTAGCCGATGGAGTAGATCTGCACGAGAAGCGAGACGCTCGTGACCACCACTAGCATTACGGCCGTCAGGCCGTCCGCCGTCGCCCCCACATTGACGACCATCGGCCCGATGGTGAACAGCTCGTGGCTTTTGAAGCCTATGTCGACGCCATCGCGGTCGGCCGCGGTGTCGAGGAGCCAGAGCGAGAGGGCGAAGGAGATGCCCACAGCCAGTACGTTCAGCAGCCCCGCCCAGGTCGGGAAGCGGCGGACAATGGCCACGTTAAGGGCGAGGGCGGCCAGAGGCGAGGCAAAGATCGCCCAGACGGCCTCCTCGGGGATCTCCGTCAGGTACATCAGACCTTCCTCAGGACCTCACGCGCGACGTGCGCCTTGTTGTCGGGGATCCAGATCTCACGAGGCGAGAGATCGCCGGGAGGGTGGCCCGGGACGGGCCTGATCATTACAGCGACAGCCTCGAAGTTAAACAGCTTCTTCCAGGTTTCCGCGCCGTAGAGCGTTTTGGTTTCGAGGAACTTACACCACATCGTTCGTCACCATCGCAGCAGATTCAACTCATCAACATTGACCGTCCGGCGCAGCCGGTAGATAACAACCGCCAGTGCCAGGGCGATGGCCGCCTCCGCGGCGGCCACTGTGATCACGAAGAGAGCGAAGACGTGACCCGTTATCTGGTTGTCGGCCGGCGTGAAGCGGGAGAAGGCGATGAACGTCAGGTTGACCGAGTTGAGCATCAGCTCGACGCCCATCAGGACGCCCACGGCGTTGCGCTTGGAGAGGGCCACATAAAGGCCGATGGCGAAGAGAGCGGCGCTAACCGTCAGGAAATACTCGACCGTCAGCTCCACTACTGGTCCTCCCGCACGAGCATGATCGCGCCAACCATGGCCACGAGCAGGATCACCGCCGCGATCTCAAAGGGCAGGACCCACTTGTCGATCAGCGCCTCGCCGATCAAACGGGAAGTGGCGTCGAAGCCACGATCGTCATCGACCTCAGCCCAGTCGGTGCTGACTGCCGCCACCGTGATCAGCCCACCGATAACCAGCGACAGCAGCAGCCCCGGGATCTCCAGGTAGTTCGCGGCGTTGTTGCGGGCCTGCCGCGGCGTCAGCATCAAGGCGAACAGCATCAGCACCGAAACGGCGCCGGCATAGACCAGTACCTGGGCAACCGCGATGAAGTCGGCCGACAGCAGGACATACAGCCCCGCCACGCCCAGAAAGCTGACGATCAATGCCAGAACCGCGTGGAAGATGTTGCGCGTGACGACGATCAGCAGGGCCGAGCCAACGGTCAGCCCCGACAGTGTCCAGAAGGCGATGACGATGCCGAGGTCGTCCATGCGCGGCCTAAGCCGGGCTCCTGTAAATCTCGCCCAGGGGGGTGCCCATGTGCGCCCGTGTCGGCGCCTCGGCCATCTTTCCGGCCAGGGTCCGCCCGGCGAACCAGGCCAGGAAGCCTAGAAGCCCCGCATTGATCACGCCGAAGATCGGGAATGCGATCCCCGTATCCCAGTCGTTGCGCAGCCAAAGTGTCACTTCCAGCCCGGCGACCAGGATGTTGACCAGGGAGACGGGCAGCAGGTACTTCCAGGCAAAGGCCATCAGCTGGTCCATGCGCAGCCGCGGCAGCGTGCCGCGGAACCACATGAAGATGAAGTAGAAGAAGTAAATCTTGCCGATCACGATCAGCCAGCCGGGTATCCATTCCTCCAGCCCGAAGAGCCACCAGCCGCCGAAGAAGAGCGTGGCCACCACACCCGCCGAGACGATCGCGTTGACCAACTCGACGACGTAGAAGAGCCCCCACTTCATACCCGAGAACTCGGTGAGATAGCCGGCCACGATCTCCGACTCGGCCTCGGCCAGGTCGAACGGCGAGCGGTTAATCTCGGCCGTCGCCGAAAGCAGGAAAACGATGAAGGCCAGGGGCTGGATCCAAACCAGCATCGTGAAGTTGTCTTTTTGAAACTGCACGATGTCCTGCAAGCTCATCGAGCCGGCGAAGATCACCGGCCCCATGGCCGCCAGGACCAGCGGCACCTCGTAGCTGACGAGCATGGCGATCACGCGCATCGCGCCGAAGAGGGCGTATTTGTTATTCGACGACCATGCTGCCATGAAGATCAGCAGCGTGGTGATCGAAGTGAAAGCGATTATGAAGAGCACGCCGACGTTGAGGTTGACGTAGGCCATGTTCTCGCCGAACGGCACCACGCCGAAGGTGAACATCGGCGGGATGAAGATCAGCATCGGCCCCAGGAGGAAGATCGGCACGTCGCCAAGCCGCGGGACGAGCACCTCTTTCTGAATCAGCTTGAGCGCGTCGGCCACGGGTTGGAGAAGGCCCATGGGGCCTACGCGGTTGGGTCCCAGCCGCGCCTGCATGCGCGCGATCACTCGCCGCTCGATCCAGATGTTGATGATCGCCGTGGCCCCGATGAAGCTCAGGATCGCGACGCAGCCCAGGAGCGCAGCCACGACGTAGGCCAGCTGGCCGTTGAGCGGGTCCGTGATCCACTCGACCAGGTTCTGCAGGTCGCGGATGTCGTAGAAGTTGTCCAGCAGCATCAGCGGTCAACCTCGCCGACCACGATGTCGATGCTGCCCAGGATGACCACGGCGTCGGCCACCGTGTGCCCGACCATCATCTGCTTCAGCGCGCTCAGGTTGATGTACGAGGGGGCGCGGATGTGAAAGCGGTAGGGGGTTGGTGAGCCATCGCTGACCGCATAGATGCCGAGCTCACCGCGCGGCGACTCCACGCGTCCGTAGTACTCCCCCGCCGGCACGAAAGGCGCCAGGGGGATGTCAACCTTCTCCGGTCCGCCCGGCAGCTGGTCGAGGGCCTGGCGGATGATCTTCAGGCTCTGCTGCATCTCCTCGAAGCGGACCAGGAAGCGGTCGTAGCAGTCGCCCTGGTAGCCGACCGGCACGTCGAACTCCATGCGGTCGTAGACGTCGTACGGGTCAGCCTTGCGAATGTCCCAGGCGACGCCGCTCCCGCGCAGCAGCGGCCCGCTGGCCGAAGCGTTTATAGCGTCCTCGGCCGAGAGCACACCGATGCCCCGCGAGCGAGCGATGATGATCTCGTTGCCGATCAGGATCCGCGTGTATTCCTCCAACCGCCGCGGGAAGTCCTCGTCGACCAGGTAGCGGCAGGTCGGGACGAATTCGTCCGGCAGGTCGAAGGCCACGCCGCCGATGCGCATGTAGTTCAGGGTGATGCGCGCGCCACAGGTCATCTCGAAGAGGTCGAGGATCTTCTCCCTTTCGCGCAGCATGTACATCAGGGGTGTCTGCCAGGCACCGCAGTCGTTGACGAAGGTGCCGACCGCCATGCAATGGGAGGCGAAGCGCTGCAGCTCGGCCATGATCACGCGGATGTACATCGCCCTTTCGGTGGGCTGGATGCCCATCATCCGCTCCGCGGCGAGCACCAGGGCCTGGTTGCCCGTCATGGCCGCCAGGTAGTCTGTGCGGTCCATGAAGGGAATGTTCTGCGTCCATGTCCGCTCCTCGGCCAGCTTCTCGATCGAGCGGTGGAGGTAGCCGACGATCATTTCGACGTCCTGGATCAGCTCGCCGTCCAGGGTGAGCTTCATCCGGAACACACCGTGTGTGCTCGGGTGCTGCGGCCCGACGTTGACGACGAGCGGTTCAGCCTGGATCGCCAAAGCTGGTCCTCTCCAGGTCGTCTGTTATGTTGCGCATGATGTCGTCGTGCTTGCGCACGTCGCGCGGGTCCTCGCCGTGGGTCGCCGGCGCCCCGCTGAGCTCTTGAGTCCAGGGTTGGCCGTGGGCCGGGGTGCCCTGCTTGTTGGGCTCGCCGGGGAAGTAGGGCCAGCCGGGGTCGCCGCCCGGCACGCGCAGGTAATCTTTGCGCAGGGGGTGGCCGGGGAAGCCCTCCCAGAGGAAGATGCGGCGCAGGTCGGGGTTGTCGATGAAGCGCACACCCATCAGGTCGTACGTTTCGCGCTCCATCAGCTGAGCCCCCCACCAGACTGACACCAGCGAGGGCGCCTCGGGACTCTCATAGCTCTCGGCGACGGTTTTAATCCGCACCATCTGGTTCCTGGCCAGCGACTGGGCGTGGATCACCACCTCGATCCGTTCCATCGTATCGACGGCGGTCAGGCTGTTCAGGTACTGGAGGTCGAGCTCGGGATCGTCACGAAGGGTGCGGCAGGCCTCGACGAAGTCGCCCGGTGCCAGGATGATCGACATCTCGTCGACCTCGATAGGCGTTACCCCGGGGAGGCGCTGAGCGGCTTCGTGGCCGCTGATGTGGCGGGTTTTTACTTCCATTCGAGCCCGCCCTTCGCCCAGTCATAGACCAGGCCAAAGCCCAGGATCGCGATGAAGATCGCGGCCGCGACGAAGCCGGCGATGCCCAGGGCGCCGATCGAGACCGCCCAGGGAAAAAGAAACAAAGCCTCGACGTCGAAAATGACGAAGGCGAGCGCGATCAGGTAGTAGCGGGCGTTGAACTGGATGTCGGAGGGGCCTATCGTCTCGACGCCGCACTCGTAGGTATCCAGCTTGACCGGGTTGGGCCGCTGGGGCCGAACCTTGAGGATATAGAAGGCGTACGAGGCAATGATCGGCAGCGCAGGGAAGGCGATGGCGAAGAGCAGGAGTATCCCGAGCCGGCCGAACTCTTGTGGGATCAATCGACCACCCGCCGCTTGTGAATTTTGTCGCTATCGGCAAGGCGGAGTCTAGCACGCACTCCTTTGCCGAGGTAGCCGTTAGCGGCTGTTAGGAGCTTGCTGCAGAATCAAAAAGTGAGCGTCCGGCAGGCCGTCGTTGTGCTCGTCGTGACCGCCCTGGTGGCCACGGCGGCCGCGGTCCTGACCGCCTATCTAGTCGCCGCCTGACGGCTCCGCAGGCAGCCCCGGGCCACAGGATCGTGAGAAGACCAGGAAGCCCGTGTGGCCGACCATTCGGTGTGAGGGCCGTACGCTCCTCTCGTTGGCCTCCCAGCCCCTGACCAGGCACTCCAGAGCCTGCGTCAGGACGAAACGACCTGAGCGATCCAGGGACTGCACGGTTTGCTGCAGCTGGACAGTCGTCGGCACGAAGGCGACAAAGAACCCTCCGGGGCGCAACGCCCGCGCGGCAGTTGCAATCGCCGTCCAGGGTTCGGGCAGGTCCAGGACCACGGCGTCCATTCCTTGCTCCTCGATCGCCTCGGCGATGTCGCCCTCTTTCAGCTTTACCCAGGGGGGAACTGCACCCGCGAACATCCCCTCGATGTTGCGGCGGGCGCTGGGCATGTACTCGGGCCGCAGCTCGTATGAGACCAGCTCACCGGTGGAGCCCACCGCCCTCGCCAGGGCGATCGTCCCGCTCCCCGACCCGGTGCCGGCCTCGACCACCCGGCTCCCCGCCACAACCCCGCCGAAAGCCGTGATCATGCCGATGTCCTTGGGATAGAGGATGTTCGTCGGGCGGCCCATCTTGACCACGAAATCGGCCGTGGCGGGGCGCATCAAGAAGAACTCAGCGCCGTCCGCCGTGCGCAGCCTGGCGCCCTCCTCGCAGCCAATAATGGCCGCGTGCGGGATGACGCCGAGGTGCGTGTTGAAGGTGCGGCCGCCGTCGAGTAACAGGTTGTAGCGGCGGCCCTTGGCGTCCGTCAGCATAACGCGCTCGCCGGCGCGCACGGGGCCCCTCTGGGTCTCCATTCGCCCCAGTCTAGGCAACCCTCGTTCTGACCGGTCTTTTCAGGTTCAGGGAGAAACGTTTCGTGCCGATAACTCAATTGGGTGTCAACCGTCGTTTCCAGCAAGAAGACCGCGACTTTGAAGAGCGAAACTAAACAGCTCGGCTACAGCCACGCCAGCCACCATACTGACGCCGGTCAGCGTCCGACGCTGCTCGGGCGCGAGCGCGCCGCGTTCCTGCTGCAGCTCCTCGTCTGGGGCTCGTTCGTCCTCGGCCTGACCGTAACTGGTTGGGCGCTGGTCGAACTCCCCCTCGGCACCATACCTGTGCTACTCGTTGTGCTGGCGCTTATGTTCCTGGCCGAGCGCTTCGACGTGAACGCCTATGGCGACGCCTACGTCTCGGTCAGCGTGGCCGGCGTCGTCGCGGCTCTGGTGCTTTCCGGGTGGGCCGGGGCGGCTCTGGTGGCGGGTGGCTGCGTCATTGCGGTCGACATCCTGGCCAACCGGCCAAGGCCTGCCGTCCTCTTCAACTTCGGCGCCGCCGCCGGCGCGGCGTCTCTTGGCGCCGTTGCTTATTATGTGAGCTCCGTCACGCTCTACGGCAGGGAGGGCTACTGGCTGCTCATTCCGGCCGCCGCCGCCGCGCTGGCCATCTTCTTTGTCGAGTCAATCCTCGTCGCCCTTGCCATCAGCACCAACGAGCAGCGCGGCCTGCTCAGTGTCTGGCGAAACAAGTTCCAATGGTACATGGTGCACCACGTCGTCCTGGGCATCATGGGCGCTCTGATAGCCATTGCCTACCTCGAGATCGGCATCATCGGCGCCTTCTCCTTCATGATCCCGCCCCTGATGCTGCGCTTCGTGATGAAGCAATACGTCGACAAGACGGCCAAAACAATCACCGAGCTCGAGAGCTCGAACCGCGAGCTCGCCGGCGCCAACCGCGCCGTGCGCAAGATGACCTCGGACCTGCAACGCAGCTACCGCGAGACGCTGCAGGCCATCATGGCCGCCCTGGATGCCCGCGACCACGACACTCACGGACACTCCGGCCGCGTGCAAATGCTGACGCTCGAACTGGCCCGCGAGATCGGCGTGGTCGAGGGCAGCTATGAATGGGACATCATCCTCCACGGCTCGCTGCTCCACGACGTCGGCAAGATCGCCGTGGCGGACAACATTCTGCGCAAGCCGGCATCACTGACCGACGACGAGTGGGTGGAGATGCGCAAGCACCCGGAGGCCGGCGCCAACCTGCTCAACCAGGTCAGCTTCCTGCAGGGCGCCGCCGAGCTGGTCTACGCCCATCACGAGCGCTGGGACGGCAAGGGCTATCCACGCGGCCTCAAGACCGAAGAGATCCCGCTCGGGGCGCGGCTGTTCATGATCGCCGACACATACGACGCGATGACAAGAGACCGCGTCTATCGCAAGGCGCAGTCACCCGAAGCATCGCGCGAGGAGATTGTGCGCTGCGCCGGCACGCAGTTTGACCCTGCTGCCGTCGAGGCGTTCCTGCGCATCTTCCCAAGCTGGGCGGCGCGCACGCGCCGGGAGCGCAAGGAACAAAGGAAACAGGGACAGGCTGCATAGCCTGCCCCTTCCCTGCGGGGGCTCTAGCCCGGAGGAAACCAGGGCTTAACGTTACCGAGGTCTTAGCCCCCGCCACCCCATCGGATGCCGAACACCAGGACCTTCAGCATCTTGGCCAAATGAGCCTCCTTCGCTAAATAATCCCGCCGCCGCTCACATACCGACTGGTCGGTATGTGGCTCACTACTTGTAGCAGGTTTCGCTGCCTTTAGTCAACGGGTTTCTGGGCGCGACCTCGTCTCACGGCGAGTCCTTAACGGAACTGTGACACCCACCTCGACTATGTGGGCTCTGTCCAACGGGGCGATGATCGAGGGAATATCTCGGTTATCGCACTGGGCCCGAGGCCGATGAAGGCGGTTTCGCGGCAATGGTCCTGGTCCGGAGCACTGTCGGGCAGATGGCCCGATGGATTCGATAGTTAGTGCTGGCTATCGGCCGGCCATCTGCCCCTACGGATCTGTGCGCTCAACAAGGCGAAGTGGCGTGCGTACCGTGGGGCCGACTCGTCAAACGACTCGGGGGAGAAGGCACGCCCCCCGGTCGCCCTGCCGTTTAACACAATGCGCTGGCGCGAACCAACCTCTGTAGGGGCGGGTCCCGTGGTACAGTATGCTGCCGAACGACCTCGAAAGACGGGACCCGCCCCTACAGAGCGACCACGACCGTCGACCGAGCTTAGGCCGAGATCGCCCGCCTCAGTCGTCCGCCGGCTCGTCGGGGATCCTGGATAGGGCGCGAATCGCGTAGAGACCTGCGGCAATGAAGAGCACCGCGGCGGCCGTAACAATCCAGCGTGGGCCAATGAACTCGGCGAAAACACCGCCCAGAGCGGCGCCTACCACCAGCGAGCCGTAGGCCGACATATCGTGCAACGACAGGATTCGCCCACGGAACCCGGCAGGTGTGCGCCCGACGAGAAGCGTCTGATTGGCCGTGTCAGAGACGCCGTTGGCCAGCCCTTGAAAGCTGTACAGCGCCAGCGCCGGCACCAACAAAGTCATCTGTGAGTAACCAAGGGTGGCGAACCCGATAGCGAGCACACCGAAGCCCACCAGCTGCCAGAGCTTGAACCTCCTGGCCAGCCCGGCTAGCGCCAGCGCCCCGAGCGTGTAGCCTGCGGCCTGCAGGCCCTCGGCCACACCCACGAAGGATCGAGAACTATCCAGGCCCTCATCGATGAAGAAAATGTTCACCGAGTCAAGCATCCCTGCCCCGAGCAGAAGCACCCCACCGGCGATGAGCACTGTCCGCTGCAGTGGGCTCGACAGGATTAATCCGAAGCCGGCGCCCATTTCCGCCCAGACTCCCCCTGTGGACGGTGTCTCGGCCACGGGACGCAGGCCCATCCGGCAGAGCGCGATGGCGCCGGCCGACAGCAGAAACGAGGCTCCGTTGACGGTCAGGGCCAGCTCGGGACCGGCGCCGACATAGAGTGGCGCCGCGATCAGCGGCCCGACGATCAGCGAGATGCCGAAACTGGAGCGGATATAGGAGGTTGCCCGCGAGATGTCGGCCTCGCCGAGCATTCCCGGCAGCGATGACATCAGCGCCGGGAAGAAGAAGCGCGTGCTCGTCGAGAGCAGCAGCACGTTGAGGTAGATGAGAGGGAGATAGTCGTCCGACTCGACGGCCAGCAGGGCAAAGACCAGCGCCGCCCGCACCAGGTCGCAGATGACGAGCGTGGGTTTGTAGCGCCAGCGGTCGACGAAGACCCCGGCGAAGGGACTGACGGCAAAGATCGGCAGCGCCCGCGCGATGAAAAGGCCGCCCACAGCAAGCGAGGAGTCTGTGAGGTCGGCCACCCAAAGCAGCAGCGTCGTCAGGAAGATGGCGTCGCCGACCTGCGACGCCAACTGACCCACGAGGAGAAGGTAGAAGGAGCGTCGGTCCGCAGAGGGTTGGGCCCCACGCATCTGCCACATTGTCGATGTCGCCCCCGCAGGTGGCAAACGGGCATACCGCCACCACAGCTCTGGCATCGCGCTCGCGAACCGGCAGCCGCCCCACTTGCCGACCTGTAGCGGCGGGTGTCAGCCCCTCATCCGATGACGTTGTTGGAGCAAATCGCTGACACCCGCCCTCGCGTACTCGTTGTAGGGGCAAGTGTCGTAGGCGAACCACGTCTCGGGTGACGACGGCCTGAGACACCTGCCCGCTCGGTGCGAATTTTGGGCAAGGCAGCGTGTCGTGGATTGAGTGGGAAAGACCCGCTTAGGGCCCGACCTGGAAATCGAATCGTTAACGTGTTCGAAGCTCCGGGCAGGTGTCTCAGCTCTTCATAGATGGTTGGTCTATCTACTACGACACCTGCACCCTACAGGAGCCTAACCTGGCGCCGACCGCGCGCACCCAGCGGCCACAAGGCCAGCGTCCTGTCGAGAAGGCCGCAAGCTGCCGATTCTCCCCACGAAGCTATGAGCCAGCTGTCAGTTATCCGCGCCCGCCGCCGCGAGCAGACCCGCGACGCCCTGATCAACGCCGCCGTGCGCGTGTTCTCGAAGTACGGCTACGAACGCGCGACTATCGACCTTGTAGCCCAGGCCGCCGGCTACTCGAAGGGCGCCTTTTACGTCCACTTCGAAAGCAAAGAGGCGATGCTCCTCGAGATCGTCTCAGCCGCCGTCAGTCAGCTGGACGAGCTCGGCGACGCCGACATCGAGCAGACGATCGCCGCCTTCGCCGCTCTGGTCAGAGACCACCCCTACTGGCCGCCGCTGGTCAGCGAGTTCGGTGCCCATGCCTGGCGTAATCCCGACATCCGCGAGGGAGTAGAACGACTCTGGGAGCGCTGCACCGCCACCGTCGAGCAGGCCCTGACGAACGACAGCCAGCACTCGAATGGCCACGCCAGGGCCGACGCGGAGATGCTGATCGCCCTATTCCGTGGCGAGACGCTTAACCCCGGCGCGACAGCCGAGACCATCGAGGAGAAGCTCAGTCACGGCCTGCGTCTCCTGCGCCCCGAAGGTGGCCAACGCCGCCGCGGCCGCGCAGCCTGAGCCACCAAGAGCTGCGGTCTTGCTTTAGTTCAGTCCGCGAAGGGGGCTACCGCGTACGCGGGTCGAGGGCGTCCCGCAGCCCGTCGCCGAGGAACGTGAAGCAGAGCATGAAGATCGAGATGAAGACGGCCGGGAACACAGCTATCCAGATGTTGGTCTGAATGTAGGTATAGCCGTCGGATACAAGCCGACCAAGACTCGCGGTGGGCGGTTCAAGGCCGAAGCCGATAAAGCCCAGCACGGCCTCGGCGAAGATGGCGATCGGGATACCGAACGTTACCGCCACAATCACAGGTCCCAGCGTGTTGGGCAGCATGTGGCTGAAGACTATGCGCTGCTTGGTGGCGCCCAGCGCCCGCGCCGCCTGGACAAAGTCTCGTTCGTTGAGCGATAGCATTTGCCCGCGGATCAGCCGGGCGATCGTCGTCCAGCTAACGAAGGAGATGGCAAAGATCACCTGTAGCAACTCGCCCGGAAAGCCCGGGATCTGTGGATCACCCGAACCGACCACGGGCCAGTCACGCCCAGACAGCACGGCCCGCATCAAAATGATGAACAGCAGGTCGGGGAAGGCGTAAGCCAGGTCGGTCAGACGCATCAGCAGGTTGTCGCCGATCTTGCCGGTCAAGGCGGCAGACGCGCCGATCAATATGCCGATTATCAGCACTACGGCCTGGGCCGTTAACCCGACCTTGAGCGAGATCAGGGTGCCCTCCATGACGCGGGCGAAGTTGTCGCGGCCGAGGTTGTCGGTGCCGAACCAGTGCGTCGTGCTTGGCCCTTGGTGGATCGCGTCATAGTCCTGGTACGCCGGGTTGTACGGGCGGATGCCATCGATGTTGAAGGCGACAGCAAAGGTAAAGATGATGAGGATGACCGCGCCGGAGACAACGGCCAGCTTGTTGCGGCTCAAGCGGTGCCAGGCGTCCGACCAGAGACCGCGTTGGCGGCCCGAGACAAGCTGGCCGCCAACCTTTAAATCGGTTGCCAGCTGCGCGTCGGTTGAAGCCACCTGCGTTCCCCTTAGTAGCGGATTCGTGGGTCGACCACGCCATAGAGCAGGTCGACGATCAGGTTTGCGAAGGCCACGATGGCCGCGTAGAAGATCGTCGTCCCCATGATCAGGCCGTAGTCGCGATTGAATACTCCGTCGACGAAACGCCGGCCGATGCCGTTGATTTGGAAGATGCGCTCGACAATGAACGAGCCCGTGATCAGCACCGCGAAGATGGGGCCCAAGACGGTGAGGACCGGGATCATGGCGTTCTTGATCGTGTGGCGCATGACCACCGTGAACTCGGTCACGCCCTTGGCGCGGGCCGTGCGGATATAGTCTTGCCGGAACACCTCGAGCACGCTGGCGCGTGTCACTCGCGCTATATAGGCCGCCGGCAAGACGCTGAGAGCAGCCACCGGAAGCACCATCTTCTTGTAGTTACCAAACTCCCAACCGAGCACATCGAACCAGCCCAGTTTCACGCTGAAAATGATGACCAGGAACGTTGCCAGGATGAAGTTCGGCAGCGCTGCCCCGACGGTGGCGAAAAAGACGCCGATGTAGTCGAGGGGGCCGTTCTGGTTGAGCGCGGACATGATGCCCAACGTCATGCCGACGATCAGGGCACAGGCAAAGGCCACGAGCCCAAGCTGAGCGGTAACCCAGAAGCCCTCCTGGATGATCGTGCTAACGTCCTGGGCGCGGCTGAAGGAGATGCCCAGGTCAAGGTGGAGGAGGTCCCAGAGGTACAGGTAATACTGCTTCCAGAGCGGCTCATCCAGGTTGTTAGCGCGCTCCAGCGCCTTGATTACGGCGGGAGGGGCCTTTTCCGCCTGCCGCGAGAACGGCCCACCCGGGACCGCATGCATGAGGAAGAAGGTGACTGTGGTGACCGCCCAGAGCAGCGGTACCATCCAAAGGACTCGGCGAACCGTGTACCCCAGCATCGTGAACTAAATATATAGCACCGAAAAACGCTGACGTCGCCAGTTTCATGTCCCGTTGGATGTATTGTTGGGCCATTTTTCGGCAAGTTACGAGGAACAAGAGGAGGGGGCGCCTCACGGCGCCCCCTCCCTTTAGCGATTAGGTGACGGATGTCGAGTTGTTACTCGGCAGCCACTCCCCATGCTTCAGCGTTCCAGTCACCGGGCATAACGCCGTCCTGGCCAGTCGCGTTCTCGCGGAAGCCCACGAGGTGCGGCTTGATCAGGTACTTGTTGCTCTCGTGCCAGTAAGGCGCGATGCCACAAATGTTCTCGACCACCAGGGCTTCGATCTCCTGGTACTGCGCCCTGCGCTCCTCGTCGTTCGGGTTGTAAATCGCGTCGGCGAGGAGGTTGTCGATCTCGGGCATGCTGCAGTTGTAGTGGTTGTTACCACCATCGGTGTCGAACAGGCCGACAATCCAGTTCTCCGGGTCCGGGTAGTCCTGGATCCAGCCGCCTGGGAAGAGGTCGAACTCCTCAGACGTGAACCGGGCGGACCGGGTCGCGCTGTCGACAACGTCAATCGTTACCGAGATCCCCAGGACTTCCTGGAAGTTTTGCTGCAGGAACTCGGCCGTGGCGCGGGCGGCCGGGCTGTCACCGATCAGGATGCCCAGCTCGGGGAAGCCTTCGCCACCGGGGAAACCGGCTGCCTCGAGGGCAGCTGCCGCCCCTTCAGGGTCGAAACCGATTGCCTCGTCGTAAGTGCCATATGGCGTGCCCGAGACATCCTCAGGCATCCAGGCCGTCGTCGGCACGTTGCCGCCGCCGGCTGCTACCTGGTTCAGGGTCTCGCGGTCGATGGCCTTGGACAGGGCCAGGCGGACGTTGAGGTCCGACAGGACTTCGTCTTCCATTTGGATCTCGAGACCACGAGTCGAGGGAATGACAACCTGGAGGTACTCGTCACCGAACTCCTGCTGCAGAGCCTGCAGCTGTGAGGAGTCGGCGAGCGAGAAGTCCAGCTCGTCGGTGCGGTAGGCGTTGTTGGCGACCGCTGCGTCATCGATCAGCCGCAGCGTGATCGTGTCGAGGGTCGGCGTCACGGCGCCGCTCCACTCAGGGTTCGGCTCCAACGTGATGGTGTCGGCGGCCGTGTAGCCCGTCCACATGTACGGGCCGTTGTAGGCCAGGTCGCCGGGCTCGGCGCCCCACGCACCGGGAGCATCCGGGGTCTGGCTCGCGAAGCGGTCCAGGTGGACCGGGACCGGGAATGTCGGCCAGAGGGCCAGGATGATCGGGAACGTTGGGGCCGGGGCCGTCAACGTGATCTCGATCGTGAGGTCGTCGAGTGCCGTAACGGCGACTGCGTCCTCAAGGGCCTGCAGGTCGATAGATGCCGGGTCGACGGCGTTTCCGTCGGCGTCGGTCAGGGCGTTAAAGAACTCCGAGCAGCCCACTATGGGCGTCAGGTCGGTCAGCAGGTAAGCGTAGTCACCAGCGTTGACCGGGTTGCAGGTCCGCTTGAGACCGGCAACGAAGTCCTCCGCGAGGAGGTCATCGCCGTCGGACCAGACCAGGCCCTCGTTCATCGTGATCGTGAAGGTCAGGCCGTCCTCTGAGATCTCCGGCGGGCCCGTCGTGATGCCGTTGGCCTCGGAGACAACAGTGTTGTCGATGTCGAGCGAATACAGGCCTCTCCAGATCATGCGCTCGAGCGAGATGTCGGTGGCGAAGCTCGACGCGTGTGGGTCGAACTCCTCAGGCTCCAACGAGTGAAGAATTACCTCTCCACCCTCGGCTCGGCCGTCGGCCGCTCCGGGATCCTCGGTGGCCTCGACAGTTGGCTCACCTTCGTCGGTCGTCGGCTCGACGGTTTCGTCGTCGTCGCCGGCTGCTTCTGTGGCTGTCTCTGTGGCGTCGTCGTCGTCGTCTCCACAGCCGATCGCAATCAGGCCTGTGGCGAGAACGAGGACACCAAAGAGGCTCAGCCAGAACCTTCTTTTGGACACAGTCCCCCTCCTTATTTTTGGAGCACGCAAAGCGTACCCCGGCTTGCAAGGCTGCATCGAATGTAGGCTTTTCGCCACTAGCGGCAACCCCTGAGGCTGCCGATCAAGGTACATTTTTGATTTTTTTGCACTTTCGCAGGCCTCAGCCCGTATCCATTTGGCCCAATCAGCGTTCTAAAGCGCCGGCCGCAAGGCCGATCTGGCTGCGATCTGCGCGGCAATCAGACCGATTCGATCGCGTAGGGGCAGATGGCCGGCCGCTGGCGCCACCTGATCCTCGAATCCATGAGCCTTCTGCCCCACGGTGCTCCGATTCTCAACGACAGCCCGAGATTGCGAGCAGATCGGCCCCTCGGGGGAAGGAAGGGTGTGGTAGCGCATGCGGGATTCGAACCCGCGATCTCCGCCTTGAGAGGGCGGTGTCCTGGGCCGCTAGACGAATGCGCCTCAAAACTAACGCCCTTCCGCAGAAGGACGTCGCCTTGATTATATGGCTGGGGACGGAGGATTCGAACCCCCACATACGGATCCAGAATCCGCTGTCCTACCGTTAGACGAGTCCCCAGAGCCTGATCGATCCTACCAAACCCACCCCCGGGCCTCTATTCCAGCACCATACGCGCCCTGGCCAGCCGCTCCAGAGTCTTCTCCCGCCCGAGTATCTCCAGGCTCTCGAAAAGCGGTGGTGAAACCGCCGCGCCCGTCACCGCCATGCGCACCAGCCCAAAGAAGTCGCGGGGCTTCAAACCCAGCTCCTCGGTGAGCGCGCGCATGAGTCCTTCTATTTCTGTGTGCGTCCAAGCCGCGAGCCCTGCCAGCGCCTTCGCCGCCGTGTCCAACGCCATGACGGCCGCTGCCGGCTCGTCGCGAAACCTCTTGCCGAGCAGGTCGTCCGCCGTGACCAAGATTTCCTGCGTGAAGAAGAAGGCCGTCAGGGGATAGGCGTCCGTCAGGACCTCCATCCGCGTCTGAATCAGCGGCACAATCCTGCGCACAAGAACCGGGTCGGCCTCGTCAGCCGTCTCAGGGAGCTCCCTGACCAGATAGGGAAGGATTCGCTGCGCCAGGTCGTCCTCGTCCAGGCGCCTGATCCACTCCCCGTTCATCCAGCGCAGCTTGTCGGGGTCGAAGATGCCGGGGTTAGGGCTGAGCCGCTCCAGGGTGAATGTTTCGAGCATCGTACTCCTGTCGATCACCTCAGTGCGGTCGTCCAGCGACCAGCCGAGGAGGGCGATGAAGTTGATCAGCGCTTCTGGCAGGTAGCCCCCTTGCCTGTACTCAAGCACACCCGCGGCGCCGTGCCGCTTGCCGAGCTTTCGCCGATCCGGGCCCAGGATCAGCGGCAGGTGGACAAAGAAAGGCGGCCCGATGCCCAACGCCTGGTGCAATAGCTGATGCCGGGGGGCGCTGGGTATCCACTCCTCGCCACGGATGACGTGAGAGATCTGCATGTGGTGGTCGTCGACGACCGACGCGAGGTGATAGGTGGGGTAGCCGTCCGATTTGAGGATCACGAAGTCGTCCAGCGTGCTGTTCTGCACAACAACCTCCCCGCGGATGACATCGGCGAATCCCGTCTCACCCTCCAGAGGCACGGCGAAGCGGACGACGTAGGGCTCGCCGGCGGCGATCCGCTGCTGGCGGTCTGCTGGCGTCAACCAGCGGCAGAGGCGGTCGTAGCCAGGAGCCTGCTTCGCCGCCGTCTGCCGGGCACGCAATTGGTCGAGGCGCTCTGCAGTACAGAAGCAGGGGTAGGCCTTGTCTTCGGTCAGCAACCGCTGCGCCGCATCCTGGTACAGGTTGAGCCGCTGCGACTGGACGTACGGGGTGAACGGCCCGCCTTTGTCCGGCCCCTCGTCCCAATCGAGCCCAAGCCAGGTCAGAGCCTCGATCTGCTCGTCCACCGCCCCTTCGACAAGCCGGTTCTGGTCAGTGTCCTCGATGCGCAGGATGAAGGCGCCGCCGTTACGCCGCGCCAGCAGCCAGTCGAAAAGCGCGACGCGCATATTGGCCAGATGGGGCGTCCCCGTCGGGCTGGGCGCGTAGCGCGTGCGGACGTTCACATTCTCAGCGTATCTCTATCCAGGCCCTCAACCCGGCTCCGTCGGCCACTGATCGAGATATGCCTGCCGCAACTGCGCCTCAGCTTCCTCGCTCAGCGGATACGGCATGGAGGCTGCGTCGCAGCCTCGGCGCCCCTGCTCGAACAGCTCGTCAAGGATGCGCAGGTGCGCCTCCAGGGCCAACCTCGCACGACGCTCGATAGCGGCCCGCAGCACGCCTGCCGTCAGTGAGTTGATCACGGCCCGCTGATCCCTGGACAGCAGCCTGGGCAGGGAGAAGCGGTTGCGCCGCACAAACTGCAAGTCGATTTGCACCGCCATCAGCAGCGCGATTGTATCGATGATCACAAACATCTCGGCGAAGACCAGCGTCGCCCACTGGTCTCGTCCCACAAGTCGCAACGGCCATGCCGCCCCCTGCAAGGTCCCGAGGAGAGCCATCTCGATGCGCTGGCGCACCTCATCAGGAGAGGCCGTCCCGCCTGTGCGGAGCCGCTGGCCAACGTCCCGTCCGTCGTAGAGCACCTTGACGGCGGGCCGGGTGTGCTGATCTATCGAGGAATAGCGCTCCATGAAGAGGTCTAGCTTCAGAAGACCGCCGAAGACAAAATGCGTCGCGTTGAGCGCTGGATTGTCCATTTCAACCAGCACAGTCCCAAGCGCGCCGCCAAGCCGCGATCTCTCAGCCCTGAAATTCCCGAAGAGGTCGTCCTGCACTGCGATATAGGCATCGATGTCGGAGTAGGTGTCATCCGTACCGTCGGCGAGGCTGCCCTGCAGCCACAGGCCCACGATGCGCTCGTCGCTTTGCGCAAGTGTGATCAGGCGGTCAACTAGATCGTCGCGAAGCGCCAGGTATTCGGCGCCGCCCAACGCTAGAACACCGCCAGCGGGTTAACCGGCGAGCCGGTAGCCCCCGTGAACCGCAGCGGCGCAACGGTGACGAGGAACTCCCAGCGGCCTTCTTCCTCGCACGCCTGCGCCAGCGGATCAAGGTCGGCGTTGTCCACCAGGTGCAGGCCCAGGAAGACCAGCCCGATGCGGTGGATCGGGTAGGCCCACTCCTTGTACGGCGTCGGAAAGACGTCGGCGGCGCCATCCGTGCCCAGTAGCGCTACTTCCTTCTCGTGCAGCCAGCGCAGGCACGGCGCGTCCAGGCCGGCGCGTCCCTCGCTGCTGAGATAGCGAATGCAGCCGGTCCGTACAAAAAGCAGATCGCCCCTTCGCATCTCGACTCCCTGCGAAGTCGCGGAGGAATCCAGGTCCTCGGCGGTCACTCCTTCCGCCTCGTTCATGGGCCGCCCTCTCAGACGGGCGATGTCCAGGAGAACACCCCGGCCGACTATCCCCCCGCCCAGCTTGTCCGAGGAGCCGCGATTGGCGCCGCCTTCCTTAACCTCATCAGACGAGAACCCGTTGTACATCCGCCCCTCATGAAAGAAGTGACAAAGGGCGTCGAGGTGCGTGACGGCGAAGCCGTGAAAGGTCAGGCCCTATGAAGTCCTGTGCCCCGTGCTCCCAGAGGCTGACTTGATGTCGCCCATCGTCCAGCCCCGGCTGATCGCGCAGGCTGATCTGGCGCGACAACGAGACGATACGCCCAAGGCGAGCCAGCGCCAGTGCCTCTCGCCGCTGCTGGTCGCCAATGAAATTCAGCGTGCCGAGCTCGTCCTCCGGCCCCCAACGGCCCCAGTTCGAGACCTCCCCTGCCAGTCCGGCGACTTCCTGCTCCGAAAGCACCCTATGCCCTAAAAGAGCGCCAATGGGTTCACGGGCGAACCCGTCGCCCCCTTGAAGCGCAGGGGCGCGATCGTCAGCAGAAACTCCCATCGGCCCTCTTCCTCGCAGGCTTTGGCCAGGGGATCGAGGTCGGCGTTGTCCAGCAGGTGCAGCCCCATCATCGCGATCCCGACAATGTGTATGGGCAGGCGCCAGCGCTCGAACTCGTTGGGCAGGACGTCGTTGGCGCAGTCGCCGCCCAGCACCGCCACCTTGCGCTGGTGGAGCCACGGCAGGCAGTCGGCGTGCAGTCCAGACTCCTGGCTGCCGTCCGGGGCGCCTTTGCTGCCGCTGCGCACGAGGAGGATGTCCCCCTCCCCGGCCGCCACGTCCTGCGCCCTTTCCGCCTCCTCCAAATCCGCCGGGAAAATGGGCGTCCCCGCCTCCAGCGAGCGGCCCTTCGCCCTGGCCACGTCGAGCAGCACCCCGCGGCTGACGACACCCTCGGGGCCGAGCTGATCGATGGAGAGCTTCGCGGCACCGCCCTCCGTGATGTTGTCCGGCGAGTGCCCGTTGTACATCATGCCGCCGCCAAAAATGTGGCAGAGCGCGTCGATGTGGGTCACGCGATAGCCGTGGAAGACAAGCCCGATGTAGTCACCAGAGCCACCGCCGGGGTAGCGGAAGACTTCGTGGCTACCGCGGTCAACGCCCTCATTGAGCGCCGTCTCACGGGCCAGGGAAACGCTGCGCCCCGAGCGGACCAGCCGGGCCGCGCGCGCCCGCTTCTGCGGGGTTATGTAGTTGAGAGCGCCGAGCTGATCATCGGCGCCCCAGCGTCCGGAGTTCGAAAATTCCCTGGCGATCGCCGCCAGGTCGTCGTCGCTCTTGATCTGTGCCATCCACGCTCCTTTCGTCCCCCCTCTCCCGGCCGGGAGAGGGGGCTAGGGGGAGAGGTTAAACCAGGTCAGGACAGATGAGCGATATCAAGGCCAGGCACGGGCGTCAAACCCAGAGCCTCCGCCGCCGTGAGGAAATCGGCGGGCGGCGGGGCCTCAACGTCGATCCGCTCGCCACTGGTCGGCTGCTTAAAGCCAAGCTTCCAGGAGTGGAGCGCCTGCCGGCGAATCACGGCACTGCGCCGCCCGTAGAGCGCGTCCCCCACCACGGCGTGTCCGACGGCGGCCATGTGCACACGTATCTGGTGCGTGCGTCCGGTCTCCAGGACCACCTCAACAAGCCCTGCGGTGTCGCCCTGAAGCAGCACCCGGTATCCCGTCCGCGCCTCGCGGCCACCCTCGACCACGGCCTGCCGGCGACGCTCGCGCGGGTCACGCCCGACCGGCGCCTCGATGACCCCTCGCGGCGGCTGCAGAGACCCCTCGACCAGCGCCAGGTAGACCTTATCGACCTCCCGCGCCTTGATCTGGCGGGTTAGCGAGACCATTGCGAGCGAGTTGCGCGCCACGACCATGACCCCTGAGGTGTCCTTGTCGAGCCGATGGACGATCCCCGGCCTTAGCTCGCCCGCCAGGGGACCGATGTCGGGATAACGGGCCAGCAGGGCGTTGACCAGCGTGCCGCGGTCGTGCCCCGGCGAGGGGTGGACAGGCATCCCCGGCGCCTTGTTGACCGCGACCAGGTCGGCGTCTTCGTATAGCACCTCCAGGGGCAGATCCTCGGCCACCAGGCCTGTCGCGACCGGTTCCGGCAGCGATATCTCGACCGACTGGCCATCAAGCAGACGCGCCGCGGCCTTGACCGGCCGCCCATCAACACTGACCAGGCCCTCGTCAATCAGCCGCCGGGCATACGCTCGTGAAATATCGGGTTGATGGCCGGCGATGAAAGCGTCGAGTCGCTGCCCGGAGCCCTCAACCCTCAGCTGAAGTTTGTTCACCGGTCCGCGCTTGCTCCTCCCGCTCGCTGAGCAGGGAGAAGATGAAAAGCAGGGCCACGCCGATAGAAATCGATGAGTCGGCGACGTTGAAGGCCGGAAAGTTGGGGAATTTCACGAAGTCAACGACTTCGCCGGAGCGGATGCGGTCCATCAGGTTGCCAATCGCCCCGCCGAGCAACAGCCCCAGCGCCACCCGCACGAAGGCATGGTCGGCCGGTGGATACAAGTAGTAGAAGGCGATGGTGCCGATCGCGATCAGGCTGGTCACTATGAGGAAGAGCGTTTGCCCCTCGAGCACCCCGAACGCGGCCCCCGAGTTGGTGACGTGGACCAGCCGCACGGCCCAGCCCTCCGGCCACTCGTCGCCTCGCTCGATAGTCGAGCGGATCAATACCTTGGTCAGCTGGTCGAGGGCCACGACAATGGCGGCGACGGCCAGGAAGGCGGCGCCGGGGATAGCCAGTGACCTACGAGGGGCGGGTTCGTTCACCTCGCGATCCTAGCAACCGGCCCGCGAGGCCGTCGGTGGGAACTACCCGTCCAACAGCAGCGTATTTATAGATAGCCGGCGGGCCCTGTTCCCGCCCTTCGCGCCATTTCTGCAAGGTTATGGCGCGGTCCCATAAGGCAGGCGACCCTGTTCCGCGCCGGGACGGCCTGCTCCGGGCCCGCCGGCTATCCACCCTCCCTTGGGTGATCCGCAGCCACGCTGGGACTCTACCTATAATTGTGATGTCTCTGAAAGGTTCAGGTTTGCATTGGTTTTTGATCTTTTTTCCCGGCAGAAGCAGCAGCGCGAGGAGTTCGGCGACCGCTTGCCCCCCGGCCAGAAGCTGGTCGAGGGCTGGCCCGTCCTCTCCTACGGCGCAACCCCCCGGATCAAACTCGAGGACTGGCGGCTGCGCATCGGCGGCCTGGTCGAGGCGCCGGTCGAGCTGACCTGGGACGAGTTCAAGGCGCTCCCGCAGACGAAGATCACCGGCGACATCCACTGCGTCACCCACTGGAGCAAGTTCGACAACGAGTGGGAAGGCGTGACCTGGCAAGACCTGCTCAAAGAGACCGGGATCAAGATCAAGCCCGAGGCGCGCCACATCATGCAGCACAGCTATGGCGGCTACACGACCAACGTCCCGATTCGCGACATGGAGCAGCCCGGCGTGATCTTCGCCCACATGCACAACGGCAAGCCCCTGGAGCCCGACCATGGTGGCCCCATGCGCCCGGTGGTCCCCCACCTCTATTTCTGGAAGAGCGCGAAGTGGCTGCGCGGCATCGAGTTCATGACCGACGAGAAGCCCGGCTTCTGGGAGATGTACGGGTACCACATCTACGGCGATCCCTGGAAGGAAGAGCGCTTTTCCTGACTAACCGCGGCTAGACGAAAAGGTCGGCAACCCGGCACTTGAAGGCCGGCAGGATCGGCGCGGCGCTGAGCTCATCGTCCCCGCGCAGGAACCTCGGTTCCTTTCCGCGCTCGTACACTGTAACCACTTCTCCCTGGGGATCGACCAGCCAGACAAGCGTGGAGCCAGTGCGAAGGTAGTAATCGACCTTCCTGTTCATCTCAGATGCGGTGTTCGAAGGTGAGAGAACCTCGACGGCGATGTCCGGTGATCCGCGTCCGAAACCAACTTTCTCCCCCGGTGGGCGCACGCGGGCTCTGACGAGAAAGGCCGCATCGGGGGCGAGCAAGGTGTCGGGATCAACGGCAAGCTTGAAGCCTGCGTCCGCCGAAATGATCTCACCCAGCTTTCCGTCCGGGTCTGCGAGGGTCATTCGCCGCATGATCCGTCCCGCGATAGTGCCATGTGACTCAGAAGATGGCGGCATCGTCAGCAGCTCCCCCTCTAACAGCTCGTAGCGGTTGCCGTCGTCCGGGAGCGCTTCCAGCTCCTCGGCAGTCATGAGCTTCTGACCCGTGGTAAACATCTCGCCCCAATGATAGATTCAGTCGCGTCGGTCCCGCTGACCCGGCGAAACCTCGCCAATTCTTAGCACCTCACACGGATCAGCCGATTTTCAGACTCGATAATGCCCCCGTGACCGTCGTACTCGACGACCTCGACCGCCGGCTGCTCAACGAGGTGCAATCCGACTTTCCGCTTGTACCCGAGCCGTTCGTCGCCCTCGCGCAGCGCCTGGGAGTCACAGAGGACGAAGTTATCGCCCGTCTGGAAAGTGCACGAAAAAGCGGCGTCCTCCGCCACCTCAGCGGCATCTTCGACGTCTTCCGCATCGGCTACCGCAGCACCCTCGTCGCGATGCACATCCCCGAGGGCCGGCTCGACAGCGCCGCCGCCGTCGTCTCCGCCCACCCCGCGGTCAGCCACAACTACGGCCGCGAGCACCACTTCAACCTCTGGTTCGTCCTCGCCGTCCCGCGCACGGCAGACATGGAGGGGATCGTCGAGGACCTGGGGCGGCAGGCCGGCGCCGCCCGCACCATCCTCCTCCCCGCCCTCAAGCTCTACAAGATCGACGTCGAGTTCGACATGGTCGGCGGCTCTGGCAAGATGACACGCCGCAACGGCCAGCGCACCACCCCGCGCCGCGAGCTGACCCCCGACGACATCGCTATCATCCGCGAGCTCCAGGAAGACCTGGAGCTGGTCAGCCGCCCCTTCGACGAGCCCGCGCGGCGCCTCGAGCTCTCCACCGATGACCTTCTATCCCGCCTGCAAAACCTCCAGGAGGAGGGGATCATGCGCCGCTTCGCCGGCGTCCTCCGCCACCGCGAGGCCGGCTTCCTGGCCAACGGCATGGTCTGCTGGGTTGTCCCCGAGGAGCGCTCCGAGGAGGTCGGAGCGCAGTTCTCAGCCCACCCCCAGGTCAGCCACTGCTACAAGCGCCCCATCTACGACGACTGGCCCTACAGCACCTTCACCATGGTCCACGCCAGGGAGCGCGCGGAATGCGAGGCGGTCGCCGCGGAGCTGTCCGCAACCGCCGGCATCGACGAGTTCGCTGTCCTCTACAGCCACACCGAATACAAGAAGGAACGGGTCAAGTACTTCCTGGAGGACCCGCAGCCCGCAATCTCCGCGGCGGCCGCTTCATGACCCTCGCGCCGGCCGCCTCTCAGCTCAAGCCGTTCGAGCAGGAGCTGCTCAACCAGCTCCAGGACAGCTTTCCCCTGGCCTGGCGTCCTTTCGCAGAGATCGGCGAGCGCCTCGGCGCCAGCGAAGCCGACGTCATGGAGGCGATCGAGGGGCTGCGCGCCGCCGGCATCGTCCGCGAGATCAGCGCCATCTTTGACACCCGCGCCCTCGGCTACCGCAGCTCGCTGGTGGCCATGAGGGTGGCACCCGAGCGCCTCGAATCAGCCGCCGCGGTGGTCAACGAGCACCCCGGCGTCAGCCACAACTATCGTCGCCACCACAACTTCAATCTCTGGTTTACCATCGCGGTCCCGCCCCACCTTGACCTGGAGAAGCACGTCGCCATCCTCCACGAGGCATCGGGGGCCGAGTCGGCCCGCCTTTTGCCAACGATCCGCATGTTCAAGCTCGCCGTGACGCTCGACATGAAGGGCGACCGCGCCATCGACCACCAGTCCAAGCCCCTCTACACGGGGCACGAGCGCGAGAAGGGCCTCAAGCAACCTCTGACCGAGGGCGACGTCGAGCTGGTGCGCGCCGTCCAGGGCGACCTGCCGATGCGCTCCGACCCCCTCCAGCCAGCCGCCGAGACGCTCGGCCTCAGCCCCGATAAGCTCCTGGGGCGCCTCGCCCATCTCAAGGAGGGCGGCTATCTGCAGCGCTTCGCCGGCATCCTCCGCCACCGCAAGGCCGGCTTCGGCAGCAACGGCATGGCCGTTTGGGCCGTGCCCGAGGAGCGCGCCGGCGCCGTCGGCGAGGAGATGGCTAACTTCACCTCGATCAGCCACTGCTACCTGCGCCCGACCTACGAGGACTGGCCCTACAACCTCTTCAGCATGATCCACGCCCGCACCCGCAAGGAGTGCGAGAGCCTGGTCACCGACCTCGCCGGCCGCTTCGACCTCGACACCTACGACGTGCTCTACAGCGGCACCGAGTTCAAGATGGCGCGCCTCCGCTACTTCACCCCTGCCTGGGATGAATGGGAGCGCGCCCACTCGCTGACGTCCTGAGCGGCGGCTCCTGTCCACCAACGAACTCAACCGCACATACGGTAGCTCACCGTAAATCTCATAAACTGGGGGGCTTTCTTGACTGAGGCGCCCTCACCCTCACCTTGATCCTCTCCCTCAAGGGAGAGGCGGAATTGCCGGCTCACGAGGTTGCGGAATGCACTCGAGATGCCAGCGCTAGGCTGGCAAAGGCAGAGGATGAAGGCCGTGACTCGCCGCCCAGCACCGCTCTCCCTCGCAGTGCGGGGACCAGGGTAGGGTGACGGACCCGCCGCACAGAGAATTCTTTTGGCGAACGCACCTCGTGACGAACTCAAAGGGCCTCTGTGCTCCCGAGGACATGGGTTACACGTTGACTAGGCACATGGGTTACAGTTTCCGCTTTCGTTTTCCTTGTCCTCGCCGGACTAGCGTCTCCCCTGCAAGAGTCCAGCCGCCCCAGCATAATGGGACCCCTCCGATCCCCTCTCCCTTGAGGGAGAGGGCAGGGTGAGGGTGATCGTCCTTCGAACAAAACATCGCCCCGCGGCCGACGAACGCCAGTGGAGCGCTCATACCTTCCACGCCCGTTAGCATTTGAATCTGAGCCCCGCAAACCCAGCCCAACTTAACGAGGAGCAGATAGTGACCAACGACCTCCTGCAACGCCTCGACAGCGCGATTGCTGAGCGCGGCATGCTCAAGCACCCCTTCTACGTCGCCTGGAGCCAAGGCCGCCTGACCCGCGAGATGCTCAAGGACTACGCCTGCCAGTACTACCATCTGGAGAGCAGCTTCCCACGCATGGTCAGCGCCGTGCACAGCAACACTCCCGACCTCGGGGTGCGCCAGCACCTGCTCGAGAACCTCGTCGACGAGGAGCAGGGCGACGAGAACCACCCCGCCCTCTGGCTGCGCTTCGCCCGCGCCCTCGGCGCAACCGACGACGATGTCCTCAACGTGGATGTGCTGCCCTCGACGCGAGCCGCCATCGACACGATGACGGGCATCTGCCGCGACAAACCCTACCAGGAGGGGATGGCTGCCCTCTACGCATACGAATCGCAGATTCCCGAGGTCGCCCGCGTCAAGATCGACGGCCTCAATCGCTTCTACGGCATGGACGACCCGGAGGAATACAAGTTCTTCAGCGTCCACGAGGAGGCCGATGCCTGGCACTCCGAGGTAGAGCGCAAGCTCATCGACGAGCACACGGATTCAGAGTCCGCGGACGCCGTCGTCTCCGCGGCGGCGACCAGTGCCGGCGCCCTCTGGGGCTTCCTCGACGGCATCCACGAAACCTACGTGACGCAGCGCGCGGCCTGAGCCGCGGGGAGATAGCAACATGACAGACGAAATCCTCGATGTCGTAGTCCTCGCCGAGATCAAGACCAAGCCCGACGCCGATCAGGCCGAGGTCGACAAAGCCCTGATCGAGTTCATCGACTGGGTGCGGGAGAACGAGCAGGGCACCCTTATCTACTCGGCCCACCGCAGCAAGAAGGACCCGACGAAGATCGTCTTCTACGAGGCCTACCGGCGGCAGGACGCCCTCGACGGCCACATGCAGAGCTCGGCCTTCAAGGAGTTCGGGCGCAAGATCCTCAACCACATCGACCCCTCGGCGACGAAGATCGAGCAGTTCCAGCTGATCGCCGGCGTCACCTCGGTGATGGAGCGCACCGCCGACTCGCCGAACATGCCGGAGGAGGTCCCGCCCCGGGACTAGCGCGACCTGAAGCCGGCGATTCCGGACCCGTCACAGTGTAATGATGCTATCAACGATGAAACGTTCGCCCGGGCAGGATTCATCCGGCTTGGCGAGGTAAGGTATGCCCCCGGTATAGCCGCTGCCACCCACCACAATCTGGTCGCCGTCCACGAATTTCCGAACCTCGTCGCTTGGCGGCTCTCGGAACGCTATCTCCTCCTCGATGGCGTCCCACGACACCTGCTCATCTGGCCAGACGAGCGTTATTGCCCGATCCAGCCCGTTGAGTTCTAACGTGACGCATTCCCCGGTGATGGTCAGCCTGCCCTCGCCGCCGCGGGCGTCGTTAGGACCTTCGCCCACGGACTCGATCACAGCCAGGGGGCCCCACCCAGACTCCGTATCCTCCGAATTGCCGGCATCGCCCGAGTCACCCGCGCAGGCGACATGGAGAACCGCCAGCGATACAGCGAAGGGCACAGCCCTATTGGACCAAAACGAATACACCGAGTGCTTCATCAAAATACCCCACTTTAGTGAAGACAGCACGACTGATGTTGTTTATCGTCAGTCCCCCTTGGTAAATACCATGCGCGCGATTCCCGTAGAAGAACGGCCCGCCGCTGTCACCGTTCGTAAACAGCCGGCTCCTTAAGGTCATCGCCACCCAGCGTGTGCACCACACCGTTCTCGAAGATGAACAGGTTGTCCGCCTGCGCCGACCCAATGGCGTCGGCCTCGAAACCAAGGCAGGTCGGACACTGGATGTCCAACATGAGCTGGGCGCTCATGGAGCCGCTATCGACCCCCGTGTCGTCATAAACGTAGAGCTTCCACGTACCATTCGGGTTCGTTCCGTCGAAGACCGAGAGGTCGGTGAAATAGGGTGGCGGTGGGGCGGGGGAATTCAGTGTCTCAGGTCCCTCGATCTCTTCGAGGAACGTGCTGGGTTGCACCGACTGATTGCCAGCAGGCGGTGGCCCATTGTCCGGGATAAAGGTGATGGCCTCATCGTCCAGCAGGAACGATGCAGCGCTGACGGCGTAGTCTCCGCCAGCGTCCGAAAGGACCATTACGGCACGCCCCGCCGGGTTAACAAGGAGAACGTCAAGTTGGTCCAGCTCGCCGTGCGTCAGGCTCGTAACCCAAAGGTTAACGTCGGCGATGGGGCTGGCCATCCCGGAGACCTGGAACTCCGCGGGATACGGTGTGGCGGGGCCCTGGATCGGGATGGTTACTTGATCGCCACCCCAACCACTGTCGCAAATCCGTGGGGAGCTCACCATTCTCTCTGCTTGGGGATCCGGCCCACCGAGAACTACGCGAGAATCCATACCGGCTAGATTCGCGAGTTGCGTCGCAGCTGCTATCAAAGCGAACAGCGGAGCAATTCGATGGAGTTTCACAGATTACTGCCTTCGCATGCCGGTCTCGACCGCACCAGTTGGGTGATGCTTGAGTATAGCGAGGGCAACGTGGGCATAAGCTACCCCGGCGGTTGCCCGCTACTCCCCGGCGAAGGGGTTGTCGACCACGAACAGCCAGGTGCCGTCGGGCTGACGGCGCATGACCTCGGCGGCCGTGCCCTTCAGTTCGGACGGACCATCCGGCCCTTCGATCTTCATCTTCCAGCCATGCACTGAGAGGGCAATGTCGCCGACAACCTGGATCGGGCCGGCTTCCATCGTCAGTTGCGGCTTACCGGCGAGGTAGGCACCCAGCGCTTCGCGAATCGCGTCGTGGCCGGTAGCGACCTGGTCAGGGGAGGCAACCAGCACGCCTTCCGGCTCATATAGCGCGACGAGGGCTTCCACGCCGGCGCTATTCATCGCCTTCTCGAAGAGGTCATTCATTTCCTCTGGTGACTTTGCAGGCATGCGAATCTCCTTCTCCAGTTTGGTTGGGAACTTTGCGTCGCGACTCGGCGGATCCCTGTTTT
The DNA here is from genome assembly GCA_040902555.1 of Dehalococcoidia bacterium. Classification (GTDB taxonomy): domain Bacteria; phylum Chloroflexota; class Dehalococcoidia; order WHTO01; family WHTO01; genus DASTBR01. Next base: position 34,684 of record JBBDXC010000017.1, read on the forward strand.
CGAGCGGGTCGCCGCCTAAGGCAGGTTGTGAGTGTAGACCTCGTTCAGGGTTATCTGGTCCCCGTCGAGGAGGACCAGGTCGAAGCCGCGCATCTTGCTCGCGCTGCCATCAGGCAGCGTACTGGTCGCGATCCAGCGACCGACATACCCGCCTTCGATTGCCCAGATCTGCTCGGGGTCAAAGCTGGTCTCTGGCATCATGCCGAAGATGCTTTCCAGGTACTTTCGCAGCTCGACGTGGCCGCGGGCGCCCTGCGGGACCTGCTGGTCCTTGTAAACGGTGTCGGGGGCGTAGAAGGTCAGCAGGCGCTCGACGTCCTTATCCGACCAGGCCTTGAGCCAATCGCGGTTATAGCTCTCGATGTCCATCAAATAACCGTCGGGGCGGTGTATTCGCCCCACTCCTCTCGCAGAACGCCGCAGATCTCGCCCACCGTGCCGTAGCTGCGCACGGCCTCCATGATCGCCGGCATCAGGTTGACGCTTTCGTCGCGCGAGGCGGCGCGCAGCGCGGCCAGCGACGACTCGACGGCGCGCGCGTCACGCTCCGCCCTCAAGTGGTTCAGCGCGGTAATCTGCGCCGCGGCCGATTCGGCATTAGGACGGAAAATGCCCAGGTCGGGGTCGTTCTCGACCTTGAACTTGTTGACGCCGACAATCGTCCGCCGCCCCGAATCCACGTCCTGCTGCCAGCGCACCGCGGCCTCCTGAATCTCTTGCTGCATGTAGCCCGCCTCGATGGCTGCGACCGAGCCACCGAGGTCATCGATGCGCGCCATCAGGGCGCTTGCCTTCTCCTCCAGCTCGTTGGTCAGGGTTTCGACGTAGTACGAGCCGGCGAGGGGGTCCGCCGTATCGGTGACGCCGGACTCGTAGGCGATGATCTGCTGGCTGCGCACGGCCATACGCTGCGCCTCGGGCGTCGGAAGGGCCAGGGCTTCGTCGTAGCAGGACAGCGCGAGCGACTGCACGCCGCCCAGCACGCTGGCCAGCGCCTGGACAGCAGCGCGCACGATGTTGTTTTCGGGCTGTTGCGCCGTCAGGGTGGCGCCCCCGGTCTGGACGTGGGTGCGCAGCATCCACGACCGCGGGTCCTTGGCGCCGAAGCGCTCCTTCAGCATGCGCGCCCAGAGCCGGCGCAAGGCGCGGTACTTGGCGACCTCTTCGAAGAAGTTGTTCTGCGTGTTGAAGATCCAGGAGATGCGCGGGGCGATCTCGTCAACGTCGACTCCTCGGCGCTGCGCTTCCTCGATGTAAGCGACCGCGTTGCTGAACGTGAAGGCGATCTCCTGCACGGCGGTCGAGCCGGCGTCGCGGATGTGGTAGCCGCTGACGCTAATGCCGTTGAACTTGGGCGCCTCACGCGCGCAGTACGCCATCAGGTCAACTGCCAGCCGCAGCGATGGCCGCGGCGGGTAGATATAAGTCCCGCGCGCGACGTACTCCTTGAGGATGTCGTTCTGGGCGGTCCCCTGCATCTCGCTGTGCGGGACCCCCTGCTTCTCGCCGGCTACCAGGTACATCGCCACCAACACCGAGGCCGGCGCGTTGATGGTCATCGAAGTGGACACCTGGTCCAACGGGATCTCATCGAACATGAGCTCCATGTCGCGCAGGGAGTCAACGGCGACGCCAACCTTTCCGACCTCGCCCTCAGCATTGGGGTCGTCGGAGTCGTAGCCGAGCTGAGTGGGCAGGTCGAAGGCCACGGACAACCCGGGCTGCCCCTCCTTCAGGAGAAAGCGGAAGCGCTCGTTCGTCTCGGCCGCCGTGCCGAAACCAGCGTACTGGCGAATCGACCACAGCCGACCCCGGTACATGGTCGGCTGCACTCCGCGGGTGTACGGGTAGTCGCCCGGATAGCCTATGTCGCGGTCGTAATCCAGGTCGTCCAGGTCCAGCGGCGTGTAGAGGCGCCGCGTGGGCCCGGTGGAGGTCGCGAAGACCTCCTCGCGCTCGGGGCCACGCTGCAGGGCGCTCTTTAGCGCGCCCTTTTCCCACTTCTCGTGTTCCACCTTCAGGGTCTTTCCGTTGCTGTTGTTCACGTCTGCGTCGCTCGTGCTCTGATTATGAGCCTCGAAGCTAGATGTTGCGCACGCGCCGCAACGCCTTTGCGATACCCACCGCTGAGCATTGCTTTAAGCACGAAAAATTAGCGAGGAGCGATCATGCCAACAAGCAAGAGCAACCCCAGTAAGACCAGCAGCCGCGGCACCGGTGCCGCGCGCGCCCGCGGCGCGGCGTCCCGAGCCAGCGGCACGTCCACCCGCGGCAAGTCAGCAGCTGCCCGCTCGACCACATCGCGCTCGACCACGGGCCGGGCGACATCCGCTCGCCGGTCAACTCAGCCGCAGATCCTGGCCCTGCTGAAGACCGACCACGACAAGGTCAAGAAGATGTTCCGCCAGTTCGAGCGGATGGTCGAAACGGCGCCGCAGGACGCCGCCGGCCTGAGCCAGGAGATCATCCGGGAGCTCGAGCTGCACACCAAGCTGGAGGAGGACATTGTCTACCCCAGCCTCCAGCAGCAAGACGAGGACCTCTTCCACGAGGCCCATGAAGAGCACCACGTCGCCGATCTCTTGATCAAGGAGATCCAGGGCCTGCAGGCCGGCGACCCCACCTTCAAGGCCAAGATGACGGTCCTCCGCGAGAACGTCGAGCACCACATCGAGGAGGAGGAGGGCGACATGTTCAAGGAGATCAGGAAGATCGACAAGGCCCGCCTCACCCGGATGGCCGAGCAGTGGACGGCGCGCAAAGAGGGCGGTATCCCGGCCTCGATGATGCGCTAGGCGCAAACCACAGATCTGTTTCAAGGGGGTCTCTTCGGAGGCCCCTTTGTTCGTTCTCTGTGCGTTGCCGTTCGATAAAGAGAACGTTCATCGTGGACCTGCCCGCAGGGGAGGGTTGCGCTGCTGGCCTAACCATCGGGACCCCCCGTGAGATGCGCAACCCTCCCCTCCCAGTCCGAACACGGTCAAGCCGGGATTATCGAGGCGGCCAGCAGAGGGTTTGAAACGATTCGATTGGAGCTAGCCGGCGAAAAGGAGTCCGGCGGGGACCAGCGTGATCAAGACCACGAACACCAGGAGTGTCCGTCTCCCTCGCATCGCTACCTCGGTCAAGGCGCGGACAAACCGAGAGTAGAAGGGGTAGACAAGAAGGAGCCCAATCGAAACCAGTGTCCCCGCCACGATGGCCGCCAGCACCACCTCGGGCGCCCCCGGCCGCGCGATCAGGACAGCCGCCACGAGCGTGTCGATCCAAGTCGAGATGTTCGCTCCCATCACGTAGGGGATTACACGCTCTTTCCGGACATAGCCCTTGATTGCCAGGGGCACCAGCAGCGTCAGCGACAGCGACACCGAAAGCGTCACCGCGGTCACCGCGACGCCGAGGAAAAACATCGATAGCGGATGGTGCAGCATGTCGACAACCCGCCTGTGCTCCATCGTCCCTTCCTCCAACACCGGCAGCGCACGGTCGAAAAGCTGGAAGGCGAGAAGCAAGAGGGGCGCGCCGAAGATGAACAACGTCAGGTCTGGAAGCCTTGCCTTCGCCTCGTCCACGACAGGCCCATAGGTCAGGTCGAGGAATGAGTCGATCTGCGAAGTACCGATGATCTCGCGGTCGCCGATCAGGCCCTCATCGAGCAGGAACAGGCCGAGGAAGAGCGCGGGGACATACTGGGTGATTGCCGTAACCAGCGCCGTGACACCGATGTAGATGCCATCCGAGTTGCGCACTTGCCCCCGATAGAAGGCCAGTACTCCAACCACCAGCACGACCATCGAGGCGCCAAAGCGGGAGCCTAAGAGCATGCCGAACGACTCCGCCTGGGTTAGCTCCCCGCCGCCGTAGAGCGCCGTTGAGATCGCCGCCACAGGCGAACCGCTGAGCACGATGTAGGCACCCAGCCAGCCGAAGCCGATGCTGCTCGCGACGCTGTCGACGGAGAGCGTGTCGAGAATCGGTTGGAGCCCCCTCGCGCCCCCTTGCAGCAGCTTGAGGGCGAGGATGAAGAGCAGCAGCGCCACGAAGACATAGGTGGCCCGTCGGGCGCGGCCCAACAGCAGAGCATGAGTGCGGGCGGGTGCGGCGGGGGCCTCGATGCGCTCGTTGCTAGCAGGGTTGATCAGCATATCTCGCCTCATAGTGGAGCGTGACAGCCTTGCGGGCCATGCATATATTGGTAAGGCAGGAATGACCCAATCACATATCACTACGCCTCCCCTTGCCCACTTTGTCACCTTCTACCAGGCCGCACGGCTCTTGAACTTCTCGCGCGCCGCCGAGGTCCTCGGGTCCGATCAGCCGTCGGTTAGCCGGCGGCTGAAGGAACTCGAACGTCAAATGGGCCAGCAGTTGTTCATCCGCGGCGCCCGCGGCGTCACCTTGACGCCGGCCGGCGAGAAACTCTTGGAGCTCGTGGCGGCCAGCGTCGAAAGCTTCCTCCGGCTTCCACATCTGTTTGCCGAAGAGATGGCGGCGGCGGCGCCAACCCAGGTCCGCGTCGCGGGCGGCCAGCAGCTCCTCCTCAGTCTGCTCGCCCCCGCCCTATTTGCCTTTCGCGAGCACCATCCGGGCGTAAATGTCTCGGTGGTAAGCGCGCTAAAGCCGGAAGTCGTCGAGCTGGTGCGCAGCGGCAGGGCCGATGTGGGCCTCACGTCGGCGGCCTCCATCCCCGGCGACCTCGCCTATGACGAGGTACTCCGGGACACGCTCGGGCTGTTCGTCCACGATGGCCATTCGCTATCCGGGAGGCCTGTCGTCGGCCTCGCCGAGATCGAGCCCTTCCCTCTCCTTCTCCCCGATGTCCACTCATCGACCCGCGTACTGCTCGAAGAGGCCTTCCGCTCGCGGGGATTGGTACCGAAAGTGGGGATGGACCTCCAGCGCTGGGAGGTCATCCGCGAGTTCGTCGCCCTGGGACTCGGCATCGCCGTCGTGCCCTCGTTCGTGGCGGTTGGTTTGAGCGGAGTCTCGGTGGTCCCGATCGACCACCCGTTCCCAACGCGCTCCTACGGCGTCCTGACCTCACGCCTGCGCCACAAGACGCGGCCGGTCAGGGAGCTGATCGCCGCCATCGGCGAGCAAGCCAGGACGTCCTCAGGCGATCAGGCACTGCGCTCGACGTAGGTCTCGACCTCGCTGACGAGCTCGTTTACATCGAAGGGCTTTGATAGAGAGTCGGCCGCCCCGAGCTTTTCGGCCTGCTCCGGCAGATCGCGCACGGCCGAGATTAGCGCGACAGGTATCTCGAGGCCCTTCTCGCGGACGCGCCGCAGAAGCTCCCAGCCATCGAGGCCGGGCATCATCAGATCGAGCAGGATAACTCCTGGCGTTGCGTGGTCGAGGATGTCGAGGGCGGAAACTCCGTCCTGGGCGCTGACGACGACATAGCCCTCCGCCCTCAGCACCGTCTCGATCAAGCGCTGGATTCGTTCATCGTCCTCAACGGTAAGGACCTGGGGCTCTTGCGCACCCGTTGCCATGGATTCCTCGGAGCAGGCCAGAATTTGGGCCGATGCCCCCGCTCTGCTCTTCTAGAATCGGCCGCGAAGATTAGGAAGGGCGGAGGTGTCGGCGGAGTGTTGCAGAAACGTAACGTTCGCTTCTAGCGGCCCCGACGCGAGCTCCGTCCCTGGAACGAGCGGATCGCCCGCAGGAAGTCTATACGGCGGAAGGCCGGCCAGTAGACGTCACAGAAGTAGTACTCGCTGTAGACGCTCTGCCAGAGCATGAATCCGCCCAGCCGCACCTCGCCGCTGGTGCGGATGATCAGGTCCGGCTCGGCGCCCTCAGAGGTGTAGAGGTAGCGGCCAATCGACTCCGGCCGGAGCTCGGCGGCGATCTCCTTGACGCTTCTTTCGGCACAGGCCTCATCGAGGAGGAGGCGCTTCACAGCATCCGTTATCTCCTCGCGTCCCCCGTAGCCAACGGCGAGGTTTAGGGCATACGGGCCGTAGCCGGCCGTCGCCGACTCCGCCAGGTGAATGGCCTCGCGGGCGCTATCGGGAAGGAGGTCGAGGCTGCCCAGCCCGCGGATCTGTCGCGGCCGCTTCATCCGCTTCTGCATCTCGGCCAGCTCGCCAATTTTCTGCTCGATGATCTCCAGGAGCGGCATCAGCTCGGCGGGTGGACGACGCAGGTTGTCGATCGAGAGGATCCAGGCCGTAATCGTCTCTATCCCCAGCTCCTCGGCCCAGGCCAGGACGTCGTCCATCTTGTCGGCCCCGCGCTTGTGGCCACGGGAGATGTCCTTGAGCCCATTCGCCCGAGCGAAGCGGCGGTTGCCGTCGAGGATCAGGCCGATGTGTCGCGGCAGCGGCGCAGCCAGCACCTGGCGCTCCAGGTTGGCTGCGTAGAGCCGATAGGTGAGGTCGCGGATGGGGTTGATCACGGCTTAGACGATCCCGAGGCGTGTGAGAAACGGTATGGCCTCGGCCACGTGTTCCTCGGAGTTGTGCTGACCGATCTCGAAGGTGCGGGCCGTATCGGGCTTGATGTAGGTCTTGATGTAGTTCCAGTCGACGTCGCCCTGGCCGGGGGCCTGGTGGTCACCGATGCCCTGGACGTCGTGCAGGTGCATGCCGATTGTCCGCCCCTCCAGCTCACGCAGCCAGCGGTACATTTCGCCCAGCCCGATCCTGCCGAGAACTTCGGCATGGCCGACGTCGTGCCAGTAGCCCGCGTCGCTACGTGGCGCCTGCTCCAGCATTTCCTGCGTCTCCTCCACGCTCGGCACTTCGTGAAAGTGGTAGCGATTCTCGAGGCCCAGGGCGATGCCTTTCGGGGCTGCGTACTCCAACAGCTCGAGGAAGCTCTTCAGTGACTGTTCGTACCAGGGCCTGACCTCGGCCGCCCGCTTCTGCTTCGCGCTGAGCCGTAGTTTGTCCACTTCGTCGCCATCGCGCTCGCCGGCGTCGAACATGCGCCGCAACTGGCGCTCCTCGTCGAACATCTCTTTGCCAATGCCACCCATGTGGCAGACCACGTAAGGCGCCCCAGCTCTCTCCGCCCAGTCGACCGTCCGCTTGTGGTGTTTCACGGCCTCGCGGCGCTCTTGCTCGTCGGTCGAGGCGAGGTTCAGATTGTAGTTCCAGAGGCCATCAGGCAGGCGGTCGAGGGGCGCCGGCGCGTGCATGCTCAGCACCGGGATGCCTTCCTCGACCAGTATTTTGACGCCCTCCTCGGGGATCGCGTAGTTGATCTCGATGCCCTCGAAGCCGAACTTGCGGGCCGCGTCGGCGAACTCCCGCAGGTTCTCGGGCTCATAGCGTTTCACTGCCCACATCGTCGAGAGGGCGGTCTTGGTCATGGGGTTCCTTTCCAGGGTCGCGGGGGAGTGCGGCCATGTGCGGCCTTCCTCCCATCATCTCACCTGCGCGGGTCACGGCCACCACGCCGGCCAGCCCGCCCAGGGCCGCGGCCGGAAAACTCAGCGCCAGCCCGGCCCAGCCGTCCATCCCCAATACGGGCAGGAGCAGGGCGAAGATGCAGCCCCAGATTAGAGCGGCGGGCAGGGTGATCAGGGCGCCCCTGCCCCTGCGTCGGGCTGAAACGGCCAGCCAGCTGAGGCCGGCGCAGGCCAGCCAGCCACCGACAAAGAGGCTGAGGAAGAGGACATCCGGACCCACCTCGCTAAAGGTAGGCCGGATCAGTCACAAAATAGAACAGCTAGCCGCGGCTAAGCTCGCTGGGGATGGCGTTCTCGCCTCGCACGTTGAGCTCCGTGCGCACTTCGCGGACGCCCTCGAGTCCACCTACCAACTCACGCGCGCGGTCGACCGCCTCATCGTTTTCCACGCTGCCGCGTAGCAGTACGACACCTTTCGTCGCTTCGACGTGGAGCTCGCTGATCGCCAGGTCGGGGACGGCGTAAATCTCGCGGCCCACCAGCACGGCCAGGGCGGCGTCCGACGGGTCCTGGCGCTGGGCAACCGCACGCACCCGGCCGCCAACGGTCCCCAGTGCGCTGCCCGCCCTGGTGACTCCGTGGCCGCCAGCCCTGAGCCGGCGCGAAAGCGAGCGGGAGGCTGGCCTCAGGCGGTTCTGCAACTCCGCCCGCCGGTAGGCGCCGCGGTCGGGGTCGAAGAAGTAGAAAAAAACGGAGCCGGCCAGGAAGCCCAGGCCGAAGAAACGCCACTTCGCCCACGGCGAAGTCTTCGGGCGGCGGGAAAGGGTGATAGCCGAAGGCGCTACAGCCCTGACCTTCTGGATCAGACCGGATGGCGGCTGCGGCAATGACGTGGGCAGATAGCCCCTCAACCTCTCGACGACTCCGTTCGAGTGAGAGGTGATGAAGGGCAGGCGGGTCAGTGTGTCGTGCATGACGACCTCCTTCGCGAGATCTCTATAAGACACAACGTAGAAGGCGTCAGTGAAGCACCGCAGCGGCGCTGGATGGCGAGGTGTTGCAACTATGCAAATGTTTCGGGATCTGCCCAGTCCTGGGCGCGGTCACGGCGGCGACACCTCGACGACGTGCGGCCAGTAGGTGTCCGGGTTTTGCAGGGTTTCCTCGAGCGTCCCCGAGCTCACCCAGGTGATCGTCAGCGAGTCCCCAGTGCCGAACTCCGGGTGCGGTTTGCCGCCGTAGCAGCGGCTGCCCCCGCGCTCCTCCGCAAGCGTAAGCTACGCCCGTCATGTATGGGCAAGGGCACACAACCCACGACGTGTGTGTAACAGCCGCGTCAAGCGCCGGGCGTCGTTCGGCGCCGACGTTTTGTAGGGGCGCATCGCAATGCGCCCTCCCACTGGTCTTGAGCAAAACCTTCGCGATTCATTGAGATGCTCGACATTGTCACGGCGACCCTCGCAACGACCCCCATCGGAAGGAGAGGGCGCATTTCGATGCGCCCCTATATTCGGGCGTATCCTTCTTCGTCACGGCACCACTGGAAGGGTCTTCGGTATATTGGTCTAACCGAAGCCACGAGCCGGACGGAGTCCTGATGCCCCCGAGAACCCTGTTCCAGAAAATCTGGGACGACCACCTCGTCCACGAAGAGCCGGAGCGCCCGGCGCTGCTTTATGTCGACCTCCACCTCGTCCACGAGGTCACGTCCCCGCAGGCCTTCGAGGGCCTGCGCCTAGCCGGCCGCAAGGTGCGCCGGCCCGATCTGACCGTAGCCACGGTCGACCATAACGTCCCCACCACCGACCGCACCCTACCCATCGTCGACGAGATCTCAAAACGCCAGATCGAAGCCCTGCGCAACAACGCCGAGGAGTTCGGCATCACCTTTTACGACATCGAGAGCGCCGGCCAGGGCATTGTCCACATCATCGGCCCCGAGATGGGCTACACCCAGCCCGGCATGACCATCGTCTGCGGCGACAGCCACACGTCAACGCACGGCGCCTTCGGCGCCTTCGCCCTGGGCATCGGCACCTCAGAAGTCGAGCACGTTTTGGCCACGCAGTGCCTGGTCCAGGCCCGACCCAGGACCCTCAAGGTCGACGTCCGGGGCGATATCCCCGAGGGCCTGACGGCCAAGGACCTGACTCTTGGCATCATCGGCCAGATGGGCGTCGATGGCGCCAATGGTTACGTCGTCGAGTACAGCGGCGATGCGCTCAGGGCTCTGCCGATGTCCGGCCGCATGACGGTCTGCAACATGTCCATCGAGATGGGCGCCCGCGCGGGCATGATCGCACCCGACGAGACGACGTTCGCCTACGTGGAAGGCCGTCGCCACGCCCCCCAGGGCCCCGCCTTCGAGCGTGCGCTGGAGCGCTGGCAGACCTTGCCGACAGACGAGGGTGCCACCTTCGACCGCGTCGTCGAGTTCGACGCCTCGGCACTGGCCCCGCTGGTCACCTGGGGCACCAATCCAGCGATGGTCGTGCCGGTCACGGGCAAGGTCCCCGACCCCTCGGAATTCAGCTCCCCCGCAGACCAGGCCGCGGTCGAGAAGGCCCTGGTCTACATGGGCCTCGAGCCGGGCACCGCGATGCAGGACGTCCACCTCGACCGGGTCTTCATCGGCTCGTGCACCAACGCCCGTATCGAGGATCTGCGCGCGGCCGCCGAGATCGTGCGCGGCCGCAAGGTTCATTCCTCCGTCCGGGCGATGGTCGTCCCGGGCTCCCACGCCGTGAAGGAGCAGGCCGAAGCGGAAGGACTGGACGAGGTCTTCAAGCTGGCGGACTTCGAGTGGCGCGAGGCGGGCTGCTCGATGTGCCTGGGCATGAACCCCGACATCCTGATGCCGGGCGAGCGCTGCGCCTCGACCTCCAACCGCAACTTTGAGGGCCGCCAGGGCAAGGGCGGGCGCACCCACCTGGTCAGCCCCGAGATGGCCGCGGCCGCCGCCATCGCCGGCACCTTCGTCGACATCCGGGAGTGGAAGAAGAAGTGAGCGAAAAGGCTGTCGCCAGCCGTCCCTACATGCCCGGTTACGGCATACCTGAGGGGCCAGAGGGCATGCTCGATTGGGGGTGGGCCGCGGAGCAGCTCGAGAATTCCCACAACTATTGGCTCTCCACCGCTCGTCCTGACGGACGCCCGCACGCCATGGCCATCTGGGGCGTCTGGTTAGACGGGCGGTTCTACTTCAGCACTGGTGTGCAGTCCGTGAAGGCCCAAAACCTGCTCCAGAATCCGGCCTGCGTAATCACTACTGAGAACGCAGGCGACGCCGTGATTCTCGAAGGGACCGCTGAGCCGGTCACGGACCACGAGCAGCTCGCGCCCTTTTTCGTGGCATACATGAAGAAGTACGACCACGATATGTCCGCCCAGGTGGACCCGATGTGGATCGTGCATCCGCGCAAGACCTTCGCGTTCGTCGAGACCGACGCCTCCCTGGCCACGGCGACGCGCTGGCGATTCGAGGAGACCTGATGGAACCGTTCAAGAAGCTGACCGGGGTTGTAGCCCCCCTCAACCGCGTCAACGTGGACACGGATCAGATCATCCCCAAGCAGTTCCTGAAGCGCATCGAGCGCACCGGCTTCGATGACGCCCTTTTCTTCGATTGGCGCTTTCGTCCGGATGGCAGTCCCAACCCGGAATTCGTCCTCAACCAGCCGGGCTATGAGGGCTCGACCATCCTCCTTGCCGGGCGCAACTTCGGCAGCGGCTCATCCCGCGAGCACGCGCCCTGGGCGCTGCACGACTACGGTTTCCGCGCCATCATCGCCCCCAGCTTCGCCGACATCTTCCGCAACAACTGTTTTCAGAACGGGATGCTGCCAATCGAGCTGCCGGACGAGCAGTTTGAGGAGTTGATGCGCCGAGCTGAGCAATACCCGGGCTACACCCTGACCCTCGATCTGGAGAAGCAGGAGATTCACGACGACGAGCTCTTCGTCACGTCGTTCGAGATCGACGACTTTCGCCGCTATTGCCTGCTCAACGGCCTCGATGACATCGGCATGACCCTCCAGCATGAGAAGCGCATCGCCGCCTTCGAGTCCGCGAGAGCCGCAGCCCTCACCTAATCCCGGCCAGGTTTCAGCGCCTTCACCTTTGTCGGGCGGTACGGCCTTGCCCGCGGGGTTGGGCGGACGCCGGCGACGTTGGTGCGGTCGGCATAAACGAGCAGCATCTGCATCATCTCCTTGCCCAGGACACGGCCGAGGACCCCGGCCGCGGCCGCTCGCTCGCCGAAGGAGCTGACGCTGTCCACCAGCGCGTGGCGCCCACGCAGCAGCAACGGGACAGGCTCGCCGGAGTGCTGGTCGTTGAAGCCGCCGACGGCGATTCCGTCCCAGGAGCTGGGCGTGCAGTGATCGCCGGTGACAAGCACGACCAGGTCATCGTCCTTCTCCAGGGCGCGCATGAACTCACCAAGGCCGCGATCGAGGGCAGCTATTACGTCGCGCTTGCGCCCCGGGTCCGTCCAGTGACCGGTGGCATCGGGCTCCTTGGTGTGGACGTTCACGAAGTCATAGCCGCGGTCGAAGAGCTCAAAGGCCAGGGTCAGGCGGCCGTGGAGGTCGGACTCCGGGTCGGCCGCGCGCTCGACCTTAAAGACATCCATACCGACGGCGCGCTGGACGCCGTCGACTATCTCCTCTCCGGGGATGCCCGCGGCGCGCACGCCGTGCCGTTCCAGGAAGGGCTCTAGCGGCGTCAGGCTGCCGGCCCACTTGGTGATCACCAGGTTTATCGCCAGTGCTCGGGCCTCATTTACGGGATGGCTCTGCAGGGTTTCGTGCGCCCAACCGAGATACTCGTTGAGCGCCTTGGCCGTCCGTTCGGCGCCATCCCGGTCGCGGGCTGCTTCCAGCGGCTCGACCTCGATGACAGGGAGGTCGAGGCCCAGAGGGTCGGAGTCCGTGATGTCGGCGCAGGCGCCGCCGGCGATCGTCAGCAGCCCGTCGCCGCGCCCGCAGTAGCGGTAGGAGAAGCGCAGGCCGTCGGACTCCCAGGAACCAATCGCTTCGGCCAGCTCGCTGCACTCCGCTTCCGCGTCGCGGATGAAGCGCTCCCGAAGGCGATAGGTACCGTCCTCGACCCAACCGCTGGCGAAGCGCGCGGCCAGCACCACATCGCCGGGCTCGGGGGGATAGCCACGGGCCAGCGCCATCAGCACCGCTCGGTCGGCGAACTCGTGCTCCGCGTAGCCAAATATCACGTGGTGGGCCATGGCCGTTCCAGCAGGCACCCACGGGTCGAGCGCCCAGAATTGCCCGTTAGCGCCCGCGGCGGCCAACCGATCAAGGTTCGGGGTTGGAGCGGCTTCCAGGGGAGTGAGCCCCTTCAAATGCGGTGACGGCCTGTCGCCCAGGCCGTCGAAGATGACGAGGAGGATCTTCATGCCGCTGCGGCGAGCAGCGCTTTGGCCTCTTGCAACGGGTCTATCTCGCGGCCGTCGATCCAGGCCTCCACCACCGTCGTCACCAGCGGGCCGGCGAACTCGTCGAAGAAGCGCTGTTGGGCGTTGGGCTGGTAGGCCACGTCGCCGCCGATCAGCCCATAGTTGCCGCTGAAGACGCACTTGAGCTGCCGCTCGCCCTCCAGCCAGGATTCGCCGCCCAGGAGGTCGACGATCTCCTCGCCCTTTGCCGTGTGGCGGACGGGCAGCGAAAGATCGACGCCCAGGCCGCCGACGACCTTGCGGAAGGCCTCCAGCGATACATCGGTCTGGTTGATCTTCAGGCGCCCGTCGTGGCTCTCCCGCTCTCCAGAGATGATCCACTCAGCGCCGAGTCGCCGGGCCAGGGGAATCCGGCAGGCATGCATGTAGAGGTGACAGCCGGGGCACGGCGAATAGTAGTTGAAGCGTTGCAGGAGCTCCGCCACGTAGCGCCCGTTAAGCGCGGCCCAGAGCCGCGGCGATCCGACCCACTGCAGGTCATAGACCCGCTTGCCGAAGCGCTTCCCGGCAACCTCGCGCAGTTGCGCCGTCGCCTTCTCGACGATGGCGTGGTCGCCGTACTCAGTGGGCACGAAGATCGCCGTCGGCAGGACCGCCTTGATCTCGTCCCGCTCGAGGTCCTTGAGGACGGCGGCGATGGCGTCGCGGCCGGCGATCTCGCCGATGGCCAGGCCCTCGACTTCTTGTAGCTCCGCTTCTTCCTCAGCACTGAGGGGCAGGATTACGTCGTCGCCGTCCTGGAGCCGCCTCAGGGCTCCCTCGCTCAAGGCCGGATCTCCACTCCCGAACCCGCTATGACCTCGCCGATCTCCCACATCGGAATTCCCTGATCGCGGGCGTTGGCCAGGACTTCCGTGGCTACGGCCGGCGCGGCGGCGGCCAGCAGGCCGCCCGAGGTCTGGGGATCGTGAAGAAGGACATCGAGATGAGGCGCCGCCTCCGGGTGAATCCTGACCCGGTCGCCGGCCGAGCGGCGGTTGCGGGCGTCGCCGCTGGTCCGAACGTCCTCCGCGGCCATGCGGATCGCCGCCGACTGCAGGGGGACGGCGGCTCCGTCGTAGACAAAGCACGTCCCGGAGGCATCAGCCATCTCCAGCGAATGCCCGATCAGGCCAAAGCCTGTGACGTCCGTCAGGGCCGTCACGCCGGCGTCGACGAAGAGTTTGGAAGACCGGCCATTGAGGGTGGTCATCCATTCCGTGGCCTCGGCGAGCTCCTGATCGCTGACCAGGCCCATCCGCCGGCCCGTGATCGTCACCCCGGCGCCCAGGGGTTTCGTAAGAAGTAGCTTGTCTCCAACTTTTGCCGCGCCCTTGAGGGTCACGCGCTCCGGGTGGACGAGCCCGGCCACGGCCATGCCGTACTTGGGCTCCTGGTCGCGGATGGTGTGCCCGCCGGCGACAACGCCCCCGGCCTCACGCACCTTATCCGCCCCGCCCTGGAAGATGGCGGTCGCTATCTCAGTGGGCATGTCCTCGGGAAAGGCGGCGATGTTGAGGGCCAGAAGGACCGTGCCGCCCATGGCGAAGACGTCGCTCATGGCGTTGGTCGCCGCGATCGCGCCGTAGAGGTAGGGGTCATCGACCAGCGGCGGGAAAAAGTCCGTGGTGAAGATCAGCGCCTGTTCGTCGTTCAGCCTGTAGACAGCGGCGTCATCGGCGCGGCTCAGGCCAACGAGCAGGTTCTCGTCATCGAGCTGAAGGCCCAAGCCCGCAACAATGCGGCTCAGGTGGTCGGGCGCGAGCTTGGCGGCGCAGCCGCCGCAGGAGGCGAGGGAAGTGAGTGAAGCGTAACTGGCGGTCAACGTGTCCCCCTTTGGCGGAAGAACCCTCACTCCCTACGGGAGTGGCTATGCCAACGGTTCTCGGTCAAGAAGTTAGTAGAGTTTCGCCGATCTCTGCCGTACTTCGCAAAGGCGCTTCTCCAACCCATAGACGCAGATATCCCGGCGAACGTGAAACCCACTGGTCGTCGATAGGCTGGGGCTAGCACATCGGGTGCCACAATCCTACTCTTGACTGGCGATGTCCCCAACCGTGACCGATACCCTTGAGCGCCCCTTGCGCGACCTGCGCATTTCGGTCACCGACCGCTGCAACTTCCGTTGCACCTACTGCATGCCCAAGGAGGTCTTCGGCAAGGGCTTCCAGTTCCTGCCTAAATCGCAAGTCCTGACCTTCGAGGAGATCACGAGGCTGGCCCGCCTCTTCGCAGCCAACGGCGTCAGGAAGATACGTCTGACCGGCGGCGAGCCGCTGCTGCGCCGCGGCCTGCCGACGCTGGTTGAGATGGTCTCCTCCATCGAAGGCATCGAGGACCTCGCGCTGACCACCAATGGCTCCTTTCTGGCCGAGATGGCGGCGCCGCTCAGGGCCGCGGGCCTCCAGCGCGTCACGGTCAGCGTCGATTCCCTCGACGACGAGGTTTTCAAGGCCATGAACGACGTCGATTTCTCCGTCGAGCGTGTCCTGGAGGGCATCGAGGCAGCCCACGATGCCGGGCTGACTCCGGTCAAGATCAACACCGTCATCCGCCGGGGAGTCAACGAGCACACCGTCGTGGAGCTCGCCCGCTACTTCCGAGAGAAGGGCCACATCGTCCGCTTCATCGAGTACATGGACGTGGGCACCACCAACGGCTGGCGCCTCGACGACGTTGTCCCCGGCCGTGAGGTTGTCGAGCTCATCAACCGCGAGCTGCCGCTGGAGCCCGCTGACCCCAATTACCAGGGGGAGGTTGCCTCGCGCTGGCGCTACGTGGACGGCTCGGGCGAGGTCGGCGTGATCACCTCCGTCACGCAGCCCTTCTGTGGCGACTGCACCCGCGCGCGCCTCTCCTCGGACGGCCAGCTCTACACCTGCCTCTTCTCGTCGCGAGGCAAGGACCTGCGCGGCCTCCTCCGCTCAGGCGCCAGCGACGAGGAAATCGAGCGCGAGATAGCGGGCATCTGGCGAAAGCGCGACGACCGCTACTCCGAGGTCCGCAGCCTGGTCACCCGCTACGCCGACCGCGTCGAAATGTCCCGCATCGGCGGCTAATCGCGCCCGGCCGCATGAGCCCTTCCCACGTGCCAAACAAGCGGCTGGCTGGCTATACTGGAATCGGATCAGACTCTCGCCCCATTCCACGGGCGTCCTTCGCCTGAAGGGCGCTTTATTTTGCGGGCGATACTGGCCTACCTGATTTAAGGAGGCAAACTTTGGCTACGGCACCCGTTTCAATGAAGGCCTTGCTCGAGGCCGGCGTCCACTTCGGACACCAGACCAGGCGCTGGGACCCCCGCATGCGCCGCTTCATCTTCACCGAGCGCAACGGCATCCACATCATCGACCTCCAGCAGACGGTCGGCCGCCTGCAGTCGGCGATGGACTTCGCCCGCGACGTCGCCCAGCAAGGCGGCACGATCCTCTTCGTCGGCACCAAGAAGCAGGCCGTCGAGACGATCGAGACCGAGGCCCAACGCGCCGGCATGCCCTACGTCACCAACCGCTGGCTGGGCGGCACCCTCACGAACTTCAACACCATCCAGTCGCGCATCGACCACCTCGCTCGCCTCGAAAACCAGCGTGAGCGTGGCGACTTCGAGCGCCTGCTGAAGAAGGAAGCACTCCTCCTCGAGGAAGAGATCATCCGCCTCAACCGCTTCTTTGGCGGCATCAAGGAGATGCAGCGCCTGCCCAGCGCGCTCTACATCATCGACTGCGTCAAGGAGCACATCGCGGTGGCCGAGGCCCTCAAGCTTGGCGTGCCGATCATCGCCATGACGGATACCAACTCGAACCCGGACGAGATCGACTACCCGATCCCATCGAACGACGACGCCATCCGCGCCATCAAGCTGATCACCTCGCGCATCGCCGACGCGGTGATCGAGGGCAACCGCCTGCGCGAATACGCCGAGGAGTCGGGGTTGGAAGCCGAGGACCTGACCGACGAAGACTACGCCGAGGGCTACTCGGCCTCGCCCGACGACTTCACCCCCGGCGGCGAGCCCGCTGCGGAAGCCGAGGCGCCGATCGAAGAGGACCCGGCTGCCGAGCTGGCCCGCGCCCGTGCCGAGCTGGCCAAGGCCCGCGCCGAGCTCGCCCGCGCCAAGCACGAGGCCGCCCTGGTGGCTTCAGGCGCCCCAGCCGAACCGGCAGCTGAGGCAGCCCCAGCTTCAGAAGAGTCACAGAGCTAACAGGAGAGAGATTTGGTAAGTACAGACGACGTACGGCGCCTGCGCGAGACTAGCGGCGCCGGGATTATGGACTGCAAGCGTGCACTTGAGGAGGCAGGCGGCGACTTCGAGAAGGCCGTCGAAGTCTTGCGCGAGCGTGGGTTGGCGCAGGCCGCCAAGCGATCCGACCGCGCCACCGAGCAGGGCCTGGTCGACGCCTACATCCACACCGGGGGCCGTGTCGGCGCCATGGTGGAGCTGCTCTGCGAGACAGACTTCGTCGCCCGCACTGACGAGTTCCGCGAGTTGGCCCACAGCATCGCCATGCAGGTGACAGCCACCAATCCCACGGCGATCAGCGAGGACGACGAGGAGGCGCGCGAATTGGAGCCCGGCGAACTGCCGCTGCTCCAGCAACCCTTCATCAAAGACCAGTCGAAGACCATCGAAGGCCTTATCCACGAGGCCATCGCCAAAACAGGCGAAAACATCAAAGTCCGCAAGATTTCGCGGTTCGAAGTCGGCCGCTAGCTCCGCTGGAGGCCAGTTGACCTATAAGAGAGTCCTGCTCAAGGTGAGCGGCGAAGCCCTGATGGGCAGCGCCGCCTTTGGCATCGATCTGAAGACGATCAATGCCATCGCCGAGCAGATCAAGAGAGTCAACGAAACCGGCATCGAGATCGCGATCGTCGTCGGTGGGGGCAACATCTGGCGCGGCGCCGCGGCGAGCGAGGGCGGCATGGACCGATCCACGGCGGACCACGCCGGCATGCTCGCCACGATCATCAACGGCCTGGCCCTCCAGGACGCACTCGAGCACGTCGGCGTTTGGGTGCGCACGCAGTCGGCGATCAATGTGCAACAGATCGCCGAGCCCTATATCCGCCGACGCGCTATGCGCCATCTGGAGAAGGGCAGAGTCGTCGTCTTCGTCGCCGGCACCGGCAACCCTTATATGACCACCGACACGGCCGCGGCCCTGCGCGCCATCGAGATCGACGCCGATGTGTTGTTGATGGCCAAGAACAACGTCGACGGCGTCTATGAGGCCGATCCAGCCACAAATCCAGGCGCCCGCCGCTTCGACACCCTGCCCTACATCGAGGCGATCAACAGGCGGCTCGAGGTCATGGACAGTACGGCGCTCTCGCTCTGTATGGAAAACCACTTGCCGATCGTCGTCTTCGACGTGGGCAGCCCCGACGCCATTGTCCGCGCCGCCAGCGGAGAGCCGATCGGCACCGTCGTCAGGGAGGGCGAAGCCCTCCTCAGTCCCGCCTAACCGCGGCGTACTTATCCTGAAGCGGGGAGGAAGAGCCGTGATCGACGATATAATGGCCGACGCTCGCCACCGCATGGACCAGGCCATCGAGGCGACCAGACGTGAGTTCGGCGGGGTCAGGACAGGTCGGGCCAACCCTGCGCTGGTTGAGAACCTGAAGGTCGAGTACTACGGCACGCCGACGCCCCTGCAACAGATCGCCAACATCAACGTCCCCGAGGCCCGGATGCTGACGATCCAGGTCTACGACAAGGGGGCGGTGGCCGCCGTCGAGAAGGCCATCCGCAACTCAAACCTCGGTCTGAACCCGGCCAACGACGGCAACCTGATCCGCCTGGCTATCCCCCAGCTAACCGAGCAGCGCCGCAAGGAGTTGGTCAAGATGGTGCATGGCAAGGCTGAAGAGGGCCGGGTGGCCGTGCGCAACGTGCGCCGCGATGCCCTGGAGCACATCCGCCGCGCCAAGAAGGACAAGGAAGTCGGCGAGGACGACGAGAAGCGCGCCGAAGCCGAGCTGCAGAAGCTGACCGACCAGCACACGAGGGACATCGACCGCCTCAGCCACGAGAAGGAAGCCGAGGTCCTCGAGGTCTAGAGACATCACATATGAGGTTGCTTTACCATATCTGATGTAGAGTGGACGGTAGAGTTTGAACCGGAAGTCGATGAATGGCTAAAGAGTCTTCGCCGTCCGCAACTACTCCGAGTTCTTGCCTACCTGAGGCTTCTTCGAGCTAGAGGAGTGCTGCTAGGTGCCCCGTATACCCGACAGTTGGACGGCAAGTTGCGTGAACTACGCTTTCCTCTCGACGGCGGCGCTTTTCGGATTAGCTACTTTATCGCTTCAGGAAGGCGGGTTGTCATGCTGACCGTCTTCCGCAAGCAAAGACAAAGAGAACGACGGGAAGTTGAACGAGCCGCAAGGGCCATGCGGAATTACATTGCAGAGCCCGGGAAGGGAGGATAACCAATGACATCAGCGAGGTGGCGCACGCTGGAAGACCTGGAAAAGGATGTTCTTCCCACTCTGACAGCGGAAGAGCGACAGTTGCTTGACGAGACCACGTGCGCGATACAGCTCGGACGGCGCATACGGGAGCTTCGCCTTGCGCAAGGAATCAGCCAAAAGGAACTAGCCCTGCGTGTCGGCACGTCACAGGCTGCCATCGGTCGACTTGAACTGGGCGGAGTCGAGCCAAGACTCGGGACACTCCAAAGGGTAGGAAAGGCGCTTGGCGCCTCGCTGACCGTCGAGCTCAACGTTCTTGAACCCGCCTAACAGCGAGGTTGTCCCGGCCGGCGATGGTTCTGCGGTCCCCCGGCACGTCGCCATCATCATGGATGGCAACGGCCGCTGGGCCCGACAGCAGGGCAAGGACCGCAACTCCGGCCACCGCGCCGGCACCGAGAACATCCGCAACATCATCCGCCTCTTCGGAGAGGCGGGAGTCCGTTACCTGACGGTCTACGCCTTCTCGACCGAGAACTGGTCGCGGCCGAAATCCGAAGTTAAGGCCTTGATGGGGCTGATCGGCCAAGTCCTGCGCCGCGAGGTCAAGAAGATGCACAAGGAGGGGGTGCGCCTCCACCACATCGGCCGCCTCGACGTCCTCAGCAACTCGCTGCGCAAGCAGATCCTCGACGCCGTCGAGTTGACCCGGGACAACGACCGCATCGACGTGACCGTGGCCTTCAACTACGGCGGCCGCGGCGAGATCGTCGACGCCGTCCAGCGGCTGATTAAGGACGGCTGGGCGCCGGAGGCGATCAGCGAGGAAGTGATCTCGCAGCACCTGCACACCGCGGGCATCCCCGACCCAGACCTGATCATCCGCACCGCTGGCGAGATGCGGCTCTCGAACTTCCTGATCTGGCAGGCGGCGTACGCCGAGTTCTGGTCGACGCCAACGCTCTGGCCCGACTTCGGCGCGGCCGACATCGAGGAGGCGCTCTCCGCCTACGCGGAGCGCACGCGCAAGTTCGGCGCCGTTGTGGAGGGCGACGAGCCCGCATCACAAAACCTCTCCCATCCGGCGGACGTTACCTAAACTGCCTCCGACTGGATTACTTTCGGAGGGGTCGACCGAAAATGGGAACCCGTCTTGCGCTCATTGCCGTCGCGTTGGGCTGTCTGGCCCTCGGCGGCTGCTTGGGTGGCGACGATGACGAGACGCCGGGTTCTTCGCCTACACCATCCGCTTCGTCGCCTACGCAGTCGGCTTCTCCGACGTACGCCAGCACGGCGCCGCCGGGCTACCTCGGCCAGGACAGCTACGCCATCTGCGTCGACAACCCGTCCGGCGAGTTCGACAACGCCGAGATCGAGGACGCTGTGCGCGACGCCGTGGCCTACGGGCAGACCAAGTTCTGGCAGCACACCTACCTTGAATCGTTTCCCCTGGACGTGTCCCAAGGTTGCCCGCTGGCACCGCGCAAGGGCAGCGACCTTGCGAAGCGCAGCGACCAGTTGTCGTCGCCTTACTCTGTCTTCGTATTCGCGCTCACGGACAGGGAGTGGGAGCGCTTCGGCTACGGTGACGGCATCCCGCTAACGACCATCGAGTTCGCCAGCACGGACTATGAGTCCGACGACCCGGACGGCTTCATCTCCTACGCAACTTACCTGCGGCGCTCCGACCTTGACAGAACCCAGGCGCTGGCAATCGCCCTCGGCGGGGCCTGGGGTAGGCCGCCTGGCCAAGAGGGGGCCTCTCCCGGTGAGTGCGAAGGGCCTTCCGGCGACTTCAGCGCGATGAATTGTCATGAGTACTTCGGGAGCCGGGAGCGAGAGCAGCCACGCCATGGCTTCGTCGAGGTGACGCTCCCGGATTCAATCGCCGCCGGCTGCGACCCGCCCTGGCGGGCGGTGGAGTTCGATGCGGCGAGTCTGTGTATGCCCGCGGAGTGGCAGGTAGCCAACAGCCCGGTCCTCATCTGGCCTGGCGTCGACAATCTCGTCCTGTACCCCGATGGCAGCTGGGACGGTTGCGGGATCGAGGCCTGCCCCTCGCTCATGCTCACAATCCAGGGCGGACCCCTGCGGCCGCCGCATGGCCTCCGCATGTGCCCCGATCCGGTCTTCCTTGATGGCCTCTCGGGCAGGGCGCGCGTCTGCGGCAGGGTCGACCCCGCGAAGGCAGGCAACATCCAGTACGGCCTGGTCTTCGACAACCTGCGCTACGTGCAGATCGACCTCATCGCCGGGCGTGGCGAGCCCTTCCTGAACGATGCGTGGAGGGTTGCTGCCAGGATCTTCGAGCTCGCCGCCGTGCCTCCTGCATCCAGCGCCCTCGAGGCGATCGACGCCTATCTCGCGGGAGACGTTCGCGCCTGGGTCTGCGAGGATCCGAATCCTCCACCTGACGCAACTTCGCTTTGCGTAGCGCCACTCGGCGGCGGCGATGGCGAGGAAGCCTTTCTGGTCGATGCAGCCGGCGGCACGTTGCCACTGGCCGTCTATTTCACCAGGGAGGCCAATGGCGGCTTTGTGGTAGATCGCCGAGAGGCACTGCCCTGCCGCAACAGCCCGTTCTGCCCGATTCCCGCAGGAGCGGCGGTCAACCTGGTCGGCGAAGACTGCATCGAGGTGCGAGAGCAGCCCACCGCGGATGCCGCTGCCCGCGAGTGCGTCGCCCCCGGGGCAACCACAAAGGTCGTAGGGCCGGCCCGCGCAGCCGACGGCCGCATCTGGCTTCAAACCGAGCTCGGGTGGGTCTCTGCCGTCAATGCCCGCTGCCTGGAACGCTGCGTGCCGGTGGACTTCGACCAGGCCCCGGACTTCCTCGTCTGGCCCTATCGAAACTGGGGGCCGGCCATCCAATAGCGGTCGGGCCTAAGGCAGCTTCGATCGCGCGACCCCGACGGCGGAGCGCGCCAGTTCAACCTGAGACAATGAGCGGGTGAACGACTACAGCGAGGCACAGCTCGCGATCCAAAAGCTCGCCCGCGACTTCGCGCGGGCCGAGGTAGCCCCCGGCGCGGCCGAGCGCGACGCCGAAGCGCGCTTCGACTACGAGCTCTACGCAAAGCTGGGCCAGCTTGGCCTGCCCGGCACGATGTTCGCCGAGGAGTACGGCGGAGCCGGCGGAGATTTCCTCTCGTTCTGCCTGGTGCTGGAGGAGATCGGCCGCTTCGACCTGGGGTTGGCCTGGACGCTGATGGTGGCGACCATGGGCGTGTCCTCAATCCTGACCGGCGGCAATGCGGAGCAGGTCGAGCGCTGGAAGGACACGTACCTCCGCCCGGTTGTCGAGGGCAGGGCCACGAGCGCGACCGCCAGCACGGAGCCGGATGCCGGCTCCGACACGAAACGCATGCGCACAACCGCCTTGCGCGACGGCGACGACTGGGTGATCAACGGCTCAAAGGCCTTCATCACCAACGCCGGTCTCGAGATCAACCTCTTCAGCACCGTGATCTGCCGCACCGAGGATGGCGGCTTCTCCACGATCGTCGTGCCCAATGACGCGCCCGGACTGACGATCATGCCGCCGTACCGGAAGATGGGCCTGCACTCGTCGGACACGCGCGAGCTGGCCTTCGAGGACTGCCGCGTCCCAGCACTGAACGCCCTAGCCGCGGAGGCGGACGGGCGGCGCCGGCAGGTCACGGAGTTCTTCAAGGCGCGGACCATGCTCTCCTCGACGGCCATCGGTCTGCACGCCCAGTCGCTCGACCTCGCGGTCGAGTACGCGAAGCAGCGCAAGGCCTTCAACCAGCGCCTCGTCGACTTTCAGTACGTGCAAGGCCACCTCGTCGAAACCGCGCTCGAGCTGGAGCTGAGCCGCATGATGCGTGACAAGACCGCGCGCTTGATCGACGCCGCCGAGCCACACGGCAAGGAAGCCGCGATGAGCAAGTGGTTCTGCTGCGAGGCGGCCAAGCGCGCCACAGACCGCTGCCTCCAGGTCTTCGGCGGCACCGGATTCATGGACGAGGCGCCGATCTCGCGCTACTACCGAGACATTCGCGCGGCGACCATCGCCGATGGGGCAACGGAGATACAGAAGTACATCATCGCCAGGGAGATGGGCTTGCTTGCGTAACGGCGTATGGTATATGGTAACCATATGGAAAAGACGACGATCTATCTGCCGGAAGATCTGAAGGGCCGCTTGCGCTATCTGGCGAGACGGAGAAACGAGAGCGAAGCACAGGTAGTCCGCGACGCGTTGGTTGCCTGGGTCACCACGGCCGAAGAGGACCAGCCGCTTCCGCAATGGGTTGGAAGCATCAATGAGGAGCTTGTGCCCGGGGTAAGCTCGAGCAACGCCAAGAGCTGGATCCGCGAAAACTGGGCCCGGGACATCGAGGCTCACGAGAAGGAACCCCTGCCCGATCATTACGCTTGATACCTCCGCGGTCGTAGCCTTGCTCTCGACTCGTGACGAGCACCACGCGGCGGCGAGCAAAGCCCTGGGCCAGGAGCGTCAGCCTCACATCGTGCCGGCAGCTGCGTTGGGCGAGGTCGGCTACATGGTCGGCGTCCGCCTCGGCGAAGTGGCGCTACGGCCGCTGGTCCAGGCGTTGGACGGCGGTATCCTGGCCCTCGACTGTGGGGAGCGGGATTTTGCGCGGGTCGGTGAGCTCCTCGCCCGTTACGGTGATCTTCGCCTGGGCCTGGTCGACGCCGCGGTTATTGCCTGCGCCGAACGCAACGGAGGGCGGGTGATGACCTTCGACCGCCGCGACATGCGGGTCGTGGCGCGGGAGAAAACGATTGTGATTGTCCCTGCTGTCGTTTGATCGGGCCAGCCGCCGCGTTTCGCAGGTACTGCTCCAGGATTTCGCCTGGGTCCCTGACCCTAGATGGCGGTGAAGAGCTAACGCCCAGGCCCTGACGCTTTACGAGGCGTGAGCACCCGCGGGCCAGCTGATTTCGGGTGACAGTCGTTTCTGTAACGCCGTTGCGATGGCGCCACGCTACAATCGCGCTTCACTCCCGCCGAACGTTACTGTGGTGTCGACGACCATATCCAGACTTCGCGAGTTTCTTCCGCAGAGCCAAAGCCTGCCGGAGGATATTTGGGATCGCCGCCATAATGCTCTCCTCCTCCTCGTCCTGCTGCATGGCGCTGCAATTCCAGCACTGGCTATCTTTCGAGGCTTCCCGCTCATGCACGCGATCCTCGAAGGGGTACCCATTCAGGTCTTTGCTCTCCTGGCCTGTCTGCCGTTCCTCGGTCGGACTGTGCGCGCGAGCCTGGTAACCATGGGTCTGTTCACCTCGTCGGCGATGTTGGTACATCTTTCGGGCGGCCAGATAGAGATGCACTTTCACTTCTTCGCCATCCTGGGAATCATCGCCCTCTACCAGGATTGGTCTCCATTCCTCCTCGGTATCGGCTACGTTCTCGTCCATCACGGCGTAATGGGCACGCTGGCGCCAAGCTCTATCTATAACCACCAGGCGGCGATCGACCAACCCTGGCTGTGGGCAGGTATTCACGCCGGTTTTGTCATTTTTGCCTCGGTGGGACTGATCTTCACGTGGCGTGAGGCGGACCAGTCGCGTGCGGAGGCGCTGGGCCGCGCTCAACGCCTCGAACGCGCCGAGCGGCGCTACCGCTCGCTGGTGCAAAACGCCTCTGACGTCGTAGCCGTCATCGATGCCTCCGGGGTGATTACCTACATCAGTCCGTCGGTCCAGGCCCTCGCCGGTTATGCCCCCGAAGATCTTCTCGGGACAAAGGGCCTTGAGCTCATGCACCCCGACGACCGCCCCACCGACCAACCCTCGCTTGTTCCAGAAGCCGGCCAATCCAGACGGCGAAGCTTTCGCTGGCGTCACCGCGACGGCTCCTGGATAGAAGTGGAGACCACTATCACCAACCTGTTGAATGACCCTGCCATTGGCGGGCTGGTGCTGAACGCCCGCGATGTCAGTGACAGCAAACGACTCGAAGAGCAGCTCCGGCAGCAGGCCTTCTACGACGGCTTAACTGGCCTGCCCAACCGTGTTCTATTCGAAGACCGCCTGGCTCACGCCCTGGCCAGGGAAGCCGT
This sequence comes from Dehalococcoidia bacterium, assembly GCA_040902555.1. Classification (GTDB taxonomy): domain Bacteria; phylum Chloroflexota; class Dehalococcoidia; order WHTO01; family WHTO01; genus DASTBR01. Next base: position 59,966 of record JBBDXC010000017.1, read on the forward strand.
CGGCGAGAGCGTCGCGGTCGTCTTCGTTGACCTCGACCACTTCAAACTGGTCAACGACAGCCTTGGCCACGGGGCGGGCGACGGAGTCCTTGTCTGTGCCGCCGACCGTTTCCGGTGCGCCGTTCGCGCCCAGGACACGACTGCCCGCTTCGGTGGCGACGAATTCGCCTTTCTCCTCGAGCCGCTGAGCTCGGTAGGGGAGGCTGTCGCAACCACCGAGAGGATCATTGCCGCTATGAGGCCACCGATCAGGTTGCACGATCAGAAGCTGGTAGTTGGCGCGAGCGCCGGCATCGCGATAGGCCGCAAAGGGGACAGCGCCGAGGACCTGCTGCGGCAGGCCGACACGGCGATGTACGTCGCCAAGTCCCGAGGGAGGGGCGGCCACTGCCTGTTCGACGAGACGATGACTGCGGGGCGCAAACGACAGCTCGACCTGAGGACGGCATTACTGGACGCGCTTGCCAACGACGACCTTTCCGTCGCCTACCAACCGCTCGTCGACCTGGCGACAGGAAACGTGCTTGGGGTCGAAGCACTGGCCCGCTGGCACCACCCGACCCGTGGCGCGATTACGCCTGCCGAGTTTATCCCAATCGCCGAAGAAAGCGAAGCGATCATCCAGCTTGGGCAGTTCGTCTTCAGGGAGGTGGCCCAACTGGCGAATCGCTGGTGGGCTACCTACGGAACTCGTCTCAACTTCAGCGTGAACGCTTCAGAACGAGAACTGCGCCAGCCGAATTACGCCGATTCCCTACTCGAGCAGGCGCTAGTGTGGGACCTTTGTCCGGAACAGGTCACAGTCGAAATCACAGAGAACGTGGCGCTGCAGAGCTCTCCGGCCATCCTCCATAGCGTTGAGCTGATCAAGACCAACGGCATGAGGATTGCCATCGACGATTTTGGCGCTGGCTATACACCCCTCGCCCACCTGGGCGTCCTCAAGGCAGACTGCCTGAAGATAGACAGGTCCTTTGTGGCGAATCTTCCCGACGACGAGCAGAGCGTGTCTGTGGTTCGAGCCCTCCTCGCGTTGGCCCGCGGGTTCGAGATGACGGTCATAGCGGAAGGCGTCGAAACCCTCGAGCAGGCCACCCTGCTGCAGGAGTTGGGTTGCGCTAACGGACAGGGCTATTTCTTCGCCCGGCCCATGCCAGCCGATGAGCTTTTCCGCCCAGCGCTCGCCGCTTGAGGGCGGCGGGCCGCCTTTTGGTCGACCATTAGCCACTGGGCCGGGTCCTGGGGGGATCGACGCTAGCTCGTACGCGCCGACCCACGATGCTACATCTAGCCCTAGGGTTTTGCGGGCTCGACCCGTGGACCAAAACAGGGAGGAGGCAAGTCATGACCCGAGGAAATGTTGTCCAGGCCCTTTACGCTTTGGCGTTGGCCACGATCGTGATCGCCGTGGCCTTCACCATCTACTACTACTTCGGCGACCCCGACCAGTGGGAGCAGCTCAGGGCTGGCTTCGGGACACTAACCGCGCTTTCGTCGCTGCTCCGCGACCTTGTCGTCCTGGGCGTCGGCCTTGGGGCTCTCCTGGGCGGCCTTGCCTGGCACCTCGACAAGGACCGGGCGGAAAGCCGCAGCAGCATCGTCATGTCGCTTTACGGCGTTGGCGCTTTGAGCTTGATCGTCGGCATCGTCTACGCGCTCAACCAGTACTTCGGCAACCCCGAACAGTGGGATGCTATCGAAGCGAGGGACGACACGCTCGGGGCGCTGCTCTCGTTCTTGCGGGATCTCGTGCCGCTCGGCATGGCGCCCGGAACCCTGCTCCTGGCGCTTGGCTGGCACGTCGAGCGGGGCCGCGGAGGCTAACCCCCGCGACCCCTGGCTGATCTCGGCGCTAGTTCTTGCGGATCGCCTCGATGTTCAGCGTCAGCTTGACCTTATCGGCCACCACCACGCCGCCCGTCTCGATAAGGCCGTTCCAGTTCAGCCCGAAGTCCTTGCGGTTGAGCTGCGTCGTGGCGATGAAGCCGGCGCGGTAGCCGCCGTAGGCGTCCAGGCCCTGGCCCTCGAATTCTGTGTCGAGCACAACCGGACGGGTGATGTCGCGGATTGTCAGGTCGCCAGCGATGCGCCAGTCGCCGTCGGATACGCGCTCGACGCCCGTGCTGCGGAACGAGATCAGCGGGAATCGCTCGGCGTTGAAGAAGTCGTCCGAACGCAGGTGATCGTCGCGCTGGGCGACGCCCGTGTTTACGCTGGCCGTTTCGATCTCGGCTCGAACGCTGGAGTGCTCAGGCTGCTCCTCGTCGATCTCGATCGTCCCCTGGAGCTTCTCGAAACGTCCCTTGACGGTCGAAACCATCATGTGCTTGACGGCCAACTCCGCCGTCGAGTGGGTTGGGTCGAGCTCCCAGGTGGTTGTCTGGTTGGGCTAGTTGTCCTGGTTAGGACTGCTGTGGTCATTTCTTTCCCCTTTCGGGACACCTCGGGGCGTGTGTCCACTTACCTTTCATAAGCAACTCTAATCCGATTAGCTTACTCTTGTCAAGCGGCTTACTATAGGTAAGAATGAGAATGTGAACGAGTCATTGACAGCCTTCTGTCCCAAATACCACGAGGCGGTGGAGCTGATCGGGCGTCGCTGGACCGGCGCTATCCTCCGCGCTTTACTCTCGGGTGTGAGCCGCTTCAGCGACCTGAGGGAGACCGTCCCCGGCCTCAGCGACCGCATGCTTTCCGAAAGGCTCAAGGAGCTGGAGGCGCAAGGAATTGTTACCCGCCGCGTCATACCCGAGACGCCGGTGCGCATCGAGTATCTGCCCACGGAAAAGGGCCGCTCGCTCGCTGCTGTGATCGGCGCGCTGGGCGAGTGGGCAGAGCGCTGGGCGAGCCTCGAAGAAGCGCCCGCGCCTTCGACCCCGGCGCTAGCCCGCTAGACTTTCAGCATGGCCGACCCCGCCGCCGTGGCGGCCGCCCGCCAGGGGCGGCAAGCCCTCGATGCCTTCTGCCGCAGCCACAGCGGCAAGCTTGACCTCTCCGGCTCCGACCTCTCAGGCGCGGACCTCGCGGGCGCCAATCTTGGCAACGCCAACCTCGACGGCGTCGACTTCGGGGGTGCCAACCTCGAGGGCGTCCGCTTCAACTCTTCGACCATACGCGGCGCCAATTTCCGCGACGCCAACATCCGCGGCGTCTCCTTCCACAAGTGCGACCTGACCGGCTCCGACCTGCGCGCGGCCGCCGTCGACACCTGGGGCCTCGGCGAGCAGCGCCTCTGCATGAGCCCGCAGAGCTTCGAGGGCGTGCACTGGACCCGCCAGCAGGTCGAATCGATGCTCGAGATGATCAACCTCAATCCCGACTGGCGCGTGGAATGGCAGATCGCCTCAAAGAGGGAACCCTGATGGCGGAAATTGGGGCGCGTTGGATCATCGGCACGCTCCTCTCGACGCTGCTCGGCACGCTGCTGGCCGTACACGCCTATGTCGAGCTGACCGACCCGGCCACCGCCACCAATGCCTTTTCCGCGGGCATCTCGGGCGTCATCCAGGGCAATACGACGCTGCGCGCACAGTACCAGGCCCTGCAGGCTGCGGCGGCGGCTTCGCCCGACCAGTCGTTCGTCGTGCCCGGCCTGGGTATCCAGCTCAGCGGTGCGCAGCTTCAGCAGCTGTCATACGAGCAGGTGGCCGATATGGCCGGCGAGCAGATCGGTCAGTCGCTTTATTTCGACGGGGCTTCAGCCGCCCGCAACCTGATCGAGTCCACCGATACCAGCGCCAGCCCCGAGCTGCAGCGCACCAGCGCCGAGATCGCGGACAAGCTGGACAGCGTCGAGCTTGGCCTGGGTGTGGTCTCCAACGAGACGAACGACATCGCCGAGACTATCCGCTACATCCTTATCCTCGCCACCATAGCCTGTGGGATCGCCTTGTTCGTCGTGGCGACGGGGCCCGCGCGCTTGACATCGCCGGGGATCGCCACCCTGACGGCCGCCGCACCCTTTGCCCTGGTCTTCTTTTTCGCCAGTCGCTGGTTCGGACCTCAGGAGAATGTCGGCCTGACTGAGAATGTGCGCGAATCCCTGGCGCCGACGATCGACGGCCTCTTTAACACCTACCTCTATGTTTCCGTCGCCGGAATCTTCCTCCTGGTCCTGGGCCTGGTCTGGACCGTCTTCATCCGCACTGGGCAGTTTGGACTCGATGCACCACCGGCACGCCGCGAGCCCGCTCCACCGCCCGTCTATAGCAACCCGGCGGCGTACCGCCCTCGCCCTGCCGCGAGACCAGCCTATAACCACCCTGAGCCGTTCTTCGAGGATCCCGGAATCGCGCCAGCGCAGGCACGGCGGCGCCCCGCGCCATGGAGCTCAGCCCCCCCACCCCCGCCCCCCAGCTACTCGCCACCCGCCCCGCCGGCCCCGGCTCCCGAGGCTCCACGAGCCGGACCATTTGGAGAGCTGCTGAGCCGGCCCGAGGAAGCCGAGTAGCCTGGCGCACAGTTAATCCACATCAGTCGCGACACTTTCTGACGCTATCTCGACAGAAGATGTCGCTATGAAGGCCAAACTGATCGCACTCCGCCCCCTCCTCAACGGCTTCGAACGCCAGCCACCTCCAACCCTGGAGATCCTGCGCCAGCAAGCGGAGATCCGTCTGCTCAAGGCGACGCTTCGTCGAGCCAAAAGGAAGAGCGGATGATCACGATCGTTCTCCTGGGGGCCTGCGCCGTGCTGCTGGCCGCGCTCTATCTCGCGCTGCGCGGACCATCACGGAGCGTAGAGCGGCCCGAGCTTTCGCAGATCGCGACGGCCCTGGCGCGTCTCGAGGCCGGGCAGGCGACGCAGACCGAGATCGGGCGGAAGGTCGACGACGCGCACCGCAGCGTCGAGGTCCTCCGCGCCCAGACTCAGGAGCGCCTGCGCGAGCAGGAGCTGACCCAGCAGACGGTCCGGCGAATAGAGTCGATGTTCCTGGGCTCGGTGCAGCGCGGAAAGGCCGGCGAGAACGTGCTCGCCGAGGCCCTGGGTTGCTTCCCAGCCGACATGCTCGAGGCGGACTTCCGCGTCAACGGCAGGGTGGTCGAGTACGGCTTGCGTCTCTCCGATGGCAAGGTGCTGCCTATCGACTCGAAGTGGCCTTCCGCCGAACTACTCGCCCGCTGCGACGAGGCCGACCCTGTCCTGCGGCGCGCCATCGTCCAGGAATTGGAAAAGGAAACGGCGCGGCGCGTGCGCGAGGTCGCTGGCTACATCGACGTCCGCTCCACCACGCCCTACGCCCTGGCCGCGGTACCGGACGCTGTGCTTAACCTCTGCAGCGCCGTCCATGTTGCCGCGCATCGTGTCGGCGTCATCGTTATGTCGTATTCGATGACTGTGCCCTTCCTCCTTCTGGTCTACCGCCTTAACGCCCAGCACTCGCGTAGCCTCGACCTCGACCAGCTGGCCGCGCGGCTCTCGGAGCTCGACCGGCAACTCGTGTCGCTGGATTCCCTGCTCGAGAACTCCGTACTGCGCGGAGGCAAGATGGTGACCAAGGCGGCAGCCGAGGCCCAGGAGACGGTTTCGCGCATGCGCCGCGCGGTGCAATCCCTGGAGGCCCCGCTCGAATCCGGCGCCCCAACGCCCCTGCCCACAGCCGACAGCGACGGCCCCGTCTCCCTGAGCGCATAAACTCGCCTGGTCGAAACTCACGAGGCAGAGGCTAGGCTCATCTCATGGCCGCGAAGGCTATCGAAGTCGAAACTCCGCAGGGGCCGGCGCGCGTCAGCAGCCCCGACAAGGTCCTGTTCCCGCGCGACGGCATCACCAAGCTCGACCTGGTCAACTACTACCTCGCAGTCGCGCCGACCCTGTTGCCCCAGATCAAAGGCCGGCCGCTAACAATGCGCCCATTCCCCGATGGCATCGACAGAGAAGCCTACTATCGGCGCAACAAGCCGCCCGGGTCGCCGGAGTGGCTGCGCAGCTACACCTACAAGCCAAACAGCAAACCCGGCGCCACTACCAGCTCACCCATCGTCGACGACGAGGCCGGCCTTGTCTGGCTGGCCAACTTCAACACCATTGAGGTCCACCCCTGGACCTGCCGCGTGGACAAGATCGAACAGCCCGACGTCCTCGTCTTCGACCTGGACGAGGCCGAAGAGGGCAGCTTCGATGACGTCCGTCAAGCGGCGCTTCTGGTCCGCGAGGAGCTAACAGTTCTGGGTATAGAAGGTTGCGCCAAGACCAGCGGTGGCGGTGGGATGCACGTCTTCGTCGGCATCGAGCGCCGCTACGGCTTCGACGAGATCAAGCGTTGGATGCAGGACTTCTGCGCCGGCCTGGTCGAGAAGCGGCGCGACCTGGTGACCACGGAATACACCATCGCCGACCGCGGCGGCCGTGTCCTCCTCGACTGGGCCCAGAACTCCTTCGGCAAGTCGACAGTCGCGCCCTACAGCGTAAGACCACGAGACGGCGCGCCGGTATCCACGCCGCTGACCTGGGATGAGGTGGAGGCCGGTGGCTTCGCGCCGCGAGACTTCCACCTTGGCAATACGGCCGAGCGCGTCAAGCGGGTGGGCGACCTCTTCGCGCCGCTTCTCTCCCGCCGGCACCGCCTGCCCGCCCTGGAGCACCGGCAGACGCCACCTCCCTGATGAAGGCCACGGCGCGGGTGACGGCAGCCGGACCCGCCCACTCTTCGACTTCTTCTGCCTGGCCGCCGGGTACGAGGCGCTGGAAGCACTGGCCTGTTTCGTCGTAGCCCGGCATGCCGATTCCAGCCTGCCAGAGGAGAAGGGCCGGGAACGTCACATCCAACCGCTGGCCGGTCAGGTCGAGCCCAGCGTATGAGCCCATGAATCGTTCGTAGAAAGGCCACTCTATGCCTTCGTCGACCTGCTCTTCGGGTCCGCCCCAGGAGTCGCTGGCCGGATGAGGGCTGACTATACGCGTCATCTCAATCGTGCCCGCGGGTCGTGCGCCAAGGCTGAATGCCACAAGGGCAGCTTCGGCTTCGGTCTGCAGGCCAAGTCCTCGCAAAGTGGCCGGCGGTACGATCATCCCCCGCGCCACCAGCGAGGCAGGCTGAGCGGCAGCTCGGCTGATCGCCGCGAGCACCAGCGCGGTAGACCAACCGGTCGAGACAACGTGGCGCGAGCCCAGGGATGGCGCGAGCGATCCGGCCATCGCCTGCCAGGTCGGCTCGATATCGGGGCCACCTTCAGTCCCCGCCCAGCGGAAGACCTCAAGGTCGAACGAGGAGTCCAGCGCCTCAACCAATTCCCGGATGTTCGGCAGGGTCCGAGCCGCAGCCTCGGAGATTAGAGGCGGCACGAAGAGGACCGGCTCAGGCATAGCGCGATCCTATGTCAGCAAGGGGCGGCGGCGGATTGTGGGGACGCAGCATGCTGGGTCCCTACCTGGCGTTTGGCTGGGGATCGGGTCGCCAGTAGGCCGAGCCATCAGTCTCTCGGGCGAGGTGGCCGTGATCGCACAGCTCTCGGCGCAGGAAGGCTGGATCTCCGAACGAGTGTGCGCCGAGGAGTACGTCACCTACCTCGCGCTCGCTGTAGCGCCGCCCGGGCTCGAAAAGCTCCATCAGCCAGGCCAGCACAGCTTCTCGCGCGCGCTTCTTGGCCGGCCACTGCCGCAAACGGCCCTCGCGGTCGAGGAAGCGCTGGACTTCGGGCGATGGTGCCGGAATTGCTGGGTCACTCACGGCGACCCTCTAGAGCACCGGTCAGTTTTCGACGACGGTGCTCTGGCGGATCTCGTAACCGCTGGCGAGGCAATCCTGCTCGGAGCGCAGCGTGTTGGGCGCGTAGTCGCGGGGGACGATGACGTAGTTGAACCGCCAGAGGGGGCTGTACTTCTCCATTCCCGGCACGGAGTCATAGATGTTGTACTGACCATCAACCCGCTCGGGCTCGCCCTTTAGCTTTCCCTTCTCGTCGAGCTCGACCGAGTAGACGATCTGGTACTCCTGCGCGACCTTGTTCTTTGCCAGGTCGATCTCCAGCTCGCCCTGCTCTGAGGCATAGACGGTCCTGCCATCGAACCAGACGCGCTCCAGATCGAGGTTGTAGGGGTTGTTATAGGTGAGCCTTTCGACTCCGCGATCATCGTAGATACGCCCGCCTCGCCTTTCGCGAGCCTCGCCTTCGACGACCTCCCAATGACCCTCTTCTTCGCCACTCGGCACGGCCCTGTCGCTCATCAGTTCCCCCAGTCTTCTTTACTCTAAACCGGGCGAGCCGCCTTTCTCTGGAAGCCGCTCCAGACACCCCGTTACACTCAGTTTGTCCCGGGGCTCCATCGTCTAGTGGCCGAGGACGCTGCCCTTTCAAGGCGGAAACGGGGGTTCGATTCCCCCTGGAGCTACCAGCGGAAAGGATCCACAGTTTGAGCTCCCCGGTTCAGCGCGTCCACCTCCTCGGCGGCCCGGGCTCCGGCAAGACGACTGCCGGACGACCGATCGCTGACGCCCTCGAGCTGCCATTCGTGGACCTGGACGACGTTTTCCGTCAGGCCGGCTGGGGTGTTCCCGAAGAGTCAGACTTCCGGCGAGACGTGCAGGCACTGCGCGATCAGCCACGGCTCGTCTGCGCCGGCAACTACGGCTCCACCTGGGACGTACGCTTCGCTGACAACGACACCGTCATTTTTTTCTCCCTCCCGGCGACTGTTTGCGTTCGCCGGATAGTCGCGCGCAGCTTCCGTATCCGCTTCCGCGGCAGGATTGACCTCCTGCCCATTAACTGCCAGGCCGGCCCGGATCACGAGCCGTTCCGCGATTACCTCGGGTTCCTCCGCTACACCTGGCGCTTCCCATCCCGCCGGGCTGAGCACATGCAACACCTCGCGCGAGTCGGCATAAAGGAAATGATTTTAATCGACTCGACCGCCGCCGCTTCCCAGCTTGTCAGCGACGTGCAAGCAAACGGCGAGGATGCACTCGTATCGCGCCTCCGCCCGCTGTCTTCGATCGTCGGGGCTGCTGTACCAGCGCGCACCCTGTAGGGGGCGCGCCGGGCTTTGGACCAGGTTCAGGAACGAGACGCCGACTCAAACACGGTGCTACTCTTTGCGCACCATGCAGGTGACCCTCCCCCACGGCGATGCGACCGTTTCCGCTGATCTCCCCGAACGCACCCGCGTCGTCCGCCGTGGCGGCGGCGGCCAGGCTCGGGAGCGCCAGGAGGTCGACCAGGAGGGCATAGTCCGCGCCGCCATAACCAGCCCGTTGGGGATCGACCGCATTCGAGGGCAGGTGAAGCCGGGAGACCAAATCGTCATTGCCTTCGACGACGGCACCATCACCTCTTATGGGCCGATCCGCAGGCTGGCGATCGAGGCGGTCCTCGCCGAGCTCGCGGCGGCGGGCGTGGAAGAGGCGAACGTGCAACTGGTTTGCGCCAACGCCCTCCACCGCAAGTGGACCCGAGAGGAGCTGGCCAGCATGATCGGCGACGAGCTCGTCAGGCGCTTTGGCGACCGCCTCTACTGCCACGATGCGGAGGACCGCGACAACATCGTTGACCTGGGTACAACCCCGAGCGGATATGCCGTCGATCTCAGCCGGGCCGCCGTGGAGGCCGACCTGCTCGTCTACATCAACGCTGCCTGCTTCCTCGGCTTCAGCGGCGGCTGGAAGTCGATTGCGGTCGGCCTTTCGACCTGGCGCTCGATCAGCCACACCCACACACCCGATGGGATGTCGATGTCGGTCAAGAACAACCGCTTCCACGCCGTGCTCAATGAGATGGGCGAGCTGATCGAACAGAGGCTGCCACGCCGGCCCTTCAAGGTCGAGACCATCCTACGCGACCCCATGACGGTCTCCCAGGTCTTCGCCGGCGGCGTCCGCGAGACGCGCGACGCGGCGATAGAGGTGCTTTCCGCATCCGTCCCGCAACGCCGCTCGCAGGCGGAGCCGGCTGACGTGGTGGTTTACGGGGTGCCCGACTGGAGCCCATACGCCGCCTTCGGCCACACCAACCCGATCCTCAATCTCCTCTCGAGCGGCCTCGGCTACCTCGGCGGTTACATCGAGGCCCTGGGCAAGCCGGGCTGTACAGTGATCCTGGCCAGCCCCTGCCCCGAGCGCTGGGACATGGAACACCACCCTTCCTACAAAGAGGTCTGGGACCGCGTCCTGCCTGAGACCAAGGACCCATATGAGATCACCGAGCGCTTCGGCGAAGATTTCGCGACCAACCCGAGCTACATCGACAGTTACCGCAACGGCGTCGCCTTCCACGGTGTCCACGGCATCCTCGCCACCCACCCGCTCAAGCGGCTGCGCCACGCCGGGCGCGTCATCGTCGCCGGCGCCCAGGACCCCGCCGTGCCGCGCCACGTCGGCTTTACCGCCGCGGCAACCGTCGAGGACGCCGTGTCCGAGGCCGTCAGCATCCACGGTGCGGACTGCTCGATAGTTTGCGTCAACTAGGTGCCGCCGCCAACAACTGTCGCCCTCGGCTTCCGCCATCACACCGGATGGGCTGTCGCTGTCGCCATTGCCGGACCAGCCGACGCTCCGCGGCTCGTCCTCCGCCGCCGCATCTCGCTCTGCGAAGGCGACTATCCGCGCGAGGCTTACCACGTAGCGTCGCTTCTGCCTGCGGACGGCGCCCGAGACCTCATCGCCGGCGCGACCGAAGCCGCCGCGCTGGAGGCGCGACGTGAGCTGCGCCTCCTGTGCAACGAGCTGGCGCGCCTGGGCTTTGAGGCAACGACTGCCGGCCTCGCGGCCGAGCCCCGTCAGCTGCCTCCGCTAGCGCAAATCATGAAGGTGCACATCCTCCGCCACAGCGCCGAGGGCGAGATGTTTCGCGCTGCCATCGCGGATGCCTGTTCCGACGCCGGGTTGGCCGTCGTTCATATCCCTCCCAAGCAGGCGATGGAAGAAGCAGCCGAACAGCTCGGGCTGCCTGAAACGGAGCTGAGCGCCGCCTTGGAGCGAATCGGGCGCGAAGCAGGGCCGCCGTGGCAACAGGATCAGCGCCTCGCCTCTCTCGTCGCCGTGGTGGCAGCGGCTCAGCGCAGTCCGTCATAACCTGTTGAGCATGGCCGCCGCAGACGCTCCCGCAGTGAAGGCCCAGGACTACAAGGGGATATCCTTCTGGCACGACAGCGTGCCCGAACCGCTGACCCCGCGGCCATCTCTTGCCGGCAAGATCGAGGCGGACGTGGCAATAGTCGGCGCCGGTTTTACTGGCCTTTGGACGGCCTACTACCTCAAGAAGCTGGATAGCTCGCTCAAGGTTGTGGTCGTCGAGAAAGAGATTGCGGGGTTCGGCGCCTCCGGACGCAATGGAGGCTGGTGCTCGGGGCTGTTCCCGGCGTCCTGGGGTCGCATGGCCCGCGAGTCCACCCGCGAGCTCGCGGTGGCCACGCAGCGGGCCCTCTTCGCCACGGTCGACGAGGTCGGCCGCGTGGCGGAGGAGGAGGAAATCAACTGCCACTACCAGAAAGGCGGCACGATCAGCCTGGCCCGCAACGAGGCCCAGCTTGCCAAGGCCCGCGCGGCGATCGAGGAGAGCCGGAGCTGGGGCTTCGGCGAGGAGGACTATCGCCTGCTTGAGCAGGGCGAGGCGCGATCCTGTCTCGATGCCAGCGGCACACTGGCGGCACTCTACACGCCAAACTGCGCCGCGATTCACCCCGCGCGCCTTGTCCGCGGCCTCGCCGACGTGGCCGAGCGGATGGGCGTGCAGCTCTACGAGCGGTCGGCGGCGACGACGATCGCCCAGCGCCGCGTTGAAACAGCCAGCGGGTCAGTGGAGTCGAGGTTCGTCATCCGCGCGACCGAGGGCTTCACGTCCGGCCTTCCGGGCGAGAGCCGAACGCTTCTGCCCATCTATTCGTTGATGATCGCAACGGAGCCACTACCCGACTCCTTCTTTGAAACGGTGGGCTTGCGCCGGCGTGAGACCTTCGGCGACCTGCGCTACATGATCATCTATGGCCAGCGCACCGCCGATAACCGCATCGCTTTTGGCGGCCGCGGGGCGCCCTACCACTTCGGCTCGAAGGTCCGACCCGAGTTCGACCGCGACCCCCGCGTCCACGAGAGTCTTCGCTCGACCCTGGTCGACATGTTCCCGGCGCTTGCGGACGTCGGGGTCACCCACAGCTGGGGCGGCGCGCTCGGCGTGCCGCGGGACTTCTTCCCCTCCGTCAGTCTTGACCCGGCCACCGGCCTGGGCTGGGCTGGCGGCTACGTCGGCGACGGTGTCTCGACCTCGAACATGGCCGGACGGACGATGGCCCACTTGATCACCGGAGTGGACTCCGAGCTGTTGCGGCTGCCCTGGGTGAACCATGGCTGGCGCAGGTGGGAGCGCGAGCCGCTGCGCTGGCTGGGGTTCAACGCTGTGATCCGGAGCCTGGGGCGGGCGGACGAGACAGAGGCCCGCACCGGCAAACCATCGCGGCCGGCCTCGTGGCTGGGCAAGCTCCTCGGGCGCTAAGAGCGGCCTCGGCCGCTGACTAAAACTCCGGAAAGCCCCGGGTGTCGAAGAACCAGTAGGCGGCGGTGTACCAGATCAGCGTCAGGGCCGCGAAAAGGATGCCGCCGGCCACGGGCAAAGCCCAGCTCGGCACGCCCTTCAGGGTCACCAGCAGCACCTTTGCTGCGAAGGCTCCAAAGAAGATGCAACCCAGGATTGAGTGGAAGTAGACCCGGTCGCCACCGATCACTGGTACCTCGCCGTTCTCGTAGTCCTGGAAGCCCAGTGAGTACAAACAGTGGTAAGCGACGGGAAGCGTGAAGAGAAAGGCCAGGAAGCCCGAGGCGCGATGGACCATCGGCACCCAGCCGCGAGCCCCACCAGGATAGGGCCACCACCCGTACATCACGCCGCCCAGGTACACCTGACAGATCGCCAGCACAAAAGCGGCCGTCGCAAACCAGACCTTGAGGTTGAGCGTCGCCGAAAAGAAGAGGTCGGTCGGCAGCGTGTCGCGCGCCGGCTCATGCTCGTTGCCGTAGACGCCGAGGATGACGGCCACAGCCGCGCCGGCCAGCGCCGCGGCGATTACCTTGACCGGGATCTGAGGGCTGGGGGCGGCTGGCGTTGCTTCCATGCGCGCAACGTTACAGCGAACCGCGGCTGTAGGCAACCGCCCGCCGGGGCGGGAAGCCAGGAAGAAGCGCGCGGATCACTACGCACAGTCGCGGCGTTGAACGCTGGCGGCCTGTAGGGGCGGGTCCCGCAGGGCAATAACAGCTCGAATCACCCCGAGAAACGGGACCCGCCCTACAGGGGGTTGGTCGCCGACTTACCGAAATCAAGAAGGTCCAGCCGGTTATGGGGCTGGTCAACTCCAAGCCCCTTGGCATGAACGAGGCACGCCACCATCTGAACGCACGTTCTAGAATTAGGACTCACCCCCAATGACAACCGCTACTCGACAACCCGCTCTCGATGCCTTCAGCCCGGCCACCAGGGAGTGGTTCGCCGGTGCCTTCGAGGCGCCCACAAAGGCCCAGGAGCTAGGTTGGAAAGCTATCTCCGGAGGCAAACACACCCTCATCCTGGCCCCCACGGGCTCAGGCAAAACCCTCGCCGCCTTCCTCTGGTGCCTCGACCGCCTATTTCAGTCGCCACCCCGCGAAGCCGCCACGAAAAGGACGGGCGCACGCGTCCTCTACATCTCGCCGCTCAAGGCCCTGACCTACGACATCGAGCGCAACCTGCGCGCCCCGCTTACGGGGATCGCGCTGGCCGCCGAGCGCCTGGGAACGCCGGTGCCCCAGGTCGAGGTGGCGGTGCGCACGGGTGACACACCACAAGAAGACCGCCGGCGCATACAGCGAAACCCGCCCGACATCCTGATCACGACGCCCGAGTCCCTCTATCTCATGCTGACCTCCCAGGTGCGCGACGCCCTCAAATCGGTCGAGTGGGTGATCGTCGACGAGATCCACACAATGTCTGGTACGAAACGTGGCGCCCACCTCGCCCTGTCCTTGGAAAGGCTCGAGGAGCTGACCGCCGGGCCGGCGCAGCGCATCGGGCTCTCCGCCACGCAGCGCCCCCTTGAGGAAAGCGCTCGCTACCTGGGCGGCGGCGGGCGGGAGGTCGAAATCGTCGATGCCGGGCACCGCAAGGACCTCGACCTCGAGGTCATCGTCCCCATCCCAGATATGGCCGCCCAGGGCGAGAGAATGCCCCTCGACCAGGCGCCCGGCGGGGCCGCCGCGGCGCCCGAAGCGCGCCACTCGATCTGGCCGGCCATCTACCCAAGGCTGCTGGAGCTCATCCGCCAGCACCGCTCGACGCTGATCTTCGCCAACAGCCGGCGCCTCGCCGAGCGCCTCGCCCAGCGCCTCAACGAGCTGGCGGGCGAGGAGCTGGTGCGCGCCCACCACGGCTCCGTCTCCCGCGAGCAGCGGGTACAGATCGAGGAGCAGCTCAAGGCCGGCAAGCTGCCGGCTCTGGTCGCCACCAGCTCACTCGAGCTCGGCATCGACATGGGCGCGATCGACCTGGTGATCCAGGTCGAATCGCCGACCTCGGTGGCCAGCGGCCTGCAGCGCATCGGCCGCTCGGGCCACCGCATCGACGAGGTCAGCCGGGGGAAGATTTTCCCCAAGTTCCGCGGCGACCTGGTCGAATGCGCCGTCGTCACGCGGCGGATGCGCGAGGGCCAGATCGAGGAGACCATCGTCCCCCGCAACCCCCTGGACGTGCTTGCGCAGCAGGTTGTGGCGATGTGCGCCATGGACGAATGGAAGGTCGACGACCTGCTCGGTGTCGTCCGCCGCGCCTACAGCTTCGCAGACCTCTCCCGCGAGGGTTTCGAAGGCGTGCTCGGCATGCTCTCCGGCCAGTACCCCTCCGACGAGTTCGCTGAGCTACGGCCGCGGATTGTCTGGGACCGGGCGGCCGACACGCTGATATCGCGCGGCGACGCCAAAGCCGTTGCCATCAGCAACGCCGGCACGATCCCCGACCGCGGCCTCTTCGGCGTCTTTCTCGGTGAGGGCGGCCCTCGGGTGGGCGAGCTCGATGAGGAGATGGTCTACGAGAGCCGCGCCGGCGAGACCTTCTTGCTCGGGGCGACAACCTGGCGAATCGAAGAGATTACGCGCGACCGCGTGATCGTTTCGCCGGCGCCCGGCGAGCCGGGCAAGATGCCCTTCTGGAAGGGTGACGGACCGGGTCGCCCGATCGAGCTCGGCCGTGCTCTCGGAGCCTTCGTCCGCGAAATCGACCGCACCGATCCGGAAACAGCCATGCTGCGGCTCAGGGAAGACCACGACCTCGACCAATACGCGGCGGACAACCTGCTCAGCTACCTGAAGGACCAGAAGGAAGCGACAGGCGTCTTGCCAACTGACCGCACAATCGTGGTCGAGCGCTTTCGCGACGAGCTGGGCGACTGGCGCGTCTGCATCTTGACTCCTTTCGGTGGCCGCGTCCACGCTCCATGGGCACTGGCGATCGAGGCGCAGCTCAGCGAGCGCACCGGGTTCGACGTTCAGGCCCTGTGGAGCGACGACGGCATCGCCATCCGCCTGCCCGAGGCCGAGGACTCGCCGCTAGACACCGACGTGATCATCCAGCCGGAGGCAGTCGAAGACCTTGTTCTTAGGCAGCTTGGCAGTTCGGCGCTGTTTGCTTCGCGCTTCCGTGAGAACGCGGCGCGGGCCCTCCTTCTTCCGAGGCGGCGGCCGGGCTCCCGGACCCCCCTCTGGCAGCAGCGACAGCGGGCTGGCGACCTGCTGGCGGTGGCGTCACGCTATGGCTCGTTCCCGATCATCCTCGAGACCTACCGCGAGTGCCTGCGCGAGGTGTTCGATATGCCGGCCCTGGTCGAGGTCCTGCGCTCGATCCAGCGTCGTGACATCAAGGTGGTGGCCGTCGAGACGCGCAGCGCGTCGCCCTTCGCCACCTCGCTCCTCTTCGACTACATCGCCGCCTACATGTACGAGGGCGACGCGCCGCTCGCCGAGAGGCGGGCGCAGGCTCTTGCCCTCGACCGCGAGCTCCTGCGCGAGCTCATGGGCCAGGAAGAGCTGCGCGAGCTCCTCGACCCCGAGGCGGTCGCCGACCTCGAACTGGAGTTGCAGGCGCTTGTCCCGGCGCGCCAGGCAAAATCGGCGGATACGCTGCACGACCTGCTGCGCAGAATCGGCGACCTCAGCCGCGAGGAGGTCCACAGCCGTTGCCGCGGCGGCGCCGAACCGGCCGATGACTGGCTCGCCCAGCTAGATCGCCAGCGTCGGGCCTGCGCGATACGCATCGCCGGAGAGGAGCGCTGGATAGCCGTCGAGGACGCCGCCCGCTACCGTGATGCGCTAGGCGCCAGCCTGCCCACCGGCATCCCCGACGTCTTCCTGGCGCCGGCCGAGGAGCCCCTACATAGTCTGCTGGCGCGCTGGGCGCGCACCCATGCACCGCTTCTCGAGCGCGGGCCGACGGAGCGCTGGGGGCTGCCGACCTCCGCCGTCCACGAAGCCCTCCAGCACCTCGTGGCCCGCGAAACCTTGCTCTATGGCGACTTCCGTCCCGACGGCCACGACCGCGAGTATTGCGACCCCGAGGTCCTGCGTTCGCTCAAGCGGCGCTCTCTGGCCCGCCTGAGGCGCGAGGTCGAGCCCGTCCCGGCCGAAGCTCTCGGGCGATTCCTGCCAGCCTGGCACGAAATCGGCAGCGAGCGAGGCGGCCTCGACCGACTGGCTGACGTCGTGACGCAGCTCGAGGGCTACGCTATCCCGGCATCGGTGCTGGAGCGCGATGTCCTGCCGGCGCGGATCAAGGACTACACTCCGCGACTGCTCGACGAGCTTGGCGCCGCCGGGGAGCTGGTCTGGGTCGGCCGCGGCTCCCTGGGCCGCGATGATGGGCGTGTCGCCCTCTACCGCCGCGACCGCGTCGGGACCCTTCTCAGCCCACAGTCGGACGAGAAACCCGATGGCGTGATTCACGCGGCCATACGCGAGCATCTCGCGGCCCGCGGCGCCTCCTTCTTCCGCGAGATCTACACTGCCGCCGGCGGCGGCCGCGACGACGACGTTTTGGACGCCCTCTGGGAGCTGGTCTGGGCCGGCGAGGTGACCAACGACACCTTCAGCCCGCTGCGGGCGCTGCGCTATCGACGCCCTCGCGGCAACCGCGTCCGGCCGGGGCGGCTCAGCCAGGTGGGGCCGCCCGAGGCCGCCGGCCGCTGGTCGCTGGTTTCGTCACTTGTCAACGAGGCGACCAGCCCCACGGCCCGCCAGCACGCCGTGGCCGGCAGCCTGCTCGAGCGCTACGGCGTCGTCACCCGCGAGGCTGTCCTGGCCGAGGGCACGAACGGCGGGTTCTCCGGCGTCTACCCGGTCTACCGTGCGATGGAGGAGTCGGGCCGAATCCGCCGCGGCTACTTCGTCGAGGGTCTTGGCGCCGCGCAGTTCGCCCTCCCGGGTGCGGTCGACCGCCTGCGCGCGGAGCGCGACCAGCCCGACGAGCGGAGAGTCGTGCTCCTTGCCGCGTCCGACGCGGCGAACCCGTATGGCGCAGCCATCGCCTGGCCGCGTCGTGGCGAGGACGATCGGCGGCCACTGCAGCGCGCAGCCGGCGCCTACATCGTCCTAGTCGACGGCCGCGCTGCCCTGTACCTCGAGCGCGGCGGGCGCGGAATCATCACCCTGAGCGAGGATGAAGAGGTGCTCGACCTGGCAATCCCGGCGCTGCGTCCACTGGTCAGCAACGGACACAGCCGCGGGCTTGTGATCGAACGACTGGACGGCGAGCCGGCGCGCGAGGCCGCCATAGCGGACCGCTTCACCGGCGCCGGTTTCGTCAAGAGCTACAAAGGACTCGTGCTGCGTGCCTGAGGGCGACACCCTCTACCGCACGGCCGCCGTGCTCCGCCCCGTCCTCAGCGGTAAGGAGATCAAGGCGGCCAGCGCGCCGAGGGGTGGCCCGGCGATGCATCGCGTCGTCGGCTCGCGGGTCAGTACCGTGGAGTCGCAGGGCAAGAATCTGCTGATCGGCTTCGAGAACGGCTTGATGCTGCGCACCCATCTGCGGATGTGGGGCTCGTGGCATCGCTACCGCCCCGGCGAGCCGTGGCGGCGGCCTCTGGAGCAGGCGCGGGTGGTCATCGAAGTCGAGGACGCGGTCGCGGTCTGCTTCAACGCCCCGGTCGCCGAGCTATTCGACGCCCGAGCGCTGGCGATCCACCCGGCGATGTCCCGCCTCGGGCCGGATATCCTGGTGGAGCCGTTTGATGTGCCGGCCGTCGTGCAAGCCCTGCGCGAGCGGGCCGGCGAGCTGGGCGAGATCGGCGAGGTCATCATGGACCAACGCGTGCTGGCCGGCATCGGCAACGTCTACAAGAACGAGAGCCTCTTCGTTACGAGCATCCATCCCTACACACGCGTTGCCGATATGGACGACGCCGCCGTGGCGAAGGTCATCGAGTGTGCGCGCGACATGATGCGCTCCAACGTCTCGCGCGGCATCCGCGTCACAGATGCCGACGGCCCGCCGCATCGCGGCGTCCGGGCCTGGATTCACGACCGGCGTGGCCTCCCTTGCCGGCGCTGCCTGACCAAGGTCGTCGGCGACCGCCAGGGCGAGCTGAACCGCCACACCATGTGGTGCCCCCGCTGCCAGCCCGTCCCCGCGCACTACACCCCACGTACCGCCGGCGCCAAACGCGAAGCCGCCGGCCGCCCCTGGCGCCTCGGCCGATGAAAAGCCGAGATTCGTCCTTATACCGCGAGTTGCCGCAAGATCGCACGGCAGGAAACCGAGGCAACGCTGTAGCGGCGGGTGTCAGCCTCGGAGTAAGACGCCGGTTGTATTGGGAGCTGACACCCGCCCCTCGGGAGGTGGGCAGGTAACAACTGGGAGATTTGAACGCCGCCTCGGATCGGGCCTCTAATGCCAGGCGATCAGCGCATCAACTACCGCCGATCATTGCGACTACCCGGTTACGATTACTCCTCGCCGGGCGCGTACTTCGTCACGCTAGTGCACCCACAATCGCGACTGCTCTTCGAGCACGATCAGTTGTGCCGAATAGCCCGCAACGTTTGGAACGCGATACCGACGATGTTTCCGAACGTTGAGTTGAATGCGTTTGTTGTCATGCCCAATCACGTTCACGGAATCGTAATGATCGGTGAGCGCGAAGCCCTGGCGGGTGTCAGCAACCAGACCAGTGCCGTCATGGATGAGAGGCTGACACCCGCCGCTACAGAGGTTGTGCAGGGCGGTGGCGTGGCGCGATCCGGCCTTCCTGACATCGTTCGCTATTACAAGAACACCACCGCTCGTCGGATCAACTCGCTACGCCGGACCAGAGGAACGGCGGTTTGGCAGAGAAGCTATTGGGATCGAATACTCCGGAACGATAGAGCGGTTGAGGTTGCGCGAAACTACATCATGTTGAATCCATTGCGCTGGGATTCCGATCCCGAGAACCCGGTCGCTAGACCCTCGGGTCTATCCGAGGAGCAGCAATGGGATCGCTGGTTTTCCGAGCAGCTGGTGCTTCCCCAATGAAGCTGCCGATCCAGCCCCCCATCCGCCCCATGCTCGCCCTGCTCTCGCGGACGATGCCCGAGGGCGACGACATCATCTACGAACCCAAATGGGACGGCTTCCGCGCCCTCGTCTTCTGGGACGGCGACGAGATGTTGATCCAGAGCCGCGATACCAAACCACTCAACCGCTACTTCCCGGAGCTAGAGGAGAGCCTGCGCGAGGTCCTCTCCCCTGGCGTGGTCGTCGACGGCGAAGTCGTCATCGCCGGCCCCAGCGGGCTCGATTTCGACAGCCTCCAGCTGCGCATCCACCCGGCGGAGTCGCGCGTCCGCAAACTCGCCGCCGAAACCCCATCGTCGTTCGTGGCCTTCGACCTCCTCGCCGCCGGCGGCCAGGACCTAATGCAGGCACCCTTCGCCGAACGTCGCAGCAAGCTCGAGCAGATCCTAAAGCCAAAACCACCGCTCTACCTCACGCCGGCGACGGCAGACCGCGCCCAGGGCGAAGACTGGTTCAACCGTTTCGAGGGCGCAGGCCTCGACGGTGTCATCGCCAAGAAGAACAGCCTGCCCTACAAGCCGAACGAGCGGGTGATGATCAAAATCAAGCACCAGCGCACGGCCGACTGCGTCGTCGGCGGCTTCCGCTGGAACCGTGGCGAGGAGGGGAAATCGGTCGGCTCGCTATTGCTAGGCCTCTACGACGACTCCGGCGTCTTCCACCACGTCGGGCATACCTCGAGCTTCAAGCACGCCGAAAAACGCGCCCTGGTCGAGTTCCTTGAGCCCTACCGCGACAAGGATCCCGAGGGTGGCTTCGGCCAGGGCCGCACGCCCGGCGCCCCCAGCCGCTGGCGCAGCAGTGCGGATATGGCCTGGGAGCCTCTGCGCCCCGAGCTCGTCTGCGAGGTCACCTTCGACCACCTACAGGGCGAGCGCTTCCGCCACGCCTCGACCTTCGTGCGCTGGCGTCCCGACAAGCCCCCGCGCGAATGCACCTACGACCAACTGACCACAGCAATCCCGATCGAGCTACGCGAGGTCTTCGGGATCTCCTAGATCAGGCTTCGGCGCGCGCCGCTTGCTCGGTTGGACCCGCGGCGGCTCCCCCTCAGCCTTCGGAAAGTGCGGCGGCCACGGCGCGTCGCCGAGCCCGCCCGCCTCATCCCTCGCCGCCAGCGAGAGAAGGCCCGATAAGTCACCCGGCTCATCATCGATTGCGGCCGCTGGGTCTCCGATCTTCGCGTACCGCTCGGGCACCGTGTCGATGGTGAAGGCGGCGGGGTCTACGTCAGGTACCTCATCCCAGGTGAGTGGACAGGAAACCCGCGCGTCAGGCAGCGGCCGAATGGAATACGCCGAAGCGACCGTGCGGTCGCGGGCGTTCTGGTTGTAGTCGAGGAAAACGCCGTGCCGTTGCTCCTTCCACCAGGCCGACGTGGCGATGGCGGGCACACACCGCTCGACCTCGCGGGCGAGGGCGAGCGCCGCCCGGCGCACCTCAAGGAAGCTCCAGCGCGGCTGGATCCGCACATTGATGTGGATGCCGCGTGAGCCGGAGGTCTTCGGGAAGCCCTTTAGCCCATTGTCCCTCAGCACGTCACCGGCCGTCAGGGCGACGTTCCTGACATCGGCCCAGCTCGCCTGGGGTGTGGGGTCGAGGTCGACTCTTAGCTCATCGGGGTGGTCAACGTCGTCGGCCCTGACGGGCCAGGGGTTGAGGTCGAGGCAGCCCAGGTTGGCCACCCAGATCAGGTCCGCGGCATCGTTGCAAACCACCTCGTCTGCGCTGCGGCCGCTGGGGAATGTGATGGTGCAGGTTTTGATCCAGGGCGGCCGGTCGGCGGGCGCACGCTTCTGGTAAAAGGGCTCCTCGGTCGCGCCGTTGACGAAGCGCTTGAGGATCATGGGGCGGTTGCGGATGCCACGCAACGCGCCGTCTGCCACCGCGAGGTAGTAGTTGACGATGTCGAGCTTCGTCTTGCCCAGGGTGGGGAAGAAGACCTTCTCCGGGTTGGTGACGCGCACCTCGCGCCCCGCGACCTCGATAAACATCTCCTTCTGCGCCATGGGCAAAGCTTATCGGCTCACTCGGTGCCGCTAGAGATGTCGATTCTCTGGCGTGCCCTGGCGGCAGGAGCACGCGAGGCTCGCCACGGGAGTCTGCTCTGTAGTTTATGAAGCACCTTGCCGTGCTCATCACCCTGGCCGCGGTTGCCCTCGCGGTAGGTTCCCTGGACTGGAGCGGCGAGGCCCCGCCTTCGGTGGTCGGTGCCGAAGAGGCCGGCGTTCCGCCGCCTTACTACTTGAAGAGTCTCACGGGCGCAGGCAGTGGCGGGGCGAACCAGGTTTCGTCTCTCACAGTCTCTTGCAACCAGCCCCACGAGGCGATACTCGCCGGCGGATTCGCCAGCGTGGACGAAGGCACCCACATTTCTCAGAACCATCTGGCTGCTATCGACCCCGATGGCTGGCGGGCGGCCTGGGTCAACAATGGCACGGTGGACAGCGTCACCGTCCGTGCGATTTGCTTCCGCGGCAACCCGGCGCGAGAGACCGTAACCATCACCAGTTCCGGGACGGCTAACCAGCCTACAACCGTAGAGCAGAACTGCTTTGGCACGGTCCTAAGCGGCGGCTTCCGCAGCGTAGCGGACGGCACCACGATCATCGAAAGCGCGCCCCAAGTCGACGGTGACTGGACCGTGACCTGGAAGAACCCGACGGTAGCCGACACGATCAAAGTATCCGCGCACTGCTGGCAATCGGCCTCCGCCTACCCGAGGTCGGCCTCGAAGACGGTCGGCCCCGGAGAGGCTGGCTCGCTCAGCCTCTCCTGCAATGCGGCCGACATCGTGGCCGGGATCGGATTCAGCAGCATTGAGGCCGGCGACCACCTGATCGGCGCGCGGGTGTCCAGCCTGACCACGGCAACAATTTCCTGGGTCAACGGCGCGTCAACCGACCCGACCGGGATCAGGATTGTTTGCCTCGACGTCACCTAAGGGTGGGTGACACTTTCTGGATACACCCCCGGCGAGACCGGACGCGCGGAGGCGTACGGGAGTATCCTTTGGGGGTTGTGAAACAAGCGGCCCTTGCCGTCTTTGCTGTGATCGCAGTCGCCATCGCGGCAGCGTCAGCCATAGCATCCGAGGAGGCGCTGCCGGACTCGGGCGAGGGCGGCAACGCCGGCATAATCCCGCAGTACTACCTGAAGAGTCTTACGGGCGCGGGTAACGGCGGAGCCAACCAGACCTCTTCGCTGACGCTTGGCTGCGAACCCGAAGAAGCTATCCTGGCCGGTGGATTCGGCGCGGTGGACGTGGGCACGCACGTCATGGAAAACAACATCGAGACGCTCAAGCCCGACAGCTGGCGGGTGGCCTGGCGCAACGATGGCACGGCGGATAGCGTGTTGGTCCGCGTGATCTGCCGTCGCGCCGACCCGACGCGTGAGAGGATCACCATTAATGGCTTCGGTGCGGTTAACCAGCCGACAACTGTCAGCATGAACTGCTCTGGCACGGAGCTGACAGGCGGGTTCAGCGGCGTGGGGTCCGCTACCACCGTCATCGCCATGGCGCCCAACATCGACGCGAACGGCTGGAATCTGACCTGGACGAACCCCACCGCGGCGGACACGGTCAAATTGACGGCTTACTGCTGGCAGTCGGCCGAAACCTACTGGAGAGGCGTATCGAAGAGAGTGGCGGCCGGCGCTCTAGGGTCAATAAGCCTTTCTTGTTTTGGGGGGGATGTGGTCGCGGGGATAGGATTCACGAGCATCGAGGCCTCCGACCACTTAATCGGCGTACGGGCGACGGATTTGCGGACCGCGACGCTCTCCTGGCGGAATGGCGCAGCGGCCGACTCGACAGGGCTGAAGATCGTATGCCTGGATGTCGGCCGGCAGTGAAGCAGGGCCGACTGCAAGCCGCCGCACAAGGCCGAGCGGCCTAGCCTCACGTCCTCCTTCCAGCGGGAGCCAAGAATTAGGCTGATAGCGCAGCCATGACCACACGCGGGGAATGGGAAAAGGGCCTCTACGAGCCGGCGCTCAAGAAGGGCGGCGAGCGCGACGTCGTTTTCGCCACGAGCGACGGTGCCCCGGTCAAACCCGTCCACGACCCGGCCGACTGGCCCGGCGAGAACGGCGGCGCCGAAGCGGCTTACGTCGACAAGCTGGGCTTCCCCGGCGAATATCCGTATACGCGGGGGGTCCAGCCGACCATGTACCGCGGCCGTCTCTGGACGATGCGCCAGTACGCCGGCTTCGGCGACGCCGACGAGTCCAACAAGCGCTACCGCTACCTCCTCGACCACGGACAGACCGGGCTGTCCGTAGCCTTCGACCTGCCCACGCAGATCGGCTACGACCCCGACCACCCCATGGCCCGCGGCGAGGTGGGCAAAGTAGGCGTGTCAATCTCGTCGGTAGAAGACATGAGCCGGCTTTTCGCCGACATCCCGCTGTCCGAGGTCACGACCTCGATGACGATCAACGCCACTGCGTCAATCCTCCTCGCCCTCTACTGCGCGGTCGCCAAGCGCCAGGGCACAACCCTGAATGCCATCGGCGGGACCGTTCAGAACGACATCCTCAAGGAATACATCGCCCGCGGGACCTACATCTTCCCGCCTGGGCCATCGATGCGCCTGATCACCGACCTCTTTGCCTTTTGCAAGACCGAAGTGCCGAACTGGAACACGATCAGCATCAGCGGCTATCACATCCGGGAGGCCGGGGCGACCGCCTCCCAGGAAGTCGGCTTTACGCTGGCCAACGCCATCGCCTACGTCGATGCCGCATTAAAGGCCGGCCTCGAACTCGACGACTTCGCCCCGCGCCTTTCCTTCTTCTTCGCCTGCCACAACAACTTCCTCGAAGAGGCCTCGAAGTTCCGCGCTGCCCGCCGGATGTGGGCAAAGATCATGAAGGAGCGATTTGGCGCTAAGGACCCTCGCTCGCTGATGCTGCGCTTCCACACGCAGACCGCTGGCGTCACCCTGACTGCCCAGCAGCCCGACAACAACATCGTGCGCACGGCCATCCAGGCCATGGCTGCCGTGCTCGGTGGAACGCAGTCGCTGCACACGAACTCGAAGGACGAGGCGCTCGCTCTGCCCAGCGAGCAGGCGGTCCAGATCGCCCTGCGCACGCAGCAGATCATCGGTTACGAGACTGGCGTCACCGATACTGTCGATCCTCTGGCCGGTTCCTACTACGTCGAGCGCCTGACCGACGACATTGAGGAGCAGGCCACCCGCTACATCGAGAAGATCGACGCCATGGGTGGGGCCCTGGCAGCCATCGAGCGCGGCTTCCAGCAAGGGGAGATCCAGGAGGCGAGCTACCGCTACGTGATGGAGGTCGAGGGCAGGCGCCGGATCATCGTCGGCGTCAACGAGTTCCAGGCCGGCGAGGAGGACCTCGGAGATCTGCTCAAGGTGGACCCGACTGTGGGGGCTCGGCAAGTCGAGCGGCTGCGCCAGCTAAAAGCAAAGCGCGACGAAGCCGCGGTTGAGCGCATGCGCGGTCGCCTGGCCGAGGTGGCGATGTCGACGGAGAACACAATGCCCGTGTTGATCGAGGCCGTCGACAGCTATGTGACCCTGGGCGAGATCTGCGAAACCTTGCGCGCGGCCTGGGGCGAGCAGCGGGAGTTCGTCACCTTCTGAGATGGCGCGCGTCACCGGATTAGGCGGCGTCTTCTTCAAGTCTCGCGACCCCGACGCCCTCCTGGAATCGCTAAAGGAGGCCGGCGTAGAGGCAGATGAGCGCGTCGAGGAGTACGACTACGGGCGCTTCGGCTGGTTGATGGACCCTGAGGGCAACCGCGTCGAGCTCTGGGAGCCGGCCTGAAGCGTTTGTCAGAGGGACGGGAGGGGATAAGCTATCCAGACGAAGCTTGCGCTGATTGATGAACCGAAACTGAGCCGGATGACGACAGTCGGGGGAGGAGCCGAGAGATTGGGCAGATTCGAGCGAGGGTTCGAAGACACCGAGCGAGCCGCGGCTGCCGCGCTGAAAAGCGGGTCAGTCCTGGTCTCGGCCGCCAGGGAGCTGCAGAAGTCCGCGGCAGATGGTGACCTGGCAAAATTGAAGCGAGCTTGCGACAAATTAGGGCTGGCCTTAGAGAACGCGCGCCAGGAAACCGCTAACGCACGATCTGCCTGGCCTTTTAGCGCCCAGGAGGAGGAGGCGTACCTGAATGACGGTTACCAGGACGAACTGCTCTCGACGGCTGCTGCTGAGGGACTGCGAATCGAAAGCCGGGACAACACCCTGGTAGCTTTTCCGTCGCTTGTCCGCATCATCCCGAGCGAGCGCGCGGTAAAGGTGGATAAGAAGAAGGTTTCGGCAATCCGGCCGTCACACCTTGTCGCTCTGCTGAAGACGAATCAGTCCAAGAAGTCCAGGTTTCCGAGCGAAAGATTTCTTGAAGCGCTGTACAAGGGGTACCGGCTGAAAGTTGGGCGAGATGGTCATGGCAGCACGGTCGCCCTGGTCGACCTGTACGAGGCCTTTACGTTGTTGCCAGGCGCAAATGCGGAGTATGACCAGAGCGACTTTGGGCGAGACATTTTTCTCCTGGATTCCAGCGGCTTAACACAGACAAGAGCGGGCACTCGCTTCACGTTGACCGCCAGCACCGCAACCAAAGGTGGCCGGGGGACGTTCACGTTTGTTGGACCGACTGGAGAGACGGCCGTCTTCTCCGGAATCAAGTTCCACTCCCAGTCATGACCTTCTCGATCGAGCCGCAGACCTGGTTGAAGTTCCTTGACGAGGAGTATCTCGCAACGTTTATCAAAGAGGGTGGCGCCTCGGTGAAGTTCGCCGTACCCCTCAATGATTCGTCGCGTTCCGCGTTGATCGCTTCCCTTTCTGAACGGGCGGCAAACTGCGGCTACGCCGTAGCCCACGTCGACGCCGAGCAGACGCGGGTTCAGATGATTGACCAGATCTTCTTTGCCGTCGCGGAGCAGATGCCTTGGAACGACCTATCGCTGCGCGTCCTGGCAAGGCTCGCATCGGAAGCCGGCTTCACGCCGGCGGCCTCGGGCGACGGTCGGTTCATCACCCGTCTAGCTGAAGCCAATCGGACGGAGGAGGGGACAATTCGCCTGGAGCTCCGCCCTGCAATGGAAAGGGGAATATTCAAGCACCGCAAGCTTTCTAAGGATTTCCGTGTGGCCATGATGCATCTAAGCCAAGCGGAGTTGTCTGGCGGGGAGGACGGGCTTACTAAGTCCGAGGTGATTACGGATTGGCTAACTGGCAGGAACAAAGCAATCAGCGCTGTGAAGCCGTACTCGATCTTTACCAGCATCAACCGCGCCAACGCCCGTCATCTACTCGAATCACTTCTAGTCTGGGTGCGCTTTGCCGGCATGGCAGGACTCCTGATCCTGCTTGATACGAAGAGAGTGAGCCTGGCCAGGAACCCACGGGACGAAGCTGTGTTTTACTCCAGGGCGGCGGTAATGGACCACTATGAGGTGCTCCGCCAGTTCATAGACGCAACTGACCGCATGCGAGGGTGCCTCGTTGTTGTGATTCCTGCCCAAGAGTTCCTGGACGACGACCCGAGCGGTCGAGGTCTCGGCGCCTACCAGGCTTTGAAGTTCAGGGTCTTCGACGAAGTCCACGACCGAGCCCTGGTCAACCCCATGGCCTCGCTCGTGCGACTGGCCGACCCGGATGAAAGCACTTAATGCAGGAAACGACGCGGCCTATTGACAGTCGACGAGCCCTTGAGGCGCTCCGCAGCGGGGTACCCAATAAGGATGCTGTGCTGGCGCTCGGATGCGATCAGCCGGATGTTGAGCGACGCTTTCTGGAACAGCTTAATGCTCTCGATGCGGCTAATGGTGAGCCAAGACACGTGCCGGGATTGCTCGTCGCAGGCGGATTCGGCACAGGAAAGTCGCATCTGCTCGAGTACCTGGAGAACATGGCCGTATCCTCCGGGTTCGTTTGCAGCCGCGTGGTAATCAGCAAGGAAACTCCCCTTTTCGATGCCGCCAAAGTTTTCCGGGCCGCCATAGAAGCGGCCATTGTCCCAGGTCGGAGTGGTCAAGCAATCCACGAGGTCGCCCTCGGGCTGAACCAAAAAACCCCCGGCTATGCTGATCTGTTTCGCTGGGCGAACTCGCCCGAGTCGGGCATCGGGTCGTTGTTCCCCGCAACGTTGATGCTTCACGAGCGATTGAGTCAAGATCCCGAACTGGTTGAGCAGATTTGCAACTTCTGGGCGGGCGACAAGCTGCCCATCGGCGGGGTAAAGGCAGGGCTCAGACAGATCGGCCAGGCGGCATCTTACTCCGTCAAGCCAATCAAGGTTAAAGAACTTGCCCGCCAGCGATTTCTCTTTGCGGCTCGGTTGTTTCGAGCCGCCGGCTTCAAGGGTTGGACCGTCCTTATCGATGAGGTCGAGTTGATTGGGCGCTACAGCCTGCTACAGCGCGGCCGATCCTATGCGGAGCTGGCAACGTGGTTAGGCCGGATCGAGAGCGAGGGATATCCCGGCTTGACGGCGGTCGCTGCGATTACTGACGATTTCGACCTCGGTGTCCTGCAAGGTAAGGGAGACCGAGACTATGTCGGGCCTAGATTGCGCGCCAAGGAAACGGACGAGTACACGATGCTGGCGGCGAGGGCCGAAGTAGGTATACGCGTGATAGAGCGCGAGAGCGTCCTGCTGCACAGGCCGGACGACACCGCCCGAGCTGCCATCAGAGAGCGCCTGCAGCATATCCACGCGACCGCTTATGACTGGGCGCCGCCTGGGCTCCCAAGCCATGAATCAAAGGGTGGCCGGCCGATGCGATCCTACGTACGTCGGTGGATCAACGAGTGGGACCTCAATCGACTGTACCCCGGACACGTCGTCAACACTGAAGAGGAAGAACTGAAAACGACCTACGAAGAAAATCCGCAGCTCGAGGAGCCGCCCGAGCCAGAGGTCGGCCAAGACTAGCGATGGCCATCCCCTTCCGGGACCTGTCAATCGATGAGGACCTTGGATTCGCAGCTTACCTGAGGTTTGTCGACGAGCCAGATTCCCGTGGTATGCGAGGGGCGCTGTTCCTAGTTGACAGCAAGGCCGAGCCTGTCGCGTTCTGCTTCAGTCGGATCAGCCTCGTGTCATCAGTGCTTTGGCGGGCGGGCGAGGCAAGACGAAGCGCCGTAGCCAAACTGACCATGACGCTCTTCTCGGCCGTTCAGCAGCAGCCTTCGCTCGTCCTGGCTTTGGCAACGGAGGTTTGTCCGCGTGTTTTCACCGAGGATATTGCGGTCGGTATCCCACTCTGCCGCGTAGGAGGGACTTCTGAGGTTCAATCAGGTCAGGAGTCGATCGAGAGCGTCGACGGTGCGACCCACTTGTATTGGGTTGGTGACCCACCAGCTTTCGAGCACCCTGCGCGTCGGTTGTTAGAGACGCTGCAAGCGAAGCAACTCGCCTTCGAACCCTTCGACCGCGTCGCCCTGGGGCTGGAGGAGGCTTTCGCTGGCAGCTGACGGTGATTGGTGGATGGACGCGAGGGTCGTTCGCAAAAGACGCTTTTCCTGGTTCCGCCAAGATCAGAAGCCTCAGCTTGCCTTACATCTCGTTCCGGCGGCACGACCATCCCCAAACGCTGACCTGTTCGACTTAGAACCGCCACGGCCGCTTGCGACAACGGCACTGCAAGTCTCGGGTATCGATGCACCGGCTCAGGTGAAAGTGGTAAGCCTGCGATCCCTCGATCAGCGACTACCTTATTCCGCGGCAACCGGCGCGAGCCGTGCTGCGGCGCACGGAACATCGGAGGCTCAGCCAAGGCAAATCGTAGACCAGGCCGAAGCAACGGTGTCGTTGGCTAACCGTCTCGCAGCGATACTTGCTGTCCCGCTTGAGGCGCTGCTCCCTGGGCCTTCAACGGTGCTCGAATGGCCAGGCCAGTTGTTTCCGTTTCAACTCGAGGGGGTGAGAGCGCTACTGGAACGCGATCGGATCCTTTTGGCCGACGACATGGGGCTGGGGAAGACGATACAAGCGGCAGCAGCACTCCGAATTCTCACGCTGCAGCGCAAGATCACGTCAGCCCTCCTGGTTGTTCCCGCGAGTCTCATCGATCAATGGAGACATGAGCTCTACCGATGGGCTCCGGAACTGAGGCTCATCGCGATACGAGGGACGGCTACCGACCGGGCGTGGCAGTGGCGCGCCGACGCGCACGTGGTCATCGTGAGTTACGAAACATTCCGAGCTGACTGCATCGGCGAACAATCGGGGCCCCGCCGGCGCGAATGGGACCTCGTCATCCTGGACGAAGCCCAAAAGGTAAAAAATCGGGATGTCGAAGTATCTCGCAAGGTAAAGCAACTAAGGCGCAAGCGTTCGTGGGCAATGACAGGTACGCCGTTGGAGAACAACGTCGACGAGCTGGCGTCAATCATGGAGTTCGTCGACTACAGCGACGGGTCATTTGTTCGGTACGTGCCTGGCCCCGAACTGCTTACTCGTCACCGCGAGCTTCAGCTCCGCAGGAGGAAGGCAGATGTCCTCCAGGATCTGCCTCCCAAGCAAGTGGTTTCCGTGAGCTTGCCGCTCCTGCGCCATCAGCAGCACGCCTATCTGGCAGCTGAGCGCGACGGTGTGATCCAGCTCCAGGCGAAAGGCACGGCAGTCCGCATTCAGCACGTCCTGGAGTTGATCACGCGCCTCAAGCAACTTTGCAACATCGACCCCGTCAGCGGGGAGTCGGCGAAACTCGAGGATCTGAGCGAAAGACTGGCGGTGCTAAAGGCGGAGGGTCACCGCGCTCTTCTGTTCTCGCAATACACGGACGATAGGTTTGGTGTTGCGGCCGTAGCACGGCTTTTGGCATCGTACAAACCCCTGACGTACACGGGTGGTATGTCCGGGACGGAGCGTGACAGCGTCATTCAGCAGTTCAAGAGCAACCCAGATCATCTCTTGTTGATTCTTTCGCTGAAGGCCGGTGGTGTCGGCCTCAATCTTCAGGAAGCCTCCTATGTATTCCACATTGACCGTTGGTGGAATCCTGCCGTCGAACGGCAGGCAGAGGATCGTTCGCATCGCATGGGGCAGACATTCCCCGTTACGGTTTACAAATACACCTGCGTAAACACAATCGAGGAGCGGATCGAGCAGCTCCTGGCCGGGAAGCAACAATTGTTTGACGAAATCGTCGACGATGTCTCGTTGGATCTCGCTTCGCGACTCAACGCCAATGAGCTCTTTGGGCTATTCGGACTCGAGCGACCTAACACAGTGCCCACGAGACTCGAAAGCCGTCCTACAGGGCTAGAGTTGGAGGCAAGGTGCGACCGCATCCTGGCTAGCCGCGGGTGGAACGTAGAGCGGACGGCTCGCTCGCACGATGGCGGGGTGGATCTGATAGCGACGAAGACGGACATGGTTGGGATCGAACAGATTCTCCATGTTCAGTGCAAGGACCACGCTCGCCATGCTGGCGTTGAGGTGGTGCGTGAGCTTCTTGGAATCCTGCCACCGGGCCAGGTGGTTCGCGCAGTGATAGCAGCGCCCGGCGGGCTGACGTCCGAGGCAAGCAATCTCGCTCGCCAAAGGGGCGTGACGTTGTGGGACGAAGAGGCCCTTACGCGGCTTGAAGAAGAAGCCCGAGAGCAAGACTAACTACCATTGTCCAGCCTTGAGGTTGAGGCGGACGTCGTCGAAGAGCAGGAGCTCTATCCGGAACCCTTCGAGGTGCCAGGTACCACCGCACAGGCAGTAAACGAGGCACATGGGCGCGGGAACCGGGTAATCGACGCCGGCACGACGATGGTACGCGCGCTGGAATCGGCGTGGGATGGCGAAGCGGGTTAAGCCCTCGCGGGGGGCTTCACTCGCCGGCGTCCACACCGTTGACGGCCTCCTGACCGGCCTCCACGACCCGGTGACCAGCCACCTGGCGATGCTCTATGCCATCGCCTCGCCCGAGCTGATCCGCGACGCCTACCGCGAAGCCGTAGCCGAGCGCTACCTCTGGCACGAGTTCGGCGACAGCCACTTGATCCTGCGAGGCTAGCCGGACGGCCACCGCCGCCCTAGCCATCCGGCTGATCCAGAGCCGGCTCCCACTCTGCGACGCTGAGTGTGACAGGGCGGCCGCGCAGAGCGGCCGCGATGGGAGGAAACATGACAGACCATAGTGACGCCACGGTGCTCACCGAGCTTTCGAACGCCCTGGCCAACGCCGTCGAGAAGGCGGCCGAGTCCATCGTCACGGTCAAGGCGCGGCGCAGGCTGCCGGGCAGCGGCGTAGCCTGGGCGGCGGACGTGATCGTGACCGCCAACCACATCGTCGAGCGCGACGAGGACATCACCATGGGCCTGCCCGATGGCACGGAGAAAACAGCCACGCTCGTCGGCCGCGACCAGGGCTCCGACCTGGCGGTCCTCCGCCTCGCCGGCGGCTCGCTGACCCCAGCGGAACGCGCGCCCGACGGCAGCGCCCGCGTCGGCCACATGGTGCTGGCCGTGGGCCGACCGTCCAGCGACGGCCCCACTGCCTCGAGCGGCGTGATCAGCGTCGTTGGCGGCCCCTGGCGGAGCTTCGCCGGCGCCCAGGTCGAGGGCTACATCCGCGCCGACCTCACGCTCTACCCGGGTTTCTCGGGTGGCCCGCTGGTTGACAGCGCCGGGCGCGTGGTCGGCATCAACAGCTCACACCTGGGCCGCGGCGCCGGACTCTCACTGCCCATCAACGCGGTCTCGCGGATCACGGATGCCCTTCTCAAGGGCGGCCGGATCAAGCGCGGTTATCTCGGCATCGGCAACCAGCCCGTTCGCCTGCCAGCCGGGTTGGCTGAGCGCGTCGGCGGCCAGGAGAGCGGTCTGCTGATCGTTTCGGTCGAGGCTGGCACGCCCGCCGACAAGGCCGGCCTGCTGGTCGGCGACATCGTCATCAGCCTCGGCGGCAACAAAGTCCAGGACACCGACGACCTGCAGAACGCGCTGGGACCTGAGAGCGTCGGCAAGACCGAGAAGCTGGGAGTTCTGCGCGGCGGCGAGCCGACCGAGCTCTCAATCACAATCGGTGAGCGAAGCTAAGGCCATGACAGCAACAACGATCTCACCCGCTCCTCAGCTTTCCCCGCTGCTCGCCTCGCTGGCCGGCGACGCCAGCGCTGTCGCCGCTAGGCTCCAGCGCAGCGTGGTCGCCGTCCGCAACAGCCATCGCGGCGCCGGCGCCGGCACCGTCTATTCCAGTGACGGCCTGATCGTCACCAACAGCCACGTCGTCGGCAAAGGCCATGTAGAGGTGGTCACCGCGGACGACCGCAAGCTTCGGGCAAGCCTTCTCGGCCGCGACCGCGAGCACGATCTCGCAGTCCTCAAGGTGGAGGCGACTGACCTCATCCAGCCCACCTGGCGCGCCGACCCCGTGCGCATCGGCGAGGTCGTCATCGCCGTCGGCCACCCCTGGGGCCAACGCGGCGCTGTCAGCGCCGGCATCGTCCACTCCACGGCCCGCGGCAGCGGCCCCTTCGCAGACGCCGTGACTGCCGATGTGGCGCTGGCCCCGGGCAACTCGGGCGGCCCGCTCGCTGACAGCGAGGGCAGGGTCGTCGGCCTCAACGCGATGATCGCCGGCGGTCTCGCCGTTGCCATCCCAACGGCCAGGGTCCTGGCCTTTCTCGACAATGGTATCGCGGAGCCGGGCGAGATCGGCATCAGCGGTCAGGAGGTCGTCGTCGCTGACGGAGGCTCGGGCCTGATCCTGACCGACATCGAAGACGGCGGGCCCGCCGCAGAGGCCGGCCTGTTGCCGGGCGACATTCTCGCCTCGGTTGACGGGCATAGCGAAGACGTGGCCGGCGTCGTGCATGGCCTGCGCGAGGCAAGAGCTGGCCGACCGCTAAGACTCGGCGTACTGCGCGGCGGGTCACCCATCGAGCTTGACGTCCTCCCCCGGGTCCGGGTGGAAAGCTGATGGCCGACCCGCTCAGGGTGGCCGTGCTCTCGACCTATCCAACGGTCCGGGCCGGCCTGCGCGCCCTCCTTTCCGAGCTGGACGGCATCGAGGTCATGGCGGAGCTTTCGCCCGCCGCCGTGATGGCGGGCGGCTTCGCCGGCGAGATCGACGCCCTGGTCGTGGACATTGAAGACGACGGCGAGAGTCTCGGCGTGGCCGACGACCTGTTCGCCGAGCTTCCCACGGTGCTGCTCGGCTCGAGCGCAGAGGCTGAGGCTCCCTATGGCCACTACCGGGCAGGGCGCGGATTCCTGCCGCGCGACGCCTCGGCGGAGGAGATAGGAGCCGCGGCGCTTGCCGCCGCCCAGGGGTTGGTCGTAATGCATCCGAGCCTTGCCGCGCCGACCCTCGGCCGCCAGCCGATGGCGGACGGCAGCGACCGTCTGACGGACCGTGAGCTCGATGTTCTCCGGCTGCTTGCCTTGGGGCTACCCAACAAGGGGATCGCGCACCGTCTCGGCATCTCCGAGCACACGGTGAAGTTCCACGTCGGGGCCATACTCTCCCGCCTGGGCGCGGCGAGCCGCACGGAGGCCGTGATGTTGGGCGCGCGCAAGGGCCTGCTACCCCTTTAGAGCCGCGCCGCCCACGTATCCTTAACTCCTACCGCAGAACGAAGGGGTGAACGATGTCCAAGCAGCAGGTCCTGGCCGAGGTCGACGAAGCCTACGACGAGCTCAACCAGGCCGTCCAGCAGATCGACGACAAGGCGGCCGGCGAGAAGTGGTATGGCGACTGGAACACCGGCCAGATCCTGGCCCATCTCAGGGGCTGGGACCAGGAGATGACCCAGGCGCTGAAGCGCGTCGCCGCCAGCGAACGCCCGACGCCCGAGGGCGTGGACTACAGCGACGCCGACGCCTGGAACGCCAAGTTCACCGAGGCGCTTGGTGGCGGCAGCTGGCAGGATGCCGTAGCCGGCTGGCGGTCGGCGCACGAGGCGCTCAGGTCAGCGCTCGAGGCCGTTTCAGACGACCGCTTCGAGGAAGGCAAGACCGCCTACCGGATCGCCCACGCCACGGTCATCGACCACTACAAGGAGCACGGCGCGGCAATATCCGCCTGGCGCGGCTAGGGCTTTCAGGCCTTGGCTTCGACCGGGACGGTCACGCCGGTCTTCGGCGCTTGGCCGCTGTCGTCGTCACCTTCGGCTGGCGGCGCTTCGGCCGCGCCCGGGTCGCCCTCTGCAGAAGGTTCCGCGGCGACGGGGGACGCCTCGGCCGCAGCTTCGGTTGCTTCCGGATCCGCCTCCGCCGGCTCTCCGGAGCCATCGCCTGTAACGCTTTGGTCGGCCTGTACGTCGCTTTCAACGGCCGCATCGGTCGATTCTTCAAGCTCGGCGACCGGATCGGGCGCGCTTTCGGCCGGCGTTTCTTCGGTCTTCGCAGGACTATCAGCCTGCTCGACCGCGTCCAGCTCGCTGCTCACAGCCTCGGGCTCGACAGCCGCGTCCTCTGATTCGTCGGTCTCCGGCTCGGCCACCGCCTCGACCGGGGTTTCATCCGGCGCCTGCTCTTCGACCTCCTCAGCCACCTCGGGCAGCTGCGTGGCATCGGCTCCGGGGGTAGCTTGCGCATCATCCGTAGGGGCCGGCTCGCCGGCAAGGCCGCGCTGCCAGGGCGGCGCTGTTATGCCCTCCTCACGCAGCCGCTCCTGCTCGTACTCGGGCACGAGGACGACGGCGCCGTTGTTGTCGAACACATAGCCGCGAACCTCTGCTTCGTACCGCGCCTGCTTCAGGCTCAAGGCAAGGCGGTGACGCTCGCGCTCGATGCGGACAATCTTTAGCGGCAGAATGTCGCCTTCGCGCAGCACCTCGTTGGGGTGATTGAGCTTGCGCTCTGAGATCTCCGACACATGGACGAGGCCCTCGAGCTGGCCCTCGATCTGGGCGAAGGCGCCGAAGGGCACCAGCTTGGTGACCTTGCCGACGACAACCTGGCCGAGCTGGTAGCGGTCGGCCAGGACGTCCCACTGCTTCGGTTGGGCGCGGCGCAGGCTGAGGGCGATTTTCTTCGTTTCCGGGTCTACCTTCATTACGAAGGCGTCGACTTCCTGCCCAATCTTGTACAGATCGGTCGGTGCTCGGTCCCGATCCCAGGAGAGCTCGGAGAGGTGGGCCAGGCCATCGGCGCCACCGAGGTCGATGAACACACCGAAGTCACGGATGCTGGTGATGATGCCCTTCCGGACCTGCCCCTCCTGGAGCTCACTCATCAGCTTGTCCTTCTGCGCCGTCCGCCACTCCTGCATCGCCGCGCGCTCCGAAAGGATGACGCGGTTGCGGCGGCGGTTGAGCTCGATTACCTTGACGCGCAGCTTCTTGCCGACTGAATCAGCAAGGTAGTTCGCATTCTCCGGATCTGGTCTGATGTTGGCCAGCTGGGAGAGGGGGATGAAGGCGTTGACGCCCTCGACGTTGCAGAGGACGCCTCCCTTGTTGAAGCCGATGATCTCGATCTCGAAGCTGTCCTGATTCTCGAAGCGGGTCTGCAGGTCACGCCAGCCGGTCTCGCCCCTGGCGCGGTCAATTGAGAGGAGGACCTGGCCTTCGGCGGTCTCGGGCTGCAGCACATAGACGTGGATGCGGTCGCCTTCGTTCAGCTTGGAGGATGGGTTGTGGCCGAGGGACTGCATTTCGTGGGGCGGGACAATGCCTTCCGACTTGGCGCCGACGTTGACGATGATCGCCTCGCGGTCATGTCCGACGACGGTGCCCTCCAGCACTTCGCCGCGATGCAGGTTGTGCATCTGCGCGTCTTCGGCCTCGAGCAGCTCAGCCATATCCATGGACTCGCCCTCGGAGAAGGAATTACTGTAGTTTCCGGCCTCTGACATTACGTTTGTATCGCCTCGTGGGAAGGTAACACCGCGCATGGCGCAATGTGGAGCAGAGTCTAACTCAGTTCAGAATCAAGGGCGAGACTCTGTACTGGCGCAACATTCGCAGTCGGATTCCCGATCCCCGAGCTGGCCCAACGCTCTGACGCACTCGGCAAATGACGCCCGGCATGGCCGGGAAATGTAGGGGCGCATCGCAATGCGCCCTCTCGAGACGACTACACACCCATCGTTGCGAAACCAGCGCAGGGCGCCGGGGCCAAGATCATCCAATGCCTCGTTAGACCGACGCTATCCGCGCTTCGGCGCTGTCCGCCGGCCGCTCATCCATCGGCCGCAGCCACGGGTTCACGAACGCAACAAGGCTCATCGGCGTGTAGGCCAGCGCGACGATGGCCAGCGTCCACGTAAGTCCCACAAGGTCGACGAGCGCCCCGCCAAGGAGGACCCCCAGCGGCATAACCAGCCAGGCCGTCGCGCCGGCAATCCCAATGACGCGGCCGCGCATCTCGGCAGGAGTGCGTTCGAAAAACACGGTCCAAAAAACCGAATTGGCCGGACCGCCGGCCACCCCGCGCAGCAAGCAGCCGGCCAGGAGCAGCGGGAGCGGCACCTGAAAAACGAACAGCCACTCGACCATCGCACTGAGGAAGAAGCTGAGAGCAAAGATCTTTAGCCGTGGCCAACCCTCGCCATAGGCTCCAAAGACGATGGCTCCCGCAATGCCCCCTGCTGCGCTAAACCCGTAAATCAGTCCGAGGGCAACCGCGCTGTCCAATACGCGGTCGCTGTAGACCGGCAATAGGACCATGCGGAAGGAGTCCATAAAGTTCGTGGCGGTGATCGTGAGGGTCATGGTCAGCAGCAGCGGGCTGAACCTGAGAAAGCGCCAACCGGCGGCAAGGTCGGCCAGGTAGCCGCTCGACGGCTCCTTCGGCCTGGCTTCTGACCGGCGCGGGATCATCACCCCCAAGATCGCCGCGGAAGCGGCGAAGGTGGCGGCGTCGATCCAGAGCACGTTCTCGGCGCCGACCAGTGCAATCAGGCCGCCGGCCAGAGGCGCCCCGAGCAGACGCGCGCCGCGCTCGATCACCACCATCGCGGACGTGGCCCGCTCCAACGACACGCCACCTGCCGAGGCGAGTTCGGGCAGCATGCTCTCGCGAGCTGTCTGGCCCGGCGTGTCCAGGAGCGAGCCGAGGAAGACCAGCACGAGCAGCTGCCAGTACTCGAGCCCGACCGTCATGTGCAGCAGCGGAATAGCCGCGACGGCAACGCCGCTGGCGATGTCCGCGACCACGCTGCTGACCTTGAAGCCCAACCGGTCGACCAGGACACCACCGAAGACGCTGGCAATCGGCACGGGGAGGAGAAAGAAGAACGCCGCCAATCCGGTACGCGAAGCGCTGTCGGTCGTCTGCAACACGAACCATGGCACCGCCAGCAGCGTCATCATGTTGCCGGCGAGCGAGATGAAGCTGGCCACGAACAGGGCGTAAAGCGGCCGCCGACTGCCTGGGGTCACGAGGTCCCCCTCCACCACGTCTGCCACCCTGAGCACTCCGGCACCGACACAGTGTGAACGAAGTCACGTCAACAGACGAGGGCGAGTCGAGGGAGTGTAAGGTCCGATCGGTGGGGCGGTTAGACGGTCAGAGAACCGGTCGAAAGCTTGACGAGCTGAGGGCCTTCCGCCATCACGCCCTCATCTGGACCACCCACCCTCAGTAGGGTCCAACTTTCGACGAAGCCGGGCTGATGCGACTCCAGGACACTGCGGAGAAACTGCACGACTTCACGTTCAGAAACGAAGGATTCGATCAGGTTGGCAGTTCCTGTCTCCCACAGCTGGTAGCAAATCTCGCCCTCCATGACGACCTCATCCTAGATCGGGCGAACTTAGTGACCTGTTGAGCAGCTCTTACTCCCCTTCAAGCCGCGAGTCCAACCAACGAGCGCTTAGGTAGCCGGCGGCGACGACGAGGGCTAGCGCCAGAGGCGCCGCACTCCACCAGTGGTTGGGAACCTCGCGGTAGCCGTCTCGTAGGTCGGCGATGGCGAAACCGAGCCCCAGCAAGGCAACAGACCACAGGACAAGAGCCGACCACTTCGCAACAACCATGTTCTCCTCCATTCGAGCAATCACAGCGCCTAAAGCCAGGTCCAGGTGGTCGAGTGCGCGGCGATCTGAATCCTCCATGATGGCGGCCACTTCCTCGCCGTAGCGATCCCGCCACGCCCGCGGATACAGCCTCAGCAAAAGACCGATCATACAGCCCTCTCGTCCGCTGCCAGGACCAACCGGCGCAGCAAGACCGTCCGGTCCTGGAGGTCCGCCGTTCCTTGAGGGGTGAGCTCGTAGGGTTTCTGCCTGCCCCCGGCGGCACGAGCTTTAATCATTCCCCGCTCCTCAAGGCGACTTATTGCTCCATAGAGGGTCCCTGGCCCTAAACGGACACCGGCGAAAGCAAAAATGTCCCGCTGGATGGCGTAGCCGTGTTTTGGCCCCTCTGCGAGGCTGATCATGACCAACACCGCCGGATCGCTCATACGTCGGACGATAGTACGTCCCGCGTAGTAATGCAACTGCATGAAAGGGATCGGTCGACATCGAACAGGTGGACATAGTCAATCTGCGGTTGCGTAACCAGCGCCTTGTAGAACCGCGGCTCGAAAGACCAGAGGAAGTGGTCTCGTGGTTGGGCGCCGTTCAGTCACAGGAGTACCAGGGCGCGAAGTGGGCCCTGGCCATGCGCACGCCGGATGCGACCGACGAGTCTATCGAGCGGGCCTTCAACGACGGCCTCATCCTGCGCACCCATGTGATGCGGCCAACCTGGCACTTTGTGACGCCAGCCGACATCCGCTGGCTCCTGGAGCTGACAGCCTCGCGTGTCAACGCTAAATACCGTCTCGTTTACCGCGAACTCGAGCTGGACGAGCCGACCGTCGCCAAGACCACCTCGGTACTGACCAGTGCGCTCAGAGGTGGGAAGCACCTCACCCGGGCCGAACTGGCCGACGCGCTTCGCCAATCGGGGATCCCCGGCGACGCGCGCCGCTTCAACTTCATCCTCCAACGCGCCGAGCTCGACGCGGTTGTCTGTAGTGGCCCGCGCCGCGGCAAGCAGTTCACCTATGTGCTTCTCGACGAGCGAGCGCCAGTGGCGAAGCCATTTCATCGGGAGGAAGCATTGGCTGAGTTGACTCGGCGCTACTTCACCAGCCACGGACCGGCGACGGTGCAGGACTTCGCCTGGTGGTCGGGCCTGACCATCCGCGACATCCGCGTTGGGATCGATATGCTCCGCGGCGAGCTGGTGGACGAGACCATCGATGGCAAACGCTACTGGCTATCCCTCGTGGGCCAGTCCGGCCCTCTGGACTCCCCGGTGGTCCATCTCCTGCCGCAGTTCGACGAGTTCCTGGTCGCCTACCGCGACCGCAGCGCAGCGGTGGACCCCGACCACAGTGGCCATCCCGTCGTTGATGACGCCATATCTAAGTTGGTCTTTACGGTAGACGGTCGGGTAGCCGGCACCTGGTCGCGCACGCCCAGCAAGGGGACTGTTGGCATCAGCTGGAGTGCGGTGAGAGACCTGGGCGAAGAGGAGATACAAGCGCTCGCAGCCGCCGCCGAACGCTACGGTCAGTTCCTGGGAGTCCCGGTGGCGCTAATTCCCTAGACAACGGCCGGCGCCGCGACGGCGACACCCTGGACTTCCGACTCCACCGGTTCTATCCCCGCCATCGTCTCGTCCATGATCATCCGGGTCACGGCGTCCATGTCGTGAGTCTCTTCCCAGACCTTGATTTGGCGGTCAGCGGAAGTGCCTGTCTCGAGGATCTCGCCGATGTGGTTTATCTCCCGGCGTGAGTTGAGGTCGTCAACCACGGGCTCGACGAACTTGAGGAGCTCTTCGATCAACTTGCGCTCGGGCA
This sequence comes from Dehalococcoidia bacterium, assembly GCA_040902555.1. GTDB lineage: Bacteria > Chloroflexota > Dehalococcoidia > WHTO01 > WHTO01 > DASTBR01. The sequence goes on from JBBDXC010000017.1 coordinate 100,207, forward strand.
CCTCCTCGCGCTTGCCGAAGTCGATGAGGTTGCCGTCAAGACCGTAGCGCATCGCCCGCCAGCGGTTCTCGGCCAAGGCCGCCCGCGGGTACTCGCGGAAGCCCAGGTTGTTGATGCGCAGGTCGTAGAGCCGCGCTACAATCGCCTGGCTCAACGCCGCCAGCGCCAGGCTGTCCTCGATGCTGCTCTGCATGTCGCAGACCCTGAACTCCAGCGTGTTGAAGTAGGGGTGGGGCCGGATGTCCCACCAGATGCGCTTGCCGTCGTCGATGCAGTTGGTCTGCACCAGGAGGTCGACGAACGACTGGAAGTGCGAGTAGGACTCGAAGGTGTCGGGCATGCCTGTGCGCGGCATCTGGTTCCAGATGGCGTGGCGATAGCTCTTGAGCCCCGTTAGGCGCCCCATCCAGAACGGTGAGCTGGTCGACAAGGCCAGCAGGTGCGGCAGGAAGTAGCGGGCCTGGTTGAAGACGTGGATGGCGTGGTCGCGGTTCTCGATCTGCACGTGAACGTGCAGGCCGAAGATGGCCAGGGTGCGGGCGACGTCGCCCATGTCCTCCATCATCTTCAGGTAGCGTGCGCCTTCGGTAACCGCCTGGTCCCGCCAGTCGCTGACCGGGTGTGTCCCGCTGCCGGAGATGGTAAGGTCGGGCGCCGACAACGCGGCCAGCCCGCCGCGCAGCCTAACGAGCTCCTCCCGCGCCTCCCCCACGTCCTTGCAGATCTTGGTTGCCACTTCGACGACGCTCTGCAGCATCTCCGGATGGAGCTGGTCGCCGAGGACCGGACCGCCGGCCTGCAGCATCTCCGAGACGTGGGACTTGAGCCCCAGCGTCTTGCGGTCGACGATCTGGAATTCTTCCTCGATGCCGATGGTGAACTCAGGCACGACGCCACCTCCTGCGGAGCAGATCAAGCCTAGACCGTCGCAGGATAGTCATCGATCAGGTTGCCGGTTCGGGTCGGACTGGAGGCTTCCCTGTTGGGGAGGCGGGGAACGGGTGAACCCGTTGAAGCTCGCCCAAACGAAGAAGGCCGCACACCTTACGGTTGCGGCCTTCACGCTTCAAGGTCCTGGC
>JBBDXC010000018.1:0-92602 GCA_040902555.1 Dehalococcoidia bacterium
GACTTAGGATCATGTGCCGCAAGGCGTAGGAGTTCGAGTCTCCTCTTCCCCACCATCCCTTGCCTGAAACCGCCGTTGATGCAACTATCACTCCGACTCGGCTCCGCAAGGCGACCGCGTCCGTAACCCAAGGAGGACCGATGGCACCGCTGCTGCAGGTTAAAGACTTGCGTACTTACTTCTTCACGGAAGACGGCGTGGTTAAGGCGGTCGACGGCGTCACCTACGACATCAACGAGGGCGAAACCCTCGGCCTCGTCGGCGAGTCCGGCTGCGGCAAGAGCGTCTCGGCGCTGTCGCTGCTGCGCCTGATCCCCAACCCGCCCGGCAAAATCGTGGACGGTCAGATCCTCTTCGAGGGCGAAGACCTTCTGCAGATGGACGATGACGAGATGCGCCACGTGCGCGGCAACCGCATCGCCATGATCTTCCAGGAGCCGATGACCTCGCTGAACCCGGTACTGACGATCGGCCGGCAGCTAACCGAGGCTCTCGAACTTCACCTGAAGATGGACCGATCGGCGTCGACGGCGCGTGCGGTGGAGCTGCTTGAACTGGTGGGAATTCCCGAAGCCTCACGACGCATCACCGACTACCCCCACCAGTTCTCGGGGGGCATGAGGCAGCGCGTAATGATCGCGATGGCGCTTTCCTGCAACCCCAAGCTGCTGCTGGCCGACGAGCCGACAACCGCCCTTGACGTGACGATCCAGGCGCAGGTGCTGGAGATTCTGGCCCGCCTGAGCAAGGAGTTCGGCACGGCGGTCATCATCATTACCCACAACCTGGGGGTGGTTGCTCGCTATGCCGACCGCGTCAATGTGATGTACGCCGGCAAGGTGATCGAGACAGCAGACGCTAACGAGCTCTACTCCAACCCACGGCACCCATACACGCTCGGCCTGCTGAAATCGGTGCCGCGGCTCGATCAACTGCGCAAGGACAAGCTCGACCCGATCGAGGGCGTGCCTCCGGACATGGTCAACCTGCCGCCGGGCTGTCCCTTCTTCCCCCGCTGCGCTTTCCGCTCGGACAAGTGCCGCGAGGAGTACCCACCTATGGTTGAGGTAGGCGCCGGCCACACCGCGGCCTGCTGGCACACTGACGAGACCGCCAAGGTCGCGGTCGGCCTGGGAGGTAATGCAGATGACAACGGAGCCTGAAGCTCGTAGCGACGCGACCGAGGAGGTGGTGAAGCCCGCCGAGGCGACCAACCCCACGGAGCCAACCACCCAGGTCACCGGCAAGCCCCTGGCCACAAATGGTGCCGGCGCCGACATCCTGCAGGTGCGCGACCTGCGCGTCTATTTCCCGGTCACGTCCGGGCTGATCTTCCAGCGCAAGGTAGCCGACGTCCGCGCCGTCGATGGCATCAGCTTCGACGTCCATCGCGGTGAGACGCTGGGCCTCGTGGGCGAGTCCGGCTGTGGCAAATCAACCACGGGCAAGGCAATCCTTCAGCTCTACAAGCCCACCGACGGCACCGTCGTCTTCAACGGGCGCGACCTGAACAAACTGGGCTCCGGCGACATGCGCCGCGAGCGCCGCAACCTGCAAATGATCTTCCAGGACCCGTATGCCTCGCTTAACCCGCGCATGTCCGTGGGCTCGATTATTGCCGAGCCGCTGACGATCCACGGCCTGGCCAAGGGGCGGGACAAGAAGACCCGCGTCCAGGAGCTGTTGCAGACGGTGGGGCTAAACCCCTACTACGCCAACCGCTACCCCCACGAGTTCTCGGGGGGCCAGCGCCAGCGCATCGGCATCGCGCGGGCGCTGGCGGTCGAACCGGACTTCATCGTCTGCGACGAGCCGGTTTCGGCCCTCGACGTGTCGATCCAGGCTCAGATCATCAACCTGCTGATGGACCTGCAGGACAAGTTCGGCCTGACCTACCTGTTCATCGCCCACGACCTCTCGGTCGTGCGCCACATCAGCGACCGCGTGGCGGTGATGTACCTGGGCAAGTTCATGGAGCTTTCGGACCGCAACGAGCTCTACGAGAACCCGCTGCATCCGTACACCAAAGCCCTGCTCTCGGCCGTGCCCATCCCGGACCCGGACATCGAGCAGAAGCGCGAGCGCATCATCCTCACCGGCGACGTGCCGAGCCCGCTGGCGCCGCCGCCCGGCTGTGTCTTCCACACGCGCTGCCCGATCGCCATCGACGAGTGCAAGGTGGTGATCCCGGAGTGGCGCAACGTGGGCGCCAAGGACAACGAACACTGGGTGGCCTGCCACCGCGTTTAGGCCCCCTCGCCGGGGTAGGTTAGCGCTCCCGCCGGCCCCTGACCGTAGGGGTGCATCGCAACGCGCCATCCCATGGCGTCCGGACCAACTTAGCCCGCCATCGACACACCTGCGAGGATTTTGGAATGAGCAGAGTCATTTCGCTGACCCTTCCCGATGCCACGGCTGAGGCGCTCGCCGAGGTCGCGGAGGCGAGAAACACAGACCCCGAAGCGCTCATCGTTGAAGCCCTTGAGGAGCTGCTCAGCGAGCACTCTGATGGGCAGATCACTCGTGCCCGGGACCACGACGAAGCGGATGCGACCATTACCTCGGATGAGCTGAAGAAGTGGATCGACGACGAGCTTTTCGAAACGGAGTAGCAGCCCGCAGAGCGCCGACCGCGGCATGCCGCTAACGTGAAGGCGACCGATGAAAGCGCTGGCATTGGCCCTGCTCCTCGCTCTGTCCACGAGCTTCGTTTGCGATGACGACGACGGGTCCTACTCGAGCGGCGGTGGCGACGGCAATGAGCCCGAGGCTGACGAGATACTCGATAACGGCGGCCTCTCGGACACCCTGCTTAAGTTGATTGACCTTCCAGAAGGCTGGCAGGCAAAGAACCCCGACCCTCCCGAGGGCCACCCCACGCGCTTCGTGTGCCTGCCCACCAGTGTCCTGACCAGCATCGACGCGGGAGCGTCAACCAGTTTTCTCCAACTTGGCCATGCCATGGAACCCGGCAATCCGCCGTCCATATCACAGGCAGTAGCTCACTACACCCGGGGATCTGAGGCAGCTCTCAATTATGTGGGGATTGACGGCTGTCTTCGCTACAGCGGCATCGCAGACCAAGTTGATGACGCTGTGCCCCTGGACCTCGATGGAATCGGAGATGAAGCCTTCGGGCTTGAGCTGGAGGCGGAGATCGAGTACCAGCGCCAAGAGAACGACGGTCCGGTGGTCACTGGCACCGTAACCTTCATCTACAGGGCGGCCTATATCCGTCGGGGGGACGTGATTGCCTTTGTCCAGTCGAACGACATCGAGCTTGATGAGTTCATGAGGCTGGTCGAAATCGTCGACGAGCGCTTGCAGGAGGCTGAGTAGTGGGCGAGGCGCTGGACGGGGCCAAGGGCTTCGTCGACAAGATCAATCGCCACGACGAGATGGCCATCGAGCTCGCCATGTCCTTTGACCACGCCTTCATCGACGCCGCCGGCACACGTGCCGAAGGCCGCGAAAAGGCCGACTGGCCCGGGTACTTCAAGTGGGTGCCGGACTATCGCATCGACGTTGACCAGTGGCTGGAGGATGGCGAGACCGTGGCTGCCTTCGGCAAGGCCTCGGGGACGTTTGTCCAAGGCGCGCAGCGGTTGGACGAGAACCGTTGGGAGGTACCGGCGGCGTGGCGCGGCCTTGTCCGCTACGGCAAGGTCAAGGAGTGGCAGGTCTACTGCGACACGCACCCGATGAAGGAGATCCTCACCCGCCTGCGCTGAGGTTTCGCACAGTCGCCCCCGAAGGGCCCGCTCAGGAGTGAACAGTATGTTCATCCACATGAACATCGCCACGGTGCCGGCCTTCTCGCCCGTGGGCCAGTACGCCGATTGGTACTGGTCGCACATGTCGGAGAAAGGCGTGCTGGAGGACATCTTCCTCCACCCGCAGCCGTTGCCCGAGGTGCTGCTGTACCACGAGGAGAACTACGGCAAGGACTTCGCCTTCGACGATTTCATCCCCATGCTGACGCTCGAAAAGTTCGACGCCGGCGAGATCGTGCAGCTAGCCCGCGACGCCGGCATGGGCTACGTGGTCCCGGTGACCAAGCTCACGATGGCTTCTGTTTCTGGGACACCGCGCTGACCGACCGCAACAGCGTCAAGCAGGGGCCGCGGTGTGACGTGATCGCCGAGCTGCATAACGCCACCCGCGGCGCCGGCCTCGAATTCGGCCTCTACTACTCGCTCCTTGACTGGGCCCACGAGGCCTACCCGGACCGGGCGGGCTACGTAGACGCCTTCATGCGGCCGCAGATCAACGAGCTGGTCGAGCGTTTTGCGCCGGCGGTCCTTTGGGGCGATGCGCAGTGGGGCCATGGCCCGGAGCACTGGCGCAGCCCGCAGATCATTCAGGAGTACCGCGAGGCGATGGCGCGGCGGGGCCTGACCTCGCTGATCAACGACCGCTGGTGGGTGCCGCCCGACTTCATCTCGCCGGAGTACGACGTGCCGGCCGACCCGCCAGCCATTCCTTGGGAGCTCTGCCGCGGGATGACTCACTCGTTTTGCTACAACCGCGCCGAACGGGAGGAGCACCACCTGAGCGCCTTCCAGATCGTGGACCTGCTGACGGAGATCGTGGCCAAGGGAGGCAATTTCCTGCTCAACATCGGCCCCCGGGCGGACGGCACGATCCCCGAGCTGCAATCAGGCCCGCTGCGCGAGGCCGGACGCTGGATCAACAAACACGCCGCGGCGATCGACGGCAGCCGACCCTTCGAGGCGTGGGGGGACGCCGGGGTGCGCTACACCGTGACCCCGGCGACCGGCGATGCGCCGGAGCTGATCAACGCCATCCAGCTAGCCGGGGATAAACACGCGCCGTTCATGCATCTCGATTCGCAGAGATGGGAGATCACGAGCGTTAGCGACTGGGACGGCGCCCCGCTGGAGTTCGAGAGCCGACCTGACGGGCTTGCCGTGCAGTCCGCCGAGGAGGACAAACTCGCGAGCGTGGTTCGAATCGTAGCGCGAGCGCGTAAGCAGCCTTCAGTGAGTCCGCCGGCAACACCCCCGCGAGTAAGCGTCGGGGAACGTCGATTTGAGACGATCGGTGAAGCGCTGGCGGCCGCTGGACCGGGTGACACGGTCGAGATAGGGGCCGGTGTTTTCGCCGATGAGACGTTGCCTCTCACGGTGCCGACCGGTGTCGCAGTGTGCGGCGCCAGGGAGGGCGAGACCGTCATCGATGCCCGCGGCGCGGGAGGTATGAGTCCACCACCTTTGGCGGTCCTCCTGCTCGATGGCGCAGGCGCTGGGATCGAGCGATTAACCATCCGCGGGGCGCCCAAAGCCCACCACTTCTTGCCGGCCAACGCCATCCTTTGCCGGGCCGCGCCCGGGGCGCGCGTCGAGTCCTGCCTGGTCGAGGGCGGCGTGCTCATCGCGACAGAAAGTAAGGATCTTGTAGTCAAGGACAACGCCTTCCTCGACGGCGGCATCTGGCTGCGCGACTGCGACGACGCGCGGATCACCGGCAACAGGCAGCGCGGCAACCGCTGGAGCGTGGGCATCGCCGTCGAGGGAGGGCAGGGTGCTGTGGTAAGCGGCAACATCGTCGAAGACGCGCTGGCCGGCATCCGCCTTAAGAGCCACAGCGATGGGAAGGTGAGCGGGAACAACGTAACGGCGCGCTGGTGGGGCATTCATCTCGAAGGCGGGAGCGGCAACCAGGCCCGCGGGAACACCGTCCGTGAGACGATGCGGGGTCTGACCCTCAGCGGCGGCTCAGGTGTTGAAGCAAGGGGGAACCAACTCAGCGGCTGCGACACCGGCATTTTGGTCGAAGCCAGAGTTGAAGACGGGCAGGCTCTCGGCAACGAGGGAAGCAGATGTCGGATTGGCTTGATGCTCTGGGAGGCGACGCGGTTCCAGGAGGAGGGCAATCGCTGGAGCGACAGCTTTGACCGCGATCGCTACGACCGGCGGCTAGAGGGCGGCGCCTCCGGCTGAACCGGCGCAGGGATTCCACGCGCGACCAACATCCCAAATCGAACGAGCGGGAACCCAGGGAACCATCCCGGCGTCTTAAGGACATCGAGCCAGTCGCTCGGGAGGGGGATCTCATGAAAGCATTCGTCGCAATCTTCGCCATCGCGTTCTCGCTGATAGGAGTTAGCCTGGCCCACGGCACGAGCCGGGTCGACGCTTGCGCCGGCCTGATTGGCTCAAACGGAGCCGTCAACCTGGGCCGCACTACGACGCTGGCCGCCTACCACGACGGCATTGAGCACTACGTTACCTCGTTTGAGTTCCAGGGCGGTGGCGGCGAGTTTGGCTCTTTGATTCCCCTGCCCGGGATACCGACGAACGTTGAGCGCGGCGGTGCCTGGACATTGCAACGCCTGCAGATCGAGACGGCGCCGGTGGTTTTGGCGGCTGCGGAGTCTGGGGGCGAGGACTCGACCGAGGAGCGCGCCGAGGAGCTGCTCACCGTCAGGATTGACGCCCTCGATCTGACGGTTCTACGCGGCGGAGGCGCAGATATCGCTGTTTGGGCAGACGAGCACGGTTTCCGGCTCTCGCCGGACGCCCCCGAGGTCCTTGATTTCTACAGCCAGCGCAGCCCCATCTTCCTCGCCGCTGTGTTCGATGGCGACGCTGCGGCGGAGCGCGGCCAGGCGATTGGCGATGGCACGCCCATCCACCTGACTATTCCGTTGGACAACCCGTGGGTCCCTCTACGCATCCTGACCCTGGGCAAGCAAGCGGATGACTTCGTCGAGGCCGACGTCTACTTGCTAACTGATGAGCGGCCCACAGTGCTCCCGGGCGAGCGCGAAGGTTTCAACCTCACGCACAGCGACCCTGCCTCGGAACAGCTCCTGGATGACCTGCGCTCCGACGAGGGTATGGAATGGGTGCCCGCTTCGGCCTGGCTGACGAAGTACGTGATATCCACCGAGGCCGGCGGGCTCGACTACGACCTTGCGGTAGACACCAGCGGCGAGAGCCCTTCGCCGGTCGCGGCCGGCTTTGCCCTCGCGGCCTCCGGACGGGACAACGGCGATGATGAGTCGCGCCTGTGGATCATCCTTCCTGCCCTGGCTGTGGTGGCTCTCCTGGTCGCCGGCGGATTGCTCTGGCAGCAAAGGCGAGACCCCCGATGAGGTTGCGACAAGCCGTGGGACTACCGCTGATTGCGGCGGTAGTCCTGCTGGCGTCGAGCTGCGGCGGCGATGGTGGGCCCGCTGAGGCAACGGTTGCCATCAAGTACTCCCACTTCACGCCGGGTACCCTCACGGTTGAGGCCGGCGAGCCAGTGACGATCACCCTGCGCAACGATGACCCGATCGAGCACGAGTGGATCGTCGGGTTGCCCGATGTGCACGAGCGGCACCGCACCGGCACCGAGCCGTATCACGACGAACGGCCCACCGAGGTCACAGTACCCGCGCTCTCCAGCCGCACCACTACGGTGACCTTCGACGAGCCGGGCGAGTACCTCTTCATCTGCCACCTGCCGGGCCACGAGGCCTATGGCATGGTTGGGACCATCTACGTCAACTGACCAACCGAAAGGACGGCCTGGACGGGCGTCGACCACGGCTGGCCACTCGGCTGACGAGGCCATCGCTGAGCCTTTGGGCGGGGGATTGCTAGCTTGAAGAAAGCATGGACGCCGCATTCATCCGTAACTTCTGCATCATCGCCCACATCGACCACGGCAAATCGACCCTGGCTGACCGCCTCCTCGAGTACACCCACTCGATAGACGAGCGCCAGATGATGGCGCAGGTCCTCGACAGCATGGACCTGGAGCGGGAGAAGGGGATCACGATCAAGATGCAGGCCGTGCGGATGCTGCACACCGAGGACGGTCAGCAGTACGAGCTGAACCTGATCGACACGCCGGGGCACGTCGACTTCGCCTACGAGGTCTCGCGTTCCCTGGCGGCCTGTGAGGGGGCTCTGCTGGTCGTCGACGCCACCCAGGGAATCCAGGCGCAGACCCTGGCCAACGTCTACATGGCGATGGAGAACGACCTGACGCTCGTGCCGGTGGTGAACAAGATCGACCTGCCGAACGCCGAGCCGGAGCGCGTCGCGCAGGAGCTGTCGGACGTCATCGGCTTCAGCCTCGACGAGATGATCTACACCTCGGCCAAAGAGGGGCTTAACACCGACCACGTGCTGAGCGCCGTGGTCGAGCGGGTGCCGCCGCCCAAGGGCGAGGCGTCGGCTACCCTGCGGGCGCTGGTCTTCGACTCAAAGTACGACCAGTACAAGGGTGTCATCGCCTACGTGCGGGTTATGGAGGGCAAGCTCTCACCGCGCGGCCTGATCCGCCTGATGCACAACAACAAGGTCGTCGAGCCGCTGGAAATCGGCGTCTTCCGGCCGTGGCTGCAGGCCGTACCGGAGCTGGGGCCAGGAGAGGTCGGTTACGTCGCTACGGGCCTCAAGGACGTGCGCGAGACCCGCGTCGGCGACACGATCACCTACGCCGACCACCCGGCGACCGAGCCCTTGCCTGGGTACTCGCCGGCCAAACCGATGGTGTTTGCCGGCCTCTATCCGACGCAGTCCAACGATTACGAGGAGCTGCGCGACGCCCTCGAGAAACTGAACCTGAACGACGCCTCGCTGGTCTACCAGCCCGAGAACAGCCTGGCCCTGGGGCCGGGCTTCCGTTGCGGCTTCCTCGGCCTGCTGCACATGGAGATCGTCCAGGAGCGGCTCGAGAGGGAGTTCGACCTGGAGATGCTGGCGACGGCGCCCAGCGTCGAGTACCAGGTGACGACGACGTCCGGCGAGGAGGTCGTTGTCGACAGCCCCGCGGAGCTGCCCGAGCCCCAGCGCATCGCGGAGGTGCGCGAGCCCTGGATGACGATCTCGGTTGTAACGCCGGACCGCTACATCGGCACCGTGATGGAGCTGGTGACCAGCCGGCGTGGCGACTATCGCAAGATGGAGTACATGCGCCACGGCGAGGACGCCTCGGGGTCGGCGCGGGTGGTCCTCGATTACCAGATGCCGCTATCGGAGATGCTGGGCGACTTCTACGACAAGCTGAAGTCGAACACGCAGGGCTACGCCTCGCTTGACTACACGTTTTCGCATTACCAGCCGGCGCGGCTGGTCAAGCTCGAGGTGCTGGTCAACGGCATCGCCGTCGACGCGCTGTCGATGATTACGCACTCGGAGCGGGCCGTGGCACGCGGGCGGGAGCTGGTGGAGAAGCTGAGGTCGGTGGTTCCCCGGCAGATGTTCGACGTGCCGATCCAGGCGGCGATCGGCGGACGTGTGGTCGCCCGCGAGACGGTCAGGGCCCTGCGCAAGAACGTCCTGGCCAAGTGCTACGGCGGCGACATCAGCCGCAAGCGGAAGCTGCTGGAGAAACAGGCGAAGGGCAAGAAGCGGATGAAGATGGTGGGCAACGTCGAGATACCGCAGGAGGCCTTCATGACGGTGCTCAAGCTGGAGAACTGATAACACGTCCGTTATCATGGGGCTGTGAATAGTGCACAGGTACTCCGGGAGGCCCGGCGCCGAGCTGGACTGACGCAGCGTGCATTGGCTGAGAAGGTAAACGTGCCCCAGCCGGCTATCGCTCGGATCGAATCCGGGAAAGTGGTCCCGCGCATCGATACGCTTGATCGGCTGCTGAGGTCGTGCGGCGAATGCCTCGAGGCGATGCCACGGATAGGGGTTGGCGTGGACAGGACTCTTTACCCGAGACCTCTCAGCCGGACACCCGAAGAGCGATTGGAAGGCGGAATCGAGAGTGACCGCAACCTGATAGCGTTCGTACGGAGCATAAGGCGAGTAGATGGCCCGCCCGGAAGTTGAGTTTGACCCGCGACAGATCTTCGAGGCGTTGCGGCGGCGTGAGGTCCGCTTCGTGTTGATTGGAGGGCTTGCTGCACAAGCGCTGGGGTCAGCAATGCTAACGAAAGACACGGACATCTGCTACGACCGCGCGGACGACAACATCGTGAGACTGGCGGCAGCCATCGATGACCTGAGGGGATCCCTTCGTGGACCTCCCCGGAATCTTCATGTTGACGTGGAAAAGCAGACTTCGATAACTGCCGACCACTTTTTCTACGACACCGAGTTTGGGCCGCTGTACTGCCTTGGTACTCCCAGGGGCTCGCGTGGTTACCGTGAGTTGATGGCCAACGCCATTCAGCTGGATCTTCAGTGTCAACCGCTCTACGTCTCCTGTCTGAACGACCTGATCCGCATGATGCGGGCCTCCGATTCACTGGAGGATAACGTGGCGCTGGAGGAGTTGGGCGGGCTGCGAGATCACATAGAAGTCCAGCCCGACGACTGGGTTTGGAAGAGTGGGCCGTGAGCCAAGCGCCGAGGATAGATCGGCAAACACTGGCCGCGCTGGAACTGACCAAGATCCTGCGCCGCAAGGGCCGCCCCGACCATGCCGAAGGGCTCCTCCTCGAGTTGATAAGGAGCGCCGAAGCAGAACCGGACTCGCCGCCCGTCGAGCACTGGTTCTACGAACACCTGGCCGTGCTCTACATGGAGCGGGGGAATCAGGCGGCGGCCGTCGAGGTCATCGACCGCTATCTTTCCCGGCCGGCGGCGTCGGCGAAAATGCGGGCGATGATGGAAGAGAGGCGAGCCGGGCTCTCGGACCAGGGCGAACAGGGGCAGCCGAACAGTCAGTAGCCAGCCACTGCGGCCGCCCACGCGAGGCCGACTAGGATCGCTTCGGAGGCGAGATGGATGAGGAAAAGGGGCCGGTAAACGCGCCCGAGTTTGGCGCCGGCGAGTGGATCAACTCGATCCCGTATTCGATCCGCGACCTGCGCGGACGGGTGGTGCTTGTCGACTTCTGGGATTACACCTGCGTCAATTGCCTGCACACCCTGCCCTATGTGGCCGCGTGGCACCGGCGCTACGAGCCGCTGGGGCTGACCGTCGTTGGCGTACACACGCCGGAGTTCGGCTTCGCGGGTCAGGCCAGCCTTATCGAGGACGCCGTCCGCCGCTTCGACCTGCCCTATCCGGTGCTGGTCGACCGTGAGTATGAGACGTGGCAGGCCTACGCCAACCGCTACTGGCCTGCCAAGTACCTGATCGACGTGACCGGCAAGATTAGGGGCGCACATTTCGGTGAGGGCGCCTACGCCGAGGTCGAGAAAGCGATCCAGGGCCTGCTGAAAGAGCGTGAAGGCAACGCGGAGGCAGAGTTCCCCCCACCGATGGAGCCGGTGCGGGCAGAGGATGCCAGCGGGGCGGTCTGCTACCGGGCGACGCCCGAGGTCTACCTGGGCTTTCGACGCGGCATGCCCGGCAACCCTGACCCTCAGCCAGGGCAGGCGGTTCTGTACAAGGATCACGGGCAGCATGCGGAGGGGTACCCCTATCTCGACGGCCCGTGGCAAATCGCCGACGAGTATTCTGCGCGGCCCTTCGGATTTTCTTCGTCGCAAGTCAGCAGGCTCCACCTCAAGTACATGTCGAAGGAAGTGAACCTGGTGATTCACCCGGGTACGAGCGGGAGGGCCGAGCTTACGCTGCTGCAGGACGGCGCGCCGCTCGCGGCGGAGGCTCTCGGCGAAGACGCCAAGGAAGCCGGGGGACGGGCCCTGGTCGTCATCGACACGCCGCGGATGTACCGCCTGGTCAACAACCCGGAGATCGCCGGGCACGAGCTGACCATCGAGACGACCAGCGACGGTGTGGCGCTCTACGCCTTCACCTTCGTCTCCTGCCTGGTCCCCGACCAGCAATAGGTCGCCTGCTAGCCTCGGAGCGTGGTCCGCAAGGCTGTCGTCCTCGCCGCCGGCTATGGCACGCGCTTCCTGCCCACCACCAAGGTCGTGCCCAAGGAGCTCCTGCCGCTCTATGACAGGCCGGCGATCCACTACATCGTGGAGGAGTGCGCCCAGTCGGGCATCGAGGAGGTGATCCTCGTGCTCTCCGCGGGCAAGCAGGCGGTCGCCGACTACTTTGCGCCCTCGCCGCGGCTTGAGGCTGCGCTGGAGCAGAAGGGCGACACGAAGCGCCTTGAGGAGCTGCGGGCTCTGAGCTCCATGGCTCGGATCACGACTGTGGAGCAGCAACAGATGCGCGGGACGGGCGACGCGGTCCTCGCCGCTGAGGAGGCCGTTGGCGGCGAGCCGTTCGTCATGATCTATCCCGACGACGTCATGCGCGCCGACCCACCCGTGACCAAGCAGGTGCTCGACGTTTTCAACGAGCGGCAGGCGCCGATCTGCGCCGTCGAGCGCGTGCCCGACAGCGAGGTCAAGAACTATGGCATCGCTGATGGTGAGATGGTCGGGGAGCGCCTATTAAGGGTTGAGCGGATGGTCGAGAAACCGGACCCGAGTGAGGTCAGGTCGCGGCTGGCGATCTTCGGCCGCTACGTGCTGACGCCCGAGATCTTCGAGTGCATCAGGCAGACACCGCCGGGGGCGCTGGGCGAGGTCCAGCTCACGGATGCCGTGGGACTACTGGCTCAGCAAAGGCCCGTTTTCGCCCACGAGTTCGTGGCGACACGCTATGACACCGGGCGCCCGCTGACGATGCTGAAGGCTGCGATCGACATTGCCCTGGACTCGCCGGAGGGCGGCGATGAGCTCCGCGATTACCTGCGCGGGCTGCGCCTCTAGCGCCCCAACGGGGAGCGCATGGCCGCCAGCAGGTAAACTAGCACGGCAATGCGCATACTCTCGATCGGCTTCGCCCTGCCGGGGCGCGGCTTCGACAACCACAACATCGTCAACGCGCCGGCCTTCTTCGACTACGACGCCCTGGTCGTCGACCCGGTGGCTGTGTCGCAGAGCATCGAGGAGATCGCGGGTGGTGGCGCCGACTTCCGCACGGGCGACAACCAGGTCGTGGCCAACCTATCCTCGTCGCCGCTCGTCGTAGGGCTCGACAGCCTCCTGCAGAGCCGGCGGCAGCAGACAGAGCTTTTGTTGCGCCGCGGCGGGACCATCGTCGTCGCGGCGGCGCCGGACGTGGCGCACAGCGACGTGGTCGGCCTGCCGGGCTACCGGCGCTATTCGTGGCTGCCGGCGCCGGAGGGCAGGGAATGGCGCGACGTGTTGTCGCCGGCCTTCGGCAAGGGCTGCCGCGTGGCCGATGCCTCCCACGCCTTTGGCGCCTACGCCGAGTACGCCGGCAAGCGCTGCGCCTATCGCGCCTTTTTCGTCGAAGGTTCCGGGGACATGTCGGTGTTCGCGCGCTCGGAGGGCGGCGCGGCGATCGGTGTCGAGCTGTCCGTTGGGAACGGCCGAGTCGTATTCGTGCCGGCCCCGCGCGAGATCAGCGCGGGTGCGGCCCGGGCAGAGCTGGCTACGGTGATCCATGACTGCCTGAGCAGGCTTTCGGACCTCCGCAGCGAGGAAGAAGAGCCAGGCTGGGCCTCCGCGCTGCCGCTTCCGGGACTGGAGCAGCTTGAAGCCGCGGAGGCCGAGGCTGGCGAGAAGAGAGAAGAAGCCGCGGAAGCGTATGAGGCGGCCCGGTTGGCCCGCAAAGAGGTCAGCGACATGCGCCGCCTGGTCTGGGCGGAGGGGCCGGCGCTGGCCGAGGCCGTGCGCTCCACGCTCACCCTGCTCGGCTTCAGCACCCACGACGACGAGGGCATCGCGGTTACAGAAGGCGGATACCGTCTCCTGGTTGAAGCGGCGGGATCCGACGGGGCAGTTGGACTCGAAGCACACCACCGGCTGCGCGCGCGGCGCGAACGTGAGCTCGAAGGAGCCGGGCAGATGCCCGGCGGCATCCTGGTGGTCACCGGCTGGCGCGAGCAGGAGGCGGATGAGCGAGGCCAGGAGTATGACGATGCCCTCGCCATTGCAGCTGAGGGCCAGCGCTATTGCCTGCTGACGGGCGGCGAGCTTCTTCAGGCCGGGAGCGTAGCGCTGGCCGGAGGGGCGGAACGCGCCGCTGAGCTGCGGGCAGCCATCGCCGGCACGGAAGGCCGCTTCGAGCTGCCGGCCAGCGCGCGCGTGCCCGAGGCACAGGTGGCGTCGGGAGCGCCCGCGGAAACAGAGGCGTGAGCGAGAAGCCCTGGGCGCTGATCCTCGGCGTCTCCAGCGGCTTCGGCGCCGCTATCGCCCGCGAGCTGGCGGCCGATGGCCGCAACATCTGTGGGGTTCACCTCGACATGGGGCCGGGGCGGCGGATGGCGGAGGAGCTGAGAAAAGATCTTGAGGCTGCCGGCGCAAGGGCGCTCTTCTTCAACGTCAACGCCGCCGACGAGGCAAAGCGTCAGCAGGTGCTTGACGGCTTGAGCGCAGAGATAGGGGCGAGCCACGTGCAGGTCCTCGTCCACTCGCTGGCCTTCGGCACCACGCTGCCGTTCTTCGCGCCCGAGGGTGAGGCCACGCTAAACCAGCAGCAGATGGAGATGACGCTCGACGTAATGGCCAGCTCTCTCGTCTACTGGGTCCAGGATTGCCTGAAGCGCGACCTCTTGCGATCGGGCTCGCGCGTCTTCGCCATGACCAGCGGCGGTTCGACGCGGGTCATCGCCAACTACGGCGCCGTCTCGGCGGCCAAGGCGGCGCTCGAGGCCAACATCCGCCAGATCGCCGTCGAGCTGGCGCCGCGCGGGATTACCGCCAACGCCCTGCGTGCCGGGATGACCAACACGCCGGCGATGCGCAAGATACCGGGCGCGATGGAGCTCTACGAGCGGGTGGCGGCTCGCCACCCCTCCGGCCGGGCGACGACGCCGGAGGACGTAGCGCGCGCCGTGAAAGCGCTATCGGGACCGGACACTGCCTGGATCAGCGGCGAGGTAATTGGCGTAGACAACACCGAGCACATCATCGCCGGCTAGCGGCTGGCCCGCGCCAGAGCTATGGCGATGGCTATCCTGACAACGAGGACATGGCCAGAAAAGCAAGCTTTCGGTATCTCGGCGACCAGCAGGCGCTGACCGTCCACGACCTCGACAACGAGGACGAGGAGAACTGCGGCACCAGGCCGCTGCTGCGGGCTGGCCACGGCATCACCTTCCGTCCCGACCATTTGCGAGAGGCCTCGCGCCGCGGATTCCAGCCCTGTGAGTTCTGCCTCAAGGAGATAGACGTCGAGGCTGAGGCTCAGCCGCCTGACCCTCTGCGGCTGCGGCAGTCCGTTTACCGCGATCGCGCCCACCCCGCGACACCCTGATGGGGCGCCCGCTACTGGCGCTGGTGGGGCCGACCGCTTCCGGGAAGTCCGCCGCGGCCAGCCATCTGGCCCTTGCCTTCGGCGGGGAAATCATCAACGCCGACCCCCAGCAGTTCTACCGCGGCATGGACGTCGGCACAGCTAAGCCCTCGGCGGAGGAGCAGGGTCTCGTGCCACACCATCTGCTTGACGTAATCAGCCCGGAGGAAAACGTCGGCCTTGCCGTCTTCCAAAGGTTCGCGGTGGAGCGCCTGGCAGAGATCTGGGGCCGTGGTCGCCTGCCCATCGTCGTTGGCGGCAGCGGACAATACATCTGGGGTCTGATCGAAGGCTGGACCGTGCCCGAGGTGCCGCCGGACGTGGAATATCGCGAGAGGCTGATGGCGCGGGCGCAGGTCGAGGGCAACCAGACGCTCTATGACGAGTTGTTGGGCGTGGACCCCGAGGCCGCAGCCAAGATCCACGTCAACAACGTGCGGCGGGTTGTCCGCGCGCTCGAGGTCTACGAGCGCACAGGGCGGCCGATCAGCAGCTGCCAGGCGCGACAGCCGATAGACGCTGAGACCTGCGTCCTGGGGATGGAGGTCGAGCGCGAGGAGCTTGACCGGCGAATCGAGAAGAGGACGGCCCACATGTTCGAGGCAGGGCTGGTCGAGGAAGTGCGCGGGCTGCTGGACGCCGGATATGATACGGAACTGCCGGCGCTGCGGTCGATCGGCTATCGCGAGGTCGTGGCGCACCTGCAGGGCGAATCCACCCTCGACGAGGCGCGAGAGCTGATCTGCCGCGGGACGCGGCGGCTGGCGCGGCGGCAGATGGCCTGGTTCCGGCGGGAGGACCCGCGGATTACCTGGGTGCCGGCTGGCGACCTCGCGGCCATCGAGGCGGTCGTGGCGCAGCGGCTGAGCTTGCGTCACGCCTGAGGAGCCCTGAGGCTTGGATCGTGGTTAACTATGCGGGAAAACGACGGCTTGGCGAAAAGCCCAAGACGGGCCTCAAGAATCGCCAGCGCTCAGACGAATGGTATGAGCGAGCTGCGAGTAAGGGTATGGTCGAAGGCGAGGCCGGCAACCGCCTGATCGGGCGGGTCTTCGACGGCCGTGCCATCCTCGACTACCAGTTCGCGACGACCGACGACGCCCGTACCCGTTTTCCTGATCTCTGGGGACGCCTCGAAGAGCGGTTACGGGAGGCAGGCGCTGACCAACACGCGGTCTTCGACTTCGAGGACGCCAGGAATCGACGCTGGCTGGAGCCGGTCTTTGTCGGACAGCACTTCAAAGCCGAACGCGATTACGTGATCCTTGAACGACGGCAGACCCTGGCGGAAGACGTCCAGCCGGCTCCGCGCGTCCGGCCACCTCAGCCGTCTGACCTCGATGAGCTTTTCGCCGTCCGCAAGGAGGCCTTTCCCCAAGAGTCATCGCGGAAGGGGCTGGAAGAGGAGATCGCCACTTCGCCCTGGTGGGGGGTGGTCGAAGAAGAAGGAAAGCTGGCCGGGTTCGCCCAGGTGGGTGAGTCCGACGGTGTGGCCTGGCTGGAGGGGATCGCGGTAGCTCCGGAGTTCCAGCGCCGCGGCATCGGTGACGACCTGCTGATCGCCGCCCTGGCCTGGGCCCGCGACAACCTGCCGGGCCCGATGCGCCTGCACACCGACTTCTGGCGCAACGAAGCAATGGGCCTCTACAAGAAGCACGGCTTCAGCCAGCTGCTGACCGGGGTGCAGTTCAAGCGTTCGCTCGACCCCGAGGTTATCGCCGGCATCATTGCCGGGCGGACTAACGTCTACACCCGCTTCCGCGGCTACCGATGATCGGCGATGAGGAGCTGGTTGAGAAGCTCAACACGCTGACCGATAACGTCGAGGCGGTGGTCGAGCGCTTCATGGACGCCCGCGACGACCTAGCCGCCCTGGTCGACGCCGGCAACCCCGACCGCCGCGCCCGCCAACTGGCCCGCGACCGCCTGCTCGACCGCGCGATCGACATCGAGTCGGCGGCCACCGACCTCGAACAGCTGCTGCGCCTGGCCCGCGACGGCCAGCCTTGACGTTCCCGCGAGCAGTCACGGAGCCTGAGTAAGACATGCGACTGGCCCGCCGTATCGAGAATCTGCCGCCCTACCTCTTCGCCGACATCTCGCGCAAGATCGCGGCGAAGCGGGAGCAGGGCGTCGAGGTGATCACCTTCGGCATCGGCGACCCCGACCTGCCTACGCCCAACCATATCCTCGAAGCGTTGAAGCGCGCCGCCGAGAAGCCCGAGAACCACCGCTATCCCGAGAGCGAAGGCCTGCCGGAGCTGCGCAAGGCGATCAGCGAGTGGTACATGCGGCGCTTCGAGGTCTCACTCGACCCCAGCGCCGAGATCCTGCCCCTGATCGGCTCGAAAGAGGGCATTGGCCACGTGCCCCTCTGCCTGGTCGACCCCGGGGACGTGGCGCTGATCCCCGACCCCGGGTATCCGGTGTACGAAGTCGGGGCGATGTTTGCCGGGGCGAAGATCGAGTACGTCCCTTTGCTCGAAGAGAACGGGTATTTGCCGGACT
Organism: Dehalococcoidia bacterium; assembly: GCA_040902555.1. GTDB lineage: Bacteria > Chloroflexota > Dehalococcoidia > WHTO01 > WHTO01 > DASTBR01. The sequence continues at coordinate 17,661 of JBBDXC010000018.1, forward strand.
TCGAGGCGATCCCCGAGGAGACGGCGCGGGCGGCGCGCCTGATCTGGCTGAACTACCCCAACAACCCGACGGGCGCGGTGGCCGACGAGGCCTTCTTCAAGCGTGCCGTCGCCTGGGCCAAGGAATACGATGTCGCCCTTCTGCACGACGCGCCGTACACCGAGGTCGTCTACGACGGCTACCAGCCAACCAGTCTGCTGGAGGTGCCCGGCGGGCGCGAGGTCGGCGTCGAGTTCCATTCGTTCTCGAAGAGCTACAACATGACCGGCTGGCGCGTGGGCATGGTCTGCGGCAACCCGCTGCTGATCGACGGTCTGCGCCGGCTGAAGTCGAACATTGACTCGGGCATCCCGCAGGCTATCCAGGAAATGGCGATCGAGGCTGCGCGGGCGCCGCAGGGGGGCATCGCCGCCAATAACGCCATCCTCCAGGCCCGTCGCGACCGCCTGGTGCCCGTGCTGCGCGAGCTGGGCCTGCGCGTCGAGCCGCCGAAGGCCTCGCTCTACTTGTGGGCACACATCCCCGAGGGCTACGACTCGCGCTCGTTTGCCACCGAGCTGCTGGACAAGGTCGCCGTCGTCGTCACCCCGGGCACCGGCTATGGCCCGCACGGTGAGGGCTACGTGCGGCTCTCGCTGACGATTCCCGACGACAAGCTGGAAGAGGGAATTCGCCGTCTGCGCGAGTGGCGGGCCGGTCGTGCCTGAGAGCGTATCGGTCCAGGTAACGCTGGACGCCAACCTGGTCTTCAACGTCAACGACGACAAGGGGCACGAGGTGGTCTTCGACTCCAGCCTCGATGACGGCCCGACCGTTGGCTTCTCGCCGCTGGCCGCCCAACTGGCGGCCGCCGCCGGCTGCACGGCGATGGACGTGATCTCGATCCTGCGCAAGATGCGGCAGGGTGTTGAGACCTACAGCGTCTCCGCGGTCGGGGAGCGGCAGGACGAACACCCCCGGGTCTTCACGCGGATCGTGTACCACCACGATCTCGCCGGCGAGGTCGACGAGGGCAGCGCGCGCCGGGCGATCGAGCTCTCGATGACCCGCTACTGCCCTGTAAGCGCGATGCTGCGGGCGACAATGCCGATAACCTGCGCCTGCCGGGTCAACGGGCGCGAGCTGGAGCCGCTGGAGTTTCCAGCGACCCACACCCCGGTCGGTTAGATTCGTCTGGAGGTTTATCGCCCCCCTTTGCACGAGACCGCCCGCACCAAAGACAGAGCCTATCTCGTCGCCGTCGAAGAGAAGAGCAACAGGAAGCAGCGCTGGCCGGCCCGCGAGTCGGTACAGGAGCTGGCCCAGCTGGCGACGACGGCCGGCGCTGAGGTCGTGGGGCAGACGATCCAGCGCCTCGACAGCCCCAACACCGCCCACTACGTCGGCAAGGGCAAGCTGCAGGAGCTGATCGCCGAGCGCGGGGGCCTCGGCTACAACGTCGTCCTCTTCGACGACGAGCTTTCGCCATCGCAGCAGCGCAGCCTTGAGGACACCCTGAAGGTCAAGGTGATCGACCGCACGGCCTTGATTCTCGACATCTTCGCCCAGCGTGCGCAGACGCGGGAGGCGCGGCTCCAGGTCGACCTGGCTCAGACTGAGTACCTGCTGCCGCGCCTGGCCGGCCAGTGGAGCCACCTGGAGCGCCTTGAGGGCGCGATCGGCACGCGCGGTCCGGGGGAGACCCAGCTGGAGACCGACCGCCGCCTCGTGCGGACGCGGATCTCGCGCCTGAAGAAGGAGATCGAGGAGGTCCGCAAGCAGCGGCAGTTGTATCGCCGGCGGCGCCAGCGCGGCGGCATGCCGGTGATCGCTCTGGTCGGTTACACCAACGCCGGCAAGAGTACGCTGATGCGCGCCCTGTCCGGCGCCGATGTGCTGGCCGAGGACAGGCTCTTCGCCACGCTCGACCCGGTCACCCGCCGGATGACGCTGGCGCCCGGCGGCAACGGACGCCCCCCACTGACGGCGCTGCTGACAGACACCGTGGGTTTCATCCAGAAGCTGCCGACACAGCTGGTGGCGGCCTTCCGCGCCACGCTGGAGGAGCTGCAGGAGGCCGACCTGCTGCTGCACGTGATCGACATCACGCACCCTGAGGCGGCCGAGCAGAGCGCGACCGTCGAGGATACGCTGCGTGACCTAGGAGTTGGTGACAAACCGCGGGTTACGGCACTGAACAAGGTCGACCGCCTGCGCCGGCCGGACGGCTCAGCGGTGACTGGGCTGGCCGAGCTCGACGACCTGCGTCGTTCGGCCCTGGCCCGCGAGGAGGGCACAGTCCTGACCTCGGCCGCCCGCGGTTGGGGTCTCGACGACCTGCGCTTCCTTCTGGCAGCCCGCGCCTTCGACCGCCCGCGTCAGCCTGCCCGCGCCTGAAACGAACATTAGTTTGCCTCGGCGAGACCATTGCGACAACAATGGGGACAGGAGAGACCGCCTGAAACGGGCCCGACCCTAAACTCGTAAACCGTGACCTCCGCAGGGAGCGCCGTGACTCCTATCCGCCGCCAGTATTTGGAGATCAAGAAGCGCTATCCGCACGCCCTCGTCTTCTTCCGCCTGGGCGACTTCTACGAGACCTTCGACGACGACGCCCGCGTTGTCTCGCGGGAGCTGGAGATCGCCCTGACCTCGAAGCCGATGGGCAAGAACCTGCGCGTCCCCCTCGCCGGCTTTCCTTATCACTCACTCGACACCCACCTCTCGCGCCTGCTCGGCCGCGGCTACAAGGTCGCCGTCTGCGAGCAGACCGAGGACCCGAAGGCGGCCAAGGGGCTGGTCGCGCGCGAGGTCGTCAGGCTGGTGACGCCGGGGACGGTCAGCGACGGCCCGCTGCTGGCCGCGGCCGCCAACAACTACCTTGTGGCGCTGGCCTCGGGGCAGGGGAGCGGCTGGGGTCTCGCCTACGCTGACGTGACCACCGGCGAGTACGCAGCCTGCGAGCTGGAGGAGTCCGAGCTTGTCGCCGAGCTGGCGAGACTGCGGCCGGCCGAGGTCCTGATCGCCGAGGGGGTCGCGCGTCCCGCCGAATCACTGCTCTACACGCCGTTGCCGGTCCAGGAATTCGACGGGGAGCTCGCCGCGCGGGCGATCACCGAGCACTTCGGGATACTCAGCCTCGCTGGCTTCGGCTGCGCTGACCTGCCGCTGGCTGCCACCGCTGCCGGCGTCCTGCTCACGTACATCCGCGAGAACCAGAAGGGCGCTCTGGGCCTGGTGCAGCCGCTCCACGTCTACTCGCTGGACTCCTCACTCGCCCTGGACAGCAGCGCCCTGCGCAACCTGGACGTGCTCAACCGTCACGACGGCGGGCCGACACTGGTCTCGGTGCTTGACCGCACGCGGACGAAGATGGGCGGGCGCACGCTGCGCGCCTGGTTGACGCGGCCGCTTCTCGATGTAGCGGCGATTGAGCGGCGGCTGGACCGCGTGCAGGCGCTGCACGACGATGCGGCTTTGCGCAGCGCTCTCCAGGACCACCTGCGCCGCCTGCCGGACATCGAGCGCGCGGCGATCCGCTGCACCGCCGGCAGCGCGGGGCCGCGGGAGCTCGGGGCGCTGCGCGATGGGCTGCCGCTGCTGCCCGCGATTCACCGCCTGCTGGCTCCGGACGTAAGCCTCGTGGAGCTCGCGAGCGAGCTGCAGACACACGACGAGCTGGCGGCGGTGCTGGCCGCGGGACTGGCCGACGAGGTACCGCCGGCGCTGGAGCAGGGCAACGTGATCCGCGCTGGCTTCTCGGCCGACCTCGACAACCTGAGGGAGGTGGCGCGGGACGCCCGACGCCTGCTCGGCGAGCTGGAGACGGAAGCGAAGGGCGAGAGCGGGATCAGGTCGCTCAAGCTGGGCTACAACCGCGTGTTTGGCTACTACCTCGAAGTCTCGACCGCGAACGCGGCGCTGGTGCCGGAGAGCTGGCAGCGGCGGCAGACCCTGACAGGCGGGGAACGTTACATAACACCAGCCCTGAAAGAACTGGAGGAGAGGATTCTCAGCGCCGGCGAGAGAATCGAAGCGCTGGAGCGCGACCTTTTCCGGGGCCTGCAGGCGACCGTTGCGGCGCACGCTCCGGCGTTGTTGGCGACAGCCAGGACCCTGGCCGAGCTCGACGTGCACGCCGCGCTTGCCGAAGTCGCCCTGGAGCGCAACTACTGCCGGCCGCTGGTCGATGACTCGCGAGGTCTGGAGATCCACGAGGGCAGGCATCCGGTGGTGGAGGCGGCCTTGGACGAGCGCTTCGTCGGCAACGACCTCGCGTTGGACTGCGACGAACAGCAAATTATGGTGCTGACCGGGCCGAACATGGCGGGGAAGTCGACCTACCTGCGGCAGGCGGCGCTGATCGTCATCATGGCCCAGGCCGGCAGCTTCGTGCCGGCGACCTCAGCCCGCATCGGGGTGGTCGACCGCGTGCACGCCCGCGTCGGCACCCAGGACGACCTCGCCGCCGGCCAGTCGACCTTCATGGTCGAGATGGTCGAGACCGCGGCCATTCTCAACCAGGCCACGGCGCGCTCGCTACTGGTTTTCGACGAGATCGGCCGCGGCACCAGCACCTACGACGGCATCTCGGTCGCCCGCGCCGTGGTCGAGCACCTGCACGGGCATGCAGGGCGGCCGCGCACGCTCTTCGCCACGCACTATCACGAGCTGACCGAGCTGGCCGGCGCCCTGCCGCGCGTACGCAACTACCACGTCGCCGTCAGCGAGGACGGCGACGACGTGGTCTTCCTCCACCGCATCCTGCCGGGCCGCGCCGACCGCTCCTACGGCATCCACGTGGCGCGGCTGGCCGGCCTGCCGGACTCCTTGCTGCGACGGGCCCGCGACATCCTGGCCGAGCTCGAGGACGGCCGCCGGCGCAACGGGCAGAACGGTCACGCTGCCCAGTTGCCGCTGCTGGCCGAGCCACCGGCCCTGCTGGCCGAGCTGGCGGCCACGGACATCGACCAGCTGAGCCCGTTGGAGGCGCTGCTGCGGCTCAACCAGCTGCGTGAGCGGGCGCGGGCGGCCGTTGAAGACTGAGACCGCCGTCCAACGCATCCGCCAGCTGCCGGACGCGCTGGCCAGCCGGATCGCCGCCGGCGAGGTCGTGGAACGGCCGGCGGCCGTGGTCAAGGAGCTGGTCGAGAACGCGCTGGATGCGGGCGCCAGGCGCGTCGAGATCGAGGTGGCCGGGGGTGGGCTGGAGCTGATCTGCGTCAGCGACGACGGCCGGGGCATCGACCCCGAGCAGCTCGAGCTGGCCTTCGCCCGCCACGCCACCAGCAAGCTGGCTGAAGGTGACAGCCTGTTCGCCATCGGCAGCCTGGGCTTCCGCGGCGAGGCGCTGCCGAGCATCGCCGCCGTAGCGGAGGTCGAGCTGGTCTCTCGCCTGCACGGCGAGGACGCCGGCGCCGCGGTTCTTTACCGCTTCGGCGAGATGGTGCGCAAGACGGCGAAGGGCGCGGCTGCCGGCACCAGCGTCAGGGTACGGCGGCTCTTCGCCCAGCAGCCGGCCCGCCTGAAGTTCCTGCGCTCGCGGGCCTCGGAGTACCAGCAGATAGCCGCGGTCGCCGAGCACTACGCGCTGGCGCGGACCGACATCGCCTTCAGGCTGGTGATCGATGGCCGGCAGGCGCTGCTAACCGCCGGGGACGGCGATGGGCGGCGCGCCCTGGCCGCGGTCTACGGCCATGAGCTGGCGCGGCAGATGCTGCCGGCGGGGCCGTACAGCGACCGAGGAGTGGCGATAGAGGGCTGGATCGCCCCGCCGCACCTGACCCGCTCGACACGACAGGACCTCAGCCTCTTCGTCAACGGGCGCTGGGTGCTCAACAGGCGTTTGCTGTTCGCCCTGGACGACGCCTTCCAGGGCTTGATGCCGCGGGGTCGCCACCCAATCGCCGTGATCTTCGTCGACCTGCCCCTGGACGAGGTTGACGTCAATGCCCACCCAACGAAGGCGGAGGTGCGCTTCCGCGATGAAGGGGCGATCTTCGGCGTGCTGCAGAAGGCACTGCGGCAGGCGCTATCGTCGTTTGCTCCGGCGCCGACCATGACTGGCGGCTGGCCCGTTTCGGAGGAGGCCGCTTATGCAGTTCCTTCAGGGGCGCCAGGTAACGGCCATCTCTTTGATGGGCCGCCAGTCCAGTTTGGCGCGCCAGCGTTCGAGGAGGGCGCAACACAAGAACGGCCCACGGTGCGCTCGCGACTGCCCCTGCTGCGGGTGCTCGGCCAGATGGGCACGACCTATGTCGTCGCCGAGGGGCCCGACGGCATGTACCTGATCGACCAGCACACGGCGCACGAGCGCGTGCTCTTCGACCAGATCGCCGCCCGCGGCGAATCGCCGGGCGATGTCCAGGCCCTGCTCGTACCGGTGCCAGTTGAGCTGAGTCCAGCGCAGGTCAGCGCCCTGAAGGACTTCTCGGCCGAGCTCGCGCTCAGCGGCTTTCAGCTCGACGAGATCGACGGCGGAGCTTACATGCTGCGCTGCGTCCCCGGCCCGCTGGCCGGCAAGGACCCGGCGGCGGGGTTGAGCGAGCTATTGAGCTCGCTGATCGACGACGCCGGGGCGCCCGACCGGCGCTGGAAAGTACGCGCCACCCTGGCCTGCCACGCCGCGGTCCGCGCCGGCATGACGCTGACCCAGGAGGAAATGCGCGAGCTGATCAGCCAGTTGGAGGCCTGCGAGGAGCCCCTGGCCTGCCCCCACGGTCGCCCGGCGCTGGTCCACTTGCCGGTGGAGGCGCTGGACCGCCAGTTCGGTCGCAACTGGCGCTAGGGAACTGTCGCCATAAGCAAGCGCTGAGTTACGGCCCCGATCTCGGAACTCTTCCTCACCCGCACCCGATACGTTGCGTCTTGCGGTTAACTTGATTGATGGTATTATCATCGAAATCGAGTCATTTGAAGGGGGCTGCGAATGGAACCGTGTTTCAAACAAGTAGAAAGCGACCGCGTGGTAGCGGAAGTTATCCGGGAGATCGGCGCCGATTGGGTCACGCACCAAGAGATTCGAGAGGCGGTTAGGCGCGGTCGTTCGGCGGTGCTGCGAGGCGCTGTGGGCCGCTGTCGCGACAGTGGAGCATTCTTCCCACTCAACTTCGTCCAGTGGTTTAGCGCCCGCTATCCCGGGTCCGCTTACATCAAGGAGTTTGAGCGGCGGGGTCGGCCGGACCGCGGAGGCTACAGTTATCGCATTAGGAGGAAGAGACGCACGGGTGCCGCAGCAGCGGGGGCAGTCTAGATGCCTACGGGTTTTGAGCGGATGGTGAACGTTGGCGGCTTCCGCCTACCGCCAGAAATGGTCGAGGCAATCGAAACGACCTCGGAAGGCCAACCAGCCTACATAGAGCTGTACCGGGTGGCCTACCAAAGCGGATACGGCGACAACATCGCGCTACTCGTGGCGAAGTACTGGGAAGAGTTCTACGGCAACTTCGATTTCGATGAGTCCGGCGAGGCCATCTCGGACTCAGATGGAGAGGGCGATCCTCGGCCCCAGATGTTCGGCAGCGCCAGAGATGTTGCCTATATTCCAGTGCCCCGCAACTTGCTTCGCAAGGCCCTGCGGGCTGTGGCCGATCTCTTGGAGGCCACGGGAACGGTTTCGACTTCCAGAGGTGGCCGAGCCGCTTCCTCCGAGGCTTGGACGGACACGGAGATAAAGCGGCTAAGGGAAGCCCTCAAGCCAGGCGCGGCGCGGGCTCTCCTCGATCTCGCTTCTAAGAGACCGGGCGAGTGGCTGTCACTGTCGGAGATTAAGACGGCTTCGGGACGAAACCAAAATCAGGCCAGGGCGGACCTTGCGTCGCTAACCCGGCTCGCCAAACGTGACTTCAAACGAAGTGCAGGGCCGTTCGATTGGCGCTGGGGCGTCGACGGCGACAAGCAGGCCTATTACCGCGTCAGCGAGCAGGACGCCTCGGCGTGGCTCAACGAGGAGTGAGGCTAGCCTACCAGCGCTCTATGGGCTCCAGGCCGCGGAAGCGGGGACCATTCAGGTAACGCAGCTGCTGCAGAGCCTTGGATTCGATCTGGCGGACGCGCTCGCGGGTCACGCCGAGGGCTTTACCGACCTCCTCGAGGGTTCGGGTGCGGCCGTCCTCGATGCCGAAGCGCAGGACGAGGACGCGACGCTCACGCTCGCCCAACGAGTCGAGGGCGTCGCGGACCTGCTCGCGCAGGACGGTGCGGGCGGCCTCTTCTTCGGGAGACATGGCGTCCTCGTCCGTCAGGACGGAGCCCAGGTCGAGGTCTTCTTCCTCCGAGATCGGGCGCTCCAAAGAGATCGGTTCGCGCCTTGCAGCCTGCTCGATCTCGCGCACGCGGTCTTCGGTCATCTCCAGGGCCTTGGCCAGCTCCTGGATGGTGGGCTCGCGGCCGAGCATGCGGTGGAGGTCGCTGGAGGCGCGCTTGTAGTGGCGGATCATGTCGTGCATGTGCACCGGGACGCGGATCGTCCGCGCCTGGTCGGCGATAGCACGCGTGATGGCCTGGCGGATCCACCAGGTGGCGTAGGTGCTGAACTTGAAGCCGCGGCGGTACTCGAACTTCTCGACGCCGCGCAGGAGGCCGGTGTTGCCCTCCTGGATCAGGTCGAGCAGGGGCAGGCCGCGGCCCAGGTAGCGGCGGGCGATGCTGACCACCAGGCGCAGGTTGGCCTGGGCGGCGTGCTGCTGGTTCTGCCGGCCCTGGTTAACCACCCGCTCCAGGCGCTTGGCCAGCGGCTTCAGGTCGACCTTGTCGACAACCGCCGAGAGCTTGTCGGCCTTGGCCTTCTTGCGGGCCGCTTCGAGCTCGTCGAGGAAGTTGAGGCCGGGGTCGCCGGGAAGGGTGCGGCGGACATCGGGGTGCAGGATGTAGCCGACGGTCGAGAGCTTGTTGAGGGCTTCCTCGACATCGGCCGGCTTGCGCCGGGCCCTGCGGGCCAGCCGCTTGACCAGGTTCTCGTCGAGCATGCGGTTCATAGCCGCGGCCAGGGGCGGGTGCTGGACGGCTTCGGCCGGCGAGGCGTCGGTGGGCGGGGTGAATTCCTTCCCGCCCTGCTTGGCCAGGTTGAGGCCATCATCGAGGTAGCCGACGAGGCGGCGGGCCAGCTCGGGGTCGGCCCAGTCCGGGCTGCCCAGCTCGGCGCGCAGCGCCTTGAGGAAATCGGCCGCCTCAATCACGCGGAACAGCCGTACCTCGTCATCGGCGGTGAGGAGGGGGGTGCGCGCCATCTCCGTCAGGTAGGTCCTGACGCTATCGGCGAGCCCCTCGTCTTCTACATTGGCTTCGACTTCTTCTTCCACTACCTCGGCGGATTCATCGCCGTCCAGCAGATTGTCGACATAGCGCCTAACCATTCAGCCTTTTACCTCCAGCACTCACGCTCTTCAGGGAACTCACTGTAACCATCGGCCGGGGTGGGCCAAAAAAACCCCCGCGTGCTGCGGAGGGGCAATCGAGAGGACGCAAGAGAGACCGTGTACATCATTATAACGACGAAGGCAAGCTTTCGGCTCGCCTCCTTTTTCCGTCAGGGTCGAGCCAGCAGGCCGGCGTCGACCTGGCGGATGACCTCGAGGCAGGTGTCGATGGTGGCGCCCACTCGTGAGAGGTCCGCCAGGTTTGCTTCATGTACCTCCTCCCTCTGCGATGACGTGCCGTCGCGCAGGACGATAACGTCGAAGTCGTAGCAGAGCGCGTCATAGACCGTAGAGCGGACGCAGTCTGGAAGCTGCGTGCCGGCGACCACGAGGCGGCGGATCGCGCGGCGCTGCAGGACGACCAGCAGGTCCGTCATCATAAACGCGCTGAAGCGCGGCTTTGTGAAAACGGGCTCGTGCTCACGCGGACTGAGCTCGTCGACAATCACAGCGCCGGCGCTGCCCGGGAGGAGGAAGCCGCCGGCCGAGAAGAAGGCGCGCTGCCGGACTTTTTCGACGTTGCTGCCGTCGGCCCGATACTCGCGGCGGGCGTGAAACACGGGCAGCTCGGCACGGCGGAAGGCCTCGAGGATCGCGGCGATGCGAGGGATCGTCGCGGCGGCGCCGGCGACACACAGCGGTGCCCCGGGCAGCGCGAAGTCGTTCTGCATGTCAACGATCAGCAGTCCCGTCCCTGGAGGCACGTTAGCTAGTTGCGCTGACGGAAATTAGACCGCGACGCCGATCTCGTTACGGACCTGGCGGGCGGCGTCGACCATGTTGGCCAGTTGCGCGCGGGCCTCCTCGGTCGTCCGCGTTTTCAGCCCGCAGTCGGGCGTAACGAAGATCTGCTCGGGCTTGAGGAGGTCGAGGGCCTTACGAATGCCCGACTTCATCTCCTCGACGGGGGGGACGCGGTGGCTGTGCACGTCGAAGACGCCCAGGCCGATTTCCTTGTCGTAGCCCTCCTCGCGGATCTTGTCCAGCAGGTCGTAATCGCTGTTAGCCATCTCCAGGTCGAGCTGGTCGACCGGAAGCTTCAGCAGCTCTCGGTAGGCGCTGACGAAGTCGCCGTAGCACATGTGCGAGATCGTCCGAGCCTTGAGCCCGTCGGTGACGATGGCCATGGCGTCGAGCAGGATCGGCAGGTCCTCGAGGCGTGTCGAGGCCGCCGGCTCGTCGATCTGGATGTACTCGGCGCCGGCGTCCTGCAGCACTTGGGCCTCCTCGTGGATGACCTCGGCCATGGCCAGAACGGCGTCGCGGCGCGAGGGGTAGTGCTCGTCGAACGACCACTCAACGATCGTGTAGGGGCCGGTGAGCATGCCCTTGACGGGCTTGTCGGTCAGGTCCTGGGCGAACTGCCACCACTCGAGTGTCATCGGGCGCTCCCAGCGCACTGCCTCGGCGATCACCGGCTTGTGGTAGTAGCGGTTGCCATAGGAGCGGACGAGGCCGCCGGTCTGCATGCCGGGCAGGCGCTCACCGAAGTAGCCGACCATGTCGCCGCGCTCCATCTCGCCGTGGACGAGGATGTCGAGCCCGAGGTCTTCCTGCAGGGCGATGATCTCGCGCGTGGCCTTCTCCGTGAGCTCCTGCAGCTCGGCGTCGCCTAGCTTGCCGGCGGCGTGCTGGGTGCGGGCCCTGACGAGGTAGGGGGGCTTGGGGAAGCTCCCCACCGTGGTTGTCAGCAGTGCATTCATGCGGGCACCTCCTCGAGGCGACGGGCGGCGGCGACCATCCGCTGCAGTTTTTCTTGGGCCCGCTCGCGGGGCAGGAACTCGAGCCCCATATTGGGGCTGACCTCCAGGCGGTCGTCGGCGTGGATGTCGCGGATGCGGCGCAGACTCTCCGCCATCTGCTCGTCCGTTTCGAGCCGCGTGTTGCGGGCGTCGAAGATGCCTGCGCTGATGGTCTTATTAACGCTCACGGCCTTAATTGCGTCGTAGTTTGCCGGTCCCATGACGAAGTCGAGGCCGAGGACGTCCACCGGCAGGTCGCCCAGGGCGCCGAGGATGCCGTCGACGTCGCCGTAGTAGAAGTTGACCTGCTTGCGAGTGTTGACTCCCTCAAAGGCGGCGGCGATGGCGCGCGAGGCCAGGCTGACGTCCTCCTTGCGCCGCGTGAGCACCGGCTCGTTGAGCTGGATCACGGGGGCGCCGGCGGCAGCCAGCGCGCGGGCCTCGGCGTTGACCGCCCGGGCCAGGTCCATGACCAGATCGCCCGAGCGGCCTGCATAGTGCTCGTCGATCGATAGAGCCGCCAGGGAGAAGGGTCCGGGCAGGGCGACCTTGACCGGGCGGCTGGAGTTGGCGGCCGCGAACTCGTAATCGGCCACCGTGACGGGCGCCTGCCAGCCCACTGCGCCGTTAATCACCGGCTGGCGGTAATAGGTGTTGGTGTCAAAGTAGCGGAAGAGGCCGTTGAGGGTGACGCCGGACAGGGCGCGGGCGAAGTAGGTTAGCTCGTCGTCCCAGCGGATATGCCCATCCGTGATCTGGTCGAGTCCGGCCTCAATCTGCTCGTTGATGACTTCGATGGTCACCTCGTCGCGGACCTTGGCCACGTCCTCGGCGCTGAGCTCACCGCGGTCGGCCTTGTTGAGGGCGTTGCGCAGGCGGGCGGGGCGCGGGCGGTTGGGGACCTTCGGGTAGCTTCCCGTGACTGTTGTGATCATGCGCCGGAGGGGTCCTTTCGAGGCAACAAAGAGGGGTCGCATCTGGCGACCCCCATGAGGTAGTGATCGGGCCTTCTGATTCTATGGCGCGTGTCAATCGTGGGTCAACGCGGCGAGTTTTGCGTTTTTGCAACACGCCGAGGCGCTTTAGCTGGCGCGTGGTATCGGTTTTGCGCTAGCCGTCGCCGATCATCGTCATGGAACCCAACACAGAAAAGAGTCCGCATTCCCACCATAAGTTTGCCTCGGATCAGGCTGGAGCTGCAAAGCGCAGGCGCGACGGTGCTCGTCGTCGAGGACGACGAGCGGATTCAGCGCCTTGTCCAGATCGTGCTCAAGGGCGAGGGCTACAAAGTCCGCCAGGCCACCAACGGCCGCCAAGCGCTGGACATGATCAATGACGAAGCGCCGGACCTCGTCTTGCTCGACCTAATGCTGCCCGTGCTCGACGGCTGGGCGCTGCGCGAGCGGCTCAAGCAGAAGCCGGCCACTGCCGCCATCCCCATCCTCGTCATGTCGGCGGTACGAAACCTGCCGCAGACGGCCCGCGAGCTGGACGTGGCCGGCTACCTGAGCAAGCCGTTCGAGATCGACGATTTGATTCGCTCGGTGCGCCGCCAGGTCGACCGCCGCCGCAACTGAGCTAATTAATCGACCCGAGACCCCACCAGCGCATGGCCTGGTAGCTGCGCAGCCGTCCCTGCACCGCCGCGACCTCGTGGCGCAGGGCCTCGCTCTCGATCTCCAGCTGCTCCTTGACCGTGGTGGCCTCGATGATGCGCTGCCTAACGGCGTTGTCGCTGGTCAGGCGCGCGCCGACGAAGTCCGCCAGGGCGGCCGGGCCCTCGGGGGCGGCGACCGACCTTACCCACTGCCCGGTCATGGCCAGGGCGGCACGTCCAAAGTCCTCGAAGAGGCTGCGTACTGTCGCCGCAGCGCTCTCGTCGTTGTCGCCCACGACGCTGGCCTCGAGGCTGACCTCGGCGCGGATGAAGGGGTAACGGTGAAGGAGCTTCTCGGTGCGGAAGCGCGAATCGCCGACCGCCTCGACGATGAAGCGCCCGTCATCGGTGGCCTCGACGCTGGTGATCCGCGCCGTGGTGCCTACCGAGAAGGGTTGAGCCTGCCCGCCGACCTCCTCGCCGCTTCTTATCAGCACCACGCCGAACGTCAGCCCGTCCTCGAGGCACTGCTTGAGCATCAGCTTGTAGCGCTCCTCGAAGATGTTGAGCGGCAGCCTCATGCCGGGGAAGAGGACTGTGTTCAGCGGGAAGAGCGCTATCTCCACCGGGACTCCGTGGTCAGGAGGGGAGGCGTCCGCTGGCCGTCGCTGAAAGGATGCGTTCGAGCGGGATAATCTCCTGGCCCGAGGCCTCGGGCTGGCGGCTGGCCACCGGGTCGGCCGGCGGAGCGCTGCGCTCGCCGGTGAGCTCCAGGCGCACCGCCGGCGCTACGAGCTCGGAGGGCTCGTGGCTGAGGACGCCCATGACCATCCCACCCTGGTAGAAGATGGGGACGAAGACGGTGCCGGGGGCGACATCGTCGCTGACGCGCAGCGGAATTGTGAAGGCGCCACGTTCGCTGCTAATCCTGGCCACGTCATAGTCGGCGGCGGCCAGCCGGCCGGCGTCGAAGCGGTGGATAAGCGCGTGCTCTTCACGATGGAGGCGGTCGGCGTCTGGCTTGCGCAGCGCGGCGGCTTCGAAGCTGGTGAACTGGCCGCGATGGGTCAGCAGTGTGAACTGGTCGCCGCTCCTGCTGAGCGTTTTGACCGCCGGCGACCCCACGGGCACGAGCGAGACCTTTGGGGGGTGCTGGGCGGGCTGGCGGAGGCCGTTTGAGTTCTCGCAGGCCGAGTCCTCGCCGAAGCGGCCCTCGCTGATTGGATCCTTCGCCAGGTCGTCCATGACGGCGGCCGCATTGTGATAGTGCCAGCCGCTCGTGTCCTTGCCCAACCGATCGCCGAGGCGGGCGGCCAGCTGGGTCAGGATGAGCCAGGCTGGCCGGGCTTCATCGACCGGCGCCACGGCGGCCTCCTGGCGCATGAGCCGGCGGTCGGCGCTGACAATCGTGCCATCCTTGCCCCAGACGCTGACGTCGGGCAACACGACAGCGGCCAGCTTCGCCGTATCGCTCAGCAGCTCGTCGACGACGACGAGGAAATCGAGCTTCTGCAAAGCCTCCCGGACGAAAGACGTGTCCGGCGCCAGGAAGAGCGGGTTGTCGCGCAGGCAGACCAGCGCTTTAATCTCTCCCGACCGCGCTGCCTCGAGGATGGCTGTGAAGTCGCGTCCTTCGCCGCGCACGCCGGCGTCGCGCATGCCGTTGACGTTGGGTTGGTGGGGCAGGATGTGCGTCCAGAGCGGACCGTCACCGGGCCCGGCGGTGACGAGCGCCAGGTCGACCAGGGCTCGAGTCTGGGCTCCCGCCGAGAGGGCGTCGACCTCGGGTGGGGCGAGGACGAAGGCCATCGGGCCCTGCGCCGTCCTCTCGCGCCCGCGGACCAACAGTCCAGCGGCATCTTTTATCGCTTCGGCTAGCCCTGCGGGGAGCTCCGGTCCCTCCTCCGCCAGGAGGGCGTCATAGCCATCGAGGGAGGCGGCCGAGAGTGCGCCGGATGACGCGGTTGGGGCCCAGTCCGGCCCGAGGGTAAAGCCCGGCGCCGCCGTGCCGCCGACACCGGGCGAGATCGCCTTGACGGTGCGGATGTCGATGTCGGCGCTGCTGGCGGACTCTTCGCCGACCGGTGTCGCTGTCTCAACGGCCGGTGGTTCGGCGCTGGCGGCAGGCGGCACCGCCGTTTCTTCGACGGCAGGCTCGGCCGCGTCAGGTTGCTCCGCCTCCGCCGGCTCAGGCGGGGCCGTGGAGCGGGTCACTGCCTGGGCGAGGGCCAGCACTGTGGCTGCCTCAAGGCCGGGCGGCGGCTGCAGCCAGACGTGGGCGAAGTCGCATAGCTCGCCGTAGCGTGGGCTGATGTAGACCAGATGGGCCCCGGCGCGGGCGACGCCGTCCTTGAGGCGGCTCGACGCCACAGGGTGGGTCTGCTCGATGTCCTGGGCGCAGACGACGATGGTCGTGGCGCCGCGGAAGTCCTCCATGTTGTTGGGCAGGGCTTCTGTGCCAAGGGCGTCATTGAGAGCGGCGGCGACGGCTGAGGCTACCGGGCCCGCCGAGCTGTCGAGGGCGTCGCTGCCGACAATCTCGCGGGCCAGCCGGCCCAGCAAGTAGTTCTCCTCCGTGGTCGCGTAGGGCGAGCCGAGGAAAGCGACCGATTCAGGTCCCGACGCCGCGATTGTTGCCGCCAGCCGCTCGGCGACGTGGTCTAGAGCGCTGTCCCAGGTCGTGTTCGTGATGACTTCGCCGCGCCGGCGGATCGGCCGGCCGAGACGGTCGGCATCGCTGATGGCGTCGTAGTGGAAGCGGCCGCGGACACAGATCTGGTCGCGCGAGAAGTCGTTGCCGGCGACATCGGGCTTGACGATGACGGTCTTGCCGTTCTTCGTGCCCATGCGCAGCGAGCAGCCAACGGCGCAGTAGTTGCAAGCGGTGTTGGTCCAGCTGCTGGTGTTGGCCACCCACTTGTTGGGATGCTCCATGAGGGCAGCGGTGGGGCAGACGTCGATGCAGGTGCCGCAGAAGTCGCAGTTGGACTCGTGGACATAGCCGTCGCGCTCGCTGGTCGCGGCGCCGAAGGCGATGCGCGTCTGCCAGCCCTTGCCGGCGAGGGTTATCGCCTGCGTGTTGTGGAGGTCGTCACAGGCGCGCACGCAGCGCGTGCAGAGGATGCACATCTGGGGGTCGAACTCGAGATAGGGGTTGTAGACGTCGCGGGGAGGCTGGTAGGGCCGGCCGTAGTAGGAGCGCTCCTCCCCCGTGAAGGGCTCGTATTGCTGCATTTCGGCCAGCTCGTTGGTCGTCTGCAGCTCGCAGCGGTAGTTCTTGGAGCAGGTGAGACAGCGGTGGGTGACCACGTCGTCGCGCAGGCAGATGTCGCCGGGCTTGCACTTGATCCGGCGGTGGCAGGAGAGGCAGCGGTCGGGGTGGTTGGCGTTGATCAGGGAGATGACCATGCGCCGGGCCTCGGCGACTTCCTCGCTGTTGGTGCGGACGACCATGCCCTCGCGGACGGGGGTGGTGCAGGAGAGCTGGAGGCCGCGCGCGCCCTCGATCTCGACCAGGCAAGAGCGGCAGCCGGCGTAAGGCGGCAGGCCGTCGATGTAGCAGAGGTTCGAGATCCAGGTGCCGGCGTTCTTGATCACCTCGACCAGGGGAGCGTTGTCGGGACAGTCAACCTCGGCGCCGTTGATGTAAACCTTCGCCATGGCTAAGGGGCGCCCTCGTGCTCAAGCCTGCCCAAGGCGCGGATGCTTTCCAAGTCCTCAACGAGCTCTGGCGCATACTTGGAAACGACCCTTCGAACCGCCTCAAAGTCGTAGTCTGACGCCACGCCAAGCATCCGACCCAGATCGCCCATATCTATTAGCCGGCTCGCCTGTAACTTCATCAGCACCAGGTAGGGGAGAGGCAGAGTTGGGAACGACTGCTGATCGGGGTTGTTCTGAGCCTGTGATAGTGCGTCGGGCCACCAAGGCTCTCTCCCTTCAATCAGATCTATATGTGTCCCGTCGGGACCAACCCAACCGGAGCCGCCAATCGTCAATTCGGACACATGGTTGAAGCCGGCATCCTCAAGTCGCCTTTTTGCGCTGGCATAGTCAGTCGCCGGTACAGCTACGTCGATGTCACCGGTGGCACGTTCCGACGTGTACAGTCTTGTAGCAACGGCGCCGACGGTCGCCCACGGGATGCCCACCAGGATCGGTCGCAGGTCGGGCCAGATCAACCATGCCTCCTCGCGAGGACCAAGATTCACGCTACCCGAGCCGGGCTTCTGACGCCTCTGCGCGATATCGATCATGGTCCTGCGCGTTAGCGTCGCCCGCTCGGTGGAGCTTAGTGCCACGATCTACTCGCCCTCCGGGGCCTTCATGCCGTTCGGGTAGGTCATGTCGTGGTTGCGCAGGTGCTGTTGGGCCAGCTCCGTCAGGGCGTGCTTGTCGCGATAGAGGTCGCCGAAGGTATAGCTGGCGTCGGCGTGGATGCCACCGACCTGGATCGCCTCGTAGGGGCAGGCCTCGGTGCAAAGTCCGCAGTACATGCAGAGTCGGAAGTCAATCTCATAGCGCTTGATGTTCATCTGACCATCGGCCTTGGGCTCGGTCTCGACGAGGATGCAGCCGTCGGGGCAGGCCTGGGCGCAGGTCGAGCAGCCGGTGCAGCGCTCTTCGAACCAGAGGAGGTTGGTGCGCGCGCGTGCCGGGATGGGGCGGACCTCTTCGGGGTACTGAACGGTAAAGGGCTTCTTGAACATGGCCTTGAAGGTCTCACCCATGCCCTTGAGGACGCCGGTGCCATAGATGCTCAAGCGCTCACCCCGCTCCTGTGAAATCCGTCACAGTCGAGCCAAGGATAGCGGCTGCCCGCCGATCCATCATGTCGGCGAACCAGCCCATTTAGGGCCGGAACCCTCGCACGCTGGTCAGCAGCTCGTCAGCCGAGCGGAAGGCTATGACCGATGGATGGCGCGGCCGGCGGACGCCGCGCCAGGCGCGGAAGTAGACCTGGACCTCGTTGCGGGCCAGGTGGTCGGCGATGTCCGGGTTGTCCTCGACGTATTCGGTGATCCCCAGCTCCATAAGCCTGCGCAGCTTGAACTGCGTGCCGGGTTCGCCGCTGTCGTTCAGGTGGACGCCTTCGAAATAGTCTTTTAGGCCTTTCGCAGCGAGCCAGCGCTCCAGCCGTTCCTGGTTGGCGGCGTTGCGGTTCGTCAGGAGCACCAGTCGGGCGAGCGGTTGCAAGGCGCTAAGGATGGCTTTGGCGTCCGCGGTGGGAAAGCGCAGGGCGTAGCGGGCGCCTTCGGTCAGTGAGCGCAAGCCCGAAACCCTGGGGCCAGCGGCGGGGGACTCGGGGGCTATCTCGCCCTCGTCGTGGACGGGACCGCGAGAGAAGACGGCGCGGGCCGCGGCGCCGAAGCCCGGCCGGGGCGGCTCCCAGGCGCGGCTCGACCCGTCGCCAGCGAAGATCGCGGCGAAATTAACGAAATAGGCCGCCGGACGGGCCAGCACACCGTCGAGGTCGAATCCTATCGTCCGCTCGCTCACCGCCTGACTCTAGCGGTGGGCGGCGCGGGGATCAGCCGCAGGCGAACTCCTGGCTGAACATCAGCCCGTAGATCCCGGCGTCCATGACGCCAATGCCGACGTGGCAGTAGTCAGGCGAGAGGATGTTAGCGCGGTGACCGGGGCTGTCCATGAGGCCGTCGTGGGCGACATCGACGGCGGGGGCGTAGGCCAGGTTCTCGCCGGCGACGGCAAAGGGGACGCCTGCCGCGCGCATGCGGTCAAAGGGGTCCAGTCCGTCAGGGTTTACGTGGGCGAAGTAGCCGCGCAGGAACATGTCGCCCGAATGGGCGCGCGCCACCGCCCGCAGGCCCTCGTCCATGACGAGGAGCGGGAGGCCCTGGGCGGCACGCTCCTCGTTGACGAGCTCCAGCATGCGCGCCTCGGCGTCAGCGTTGGGCGAGAAATCGGCGGTGCGGAAGTTGAGGTCGAGGGTCGCCGTTGAGTCAGGTCTGGCTGTGGTCAGGAAGCTAAGCGTGTCGTTGACGGGCGCGCCGAAGATCTCGGCGAGGGTGCCCTCGGCCTCCCTCGACTGTTCGACCAGGAGGCCGCCATAGCGTGAGGCGAGGATGTCCTGCTTAACGGCCGGCGAGGCCGGCATGGCGATGATGAAGGTCAAGAGGAAGGAGAGCAGGATCAGGCCGTTGACCAGAGAGGGAAAGACGCCGGCCAGCTTGTTGGCCGTCGAATCCAGCACCTCAGCGGGGAAGTGCCGCAGGGCGCGGTGAGCCGCATAGCCGCCAACCGTGTCTGCGAGAAGGAACAGGGTGAAGAAAGCCGCGGCTTTCTCCCAGCCGGCTGGTGTTAGCGGCTCGAAAAGCGGCGCAACCTGCGGGTAGCCCAGGAATGAGACGGCCAGCGAGACGATGAAGACGACGGTGAAGAGGATGCGCTGGATGAAGCCCTGCATGAGCCCCACGCCCATGTAGAGCAGGAGGAGCCCGATGACAACCGCGTCAACCCAGTTCACCCAAGGATTCTAGGGGCGGACGAGCATAGCCCTAATCTGGGCCGGGGGTAAGTCTAATCCTCGTCTAATCCATTTCTAATAATTGACGCGTAGGGTTAGAGAGTAGATTCAGGCAGGAGGCTCTGATTATGAGAAAGCAATATCTGGCGGCGGCTCTGGTCGCCGTATTGGTGATCGCCGGCGCGGCCTTCGCCTTAACCTCGGGAGACACGATTGCCGGCGGCGGCGACGACGATGAGCCGCTGACCGGATCGGCTTTGGAGCGGGCTAGCGCCGCAGCGCTCGAACACACCGGCGAGGGCCGCGTGACCGAGACCGAAGTTGGCGATGGCGGCAGCGCGTACGAGGTGGAGGTGCTGCTGGACGACGGCAGCCAGGTTGAAGTGCAGATCGACGCGGACTTCAACGTAGTTGGCGATGAGGCCGACGACGACGGCGCTGAAGGCGACGACGCCGACGGCGACGACGACTAACTAAGAGCCCCTGAGATAAAAGCCCGGTTGGCCGGCAACAACGGCCAACCGGGCTTCTTTTTGTTCAGCACACCCGCTGGTTGTTAAGCTCAGACCGGTACGGCCCCCGAGGGCCTAACCTGCCGGGGCGGTTAGCTCAGTTGGCTAGAGCGCTTGCTTCACACGCAAGAGGTCACTGGTTCAAGTCCAGTATCGCCCACCATTTTTCGTATCTGAGATCGCCCGAGCCTCCCACCCGGAGCTGTCGAATCGGGTCCGTTCGGCGATGACGACTTGACCGCCGGGACTACCTGCTCGAGTAGCGTTAGTAGAGCGGTGGATTCCATGCGCATTTCCCTATCAGTTGAATCTCCCTTTCAGACTCACCATCTAGCCTTTCGGACCGAGAGCCGGGCGGAAACACTATTGGGACGACACGCGGGCCTTTCGTCACGGACCACCCAACTGGAGCGATCACCGCAACTACGGGCCGACGGCCGCTTGGACTCAAACGGGAAAATAAAAGGAAAGGGGCGGACCAAATGCCGCCCCTTTCTGACGAGTCCCTTACAGCGGCTCTTACCCTGTCGTTCGCGTGCCTGAGGTTCCGCTTACTTCCTTGCGCCAGTTGTACAGCTCAAAGAGGAGCGAGCCCAGGACCACCAAAGCCAGAAATGCGGTGACGTACCCGGCGATAGTGGCGTAGCGGCCAAGCTCCCACCAACCCCAGGTCGAGACAAGCACGAACCGCAGGGTCTCGCCCCTGAACAGTGTTTGCACCTGGCCCTGCAGCTCAGGGTTCTCCGGATCCTGACGCGCCGCTGTGCTCACCTGTGAATAGGTTTGCCCGTCGGCAATCCCCTGCAGGTGGAGGCCGATATATTCATTGCCGTATGCCTTCGCCTCCGGCCCGGTGTCCACCTGGTCGCCGCCGTAGTCCTCGAGGACGGGTTCATCGCCTTCCTCCGGGAAGAAAATGTTCTGGGCCTCGAGCTGGTCACGGACGTAGTCTCGGGTGAAGTTGCCTGCCCAGAAGCAGAAAATAGAGAGCGTTGCTAGACCTGCGATGACCGCGGCCTCCAGGATCAGCAACCTCCACCGTAGCGCCGTACTCATGGTCCCTCCTTCTAACTCGCTTCGGGCTCCTGGGCCTACCGCTACGGGGCCCGCGATCCGGTAGAGAGCTCTTTCAATACCAGACTAAAAAAGTCAGAGACGGACTTGACCGGCCAAAAGTCCCCACTCGTCCAGCCAGACGGCACCTTCTGGTAGGGCCGATAGGGGCGTTGTGTGCTGCAGGCGCGGGCCGATGGCCTCGGAGCGTAGCAATTTTCGAGTCCTTTTGCGGTTAGTGAGGGGCGGGGAAACCGCTCGCTTTACATACCAACGCCGCCTTCGGCTTCCAGGACGCACTAGCGGTGGCTCGATGTATGCGCAGGCTGGCACCGCCTTCAATGGATTCACACGCAAGAAGTCGCTGGTCCGGTTCATCACCGCCGACCACCTCGCTGCTCAGCCGGTGCCGATGGCGGCAGGTCCATCGGTTCTCGCGACAGCGAGTCGCCTTTGGAGACACGTCCAGTGCCGCCCACCGCCTCCACCTACCATCGCCGCCGAACCTCGCCGGGAGTACCATTGGCTGACCAATGGCCAACGACACCCCTGAAGAGTTCCTGGCGGAGGCCAACATAGCGGTGCTGGCGACCATCGACCGGCGCGGCAAACCCCACGCCGCGCCGATCTGGTACCTCTACGAGGACGGCGAGATCATCATGTCGACGGGCCGCAATTCGATTAAGCACCGCAACATTGGCTCCTACCCCGACGTCACATTCGTCGTCGACCGCCGTGAGATTCCCTACTACGCCGTGATGGTGCACGGAATGGCCAGAATTATTCCCAAGCCGCTGGACGCCGAGCGGCGGCTGCGCATGGCAACGCGCTACCTGGGCGAGGACCTGGCCAAGCGCTACATCGAAAGCCGGCCCGATGAGGACTCGGTGACCATCCGCTTGCGCCCCGAGAGAATCTCGGAGTACAAGAGCCCGTCGCGCGTCTAGGCGCGGGTCGCCACGAGCAGGTCCCACATCGTTTGCCAGGCCAAGCGCCGCTCACCCTCGCTCAGCGGGCGACCGAGCCGGCTTTTGGAGGCAAGGACGACCTTGCCGGCGAAGAAGCCCCAACTGCCGGGCTCGCCGTCCTGCCAGGCGCAGACCATGTCTGGTTCAGCGCTGATGACTTGCTGGGCAGCGGCTGCGATCTCGTGCCTGACCGACGGCTCGTCCACTTCCGGGCCAGCGTAGTGGCTACCGCGCTGCGGGGTGCCGAGTGGTGATGGCCAGCCTGAGTTTCTATAATCGCTAGGCCTCAAGGCCGAAGTGGCGGAACGGCAGACGCGCTACGTTCAGGGCGTAGTGTCCGAATGGGCGTGTGGGTTCAAATCCCACCTTCGGCACCAAGAGGTTATCAAGCGCTCGTAGCTCAGCAGGATAGAGCGCCACCCTGCGGAGGTGGAGGTCGTGAGTTCGAATCTCGCCGAGCGCGCCACTAACGAATCCTGCCGTTAGTCGGTTTTGTGTCACGGAGCCGCACATCATACGGCGGCTCCCGCGTTCGCCCCAGGTTCGACCGTCCGAATCTAAACTTGAGAGCAATGGCGGGGTAGCTCAGTGGTAGAGCAGGGGACTCATAAGCCCTTGGCCGCAGGTTCGAATCCTGCCCCCGCTACCAACCTCTTTCGTGTCTGATTTGGGCCTCTCTCGGGGTCGGCGCGAGTGGCGATTCTGACGGGCCAATCCTGCCCTTTTCCTGCCCGCGCGATGATTATCACGAGGCGCCGCCGGCGACCCACTTCCGAAGGCATTTGACCTTGCAGTCACTGCAAGGTATACGCTTCATTCATGAACGTTTCTGAGCTTGCACGCAGTGCGGGTCTTTCGCCCTCCGGGGTGCGCTGGTACGAAGCGGTTGGCGTGCTCCCCGTGGCAGCGCGGCGCCAAAACGGTTACCGCGAGTATTCGGCGCACGATCTTCGGCTTCTACAACTGGTCGCCTCGCTCCGGCGCCTGGGGCTTCCGCCGGCGGAAGCTGGAAGGATTGCTCGCCTTTGCCTGGAACGCGGCCCCCTGGATAGCGAGGTGCCAGCGGCCCTCGCGGATCACCGCCGAGCTATCGCCTGTCAGCGCCAGGAGCTAGACCGCCTCGAATGGGAAATTCGCGACCTCGAGGCAACCATCGCCAGCACCCGGCCTCGTTCAGACGACAGAGGAGCGAGCCAACCATCGCCGATTTCGGTTTTGTTCCTCTGCAACGGGAACTCGGGGCGCAGCCAGATGGCCGAGGCACTGCTCCGGCGCCATGGTGGCCCGGGGTTCGCGGCGTCCTCCGCGGGCATCAGCCCACGCGGCCTGAGCGCTTTCGCCGTGCGGGTGCTCTCCGAGAATGGCATCGACTGGAGCGCCGCCCGGTCCAAGTCCGTCGAAGAGTTTGCCGGGCAGAGGTTCGACTACGTGGTGACGCTTTCGGATTCTGCCCGAGAGCGATGCCCTGAATTGCCTGGCCCGCACAACTCGCTGCACTGGCGGATCGACGATCCGGCCGATGCCGGTGGAGCTGACGCTGCTCGTCTGGAGGCTTACCGGCAGACAATTGGCGAGCTGACGCTACGACTTCGGCCGTTCATCGAACTGGCCGCCCAGACCGCCGGCATCGTGCCGCGGAACCCAGCGAAGGAGAGAACTCATGGATAACACCGTCCGCGTCCGTTACCTGGTCCCCGATGTCTCCGCGTCGATCGCGTTCTACACAGCTAACCTCGGCTTTACGGTCGAATTGGACTATGCGCCCGCGTTCGGGGCAGTTCGCCTGGGCAACCTGCTCCTCCTGCTCAGCGGCGACCAAAGCTCCGCCGCCCGCCCGATGCCGGATGGCCGACAACCGGAGCCCGGCGGCTGGAACCGCATCCAACTAATCGTCGATGACATCGGAGCTGAAGCAGCGAGGCTCCGCGCGGCCGGAGTGCCGTTCCGCAACGAAGTCATCCACGGGCCAGGCGGCGCCCAGACTGTGCTCGATGACCCCTCGGGGAACCCCGTCGAGCTCTTCCAGCCCGCCGGCTAGCGCTACGGTTGTCCGCCTCCGGGGCCAGGGTCGGCTCAGGACTTGGCTCGCGCATGTCCTAATCCACCGCGGCCCGCGTCGTTCCTGCCGATACCCCGAGTTGGCCACAAGCCCAGGAAACCCAAGACTGTGGCGAGGAGGAGGGCGCTATGAGCAGCAAACGCATGGCCGCGATACCGGGCTTCGGCATCGACCGCGTGGCGGCGGCCGCCGGCAGCGACCCGGAGATCCTGCGGCTGGAGAACCTCGACACCGATGTCTTGCCGGCGGCGGCCGCGCTGCGGGCGACGCGGGAAGCCGTCGACACGGCCGAGGGGAACAGCTGGCTGCCCTTCACCGGCAAGCTGGCGCTTCGTCGTGCCGTCGCGGAGCAGCTTCGGGAGCGCTCGGGCGTGGTCTACGACCCAGAAACCCAGGTGGTCATCACCTGCGGCGAGGGCGACGCCATGCTCGACGCCCTTTTCGTCACCGCCGACCCCGGCGACGAGGTAATCCTCCTCGACCCTACCTACGCTGGCATGATCAACCGCGTCCGCCTCGTAGGCGCTGTGCCCCGCTTCGTGCCCCTCCTGCCTGAGAGCGGCCAATGGCGGCTCGACCTTGACGCCCTCCGCGCAGCCGTGAATGGCCGAACGCGCGCCATATTCGTCGCCAACCCGGGGATGCCAACCGGCAATCATCTGAACGACGAGGAATGGGAGGCCATCGCCGCCATCTGCCGCGAGCGCGATGTCTGGTTCATCTACCTGGCCTGGATGGAGCGCATCCTCTTCGACGGGCGGCCCTATCGGCATCCGGCCTCACTTGAAGGGATGGCTGACCGCGTGATCCATATCGGAACGGTCACCATGGAGCAGCGCATGATCGGCTGGCGGATTGGCTGGGTGGCTTCTCCGGCGGCGGTTGCCGACGACATGGGCCGGGCGCACATCTTCAACGGACTGACCGCCGGCGGCATCGCCCAGGCCGGTGCACTGGCAGCGCTGCAGGCCGGCCCAGAAGACCTGGCGGGCGCCGTGGCGGAGTGGGAGCGCCGCCGTGACATGGTGCTCGCGGAACTCGAAGGTTTCACCGTAGTCAGGCCCGGCGGCGGTTGGTCGCTGCTGATGAATGTGGAAGAACTGGGCTTCTCAGCGCCCGAGCTTTCGCTGGCCCTGCTGGAGCAGAAGGTGGCGGCAACCCCGATGACCACATGGGGCGAACGCGTCTCGCCCAGCTACATCCGCTTCGTCTACAGCAGAGAGCCGGTGGAGCGGCTGCAGAAGCTCCGGGAGCGCCTGCGCGCGGCCGTCAAGGCCCTTTCTTGAATGTCTCTCCCAATTTCCCCCTCTCCTTGGCAAGGAGAGGGGGCCCGGGGGAGAGGTCGGCTTTTATCATGGATGCGACTCCCCGGATATCGAGGAGGTGTGTCATGCCAGTCAAAGCCTGGAGCGCCAAACGCGAGCGCCAGTACGAACACATCAAGGAAGGGCTCGTTGAGAGCGGGCGCGGCGAGGAAAAAGCCAAGGAGATCGCCGCCCGAACCGTCAACAAAGAGCGTGCCCGCGCCGGCGAGGCCAAAGAGAGCTCGAAGCTCTCGCGCGAGGATATTTCATCCAGCCGCCGCGGGGGACTACGTTCGCATGAGGGTCCCGGCGGCCGCACCCGAGACCAGCTGTACAACGAGGCGCGCGACCGAAACATCCCCGGTCGCTCAAAGATGAACAAGGCAGAGCTCAAGCGAGCCGTCAACCGTAAGACCGGCCGCACCGGCGACTAGGGAAAGGCACCGCGCGGTGCTTATTTTTTAGTCGGCTTCTCGCCGATCAAGCCGGGATCCCAGAGGGATCCAACTCCACTACGGCATTCCTGTCCCCAACGAGATTTTCGCGTGCCCACGCGAGGACACCTAGCTCCTGCGTGAACAGGATAATTTGTCGTTCAAGGCTTAGTTCTTGGAGAAGTTCCAGCAGCTTCTGGCGACGCTGATCATCACTCTGCACCGTAGGTTCATCGAGCAAGAGGGGTGTGACCTCAGACGTTAATTGGAGATGCTCGGCCATCGCAAGTCTCAGCAGTAAATAAATCTGTTCCGCCGTCCCGCGCGAGAGTAGCTGGGCGTCTCTCCAGTGGCCGCCGTCGCCTGCAACAGATATGTGAAGCGTCGCTGGATCAACTCTCACGCCCGTATAGCGCCCACTGCTGATCAATGCCAGGCGCTTCTTAATTGCCTCCGAAAGAACTGGGGCGAGACTCCGATGCACTTTGTCTTGTGCCTTCTCCAGGAAGGCCGTTGTTTGGCGAAGGATAGAATCGAGATGGACAACGCGCTCGAGTTCGATTTCCGCAGCGGTCAGCACTTCCTCGGCTTCCGCTACATCCGAGAGCCCTCGCGCGATCTGCTCAAGCCTGCCGAGTTCGAGATTAGCCCTGTCGCTGGCCGCCCTAAAGTCGGCCTCCGCATTCGTCAACTGATTCTCTAGCTCCCCCTCGGCGAACGTCGCCTTCAGTTCAGTCGCGTCGAAGGCAGAAGCCTTCTGTGCGGCTTGTTCGCGGGCATCGTTGTAGTTCTCTTCGATATCAGCTGCTGAAGAGTCCCCTAAAAGATTTTGGAGTTGAGCCCATTCCTTCCGCGAGTTGTCTTCGTTTGCGACAAGCGCCGACCTGTTATCCAACCAAGACTCGAGCTGAGCCACGGCACCGTCTGAGTTCTCAGTCTCCAGGCGGCAGAGACTCGCCACCTCCAGTACCCGCCGGTTGGCCTCTGCGACCGACTGTTCGTCTCTCCGGTGAGCCCTTTCAAGCGCCTGGCGATCTTGCAGCTGAGCGGCCAGCTGTTTTCTCGTTTTAGCTTGAGCGGATAGATGTGCGCGCGTCTCGCAGTCCTTCCGATACGCCTCGAAAGATTCGTGCGGCGTCCCGTCGCTAGGTGCCCCGCGGACCATCAGCTCCTGTGCTAGTCGTGCGCGGGCATTCCGAACCGATTCTTCCAGGTTCCCGACGCTTTCCGACCATATCTTTTCGGCAGCGCTCGCGTTTTCTGCTGCCATCGCGTCCTCGGCGATTTCCCGTAGCTGGAGGGGATCGTCTGGTAAACCCGCATTGTCTAGTTGCTGACGGATCGCCTCTCGTTGGCGAACCTCTTCCGTTCGATGTCCCAATTCAATTTCGGTCGTGTGCAGCTCTTCGAGCGCAGCGAGTCGAGCAGCCTCGTGTCCCTTCCCACGAGATCCCACTGCCATGACGCACCCGATAACAACCAACATGAGGGCCGGAAGGAATACTAAGGCTCCAGCCAGCCCAAGAAGCACGAGTAGGGCCCCACCCGCAAGTAAAACCCAGTTTGTTTGGCCGCTTGCACTGGATGCGCCAACACGTTCCGTTAGCTCCGCATGCCGCTGCAGCAACGCCGGTTCCACTTGCCCTTGAGTTGCCTCTAACCCATCTGCCATTGCCCGCAACTGAAACGAAGTAAACCCCGAATGCTTCCGCGCAGCCACCGGCGCAGGGCGAGCGAGATGGTGCGTCTCCAGGGCCTGAGCCGCAGCGCGATAGATGTCGAAGGCATTCGTAACTTGGGACGCCGGCGCTAAATCGCCGCTAGGCTCCGCGGGTAGATTCGCGAGGTCCTCTTCCAATTGGTTCGCCGTCTTACCTTCCAAGGGCTTTGGCGAAGGCCTGTTCATCCAGCTCTCCAAGGCGGCGGCGACTCGTTGAGACAATTCTTCGCTCGGTGCGGTACCCACGGGAGCCGACGGATATCGAGCTTGAAGCTCTCGTATCCTTGTAACGTCCTCGTAGAGGCGTTGTGCCTTTCTTCCGAGCATGACCGCCGTCAGAAGTTGGTATCTTCGCAACTTTGTTGCGGCCTCCCTTTGCGCATTCTGGACCGTGAGACTTGACGTCAAGTACGCTTCGTGGTCATTCCTTGCGCGTTCCAGCAAATCCATCGTCTGGTTTCGATGACGCCTCGCTTTGGGAAGGGGTTTGTTAGAGTTCGCTCTGTCAAGGCCAACACATTCGCTTTGAAACGCTTCTAGGCTCTGTATGGCTTTGGCCGCAGTCTGATCAGCACCTCGTGTCGCCGCCGCCCTCTGGAGGTAGTCCTGAAGTTCGCCTGGACTATCGAGAACAGCCAGCATATCTGATTGTCGAACGCAGGCGGTCGCGGTGAATGTCCTTCGATCGAGACCCAACCACCTCGACCCATCAGGTGCGCCGTCATTCATGATCTCGTTTGAGTAATCTCGTGAGACATTCACATCAATTGCGCTGCAGTCCACACGATTACCGAAGTCTTGGCGCATCTCGACGACTCGGCCGTCACCAAGTGCCAAACGACATCGCACCCGCCATTGGTCGCCGCCCCAAGGCTTGTACTTTCTCTCTGCTTCTTTTTCCTCCTTGGTAGGCTGTCCGCGCCCCCGCCTCATACCACATAGCGCGAGATACATTGCCGCATGCCAGCTAGACTTCCCAGCTTCATTGGGTCCGTAGATAACGTTGAGGCCCGGAGTGAATTCAAGGGAAGCATTCCGAAATGGTCCGAATGCATCGGCCAAAACAACCTCAAAGCGCATATCTCATACCTCCAGATCCGACCGGCCTTCGAGTGCCCGTAAACCCGTGGCCAGTATCTTCTCCTTTTCTCCTTCGGAGAGACTGGAGCTCAAAACGGCGCGCGTGAATTCGCCGCGTACCGTCTGTTCCTTTTCGATGGCCCCAAGGTCATAGCCGTATGTCACGGTGCCCCTATGGACCAGCAGTCCGTCGATCGAGCCCTGGTGAGATTGGAGGTCGGCGATCTGTAGTTCTACGCCGGCACCAAGTTCGCCTCGGATTGTCAGACGAACGAAGCCCTTCAGGTCGGCCAGTGCGTCATGCTCTTTCGTGAGAACCTCTGTCTGCGTGCGGCACCCGGTGATATCCAAGCTGACATCATGCACGTCAGTTGAACTGACCTGTCGCACCTCGGACTCAACCCTACCGTCGGCGAGAATCGTGGCGAGGACGGCCCCTCTTAGGCCCGTCTCGCCGAAATCCAGTGCATCTGGATTGCCAGGATAGGTGAACAAGTCTTCGTGACGGGGGGTGTGAAAGTGACCAAGAAAGGCGTGCCGAAGATTGCTTTTTAGTAAGTCCTCGCGACTGAAAGACGCATAGGGTTTCTTGCCTTGTTCCTGACGAGTGAGCCAGTACTCTTCCGAGCCATGAAAAAGAGCTATGTTGATGCCATCTCCGTCGGCACGGAAGTTTCGCAGGAATCCGTCGGTGTTCGCGGGCGAGCAGTGTGCCGCGCCCCATAGCGTGAGGCGATCTTCAACGCGAACCGGCTCTAGCGTTGCCGTCTTGAACACGTGGACATTCGGTGACCATTCCGTACGTTCGTAGAGGCTCGTAGGTCCGTACCAGTCATGGTTACCAGGCGCGATGAACACCCGGATGCTTGCAAGCTCCTCGAACTTCGAACGGATGAACTCGGCCGTATCGGGGGTGACGTACTCGTGCTCATAGAGGTCTCCGCCACAAAAGAGCGCATCGACTTGTTCATCCTGCGCAAGCTTTACGATCTTCGACAGGGTGCTGCGAAGACGCTGGCGGCGCTTGCGGGCGGCAAAGCGATTATCCCCCAGCCACTTGAACGGGCGGTCGAGATGGAGATCGGCAAAGTGGAGAATCTTCACGGAACATCGGCGGCAGGGTTATTGAAGAAACCAAACGACGTACAGGTAACGGGGCCAGCGTTTTCAGAGGCTACCCGCAAATGAGGCTCGAAGGCAAGGCCGCGGTCGTCGTCGGCGCGGGTCAGACACCGGGCGAGACCATCGGTAACGGCCGCGCCACGGCCGTCCTCTTTGCGCGGGAGGGCGCGCGGGTCGTCCTGGTCGACCGTGACCCGTCTTCAATGGGCGAGACCCGCGACATGATCGCTGCCGAGGGCGGGACCTGCGTGGTTTGCGAGGCCGATTGGACCCGCGCCGCTGACTGCCGAGCCATGGTGGAGACGGCGCTCACGTCCTACGGCCGCATCGACGTCCTCCACAACAGCGTGGGCATCGGCACGGCGGCCGACGCGCCCGTGCACAGGCTCAGCGAGGAAGCCTGGGACCGGGTGATGAGCGTGAACCTCAAGGGGATGTTCCTGGCCTGCCGCGAGGTCGTGCCGGTGATGCGGGAGCAAGGGCGCGGTTCGATCATCAACCTGTCTTCAGTCGCATCCGTAGCCCGCTACGGACCCACCGCCTACAAGGTCTCGAAGGCCGGCGTCAACGCTCTAACGCAATCGCTGGCCCTCGCCAACGCTCAATACGGGTTTCGCGTCAACGCCATCATGCCGGGTCTGATCAACACGCCGATGGCCATCGAGGGACAGCTCGGCGCGCGGGGGATGTCGCGGAAGCAGCTGGTCGAGCAGCGGAACGCGATGGTCCCCCTCGGTGGGAAGCAGGGGCACCGCCTGGGACATCGCCTATGCGGCCCTCTTCCTCGCCTCGGATGAAGCCGCTTTCATAACGGGCGTAATCCTGCCTGTCGACGGTGGCCAGAGCGCCCGGGTCGGCTAGTGCTGTTCCCCTCTCCCGGCCGGGCGAGGGGGGATTAGAGGACAGGTTAAATTAGAGCTCTTCGGTGGTCAGCGAGCCGTAGTACCAGATGTCATGGCCACCGTGTCTTTTTAGGACCTCGGCCGCCCTGCGCGACTTCTCACGGCTGGGGGCACGGACCGTAATGGATTCCTGGCCCTGGCTGGCCGCCAGCCGGTAGCGGCGCATCGCCCCCGCATCATCGGCCGAGATCGTATCCCAGGCAGCGAGAAACTGCTTGAGAAAGCCGCGTCGGCGCTCGGCGCCGCGCACGTGCTGGCCCAACTCGTCCGGGTGAACGATGGTGACTTCGGATGGCTTGAACCCTAATTCGACCAGTTCCCTGCCCGCCTGTTCCGCTGCTTCGCGGCTGTCGAGGGCGGCGAATACATACCCGCGTGGATACCAGAGGGACAGGGACTTCGAGCGCTCGGGTGTGGTTTTTCGCAAAGTCTCTCCCAGGTTTGGGCCCAAGGGCGCAACCCTGGGCTCGTGCATTGTCGTTCGAGGATAGATTTCTCAAGGGCGGCCCGGCGATTCGTGGGTAAGTCATCTGCGGCCAAGAAGAGCCGGTCTCTGATTGGTTCACGTGTGCCACTAGCCTGTATGTATGACTGTGCGAGAGTCTTCCGTCGCCGGCGCCAACCCCTTTGATTCGGACCTGGCGCGCAAACATTCCAACTACAGCGCCCCTACTGCGGACGGGCTGGTCCTGGTAGATGGTGGCGAGCCCGCGCCCGCCGTGGCGGCCCGCGTCCATGACGCCTTGCGCGCCCTCGTCCTCGACCCCGAGTATCCCTGCGTCGGCAGCCGCTCGGCCTTCAACCAGGACAGCTACCGCTTCGCCCACTATCCGGAGCTGGCGAGCATCGACGCGACGGCTGGCCTGGCCCGCGATCTGCTCACGTTTGTCCGCGAGCAGCCCCAGATCGAGGGCCAGTTCACGACCTTCATCGCCACCTTCGCCGGGCCGAAGGCGCTCGATGATAAGCAGTTCGAGTCTCTGCTCTGGGAGCAGCTGAGGCTGCTCCACGCGGAAGATCGAAAGTTCCACGCATGGGACCCAGAGGTAGCATCCGACCCCAGCGATCGGCTCTTCTCGTTCAGCTTCGGGGGTCGGGCCTACTTCGTCGTTGGGCTATCGCCCGCGGCCGAGCGCTGGGCTCGCCACTTCCCCTGGCCAACGCTGGCATTCAACGCCCACTACCAGTTCGAAGAGCTGCGGGCCAGCGGCCAGTTCGAACGCGTGCAGGAGGTCGTCCGCGACCGCGACCGGGAGTTGCAGGGGGACACCAACCCGAACCTCGCCGACTTCGGCGAGCATACCGAGGCCCGGCAGTACTCGGGCCGCCCCGTCGGCCACGACTGGCGCTGTCCAGTCAGCTTCGAACTTTAGCGCGCCGCCGCTGCGGGCTGGGCTTCCTTCCTCGCCTGGCGACGGCTGGCACGGGCTTCCTTGAGCGACTGCGCCAGGGCCTTCTGCAAGTCCTTCGACTTGTGACCGCCGTCGCGGCCCGCCGCCGCCTCTTCTTCTTCGCGGGCCAGGCGGTGGCTGAGGAAGACAGTGACGGCGGCCTCCTCGGGAGAGAGTTCCTTCAGTGATTCGGTTAACTCTTCGTCGGCGCGCTGCTTCCAGGCATCAACGATCGTGCCATCCATGTAGGCCTCGATGACTGCCGGGTGGATGTAACACTTGCGGCAGACGGCTGTGGTGTTCCCCAATTTCTCGGCGACATTTTCTATTGCCGCGACGACGTTGCGCTTGGCCTCGGCTTCGCTGTCAACGGTCTCGAACTCGCTCAGAGCCATGGCCGCGAGGATCGTGCCGGCCCACGTGCGGAAATCCTTCGCTGTAAACTCCTGGCCGGTGATCTCGCGCAGGTATTCGTTGATGGCGCCCGAGTCGAGTGTCTGACGGGTTCCCTCTTCGTCGAGGTACTGGAAGAGCTCGCTGCCAGGGATGTCGCGGCAGCGCTTGACGATTCGGGCGAGGCGGCTGTCGTTGAGCGTGATCTTGTGCTCTTTTCCAGCCTTGCCGCGGAAGCGGAAAAAGAGCTTCGAACCCTTCACATCAACGTGCCGGTCCCGCATTGTGGTCAGCCCGAAAGACTTGTTAGTGCGAGCGTATTCTTCGTTGCCGACCCGGATGAGTGTGGTCTCCAACAGGCGGACGACCGTGGCCAAGACCTTCTCACGCGGCAGGCCCTGTTTCGCCAGGTCCTTGTCGACCCGCTCGCGGATCTTCGGTAGCGCCGCAGCGAAGGCTATCATCCGCCCATATTTCGTCTCGTCGCGCACCTCGCGATAGCGGGGGTGGTAACGATACTGCTTGCGGCCGCGAACATCCCGTCCGGTCGCCTGGAGATGCCCGCGCGGGCTGGGGCAGATCCAGACGTCGGTCCAGGCCGGCGGGATGGCGAGGCGCTTGATGCGGTTCAAATCCTCGCGATCACGAATTGTTTTGCCGTCCGGCGAGAGGTAGGTAAAGCTGCTGCCGGCCCGCTTGCGGGTGATGCCGGGGGTCGAGTCGGACACGTAGCGCAGGCCAGCCTCCCGGGCCGACTCCACGGGGTCGAGGGGCGCCGGGGCGAGTTCTTCGATGGCAAGTGCTGCCAATAGAGCTACTCCTGAGTGGTGTTGGGCTGGCCCGATTATTCCTGCCCACGCATGACAAGGAGGGTTCGCCGGCTTCCGTGGTATATCGTCTCCGTGAAACCTGAACCCGGGCGTGCGAACCCGTGCGCTATCCGTAACGCACCGCACCGTAGCGGCGGGTGTCAGCAGTCGTCCTTATAACGTCAATGGTCCAAGAACTGACACCTGCCCCTCGGAATTGGTGGACCGCCACAACCAGGCAACCCGCACTGGCCGGAGAGCCTTCCCGCCGAGAGTGGCCGACATCGCGAGCTCGGAATCTGGCGCCCGTGGGGCGGGTGTCAGCTCTCGCTCGAGGGGACGTCATTGGCCGAAGAGCTGACACCCGCCGCTACAGAGGACATCGAAACCGGCGGTGCGTCGCAATGGTTCCCTCTCGTCTAGCTGGCAACGGGGAACGTCCATACTGGGCGGGTGGAAAAGACCACGGCAGAGATCATTGGGCGCTTCAGCGGGCTGCGCGCGCTCGTCATCGGCGACGCGATCGTCGACACCTACATCGAGGGCGCCGCCACGGGTATCTCCCGCGAGGCGCCGGTCCCCATCGTCGCCGTGCGGACAACGAGCTACCGGGCCGGCGGGGCCGCCAACACCGCGGTGAATGTCCAGGCACTGGGCGCTGACGCGAGCTTACTGTCGCTGGTCGGCGACGACGACCCCGGCGGACGTCTGCTCAGCGCGCTGGCAGAATCGGGGATTTCTAGCGAAGACGTTGTAATCGAGCCGGGCCGCCGGACCCTGAACAAGACCCGAGTCAGCGCCGACGGCCAGGCCCTGCTGCGCTTCGACGAGGGCGGCGCCGATTTACCCTCCGCCGAGAACGAGGCTGAGCTGGTGGGCCGTTTGGGTCCACTCTTTGCGGCTGCCGATCTCGTCATGGTCTCGGACTATGGCCAGGGCGTCCTGACGGCGGGTTTAGTCGCGGAGCTCGGCCGCCTGCAAGCGTCGAACCCGCGCGTGTTGGTAGTCGACGCCCGCGACCTGCCCAGGTACTCAGGAGCCGGCGTGACCGCGGTCAAGCCCAACTACGAGGAAGCAATCCACCTCCTGGGGCTGCCCCCCGCCACCAGCGCTTCGGAGCGGCTGCTCCAGGTGGGCGCGGCGGGCGACAGGCTGCTCGACATAACCGGTAGCCAGGTCGCAGCCGTCACGCTCGACAGCGCCGGAGGCCTGGTCTTCGAGCGGGGGAGCGAGCCGTATCGCACGTACACGCGCAATGCCCCCAGCAGCCGGGCCGCCGGCGCCGGAGACACCTTTGCCGCGGCCCTGGCCCTCGCGCTGGCCGCCGGCGCCAGCACACCCGCGGCCAGCGAAATCGCAGCGGCAGCGGCAGCGGTCGTTGTTGGCAAGGAACGCACCGCCGCCTGTTCGGCGGCCGAGCTGCTGGCCTTCTTTTCGCTCGCGGATAAATACGTCACCGACCTGGACGGGCTCGTGCGCGAGCTGGATGCCCGGCGGTGGGCCGGGGCCAGGCTGGTCTTCACCAACGGCTGCTTCGACATCCTGCACAGCGGGCACATCACCTACCTGAACCGCGCCAAAGCGCTGGGCGATATCCTGGTTGTCGGGCTCAACTCGGACGAGAGCACAGCGCGGTTGAAGGGCCCCGACCGGCCGATCAACACACTGGAGGACAGGGCGCAGGTCCTGTCAGCCCTGAGCTGCGTAGACCACATCATCCCCTTCTGGGAGGACACGCCGGCGGAGATCATTAGGGCCATTCGCCCCGACCTTTTTGTGAAGGGCGGCGACTACACCCGGGAGACGCTGCCCGAGGCAGAACTCGTCGAAGAGCTGGGCGGCCACGTACAGATCCTGCCCTATCTGGAGGCGCGCTCGACCAGCGCCATCATCGAGCGCATCCGCTCTTCCACGCCGCTCTCCTGACCCGATTGAGACTGATTGGTCGCAGGGTTCCTTACGGCTAGCAAAGGCTCGGGTGACACACCGAGCACGGTGGGGACGGTATGGCCGCTCGCGAAGGAGCCCAAGTGTCGTCTACGACGGCCATGTCAGCAAGGCACAATTGTGTGCTCAAGGGCCATACCTTCCCCGACAGAGATCTGCGATTCCGACGGCCGCTTGCCATGAGCACCCTAAGGCCGGTCTGAGGGGTCGCCGCCTTGGGCAGATGGATCCCTGGCAAGGTGGAGGCGGATCCTGGTCGGCCGGTCGTCCAGGGGGAGCGCTTCAGCGACTGCGGCCTGGACCGCGGCCTTTAGCCCTTCGAGGTCAAGCGATTGCGCCTCGATCTCATATCCCAGGGCGGTGGCGAGATAGCCCCGGTCGTTGCGCACAACACGAAAGACGATCTCTTCGGCCATCAACGCGATCCTAGGCGCGTATTTGCGCCGCTGTTACGCCGGCAGGCGATCATGGCCCAATGAGATGGCCCGCTTTCGCCGCGATCGGCCTCGCCGCCGTGCTCGCCGGCGCTGCCCTGGCGGCGCTCCTGGTCGGCGGAGACGGCGACGACGACGGTGGCCAGCTCACGGACCCCACCGCTGCCACCGCGTCGCCAACCGCCATCGACGGAAACGACGAGGGGTTCGTCGAGCCCACCGGGGAGGGCGGCGGCCAGGCCCCAGCCACCGAGCTGGTTGCGGGACTTGAGATCTCCAGCGGGGAACGCGACGCCGCCTTCGCGGTTGTCCAGGGCTACCGGGGCTCTGACGGTGACCGCTACACCCCGGTCGGCTTCGTCGCCACGACCGACACGCGTCGCCGGCAGCTGCTCGCGGTGCTGGGAGTAAGCCGGGACTCCACCGACGGCAGCATCCAGCGCATCTTCTATTTCCTCGACGGCGACTACCAGGGTACGGATTGGGAGGGGCCAGTCGTCAGCGTGGCGAGTATCCGAGCGCTCGAGAACGGCCAGCTCGAAGTCACGTACAACCGCTACGCGGATGGCGCCGTGGTCTGCTGCCCCAGCGGGACCTTCACCTGGTTCGCCTTCTTCGATGGCAGCGGGGAGAACCCTGAGGGCCCTCCGGGCGATATCTTCGCCGGCTAAAGCAGGCAGCCCCCGGCCAGGGTCTTGTTCGCCGAGGCCTCGGAGGTCCCGTCGGCGGGCTTCATCGCCGTGCTTGTCAGGATCGACCCGCTGCGCTGCCTGGGGATCAGGATCGTCCACTTGCCGGCAGCGTCGCTGCGCACGGTGGCCAGCCACTTGGTCGCCTCGCCGTACTTGACGTTGAAGGCGGGACTGTCGTTGTCGTCGCCAGCTCCGGCCACGGCGAGGAAGACCTCGATGGTTGCTGACGGAGGGCCGGTGCCCTCCACCTGGCACTGTCCGGCGCTGGCCGATGTCTTCGTGATCTCGGGGCAGGGGATGTTGTTGTTGACATCGAGCCCTGTCCCGCTGGAGCCGTTCTTGCAGCCGACGCCTTCGCTGCCATTCTTGCTGCCGCCGACTTCATCGGGGGCCTCACCGAGGTTGATGCCCAGGAAGCGGTTGCCGCGCGTGAAGTTGCGGATCAGCCTGTTGCCTTCGATGGCGTTGGGGTCCGTACCGGTGTAGCGCTTCAACCATATGCCGTTGAGCTGGCTGTTGAGGATCACATTGGACTGCAGGATGTTGTCCGAGACCACGCTGCGCTTGTTGCGAGCGACCAGCAGGATGCCATCGCCCGTCATGTTTTCGATGGTGTTCTTGATGAGCTGGTTGCCGCTCACCTCAACCTCTCGCTGGGCCTGGGGGCACTGCGGGGTTGCGGTCTCGCAACTGCCGGCCGCCTGTAAGGTGATTCCGTTGCCCTTGCCCCCGGAAATCCGGTTGCCCTGGATGATGTTGGCGGTTGTATGGCCGGCGTAGGTCGCCACCAGCCAGATGCCAACGGCGTTCTCGTCGGTGGTGTTTGTGCGCAGGCTGACGGTGTTATTGAGGACGCGGTTTCCGGTCACTGTCGAAGTGCCGATGATCTTGGCGTCGAGGCTGATGCCGCGGTCGGCGCCCTCGATGATGTTGTTCTGGATCGTCATGTCGGTCTGCGTCCCGCCCGTCAGCTCGACGCCGATGATGATGCCCTTGCGGACGTTGACGATCTTGTTGTCCTCGACCAGGTTGCCGGCAACGCGTTCGCCGGTCGTGTTGCCATCTTCCGTGGACTGGTAGAGGACGATGCCCGCCTGGCTGTTGGGCAGCCCTGTGAAGATGTTCTGGATCAGGAAGCCGCGCACGATGTTGTGCCCGGTGACCACCGTGATGCCGCGGGCCTGTTGCTGGCCGGAGCCGGGCAGGGTGCTGCCGTCGATCACGATGCAATAGGGCGAGGAACCGAGACAGCCCTGAGTGGTGGCGTCGAGCTCTGTGCCGATCTGCTCCTCGGGGCCGCCTAGCGCGGGCAGGGTGCCCTCGAGGTCGATGCGGCAGATGCGCGTTTCGACGCTACATTCGTCGGGGTGATCCCCGGGGTCGATGTTGAAGTGAATCTTGGTGATCTGCTGCGCGGGGTCAGGAAGACGCGATTCGTAGATGGCTGCGTTGAGGGTGCATGACCCGTCGCCGCATTCGGCGTCGCCAGTCCCGAAGGTGCCGGCCGGGTCGTTGACGATGACGCAGTTGAAGTCCTGTTCAGCGGTCCCGTTTAGCGCCGGGTCGCAGGCAGGGGTTGCGTCGAACTGCATGCTGGCTCCGACGCGCTCGACCGGAAGGCCGGGCGCCGGGAAGAGAG
This sequence comes from Dehalococcoidia bacterium, assembly GCA_040902555.1. Taxonomy (GTDB): domain Bacteria; phylum Chloroflexota; class Dehalococcoidia; order WHTO01; family WHTO01; genus DASTBR01. The sequence continues at coordinate 55,341 of JBBDXC010000018.1, forward strand.
TAGTGAGAGTGGCCAACGCGGTGGCCAGGGCGAGGGTAACGGCCGTCAGACGCCGCTTAGGGAGGGTAATCGGGCTCATCGAGTCGATCCTTTTTGGATGGGTACGCCTCGTCCACCGCGGCAGGCGCTATCGCGATTGTAGGGAACCATAAACCTCTGGATACCCGATCCCGGTCACAACGAGGTTACGCTCGGGGAGGAAGCTCATGGGGCGCAGTCCGCGTTACACGTCTGCACCCTCGCTGTTTGTTCCGAGGAGTGACGCCGGCGTGTAGCGTCGATTGGGGAGGGGCGGGTCTTAGCAACGCTGGCCCCAGGGCGCAGTCCGACGCCGGAAATCCCAGACGCTGCGATATGCTTCCTCGGCTAGAGCAGGCAGCCCCCGGTCAGAGCCTCGTTGGCCGAAGCCTCAGAGGTCCCGCTTACCGGTTTCATCGCCGTGCTGGTCAGGGACGACCCGCTGCGTTGCCTAGGGATAAGGGCCGACCACTGCCCGGCGGCGTCGGCCCTCACGGTAATCAGCCACTTGGTCGCCTCGCCGTACTTGAGGTTGAAGGCCGGGCTGTCGTTATCGTCGCCGGCGCCGGGCACCGCAAGGAACACCTCAATAGTGGCCGAGGGGGGGCCGCTGCCCTCTACCTTGCACTGTCCGGCGCTGGGCGAGGTGTCCGTTATCGCGGGGCAGGGGATGTTGTTGTTGACGTCGAGCCCTGTCCCGCTGGAGCCGTTCTTGCAGCCGCTGCCTTCGCTGGCGTTCTTGCTTCCGCCAACCTCGTCCGGTGCTTCACCAAGGTTGATGCCGAGGTATCTGTCGCCCCGTGTGTAATTGCGGATCAGCTTGTTACCTTCGATGGCGTTGGTGTCAGTCCCGGTGTAGCGCTTGAGCCAGATACCGTTGAGGCCGCTGCCGACGATGACGTTTGACTTCAATGTGTTGTCGGAAACCTCGCTCCGTTTGTTGCGGGCGACAAGCAGGATGCCATCGCCGGTCATGTTTTCGATCGTGTTTTTGATCAACTGATTGCCGGTAACCTCAACGCGCTGCTTGGCCTGGGGGCACTGCGCCGTCGCCGTATCGCAACTCCCGGCTGCTTGTAAGGTGATCCCGTTGCCTTTGCCCCCCAGGATCTTGTTGCCCTGGATGAGGTTGCCCGTTACCTGTCCGGCGTAGGTTGCGACAAGCCAGATGCCAACGGCGTTCTCGTCCGTGTTGTTCGCGCGCAGACGGATGGTGTTGTTCAGGACGTGGTTTCCGGTCACGGCCGAGGTCGCGATCATCTTGGCGTCAAGACTGATGCCGCGGTCGGCGCCCTCGATGATGTTGTTCTGGACTGTCATGTCGGTCTGCGTGCCCCCGGTAAGCTCGACCCCGATGACGATCCCCTTGCGGACGTTGACGATCTTGTTGTTCTCGACGACGTTGCCAGATACAACCTCTCCAGTCGTATTGCCGTCCTCGGTCGATTGGTAAAGGACAATACCGGCCTGGCTATTGGACAGGCCTGTGAAGATGTTCTGGATCAGGAAGCCGCGCACGGTGTTGTCGCTGGTGACCACGGTGATGCCGCGGGCCTGCTGCTGGCCCGGCCCGGGGAGGTTGCCGCCGTCGATGACGATGCAATAGGGCGAGGCGCCAGTGCAACCCTGCGTCGTGGCGTCGAGCTCAGTACCAATTTGCTCCTCGGGGCCGCCCAGGGCGGGCATCGTGCCCTCCAGGTTGATCTGACAGACGCGCGTGGCGGCGTCACATTCGTCCGGGTAATCCTGGGGGTCGATGTTGAAGTGGATCTTCGTTATCTGTTGCTGTGAATCGGGAAGCCGCGACTCGTAGATCGCCGCATTGAGGGTGCATGACCCGTCGTCGCAATTGTTGTCGGAGGTCCCGAAGGTGCCTGACGGGTCGTCGACGATGACGCAGTTAAAGTCCTGTTCAGGAGTCTCGTTAAGCTGCGGGTCGCAGCGTTGAGTTGAGTCGAATTGCATGCTGGCGCCAACGCGCTCGACAGGGGTGACAGGGGCCGCAACGAAGGTGGCGAGGGCGGCGAGGGCCACGGCTAAGAGGAGCGTGGTCGCCGTGAGACGCCGGCCCGGGAGGTCTAGCGGGCTCACCAAGGCGACCCTCCGTGGGAGGGCTTCGCCTCTGGCAATGCGGAAAGCGCTAGCGAGATTCATAGGGGGACCATGAGACCTTGTTACGTAGTTCAGGCCGATAACGAGGTCACGCTCGGGGAGGAGGAGTCGCGAGGGTGCCTCGCTGTAGTAATCGACGAGTCCTCTCCGCGTAAATAGCCTCCAAACGGGCCCAGAAGCCCTCGCCTCTCAGTTTTTACCGTCCGCCTCCGGCTACGCTGGGCTTGGAGTTGCCGGGAAGTCTGGTCGGCGTGCGTAACCGCGCGCCGGCCTTTTCTTTTGCCCTCTGTGCATATGCGTAAACAACTTAACGACCGACGAGCCGATCGCCGCTTTCGCCTGCCGTGGCTCGCCCGCCCCAGCAGAGAGTTTCTCGAGGCAGAAACGGTGGGCGCGGCCGTCCTCTTGCTGGCCGCGGTGGCGGCGCTTGCCTTTGTGAACCTTGGCGGCGGGGCGGACTATGAAGCCCTCTGGGGCAGGCAACTGAAGCTCGGCCCCGGCAGTGCCTCGATTACGGAAGACCTTCGTCATTGGGTCAACGAAGGGCTGATGGCAATCTTTTTCCTGGTCGTAGGCATGGAGATCAAGCGCGAGCTTGTCGCCGGCGAGCTGCGCAGCCCGCGGCGGGCTGCCCTTCCGGTGATCGCCGCGCTCGGCGGCATGCTGACCCCAGCCGCGATCTACATGGCCTTCAATTCGGGTACCACCGAGTTCCGTGGCTGGGGCATCCCGATGGCGACCGACATCGCCTTCGCGGTAGGAGTCCTTAGCCTTTTTCGGGGGTTGCCTCTGGCCCTCAGGACGTTCGTGCTGACGCTGGCTGTTGTCGACGACCTGGGCGCCATTGCGGTGATCGCCGTGTTTTACAGCGAAGGCATCGAACCGGCCTGGCTTCTGGGGGCCGCCGCCCTTGTTGTCGTTGGCCTGGTGCTGTTGCTAAAGGGCGTCACCTGGCCCGCGGCCTACCTCGGCCTGGGCCTTGTGCTCTGGATCTTGATCCACGAGTCCGGAGTCCACGCAACCGTCGCCGGCGTTATCCTGGCAATGGTCATCCCCGCCCGCCTCGGCGACGACAGCCCGGTCCTTCATGAGAGCACGCCATCGCTATTGGCGCGCCTCGAGCACTCCATTCATCCGCTCTCCAGCTTTGTGATCGTACCGCTGTTTGCCTTCGCCAACGCTGGCGTAGCGCTCTCAGCCGGGGGCCTGGCCGACGCCACTGGCACGCGCGTCTTCCTGGGCATCCTGCTCGGGCTCGTGCTGGGCAAAATGGTGGGGATAACCGTCTTCACCTGGGCCGCGACCAGGCTGAACCTCGGCCATCTGCACCCAAGCCTCCACCTCGGCCACGTGGCCGCGGCGGCTACCGTCGCCGGAATCGGCTTCACGGTGTCGCTGTTTATGGCCGACCTGGCATTCGCGACTCCCGAGGCCATCGAGACGGCCAAGCTTTCAATAATCAGCGCGTCGCTGCTGGCCGGTGCACTCGGCTGCATTGCACTGCTCTGCGTAGGAAGGGCGAGGAGGTCTGCCTGAGGCGGCTCAGGCGAGGGCGACCAGCTCGGCCAGGTCGTCGCTGTAGTAGTCGACGGTGCCCTCGGGCATGAGCAGGACGCGTTGCGGCGAGAGCTGCTGGACGAAGTCCGTGTCGTGAGTCACGACCACCATCGAGCCGGGCCAGGAAGCCAGCGCGGCCCCGATGGCCCCCCGCGATTGCGGGTCCAGGTTGTTCGTCGGCTCGTCCAAAAGGAGGAGGTTGTGGCGGCCGGCGACGAGCTGCGCCAGGGCGAGCTTGGTCTTCTCGCCGCCCGACAGTGTCCCGGCGTCCTGGAAGGCGATGTCGCCGCTGAGACCAAACGCCCCTATCAGCGTCCTCAGCTCGCGTTCGGTGGCCGTCGTCCCCTCGCTGAGATGTTCCAGGACCTCTTTGCCGGGCGTGAGGCCCTCGTGCTCCTGGGCGTAGTAGCCAACTGAGATGCCCGGCGCGAAGTTGACGGCGCCCAGGTCGGCCTCGGTTTCGCCGGCGAGGATGCGCAGGAGGCTCGTCTTGCCGGCGCCGTTGAGGCCCATGATCAGGAGCTTCTCGCCGCGGTCGACGGTAAAGCCGACGTCCATGAAGACGGGGAGGTCGCCATAGCCCTTGGCCAGCCCCGTTACTTCGAGGACGAGCTTGGGGGCCCGCGGCGGCTCGGGGAAGCGCACCTTGATCCTTCGTTCCTTGCGGGCTGCGGTGACGGCGGTGGCCTTCAGGCGCTTGACGCGGCTGTCGAGGGTCTTCGCTATGCGCGCCCGCTTCTCGGTCTGGTGTCGCATTGATTCCGCGAGGTTGGAAAGGCGGCCTATCTCCGATTGCTGGCGTTGGGCCAGCTTTGCCCGCCGCTCTTCGTCGCGACGTCGCGCCAGGCGGTACTGCGAATAGGTTCCTTTGTACTCGACGAGCTCGCCGGGGGCTGACGTGCTCTGCCGGTCGAAGTGAAGGATGCGCGTGATCGACTTGTCGAGCAGGACCAGGTCGTGGCTGACCAGGAGTAGGGACCCGCGATAAGAGCGCAGGAAGCTCATCAGCCAGTTGCGGGCGTCGTTGTCGAGGTGGTTCGTCGGCTCGTCGAGCAAGAGGACGCCGCTGCCCTGGAAAAGGATGCGCGCCAGCTCGACCCTGCGCCGCTCGCCACCCGAGAGGACGCCCAGGCGCATATCAGCGCGTCCCGGAGTCAGACCCAGGCCGGCGAGGATGCGCCGCGCTTCAGGCTCGGCGGCGTAGCCGCCGGCGGACTCGTAGGCGTCCTGAGCGTCGGTGAAGCGGTCGACGGCCTCCGGGCTGCGCTGAATGTCAGCCTCGTGGCGCAGCTCTTCCAGCTCCAAGGCCGCCTTGTGGAGGTCGCGGCCCGAAAGCACATGCTCGATGGCTGAACGTTCGCGGCCTTCTTCGACGCTTGGCTCCTGCGTCAGGTAGCCGACCGCGCCGCTGCGCTTGATTGAGCCGCCGGCGATCGGCGCCTCGCCGGCGAGGATGCGCAGCAGGCTGGTTTTGCCGGCGCCGTTGCGTCCGACAAGGCCGACCTTCTCGCCGGCGCGGACGGTGAAGGAAGCCCCTTCGAGAAGGACCTTCCCGCCGACCTCAACCCTGATGTCTTCGACCAGAAGCACACCGTGATCTTCGCCTATTGGCGGAAGTTGAGGCTCGGCGCGCACCGGCGTTTCTCAAGCCGGGGGAGAAGCGGTCCCGGCCGCCTTCGGCTGATGGCCAAAGCGGCGCCCACAAACCATGCACGGGCGTGGTATACCTCCTTTCTGAGAGCATGGCGACGATTATTTACGAGCAGACGCGAAGCGAGGCCATGGGCGCCGCGGAGGCGCAGGGCGATCTCTGGGTCGGACTGGATCAGCTGGAGCCCGTCAGTGGCTGGGCGCTTAAGCCTGAGGGCCTCTGCCGCCGCGACGAATGCGTCCCCGTAGCCGGCCGGCAGGGGGCAACAGACGGCGACCGGGTCAACCTCAGCGAGGTCGCCCGCCTGCTCGGCCAGCCGATCCTCCATGAGCCGGAGGTTGATACCTGGCTGGTCGGCCCGCGCGCCAGCGCAGGGCTGGCCAGCATCGAGGCGCCTGACTTCACCCTGCCCGACCTGGCCGGAAAGGCCCACACGCTGTCGGACTATCGCGGGCGCAAGGTCTTTCTCGTCTCCTGGGCCTCGTGGTGAGGCTGCCGCTTTGACCTGCCGGTCTGGCAGGCCCTGTACGAAGAGCTGAAAGACAAGAATTTCGTCGTCATCGCCGTAGCCATGGACAGCGCCGGCAATGAGGCCGCACGGCCCTGGATCGAGAACGCGTCGACGACCTACCCCTGCCTGATCGACCGCGAGCACGTCGTCTCTGCGCTCTACAACATGCCGAACGTGCCCAACGCCGTCTGGATCGACGAGTCGGGCATCATCGTGCGGCCGGCGGAGGCTGCTGGAACCAGCGAGGCCTGGCGCACTATGGACCGCCAGACCTTCAGCCTCGACAAGGACGCGCTCGTCACCATCGGCGCCCGCCGTAGCGCTTACACCGCGGCGGTTCGCGACTGGGTTGAGCGCGGCGACAAATCGCCTCACGCGCTCTCGCCCGACCAGGTGCGCCGGCGCTCCCGCGGTCTGAGCGAGGAGGAGGCGCTGGCCACGGCCAACTTCCGCATGGGTCTGCATCTTCGCGAGACCGGACGTGCCGACCTGGCCGAGGGCTACCTGCGGCGCGCAGTCGAGTTGCGCCCGGAGAGCTGGAACTTCCGCCGCCAGGCGCTGGCCTTGGGCGACCCCGCGGCCGCCGGCGGTCCGGACTTCTGGGGAGCGGTCGATGACCTGGGCGAGGGCCGTTACTATCCCGAGATAGAGATGGAGGGCATGCCGACGGATACGGTGCCCAGGGCTTGAGGCGCCCGGTTCTATTCCAGGATCAGATCTCCGACGGCGAACCGCTTTCTTGCCGCGAAGCCCGATCACCCTCACCCTAGCCCTCTCCTCAAGGGAGAGGGAAGCCTCAGCTTCGGCCGTTCTGAGAAGAGCCGGAGTGAACCGCCCACGATACGTGACGCAGACGTCACTTCGTGGAACAATGCTTGTTGACCACGGATCTGGGGGTAGCGCATGGCTGGCAGCAACGGAAACATCTTCTCGGTCGAGGGAAAGACCGCGATCGTCACAGGGGCGTCTTACGGTCTCGGTGTGACGATGGCTGAGACGCTGGCGGGCGCCGGCGCTAACGTCGTCCTCGCAGCGCGCAGCAAAGACAAGGTTGCGGCGGAAGCGCGCCGTCTCGAGGACTCCGGCGCCTCTACGCTCGCTGTGGAATGCGACGTCGGCGACGCTGCCAGCGTTAAGGACCTGGTAGCTGCGGCGTGGGAGCGCTTCGGGCGCGTCGACATCCTCGTCAACAACGCCGGTGTATCGGCTGAGGCGGGAATCGTCCCGGAGAACATCCCTGACCAGCTCTTCGAGCAGACTATCCGCGTCAATCTCATGGGGACCTGGTACTGCTGCCGCGAGGTCGGCGAGCGCATGCTGCGCGACGGCAAGGGCGGCTCGATCATCAACGTCGCCTCGGTCATGGGTATCTCCGGCGGGCAGAACACGCCGACGGCCTACCACGCCAGCAAGGCTGCCGTCATAAACGTCACCCGCAGCCTCGCCTGCAGCTGGGCGGACCGCGGGATCAGGGTCAATACCATCGCGCCGGGCTGGTTCCCCAGCGAGATGACCGTTGGTTGGTTCGCGATTCCCGCCTTCTTCGACCGCTTCCAGCGTCAGTCGCCGATGTCTCGCGTCGGCGACCCCAAGGAGCTGGCCGGGCCGCTGCTCTTCCTGGCCAGCGACGCATCGAGATTCGTCACGGGCCAGACGCTGGCCGTCGACGGCGGGGTCTCGGCGTCGATCGGGTCGCTGGCCTACGAGCCGTCGCTGCTCGACGCGCAGGCCTCGGTAATGCCAGATGGACTGGGCCAGCGGATCCTGCCGGGGGTCTAGGTAGACCCACGGCGGCGGAGGGCGGACAAAGGGAGACGTCGATTTGTTTCGTAGGGGCAGATGGCCGGCCGATTCTAAGACAGGATTGGTTGCCGGCGAGCCTTCTGCCCCGGTCTCGTGGGCAAACCTGACGGCGCGGATGTGAAGCCCATGGCGACGCGCCCTACCGGGCTATCGCCCCCGATGTCCGGGATGTCAGAGAGTTGTCATAAACGGCTAGAATCAGGAGACAAGCTGAATCCACACGAGGGGGCAGCGTTCGCTGCCCCTTTCGTTTTGCGCCAGACACGGCGCGGCCAATAAAGGAACCTATGCCCACCCGAGAAGACCTGCGCAACGTCGCGATCGTCGCCCACGTCGACCACGGCAAGACAACCCTCGTCGACGCCATGCTCTGGCAGTCCGGCGCTTTCCGCGCCAACCAGGAAGTCATCGACCGGGTGATGGACTCGACCGACCTTGAGCGCGAGAAAGGCATCACGATCCTGGCCAAGAACACCGCAGTGCGTTGGGGTGGGGTCAAGATCAACATCGTCGACACACCCGGCCACGCCGATTTCGGTGGCGAGGTCGAGCGCGGCCTGACGATGGTCGATGGCGTCCTCCTGCTCGTCGACGCCAGCGAGGGCCCCCTGCCGCAGACCCGCTTCGTCCTGCGCAAGGCGCTGGCGGCGCGGCTGTCCATAGTCCTCGTCATCAACAAGGTCGATCGGCCGGACGCCCGGATCAAGGAAGTGATCGACGAGGTCTACGAGCTCTTCCTCGATCTCGACGCCGACCACGAGCAGATCGAGTTCCCGATTGTGTACGCCAACGCCCGCGCCGGCTGGTCCTCACTGGAGCAGGGGGTCGAGGGCAAGGACCTCACGCCGCTTTTCCAGCTTCTCCTGGATACGATTCCGGCGCCGGTCTACGAAGAGGACCACCCGCTGCAAGCACTGGTAACCAACCTCGACGCCTCGCCTTACGTCGGGCGGTTGGCGCTCTGCCGCGTCCGCCAGGGCCGGATCAAGCGGGGGCAACAGGTGGCCTGGTGCCGCGTCGACGGAACGATCGAACGGGCCAAGATCACCGAGCTCTATGTCACGGAGGCGCTGGACCGCGTCGACGCCGAGGAGGCCGGTCCGGGTGAGATCATCGCCATCGCCGGCCTGCCCGAAGTGACGATTGGCGAATCCCTCGCCGACCCCGACGACCCACGGCCGCTACCGATCACGCAGGTCGACGAGCCGAGTCTCTCGATGACGATCGGCATCAACACCTCGCCGCTTTCGGGCCTGGAGGGCGACAAACTAACCGCGCGGCTGGTCAAGAGCCGCCTCGACGCGGAGGCCATTGGCAACGTCTCTATCCGCATCCTGCCCAGCGACCGCCCGGACACCTGGGAGGTGCAGGGCCGCGGCGAGCTGCAGCTGGCGGTCCTGGTCGAGACGATGCGCCGTGAGGGCTACGAGCTGACCGTGGGCAAGCCTGAGGTCGTCACCAAGACCGTCAACGGCAAGCTCTGCGAGCCGATAGAGCGGCTGGCCATCGACGTGCCGGAGGATTACCTCGGCGTCGTGACGCAGCTCCTGGCGTTGCGCAAGGGCCGCATGGAGCACATGGTTAACCACGGCACGGGCTGGGTCCGCCTGGAGTACCTGGTCCCGGCGCGCGGCCTGATCGGCTTCCATACGGAGTTCCTGACGGAGACGCGGGGCACCGGCCTCCTACACCACGTCTTCGATCGCTACGAGCCGTGGCATGGCGACCTGCGCACTCGCCCGACGGGCAGCCTCGTCGCTGACCGCGCCGGTTCCAGTAATTCTTTCGCCTTGCTCAACCTGCAGGAGCGGGGACAGCTCTTCATCGGGCCGGCGGTCAAGGTGTATGAAGGGATGATCGTCGGCGAGAACGCCCGCGCGAGCGACATGGACGTGAACGCGACGAAGGAGAAGAAGCTGACGAACATGCGCTCGCAGTCGAGCGAGCACACGGAGCAGCTCATCCCTTACCGTCAGCTATCGCTGGAGCAGGCCCTGGAGTTCATCCGCGTCGACGAGTGCGTCGAGGTAACGCCTAAGAGCGTGCGTCTGCGCAAGCTAGTGCTCAGCGCACAGGGCCGCGGCCGCTAAGGGATTTCGTACTGCTTGCAGTTAACAGCGACGTTTACCCAAGATTCGTCGTGCTGGGGCCTTGTACCACTTCTCGCCGTAGCATTCGTCTCGCAAGTCGGACCCCCTCTCCCTCGGGCGCTGCCGTCCTGCACTACGTCAAAATTGCCCTATAGTGTGTCTCGTCCCATGGCTGAGACAGGATATTCACCTACTCCTTTTGAATCGCAGCAGCCGGCAGACCTTTCCGTAGAAAGTTTCACCCAGGAAGGCCTGGTAACTATTGCTTTTTTGTCCAGATCTCTCCGCGGAGTAAAAGGGAAGGTTCGATCTAGACTTCTAATCCCTGCTGGACTTGTCGTCTCAGCAGCCGCTATCGCGTGCGGAGGCTCTAGCAATGGCGCAGAAGCTGATCCAACCGAAGGCACTCGGACGGCAAGTCCGACTGTTGAAACCTCTCCAACTCAACAACCTGCGGAAACATCGACGATGGTTATCGCACCCGAACCAACAGTCAGTACCCCTGCACCGACCGCTGATCCAACAGTTGAACCCACTCCAGAACTAATCCCCATTGATCAAGGGGTCTGGGATGATTTGAAGCTGGTAGCACTGTATAACGAGTTCAATGGTGGCAGACTATATAAATGGGTCGGTGAGTTAGTCGATGGACAGCCAACGCAGGTAAAATTCTTCATCGACCCAGAAGCTCACCCTCAACTCAAAGACCACATAAGGAGTGTCTACACAACCTTTAATGAGGTCATAACTGCCCCTTTGGAGTTTGTAGAAAGCTCGGATGAGTTTGACTACAACATAAAAATATACCTCTCACCGAAAGACGAGATATTGATCGACGGTGTGGAGCATTCCGGCGAAACCCTTTTTGGATCCTTTGCAGACTCGTATGGGTCCCTGAACGAGGTCTTCATCTATATGGATGAGGCCGATACCTTGTCAAACCAAATTCTCCTTTTTACTCACGAGTCACTTCATGGCCTAGGATTTGCAGGGCATTCTGAATACTCAGACAGTGCTATAGCTGATGGGTACGCGGACACATCCGTTTTCAGTGGACTGGATCTAGCGCGAATCAGACTAATCTACAACTCTCCTACGAGACCTGGCGATAGGGAAAGAGATCTACTGGAGATTTTTCTTCCTGTAAGCTCTTGACACCTTTCGCGGTTCATCTTCCAACTATTCGTGCCGACCCCCTGCCGTTTGCTTGCTTCAGCCCGTGACCTTAGTCGCCGGCCTCGGGCGGCGCGAAGAGCACGAGCAGGAGAAGGGCCTCAGTGATCTCGGAGAAGCGGTGCTCAACGTTCTTACGCACGAAGATTACGTCGCCCGGCCCTACATCTCTCTGATCTCCGTCAACGCTCACACGAGCCCTGCCCTCGACCACGAAGTAAATCTCATCCTCGGTGTGCGGCTGCTGATGGTCGGTGGCGCCGGCCGCCAGGCGATAGAGGCCTGCGGTCATGCTGGGTTCCCGCAGGAACTCGAGGTAGGGGTGGTGTTGGTCGGCGAGACGCTGTTTAAGGTCGTCCAGGTGGCTAATGTTCATGTCTCTCCCAGGTGGCTCGCAATTGAGGTGAAACTACCGACCATTACAACGGAGGGCTGGAGGGACACTTGGCCAGGGGTGTCTTATCCGCCCTCCACTTTGTCTTCATTCGCCCAGCCGATCGCCGCTGGCCAGGCCCGCCGCCGCCGCCCACTCAGCGGCGGGCAGCTTCTTTTGGCCCTCCGGCTGGACGCGAAGGACGCGCAGCGAGCCGCCGCGCAGTCCTACTGAAAAACCGGCAGCGTCGACAGTTGTCACAACACCGGCTTCCTCGGCAACCCCGACCGCCAATAACTCCACATCAAAGATGCGCAGAGGTTCACTACGAAACACCGTGTGGGCGCCGGGACGGGGGTTAGTGCCGCGAATAAGGTTGTGTACATCGGTCCCTAAAAGGTGCCAGTCGATCCTCGCCTGGTCGTCCTCGCAGGGCGGCTCGTACGTGGCCAGGGTTTCATCCTGAGCGATCCGCGGCGCCTTGCCGGCGGCCACGAGTGCCACCGCTTCGACCAGGGCCTCCAGGCCGAGCGGGTAGAGCTTGTTGAAGTAGAGCGAACCCATCGAGTCCGTGGGCTCGATCGGCACCTCCTTCCGCAGCAGGACGGGCCCCGTGTCGACACCCTGGTCGACCCAGAAGATCGTCAAGCCGGTCATCGCGTCCCCCTGGATCACGGCCCAGTTGATGGCGCTCCGCCCGCGGTGTCGGGGCAGGAGGGAGGGGTGGTATTCGATCGTGCCGTGCGTCGGTGTCTCCAGCACGCGAGCCGGGAGGATGGCCGTGACGAAGGCCATGACGCCAAGGTCGGGGCGGAACTGCGCCAGCCATCCTGGCTCCTTTTTGGCCAGTCGTCGCGTGTCGAGCAGGGGGATGCCCAGTTCCTCTGCCCTGGCCCAGAGCGGGTCGGTTTGTCCACCCTCGGGCTGGGGCGCGGAAACGGCGACGACATCGTGTCCGGCGGCGATCAGCCGGTCCACGCTGTCAGCCCCGAAGGCCGCCTGGCCGATCACGCTCAGCCTCACGGGGCGGCAACCCGCGGCTCGATGGCCCGCCTGAGGGCGCTGATCCCCGCGGCGATGCCGCCGTCGGCGCGGAAAACGGACGTCCCCGCGACGAGAACGTCGGCGCCGGCGGCGACGCAACGCGCGATGTTGTCGGGGCCGACACCGCCGTCGACCTCGATCCGCAGCGCCGGGTTGAATTGGGCCGAGCGCAATCTCAGATAGACAACCTTTTCGAGGCACTTCTCAATGAAGGGCTGGCCGCCCCAGCCGGGGTTGACCGTCATGACCAGGGCCATGTCGATCTCGTCCAGGAAGTCGTCAAGCGCCGTGGCCGGCGTACCCGGGCTGATTGCGGCGCCGGCGCGGCAGCCCAGCTGCCTGATCTCGCCCACCAGCCGACTGATGTGGTCCGTCGCCTCATGATGCACCGTTATGCTGTCGGCGCCGGCCTCGGCGAAGGCGCTTAACAGGTGGTCTGGCTTCTCGACCATCAGGTGGACGTCGAGAAACAGCGGAGTCGCGGCGTTGATCGCCTCGACCGTGGTCAGCCCGAGGTTGATCGGCGGTACGAAGTGGCCGTCCATGATGTCGACGTGCAGCCAGTCGGCCCCGGCGGCCTCGGCCTCCTGTACCTGGTCGGCCAGGTGGCCGAAGTCGGCCGCCAGCACCGATGGGGCGATTATCAGGTCAGTCATCTGTCACCAGCTTGCGGGCCCGCGCAAGCGCCTCGTGGACGCGCTCGAAGGCCGTCCCGCCCTCGGACGTTCGAGCCTCGACGGAGTGCTTCGCCGTGAGGCGAAGCGCATCCGCGGTAAACAGCGGCGAAGCCCCCTGCAGGTCCTCTAGCGAAAGGTCGACGAGCGACCCGCCGCGGTTCTCGGCAAGGCGGACAAGCTTCCCGACCACCGCGTGCGCCTCGGCGAATGGCAATCCCTTCCTGGCCAGGTGGTCGGCGAGGTCGGTAGCGAGCAGGGAAGCGTCGGCGGCCGCAGCTCCCATCCGCTCGCTGTCGAAGGTCAGAGTGCTGAGCAGGCCGGTCATTGCCGCAAGAGACGACTCTAGAGTAGCCACCGTGGCGAACAGCCCGGCCTTGTCCTCCTGGAGGTCTCGGTTGTAGGAGAGGGGAAGTCCCTTCAGCATGGTCAGACTCGACATAAGGTGGCCATAAACGACGCCGGTTCGGCCACGGATCAGCTCGGCGACATCGGGATTCTTCTTCTGGGGCATGATGCTCGAACCGGTCGCGTAGGCGTCGTCCAGCCGGGCGAAGGCGAATTCGCTGGAAGTCCAGAGCACGATCTCTTCAGCCAGGCGCGAGAGGTGCATCATGCAGACGGCGGCAGCAGCTTCAACTTCGACCACGAAGTCTCGGTCGGAAACCGCGTCAATGCTGTTGGCTGAGACGCGGGAGAAGCCCAGCGCGTCTGCCACAGCCTCGCGGTCGACGGGATAGGGCACACCGGCCAGCGCACCACTGCCCAGTGGCAGCTCGTCGAGCCGAGTCAGGGCGTCGCGGAGGCGCGCGCGATCGCGCTCCAGCATCTCGAAGTGTGCCAGCAGGTGGTGGGCGAGCGAAACCGGCTGCGCCCGCTGCAGGTGCGTGTAGCCGGGCACCAGGGTTTCGATGTGGCCCTCGGCCTGCTCGATCATCGCCTGCTGGAGGCCGCGGATTGACCCCTCCAGCTCCGGCAATCGACGCTTGAGCCAGAGGCGCAGGTCGGTGACGACCTGGTCGTTGCGCGAGCGGGCCGTGTGCAGGCGGCCGGCGACCTCAGGGCCAATGAGCTCGACCAGGCGGCCCTCGATGTTGCCGTGGACGTCCTCCAGTTCGTCTCGCCAGTTGAAGTCGCCCGCGGCGATCTCTTTAGCGACGGTTGTTAGTCCGCTCACGATCTCGGCGCCGTCCTTCGCGGGGATGATCCCCTGGGCGGCTAGCATCTCGGCGTGGGCGATCGAGGCGTCGATGTCTTCCCGCCAGAGCTCTTTGTCGATGGCGACGGAAGCCGTGAAGCGCTCGATCTCCGGGTCCGTGGGCCGCTCGAAGCGGCCAGCCCAGCGCTTCTCCTTCACTCGCCTCAGGCCAGCAAACCGGCGTGCTTTAGCAGGCCGCGCTCCATCCCCGGCCGGCGGAAGACGTAATCGGACGTGAGCAGCAGGGGTGAATCGATGTGGCCGTGCTGGTCCAGGCACTCTCGAATCAGGCCTTCGCCGGCGATCGTGAGGATGGCTTCGCGGTCGCGGGCACTGAGCTCGTGCTTACCCAGCTCGCGGGCCAGGATGCTCTCGATCTCATCGGTGGTGCGCACCTCGACCTTGTCAGGCGCCGCGCCGGTCAGGTCAAAGAGGGCGGCGTTGCACACGTCCATATCGACGCAGCCGGAGAAATGGATTTCGAGCGACGGGCTTGCCATCTTCAGAAGTCGGACCGCTGGTTGAGCCAGCGGCGGATTTCGGGCATGGCCACCGAAACGATGGCCAGGATGACGATTAAGAGTAGGACCTTCTTCACTGCGCTTCCTCCTGGGCGGTTGCGATTTGCAGCGGGCTCTCGGGTTGCCGCAGAAGCTGGGCCCCCGCCTGGACCCGGGTCTGCAAGCCGAAGACCTTGATAAAGCCGACGGCCGCGCCTTGATCGTAGGTGTCCCCGCGGTCGTACGTTGCCAGCGCGTAGTCATAGAGTCCACGGTCGGCCTGGCGGCCCACGGCCACGGCCCGCCCACCCTGCAAACGCACGCGCACCGAGCCCGTGACGTGGCGCTGCGTGCTGCGGACGTAGGCGGCGAGGTCCTGGTGGTGGGCGCTGAACCAGAGGCCGTTGTAGATCAGCTCGGCGTATTCGTTGGCGACCCGCGTCTTGAAGGCCAGCTGGGGGCGCGCGAGGGTAATGTGCTCCAAAGCGTTGTGCGCCTCGTGCAGTGTCACCGCCGCCGGCGCCTCGTAGATCTCCCGCGACTTGATGCCGACCAAACGGTCCTCCAGGTGATCGATGCGGCCGACACCGTGCCTGCCCGCCAGCTCGTTGAGGTGCAGGATAAGGTCAACGCCTTCCATTTCCTCGCTATCGAGCGAAACCGGGATGCCCTCCTTGAAGCCGACCTCGACGTATTCAGGCTCGGCCGGCCAATCCGGCGGATGCGAGGTCCACTCGTAGACCTCCTCGGGGGGTTCCTGCCACGGGTCCTCGAGCACGCCGGCCTCGATGCTACGGCCCCAGAGGTTCTCATCGGTGGAGAACGGGCTGGCCTTGGTCGCCGGCACCGGCACATTGTGCTTCTCGGCGTACTCGATCTCCTCGTCGCGCGACCAGGCCCACTCACGGACCGGGGCAATGATCTCCAGGTCAGGCGCCAGGGCCTGCACGCTAACGTCGAAACGCACCTGGTCGTTGCCCTTGCCCGTGCAGCCGTGAGCCACCGCCGCCGCACCCTCCTCGCGCGCCACGTCGACCAGCAGCTTGGCGATCAGCGGCCGCGCCAGGGCCGTGGCCAGCGGGTAGACACCTTGGTAGAGGGCGCCGGCGGCAAGTGCGGGGAAGGCGAAGTAGTGCACAAAGTCGGCGCGGGCGTCGCGGACCAGCGAGCTGACGGCGCCGATCTCCGTGGCGCGCCGCTGGACGGTTTTGAGGTCCTTCTCGTTGCCCACGTCAACCGTCAGGGCGACGACGTCATAGCCGCGGTCGACGGTCAGCCAGCGGATCGCCACTGAGGTATCGAGCCCGCCCGAGTAGGCGAGGACGACCTTCGGCCTCACCGCTCGATGGTGGCGAGGGCCCGGTCGAGGATCGCCACGGCCTCGTCGATCTCCTCCGTGGTCACGTTGAGCGGCGGCAGCAGGCGCAGGGTGTGGTCGCGCACCTGGCCCAGGATCAGGCCGCCGTCGCAGCAGGCCTGCGCAACTTCTGCTGCCTTGCCGTTGTCGAGCTCGATGGCGCACATCAGGCCACGGCCCCGCGCCTCGCGCACGAAGTCGTAGCGGTCCTCGAGGCTGTGCAGCTTGCCCAGCATGTAGCGGCCCTTGTCCGCCGATGCCTCGACCAGGTTGTTCTCGATGATGTGCTCGAGCACGGCCAGCGCCACGCTGGTCATCAGGTTGTTGCCGCCGAACGTGTTGCCGTGGTCGCCCGGCTCAAAAACATCGAGCTTTTTGTTGACCAGCGTCGCCGCGACGGGGACGCCGCCGCCCAAAGCCTTGGCCAGGGTGAGGATGTCGGGGCGGATGTCCTCGTGCTCGAAGGCGAACATCTTGCCCGTGCGGCCGATGCCGGTCTGCACCTCGTCGAGGATCAGCGCGACGTTCTGCTCGTCGCACCAGCGGCGCAGCGACAGAAGGTAGCCGACCGGGGGGATGCAGACGCCGGCCTCGCCCTGGATTGGCTCGACGATCACGGCGCAGGTCTGATCGGAGGTGACGTCGCGGATGGCTTGCATGTCGCCGAAAGGCACGTGACGGAAGCCGGGAACGAGGGGCTCGAAGGGCTCGCGATAGCGAGTCGTGCCCGTGGCGGAGATGGCGCCCATCGTGCGGCCGTGGAAGCCATTGACAGTCGCGATTACCTCAAAGGCGCCGTTCTTGTGCAGCTTGCCGTACTTGCGGGCGAGCTTCAGGGCAGCCTCGTTGGCCTCGGCGCCGCCGTTGCAGAAGAAGACCCGCTCCATGCCGCTGAGCTCGCAGAGGAGCTTCGCCAGCTTGATCTGGGGGATCGTCCAGACCGTGTCGGCGACAAGCGTCAGCTCGCGCGCCTGCTTCTCCAGGGCCCCGATTATGACGGGCGAGCCGTGGCCCAGGGCGAGGACGGCGAGTCCGGAAAGGAAGTCGAGGTAGCGCTTGCCATTGTCGTCCCAGATGTATGTGCCCTCGCCGCGGACCATCGTCAGAGGCGCGCGGCGGCCGGTGTTCATCAGGTAACGGAAGCCCTCGGCCACCCAGTCGGTCTTCTCGGCGGCGGGGGATACGGGGGTCGTCGTCATGGCGATCCTTAAGCGGGGAGTCGCCAGCGATTATATGAAGCTGCGTCGAGAGCGGCGAGGAATCGCCTACTCGGGCGGGTAGTTGCCGCTGGTGACCCACGTTCCCGTGGCCGGGCAACCGATATCGCGGAAGCAGAAGCCTGTCTCGCCTTCGCCCCAGACGGTCTTGTACCCGCAGGCAGACTCGGTGTACGTGTACCAGCTGGTGAAGCGCATGATGTGCACGTGCTCGCCGGTCACCTGCCCGGAGCGATCCTGGACGCCGACCACCTCGCCGTGGCGGACAACCTGTCCCTTGGACACCGTTACAGAGTGTTTCATCAGATGGCCGAGGACATAAAACTGTTTGTTGGCGGACGATCGAATCACCACGACGTTGCCCAGGCCGCTACAACCCTCATTAGCGAACTTGTCCTGCTGGAAAACCACCTTCCCTGTGACCGGGGAGGTCACCCGGTGGGCGGAATCCATACAGACCATGTCCCAAGCGTGATAACCGTGAGTGTGGGTATTGCCCGAGACATAAATCGAGGTCCCGCCCTCGCAGGGCGACCAATGCGGCCCGGCAGCAGACGCGCCTGGGGTGCCGAAGGCGGCGAATAGAAGTAGGACAAACGCCGCCAGGGAGGCGGAGCGTTTCACAAGGGGACAATCGGCATCTCGCCACCGCTGCTTCAGGCTGCTAGGAGTCGCCGAAGGGCCGCGAGAGGTCAGCGGTGGCGAAATCGCCGGATTGGAGGCGCGCCTGCCCATCCGGGCAGCGTTTTAGCAGCGGGCACTGCGGGCAGAAGGGCCGCTGTGCCCGGCAGAGCCGGCGGCCGTGCTTGATCAGCGAGATATGAAACGCATAGTGGAGCCGCTTGGGGACGAGCTTTTCCAGGTGGACGTGGGCCTTCTCGACGTTCATACCTTCGGGGATCAGGGCCAGCCGGCGCGCCACCCGAAAAACATGGGTGTCCACGGGGAGGGCGGGCCTGCCGAAGGCGAAAAGCAACACGCAGGCCGCCGTCTTGGGCCCGACGCCATGGAGCGACGTCAGCCAGCCACGCGCCTTCTCCAACGGCATAGTCCGCACGTTCTCGAGGTCTAGGGAGCCGCGCCGCTCGAAAATCTCCTGCAACGCAGCCTTGATCCGCGGGGCCTTTTGCGCCGCCAGGCCGCCCACCTGTATGGCCTGCACGATCTCTGCCTCGGAGGCCTCCAGGAGCCCTTCCCAGGTCGGGAAACGCTCCTTCAGGCGCATGAACGCGCGGCCGGAGTTGGTGTCCGACGTGTGTTGCGAAAGTATTGTCAAAACCAGCTCTGAGAGCGGGTCGTGGTGCGGCGCCCAGCTCGCCGGGCCATAAAGAAGCCTCAATCTTGTAACGATTTCGCGAGGTGTGAATACCCGCTGGCGCATCGCTGCCAAGTCTAGCCGGGCTCATACTGGGGGCAGCACACGGCGCCGGAGGATAGATGTCCAGAATTCTGCTGCTGATTGCGGCCCTCGTCACCCTGGGATCGCTGGCAGCCTGTGGCGGCGACGACGATGACGGCGGCGGGGATGGCGGGGGCGGAACCATCGAGGAAACCTCCACACCCGAAGAAACCCCCCAGGAGTTCCTGCAGAGCTCGGCCGACGCCCTGGAGGAGGTGGACTCCTTTCATTTCGTCCTCGAGCACGAGAACGGCGGCACCGAAATCGTCCTCGACCTGGAAATGACGCGAGCCGAAGGCGACGTCATCACGCCGGATCGCTTGAAGGCCGACGTTGAGGCCGATGGGCCGGCGGGCCTGGACGTGAACGTGCAAGTCATAGCCATCGGCGAGGACTTCTTTTTCGAGAACCCCTTCGGCGGCGGCTTCGTCGACGCTGACTTCTCCATCCAGGACATCCTCGACCCCACGCGCGGGGCCGTCGCGCTGCTACGCAGCGCCCCCGCTGACTCCGAGCACGACGGGAGCGAAGAGATCGACGGCGTCCAGACTCGCAAGGTGAGGGCGACGATCGACTCCGGGGAGTTCGAGACGCTGATCCCGTCCGCGGACGCGGGCCTCCCGGTGGAGGTCATCGTCTGGATCGGGGTCGACGACAAGCTGCCCTACCGCATCCAGATCGTGGGCCCGCTCAACGACTCTGAGCCTGATGACATCGAGCGCACCATCGAGATCTCCGACTACAACAACCCTGACGTGGTGATCGAGCCACCGGAGTAACGCAGCTGGCAGTACCGGACACACCCCGGCCCGAGCTCAGCGCCGAGACCGCGCAGCGGTCCGTCGGCCTCTTCGTCGTCATGCTCGGGTTCTGTGTCTTCTTCATGGGGCTGGACCAGACCTTCGTCGTCACGATCCTGCCCAACATGATCGACGACCTGATCGACTCCGGGGACCCGCTCGGCGACCTCAGGCTGTCGGCCTGGATCGTCAACGGCTACCTCCTGGGCTACATCGTCGCCATGCCCCTGATGGGCCGGATCGCCGACAGCTACGGCCACGTGCGCATCTATATGGTGGCTGTGGGCATCTTCATCATCGGGACGTTCCTCGTCGCGATTTCGCCCTCGCTGCCCTTCGTTACGGTGGCCCGTGTTATCCAGGCCATCGGTGGCGGCGCCGTCGTGCCCATCTCGATGGCCCTCGTCGCCGAGCGCCTGCCGGCCGGCCGGCGGGCGATGGCCGTCGGCCTGATCGCCGCCCTTGACGACGGCAGCTCGCTGCTGGGGCCGTTCTGGGCGGCAGTGCTCGTCGATATCCTGCCCTGGGGCTGGCGCGGGCTGTTCCTGCTCAACATCTTCCTCGTCCTGCCCTTCGCCTTCGTCGTCTATCGCATGGGGCACAAGACCGGCGATAGCGGCAACCACGTGCCCGTCGACTGGATCGGCGGGCTGATGTTGGCCGGCGGCCTGACGGCGCTGACCTTCGCCCTTACCGACAACAGCTCGGATCCGCGCCCGCTGTGGATCAACCTCGGCCTTGGCCTGACCGCCCTGGGCTTCGGCGTAGCCTTCGTCCTGCGCACGCTGCGCGTGCGCTTTCCGCTGACCAATCTCGCACTCTTCCGCGTGCCGGCGGTGTCTTCGGCGATGGTCCTCTACTTCATCGACGGCGCCGTGACGATCACGGCGATGGTCACGGTGCCGCTGATCACCAACGTCCTCTGGGACGGTTCGACCTTCGACGGCGGCGTCAACCTGATGAAGATGCTGCTCTTCTTCCCGGTCGGTGGGATCGCCGGGGGCTACTTCGCGACGCGCTTCGGCTTCCGGCCGATAGCCTTCCTCTCCTTCGCCGGCGCCGCTGTCGCCTTCTTCCTGATGGTCGCCTGGCCGGTGCCGCCCAATCAGTGGCAGATGTGGGGTGCCCTGGCGCTCCTGGGCTTCTCGATCGGCTTCAACGACGCGCCGATCATCGGCTCGGTGCTGGAGAGCGTGAAGCGCGGCGAACGGGCGACGGCAGCCGCCCTGACCCAGGTCTTGCAGACGACGGGCATGCTGGTGGGGCTCTCCCTAATGGCGACCCAGGGCCTGGGCAGCTTCCAGGAGCGCGCCAGTAACGCTCTCGAGGAGGCCGGCGGCGACGTCGACAGCGACCTTATCAACAACCTGGCCGCCGACACCTTCCAGGACGTCTGGCTGGTCGCCGGCATCGTCCTCGCCCTGTCTGTTGTACTGACCCTCTTCCTCAAGCGCACGAGGCCGGCGCAGACAACCTGGAGCCCGATGGGCGGCATGGCCGAGGGTTACGACGACGAGCCGTCCGACGAGGCGGCGGCCAACCCGGCCTGAGCAGCGGCCCACGCCTCCCGCCCGGATAATGACTTTGTGGAGAAGAGCGATCGCTATCGCCTGAAGCGATTCCGCGGCAACTTCCAGGCGGAGGTCGACTCCGCGGTCATCTATCGTGCCCTCGCCGCTAAGGACTCAGACAGGCAGCGCGCCGCCGTATACGGCAAACTCGCCGAGGCCGAGGACCGCCACGCCGGCGTCTGGGAGGCCAAGCTCAAGGAGCTGAACGCCGAGGCGCCCGACCGCAAGCCATCCTTCCGGGCGCAGGTCATCGCCGCCCTGACGATGCGCTTCGGCCCCAGCATCGGCCTGCCCTTCATGACGGCTATGGAAAAGCGCGAGGCCGGCTCGGCCGAGTACGCCGTGGAGGCCCGCGAGGCCGGCATCGCCGTCGAGGACCGCACCCATTCCCGCGTGATCGACCAGTTGGGCGGCCAGGTGGGACCGGAGGTTATCACCCAGCTCGAGGGTTGGCACAGGGGTGGAAGCTCGGGCGGCGGCTGGCTGCGGCCGGCGGTCTTTGGCGTCAACGATGGCCTCATTTCGAACCTCGGTCTGGTCATCGGCGTCGCCGCGGCGGACCCCGGACAGGACGTTGTTATCCTCGCCGGGTTCGCCGGCCTGCTCGCCGGCGCATTCTCGATGGCCGCCGGGGAATACATCTCCGTCCTCGCGCAGCGCGAGCTCTACGAAAAGCAGATCCAGCTGGAGGAAGACGAGCTGGAAGCCTCGCCCGAGGAGGAGGAGGAGGAGCTGACGCTGATCTACCAGGCCAAAGGCGTCCCCGAAGAAGAAGCCCGGTCGCTGGCACAGCACATAATGACGGACAAAGGCACCGCTCTCGACACCCTGGTTCGGGAGGAGCTGGGCCTTGATCCCAACTCGCTCGGCTCACCGGTCGGGGCCGGAGTCAGTTCTTTCCTCTCGTTCGGTGTTGGAGCCCTAATTCCCCTGGTCCCGTTCCTGTTCCTGGCGGGTTGGGATGGGATCGTGGTCAGCTGCATAGCATCGGGACTGTCGCTATTCGTGGTCGGCGCGACGATCTCGCTCTTCACGGGCCGAGACCCCCTCTACAGCGGCGCGCGGATGCTGGTCATCGGCGCCATCGCCGCGCTCGTCACGTACGGGCTGGGCTCCCTGATCGGCGCCAACACTACGATCTAGCGGCGTTGGCGAAGCGAACAGGACTGCGCCTAGGCTGAAAGGGAGAAGAGAGGCGACATGGCTGTTCAAAACCCCGGCGAACCCTTCACCCGCATCGACGTCAAAGAAGCGCAGGAGAAGCTGGATAAGGGCGAAGTCGCCCTGATCGACGTGCGCGAGCCCGTCGAGTTCGCCGCCGGCCGCCTGCCCGGCGCCACGCTGATCCCTGTCAACAGTATCCCGGCACGCAAGGACGAACTTCCGCAGAGCAAGCCCATCCTCTTCGTCTGCGCCACAGGACAGCGCAGCGCGCTGGCTGCGGAGTTCGCCGCCGCCTTCGGCCACAAGGAGCTCTACAACCTGGAGGGCGGCACGGTCGCCTGGCGAGAGGCCGGCCTGCCGATAGAACAGTAGGCGAGCCAGGTACATCGATTCGTAGGGGCGGATTTTGGATTTGATGGACCTCCGGCTAAGTCTGCGCCCCAATCCGCCCTGGCCTGCCGCCCGAATTTGACGTCGGATTTTGAGCGCCGCCGTTGGCATTGGAATCGAACCATCACGCAAGTCGGACCCCTGGCGGGCAGATTAGGGTGTTGACCTCGCACCGGCCCCGTCAAAATTCGAAATCTGCCCCTACGCATGGCGGAACCGCACGCCTTCCACGCCCCCATTTGAGGTCGACTTTGGCGTCAGACCCCGGCGAGGAACTCGCGGACGATGGGCAATACCCTATCGGACTGGCCGAAGGCGCTCAGGTGGTTGAGCCCCTCCAAAATCTCGAGCCTGGCGTTGGGCGCTGCCGTTGCCGCCCGTTCGACTCCTGGCAGGAGCGGGTCTTCGCTGCCCCCGTAGAACAGCGCCGGCACCGTTATCGTCGCCGGGTCGAGACCGGGCCAGCCCAGCAGGCCCAGCTGCGAGGCGGCCAGCGCCTGCGCGTCGTTGGCCTCGACAACCTGGCGCACGTACTTCTCGCGGGCCCCGATTAGCGCGGCAAACTCCGCAACGTCGCCACGGCTCAGCGCCGCCGCCCAGCGTCTGTAGCTCTCCGCCTGGTCGGGCGACACGAACGGTGATGCCCCGCCCACGATCAGCGACCTGACCATTTCGGGGTAGCGCTGCCAGAAGCCGTATGCGGTCCGTCCCCCCATCGAGTAGCCCCAGAAATGGATTCGCTCGACCCCGGCGGCCTCGCAAACCAGCCGTACGTCTTCGCAGCACAGGTCCATGGTGTAGGCGCCGGGGTCATGAGGCTTATCGCTCTGGCCGTGGCCGCGCGCATCCAGGTTGATCACGGTATAGCCGCGCACCAGGTCGTCGTTGTAGCCGAATTCGCGCCAGGCCGCTGCCGAACTGGTGAAGCCGTGGTGGAGCAGGATCGGATCGCCTTGACCCTCTACGGTGTATGAGATGCGCACAGTGTCGTTAAGCAACTGGTGAGCCTCAGGCATGGAGGAGCTCCTTAGGAATTCATTCAATGCCCACTACTCTGAGGACGCCCGCGGGTGCAGTTTGCCTCTTGCGTAGTGGTCGCATAAGTTCTTCACAACTTCGGATTGGCGGCATCGACCGAACGGCGTAACATAATGCCGGGCACCGGAAGGGAACATGAGCTTTACCCTATCAATCGCACAATGGTGGCGATTTCGCCTGGTCACTTTGTTCTCGTTGGTTGGCATCCTTGCCCTCGTTGCTTCGGCTTGCGGCGATGACGATGATGACGTCGGCACCGCTGCGGAAAAAGCAGGCGGCGACGTCCCAAGCACTGAAGACGTGGGCGACGCCGACGAAACCTCTGCTGAGCGTGACGACGACGAGCCAACTGGCGGCGGCCCCGGGATCCGCATCCCGGAGGGCGAGCCCATCATCATCGGTCTGTCGCTACCGCTTACTGGTGGGGCTGCGGCGCGGGGCACGAACTCACGCGACGGCGCACTCGTCGGCGCCGAGCTCTGGAAACAAGAGAACGGCGAACAAATCGCTGGGCGCGACATCGAGTTCGTCGTCGAGGACGACGGCTGCTCCGACGCCGCCACTGCCATCGTCGCCGCTGAACGTTTGGTTGACATTCCCACACTGGTCGGTATTTTGGGCCCCCTGTGCGACGGTGGAACTCAAGCCGTCATTCCGCTTTACACGGAAAGCGGAATCCCCATGATTTCCGGTTCGGCCTCTCAGACGGACCTCACCACGACGCAACCTGAGGCGAAGTTCTTCTTCCGCACCGTCTTCAAAAACGCTGCCGAAGGGCTGGTCCAGGCGACTTACGCCGTCGAAACGCTGGGCGCCGAAACGGCATACGTAATTGACGACACGGAGGCCTACGGCGAGGATCTTGCCAACACCGCTCAGGAGGAGTTAGAGGTTGCGGGCGTCACGGTCACACGCGAGCAAATCGCAATCGGCGATACCGACTTCTCCGCGTTGGCCAGCCGTATCGCCGACGACAATCCTGACGTTGTGGTCTTCGAAGGCTTTAACCCAGAGGGCCAATTACTCGCGACCGCGCTCGACGACGCTGGCTATGAGGGCGTCTTTATGAGCGGCGACGGCGTGGCCGAGCAGGGGAACTTCATCGACGCGAACCCGGAGGTGGCCGAAGGCGCAGTGTTCGCGGGGTGCGCTGGTTTCTACACCGACGACTTCACCCAGAGATTCAACGACCTCATAGGCGCCGATCCGGACACGCCCTTCCCGCAGAACTATGCAGACGCGGCATACATCATGCTGACCGCCATCAATGAGGTAGCAACCGAGGACGGCGGCGACGTCGTCATTAACACGGGCGAGCTGCGAGATGCGATCTCAGGCGCCCAGCATGACGGCTTTACAGGGGCTATCGCTTTCGACGAGAACGGTGACCGAGTCGGCGAGACTGCCGAAGAACTCGGCATTGTCCTGTGCGAGGTGCAAGGCAACGCCTTCGTAGTGATCGAACAATGACATTCAACCAGTGAGTGTGTACTAGCTACCAAGAGAGGATGCGGCGCTGGCGCCGCATCCTCTTTGTTCCACTTGGTATTCTCGCGGGGGGTTTTCGTTGGTCCATAGGCTGGCTGATCGTTTCACTCTCATACCAAGCGGGCTGCGTGCCCCGCTCCTAACAGCGGCTTCGCTGGCGTTGGCATACCTGCTCGTGGAGTACAGCCCCCTCCTCGATCCAGTCCCGGGTATCTGGAGGGACCAGTTTGTCAACGCGATGGCGCTGGGGGGCCTCTACGCGCTCATCGCCATCGGCTACACGATGGTGTATGGCGTCTTGCAGATGATCAATTTCGCCCACGGCGAGATTTTTATGCTCGGCGCCTTCGCCGGGCTCTGGGTGTTCAATCAGATGGAAGACATAGCTGACAGCGCCTCGGCAGTTGTAATGCTGTGTGCCATGGTCGCGGCTATGGGCATGTCGGGGTTAAGTGCGTTGGTGCTGGAACGCCTGGCCTATCGACCTCTGCGCCGAGCTCCTCGGCTGGTTCCTTTGATCAGCGCGATCGGTGCGTCGATTTTCATTTCCCAACTGGTCAACGTGATAGTTCGTGGTCAGCCACAACCAGTACCACGTGTGTCCTCAGGGAAGCTTCGAAATCGCAGAGACGGCGATCTTCTACAAAGACCTTTTCTTGATAGTGATGTCCTTTGTCTTCATGCTCGGGCTTTATTACTTCATCCGCTACACGAAGACGGGTAAAGCCGTCCGGGCGGTGTCCGAAGACAAGGATGTCGCCAGTCTAATGGGTATCGATGTGAATCGAACCATCCAGACTGACCTTCTTTCTAGGAGCCATTCTCGCCGGCGCCGCCGGAGTCATGTATGCCATTTACATTGGTACGCTCACCAACGGCACCCTCGGCTTCGTCCCGGGCATTAAGGCCTTTACAGCGGCGGTCCTAGGCGGTATCGGCAACATTCCAGGCGCGATGGTAGGTGGGTACTTTATTGCTTTCGCCGAGGTTCTTGGCGTTCAAG
The DNA here is from genome assembly GCA_040902555.1 of Dehalococcoidia bacterium. Lineage (GTDB taxonomy): Bacteria > Chloroflexota > Dehalococcoidia > WHTO01 > WHTO01 > DASTBR01. The sequence continues at coordinate 81,472 of JBBDXC010000018.1, forward strand.
CCGGTGTCGAGATCGCGGACGCCGCCGGCAAACCCGAGCTAGGCCGGGAAGTTACCGGCTACAAGGACGCGATAGCCTTTGCACTTCTCGTGATCGTTCTCATCTTTCGACCGAACGGCATCTTCGGCGAAGAAGTCGGGAAGAAACGCGCCTGAGTATGGTGGACCAGTCCAACCGACGAGACGACGAAGACGACGACGCTTGGAGTCGAGGGGCAAGGGTATTGAGGTCGGCCAAGGCCTCGCTCGAGCGGGTTCTGCGAGCGCCTGCAGGCCGGTTTTCTGCTGCCACTGGTGAGGTTGAAGCCGTCGTTTCTGGGGTTGATCCGCGATTAAGGATCCTATGGCTCTTTGCACCAGTGATTCTCGTTTTGCTCTTTCCGCAGGAAACTACCAGCGGACCTCAGGCATTCACGATTATCGCGATCGTCCTCTACTTGCTGCTCGGCACGAACAGCACGACGACCAATGTGCTCATGGTCGCATTGGTCCTTCTAATCGTCATCGACATACGCGAGGTTCCGGATGCGCTCTTTAATTCGGCGCCAGCCGATTACCCACTAGAACCCGGGCCATCCCTCCTCCTTGTCGCTCTCCCTATCGCGTTGCTTGTTGCCTATGGTCTTCACCTGTGGAGGGGTGCCGACCTGAGGATGCTTTGTGCGGTATTGGTTGTGGCGACGCTGCCCCTGACTCTCGCCCTTGGGCCTAGCGCCGAACCGCGCACGTTCGTGCTGTTCCTGATTGCCTTCAATATCGTGCTGGGCCTCGGCCTGAACGTGGTCGTTGGCTATGCGGGGTTGCTCGATCTGGGGTTCGTGGCGTTCTTTGCGTTAGGCGGCTACGCCTGGGCGATCATGAGTACGGACGCAAGCAACGCGCCGTTGGGAGAAATCGACGCCCCGTTCTGGGTCATACTCGCGGTTGCGGTGGGCCTTGCCGCCGTCGTGGGGGTGCTACTCGGACTACCCGTCCTTCGTTTGCGGGGCGACTACCTGGCGATCGTGACTTTGGGCTTTGGTGAGATTATCCGTCTGATAGCAACGAACGCCGACGGAAAGGGCCAGGGTTGGAATCTCACCAATGGGGTGACGGGCGTACGCGAAATTGGTTCTGCTAGCCCCTTCCCCGAAATAGACCTCGGTTTATTCAGCTTCGGCGGAGAGCTGGTTAGTAACTCCGAGGCGTTTTGGCTGGCACTTGTTTGTGCCCTGATGGTCGGCTTCATCGCCGAACAGCTGCGTAACTCGAAGGTTGGTCGCGCCTGGGAGGCGATCCGCGAGGACGAGGACGTGGCCCAGGGCATGGGCGTCAATACCGTCCACTACAAGCTGCTCGCCTTTGGACTCGGCGCGGCGATCGGCGGCCTCGGCGGGGCGGTTAGAACAAGCCACTTCTCGACCGTGACGCCCAGCGACTTTCAGCTCATCATCTCAATCAACGTACTGGCCATTGTCATCATCGGCGGTATGGGCAGCGTGCGCGGTGTCGTCCTCGGCGCCTTCATCCTCGCCGGCCTCCCCGAGATCCTGCGCGATGTCAGCCTGAGGTCGATCGTCGACGGCGGCCTCAACGTCTTTTTCCTCCCGGAGTTCATTCAAGAGGGGCCGATCTGGCTGGTCGAACAATTGCCCTGGGACCTCGCCGGGCGGGAGGGCCAGGAGCTTCGTCTTGTTCTCTTTGGCCTCTTGCTGGTCGTCATGATGGTGATCCGGCCCCAGGGCCTCGCACCCTCCCCGCGCCGGCAGTTCGAGCTCGTCGAGATGGTCGAGCAGGACAAAGCCGACCAACCGGGCGGCATTGCCGGGTTCAGCGAGGACGCATCCGGGGAGCCACCTTCCAGTCCCATTGCCTCTCCCCAACCGGAGCCCGGCCGCCCGGGTGGCCGCTCCGAGGATGGGGAGTAGTCCGTGGCGCTGCTTGAGATCAACGGGGTCACAAAGCGCTTCGAGGGCCTGCTGGCCGTCAACAACGTTGACCTTGTAATCGAGGAAAAGCAGATCGTCGGCCTGATCGGGCCCAACGGCGCCGGCAAGACGACCTTCTTCAACATGGTCACCGGCTTTTACGAACCGACCTCCGGCGACATCTATGTGGCGGGCAAGCGCGTCAACGGCATGGCGCCGGACCAGATCTGCTCCCTGGGCGTCAGCCGCACCTTTCAGAATATTCGGCTCTTCCAGGCGATGACGGCGCTGGAGAACATCCTCGTCGGGCGGCACTTGCACCTGAAGTCAGGGTTCGTCGCTTCGATGCTGCGTCTGCCCTCGGTCCGCCGCGAGGAAGAGCAGGCCGAGAAGAGCGCGCGCGACCTGCTCAACTACGTGGGACTGCGGGGCAAGCAGAACGAGCTGGCGCGGAACCTGAGCTACGGTGACCAGCGGCGGCTCGAAATCGCGCGGGCGCTGGCAACGGAACCGAAGCTCCTCCTGCTCGATGAGCCGACCGCCGGCATGAACCCTCTCGAAAGCCTGCAGATGGTGCAGTTCATCCGTGGGCTGCGTGACGACCGCGGGATCACGATTCTGCTTATCGAGCATCAGATGCGCGTGGTAATGGGGGTCTGTGAGTACATAAACGTGCTGGACTACGGCGAGAAAATCGCCGAGGGCACGCCGACCGAGGTCCAAAGCAATGAACGCGTAATCGAGGCCTACCTCGGGAAAGGCAAAGCAGCCGGCCATGTCGCTCCTTGAGCTGACCGATGTTGTGGCCGGATACGGCGGGATCACCGCCCTGCGTGGCGTTACCTTCTACGTCGACCAGGGCGAGGTAGTAACCCTGATTGGCAACAACGGCGCCGGCAAGACGACGACCCTGCGCACCATTTCGGGCCTCGTCCGCCCTCGCTCGGGGCGCGTGACTTTCGAGGGCCGTCCCATCCAGTCCGTGATGCCGCACAAAATTGTCGAGCTGGGGATCTCGCAGTCGCCCGAGGGAAGGGGTATTTTCTCCAGGCTTTCTGTCATGGAGAACTTGGAAATGGGGGGGTTCCAGCGGACCGATGACTTGAAACCTGACAAGCAGCGTGTGTTCGACCTCTTTCCCAGGCTCTACGAACGGCGGGTGCAGGCCGGAGGCACGCTTTCGGGCGGCGAGCAGCAGATGCTGGCCATAGGGAGAGCCCTGATGGCCCGCCCGCGCCTGCTCCTCCTCGACGAGCCCTCCATGGGGCTGTCGCCGATCCTCGTCGAGACGATCTTCCAGACCATCATCGATATCAACCAGCAAGGGACGACGATTCTGCTCGTCGAACAGAATGCCTCAATGGCCTTGAGCATTGCCGCCCGTGGCTACGTCCTTGAGTCCGGTGCACTCGTCGCGGCCGACACCGCGGACAACCTCCGCCAGAGCGACCTCGTGCGCAAAGCCTATCTCGGCGAGGAATAACGTAGGCGCCGGCGTGACGGCGGCTCCCGTAGGGACGAGGCTTGCCTCGTCCGGGGTGGCGGTGAGGGCTAGAGCATTGGCGCCTGGCGGGACTGCCGCGTACGGCGACGCCGGTCAGCGCGCAGTGCCGACGCACGCTCCACCGCGGCGACCAGCGCGACGGTGGACACCAGCGCGCCGCTGGTCTTACCACGCACCGCGCGGCCGATTGAGACATAAGGGATCTGGTTGCGCGAGAGCCAGGCGCGCAGGCGTCGCCGGTCATCGGGAGATTCAGCATCCATGCCGGCCATGTGGGCCAGGTCGCGCAGGCCAATGAGATCCATAGGTCCAAGTTCCTCCTTAGCGCAGCTTAGGCGTAAGCCTGCTTTGCTTGGGTGGCCCTCTCCGATAGGCGGGCGCAGGAGGCAAATATCTGTAGGGCGCCGGTGTCGTAGGAGTCGATCTTTTCATCCACGCACACACCCAGGACACCCGCCCGAACCTTCGAACACGTTCACATCCCGACCACTGGGTCGGTCGGACGCGGGTTCTTCCAGGGGCTCAGTCGCGCAAATGGGGGCCCGAGATCGCGCCGACCGGACGGGCAGGTGTCTTAGGACGGTGCTGGGTCGAGGGCTGGTCGGACCACGATACGCTGCCCCTACAGTCGCTTCGTCGTTGTTCTCGGCATGAACGCTGACGACCTGCGCGGCCCGGCGCTTCAGGTCCTGAGCGACAACCGCCGCAGCGGCGTCGGTCTCGCCGGCCAACCGGTGTCCTTCAGCTGGCCCTCGCCGGCGACCTATCCCTTCCAGTGGTTCTGGGATTCCTGCTTCCACGCCATCGCCCTGGCCCACCTGCACCCGGAGTGGGCTATTGAAGAGCTGGAAGCGCTTGCTGCCTCCCAGCAACCCGACGGCTTCATCCCCCACGTCACCTTTCATGGTGGGGCGCGGATGTCCTACTGGGCGTTCGTCCAGGGCCGGGGCTTCCGCCCCCGTCGATCGGCGATGATCCAGCCGCCCGTCTTTGGCTACGCCGTCTGTCGCGTCGGAGAGCTGCTTGACGACGATGCCTTGGTGGAGCGCCTGTTGCCGGCCGTGGACGCCTACCACGACTGGCTCTTCCGCGAGCGCGACCATGACGGCGACGGCCTGATCTCGATCATCACGCCCTACGAGTCCGGCATGGACCACAAGCCGGCCTACGACGCAGCCCTTGGCAGCCGATCGGGCCAGGCGCGGACGCTGACACCGAGGCTGCGCCGGCTCGACATCGACAACAAGCGTCGCGGCTTCAGCCTGGCGGAAAATGTGCGGCGCGGGCGCTTCCACGCCGAGGACGTGATCGTCAACACCTTCCTCGGGCTCTCGCTGGAGGCCGCGGCTGAAGCGCACCAGCGGCTAGGCCAGGCTGAGGCAGCGACCAAAGCCAGGGATCGAGCTGAGCGGCTGCTCGGAGCACTTCTGAAAAAAAGCTGGGATCCTGAGGCAGGGCTTTTCTGGGAGCTTTACGGTGCGGAGGAGCAGGCCCTGAAGACAGCTACAATCAGCGGCTTAACACCGCTGGCCCTCGGGTTGCCGCGCGAGGTCGTCGAGCGACTGGTCGACACGCTGACGAATCCGGGCCGCTTCTGGCCTGCCTATCCATGTCCCTCGGTAGCGCTGGACGAGCCGGCGTTCGACGCCGGAAGCCCCTACAGCGTGCGCAGCCCGCTGATCTGGCGGGGCGGCACCTGGGTCAACACCAACTGGCTGCTGCACCTCGGCCTGCGCCGCCACGGCTACCACGACATCGCCGATGAGCTCTGCCGGCGGACGCAGGACCTGATTCGTCAGTCGGGCTTCCGCGAGTTCTTCAATCCGTTTACGGGCAAAGGTTACGGCGCCAGCTCCTTTGGCTGGTCGACGCTGGTCGTAGATATGGCGGCTAACTCGCGCTAGCGCCTGTTCCCCTCGCCCGGCCGGGAGAGGGGTTAGGGGAGAGGTTACCGATCAGCCCGACTACGCGGTTGGTGTCCCTCAAGTCCAGCAACGTGGCGTCCGGCGAGCAGCCGGCGAGCGTCGCCACGTCATGACGGCCGGTGGCCACGGCGATGACCTTGAAGCCGTTGGCCCTCGCGGCCTCGACATCGAACGGCGTGTCGCCGATCACGTAGACCTCACAGGCCCCATTGAGGCCATGCGCGCGCCTCACATCGGCGGCGCCCTCGGCGACGACGTCGGCGCGATCGGCGCTGTTGTCGCCGTAGCCGCCGCCATTGAGCCAGCGGTCGAGCCCGTAGCGGCGCAACTTGAGCTCGGCGCCGCCCTTGAAGTTGCCGGTCGCCACGCCCTGGGCCGCGCCAAGGTCGGCGAGCCGGCTGATGACCTGCGAGACGCCGGGGAGGATGTGGCCGTCCTTGTGGGGGAGAATAGCCTCAAGCCGCTGAACATAAAGCGCGCGAAAGCGATCGAGCTGGCCGCTGAAGTCGTCTTTGTCCATGCCCCTGTGGCCCAGGGCGTCCCAGAAGATCGCGAAGTCTGTCCGGCCGCTGAACTCGACGTTGGCGAAGGCATCGGGCAGCCCGTAGATCTCCTCGAAAGCCAGGCCCATCGCTTCACGCCCGGCGCCGGCGGTGCGAATCAGCGTCTGATCGATGTCCCAGAGGACGACCGGCGTGGTCAGTGGTCGCCCCGCCGGAAGGCTTCGATTGCGCCCTCGATCTGCTGCCCCCCGGCGCGAGCGACGAGCAGCTCCTTGAGGATCGAGACCCGCCGGGCCAGGTCTTGCTGCGTGGTTTCGAGAGGCTGCTCGAGATAGGCGGCGAAGATCGACAGCTCATCGTCTCCGGGCTCGAGGTAGCGCAGGCCGATCTCCGACCAGCGCGCCAGGGTTGTCTTCTGGGGCCCGCCTTCGCCGGGTCGCAACAGCGCCAGCTCGAGAGCCCGGCGACGCACGACCCCACCCTCCCAACGCACTTCCAGGGGGACAACGAAGGTCAGGTGCCCGATCAGGCCCTCCGCGACGCCAATGTCATCCCGAAGCTGCTCGATGACCTCGTCGGTGGAGTCGCAGTGCATGGTCGAGGAGAGGGCGTAGCCCTCGCCCATCAGCTCGAAGATGCGCTGGACGTGGCTGCCCCAGCTGTAGACCGGCAGGTGATCGGATATCTCATTGACCATCAGGTACGTTGGGCGTCCATCCAGCGCCGGAAGCTCGAAGCGCTCGCCGAGCCCCTTCGTGAAATAGAGCAGAGCCTCTTCGGAGAAGAAAGGCAGCAACGCGCTCAGCGTGGTCGTCTTGCCCGAGGACGGCGGGTCGGAGGCGACGACGATGGAGGCCCCCTTGTCCAACCCCATCCAGATCAGGGCCACCATCTCGGGCGAGAGGTTGCCCGCGGCCATGATCTGGGTGATGGTCAGCGGTTGCGGCTGGCTGTAGCCATGCCAGCCCCACCAGCTGACGGGCTCGTTGATTGCCTGCAGCGCCAGCTCAGGACCTCGCGCTCGAGCCGATCTGGGCGCCGCGCTCGGCGAAGGAGGCGCCGTTGCCGTCGCTGAGCCCGGATAGCGCCATCGCCGTCTCGAACTGCAGGCCGACGGCCAGCGGCGCCGAGGCCGCGATGTTCAGGGCCCGCTTGGAGTTCTGGACGGCAACCGGGCTGTTGCCGGCGATCTCGCTGGCCAGGCGCTGGGTCTCGGCTTCAAGTTCGTCGGCGGTGTAGACGTGGTTGACAAGGCCGATGCGCTCTGCCTCGCGGGCGGCGATGCGGCGGCTGGTATAGACCAGCTCGCGGGCCATTCCCGGCCCCACGACCCGCGGCAGCCTCTGCGTGCTGCCCATGTCGGGCATGATGCCCAAACCGACCTCGGGCAAGCCGAACACAGCGTCCTCGCAGCAGATGCGGATGTCGCAACAGAGCGCAAGCTCGAGGGCGCCGCCCAGGCAGTAACCGTGGATGGAGGCGATGACTGGCAGCGGGCAGTTCTCTATCGCCGTGAAGGCCAGTTGCATCGCGGTGATGCGGTTGAAGGTATCGCGCGCCGGCGCGCCGGCGTCCACGCCTTCGCGCACGGCGGCTTTGACGTCGAGGCCGGCGCTGAAAGCTCGTGGCCCGGCGCCGCGCAGGACAACAACACGGGCGTCCGGGTCCTGCCCGACCTCGACCGCGGCCTCCCCGATAGCCTTCCACACCTCGCGGTTGAGCGCGTTGAGGCTCTCCGGCCGGTTCAGAGTAATCGTGGCCACGCCGGCGGAAGTGGAGACAAGCAGGGAGTCGGTCATGAGAGGTCCTCCTGTGCAGATGATGATAGGGAACCTTCGCGGGCAGCCATAACTCCACCGACAGGCATCGGTCGGCGTCCAATGGACTACATTTGGTGCTATGTCGGCACGGCTCCGCCTCACGAAGACAGGTTGATGACCCGGAACAGCGTGGCCCTTTGTACATCCCCCGGCGTCATGACGCTGGAGACGCGCGAGATCGGCGAGCCGGCGTCCGGGTCAGTGCTGCTGCGCGTCCGCAACTGCGGGATCTGCGGCTCCGACCTTCACTTTTACCGCGGCGAGTTCCCGATCCCTCCGGATATGCCTATGGGCCATGAAATTGCCGGCGAGGTCGCCGCGATAGGGGAAGGCGTCGCCGCCTTCTCAGTCGGCGACCGCGTGGCTGTCGAACCGGTGCTGGTCTGCCGCGAGTGCGCCTACTGCACGAGCGGGGAGCGGCAGCTCTGCCCGCAGCGTGTCCTCCTCGGCACTGGCGTCGCTGGAGGACTCCAGGAGTACCTGGAAGTGCCCCCGTACTCGCTGCACAAGCTCCCGGACTCCGTGCCGTTCCACATCGGCGCTCTGGTCGAGCCGGTCGCGGTCTGTGTGCACGGCTTCCGCATCGTCGACCTGAAGCCCCGCGAGCACGTCGCCATCCTCGGCGCCGGGACGATCGGGCTGATTGCCGTCGCGGTGGCTCGCGAGATGGGCGCAGCCTCCATCGCCATCACTGCCCGCCACTCCCACCAGGCCGAAGCCGCCAGGGCCCTCGGCGCGGATGCGGTTTTCCCGGCCTCCGAGGAGGGAGACAGGGCCCTGGCCGCCACGCCAGGGAGACTGGCCCGGATGTCGTGCTCGAGACTGTCGGCGGCGAGGCCGACACGCTGTCTCAGGCGTTGTCACTCGCCCGCCCCGGCGGTCGGATATCAGTGCTCGGGGTGTTCACCAAGCCGGTCAGCCTCAACGCCCTCGAATTGACCCTCAAGGAGGTCCGCATCGTCGGCTCGATCACCTACGGCAGCCCTGGCCACCGCTCGGACTTCACCGAGGCCGTGGGAATAGTCGAGAAGCGGGCTGCGGACCTCGACTGTCTGGTCACGGCGCGCCTACCGCTGGAGCGAGTCGGCGAAGGCTTCGAGCTCGCCACCGACAAGGCTCGCGGGTCGATCAAGGTGAGCATCGAGCCGTAGAGCCGGTGCCCAATATCGTCCACGCTATCGGTGCAGCGAGTGACTAATAGAATTCACCTATTCTGCCGATATACCTCTTGCATCTATCGCCGCCATAGCTCTAGGCTATGAGCGATTTAAAAAGAGGAGAGTGCGAACCTGATGCTCTGGATTTCCTGCGGACACACGACACCACCCCTCGTGCGAGTTGACGCCGGGGGATACACCTACGAAGTATGCGGAGGCCGGCGTTGCCAGGCGCTCCTACCTCAGGCTGAGCTCGAGACGCGGGAAGCCCCCGTCGCTACCGTGCCGTTCGCGCCTTACGACCGGCGTGTCCTGGAGCGGGAACTGGTCGCGGCCTAGTAAGTAGGGAAGAAGTTAACATAAGGCCGCCCATGGGCGGCCTTTGCTATTCCAGCGCGAACTGGCGCTGTTTGCCGGCATCGTGGTGCGCCTCTACCCAGCGCATCGTTCCCGAGCGCGAGCGAATGATCAGCGAGTGCGTCATGACCTGGTCGGCGAAGTAGCGCACAGGTTTGAGCAGCTCGCCGCCGGTGATTCCCGTGGCCGCGAAGAAGATGTCGTCGCCAGAGACCAGCTCATCGATTGAGTACACGTGGCCCTCTGTGAAGCCGGCGTTGCGCGCCGCCTCTCTTTCAGAGTCGTCGCGGTACCAGAACTGAGCCTGCATATCTCCCCCGAGGCCCTTGATGGCGCAGGCCGCGAGGATGGCCTCGGGCGAGCCGCCGATGCCCAGGTAGATGTCGACGTCGGATTCGCCGGGCAGGGCGGAAGCCATGGCCCCGGCGACGTCGCCGTCGTTGAGGAGCTTGATGCGGGCCCCGGTGGAGCGGGCCTCCTCAATCAAGGCTTCGTTCCTGGGCCGGTCCAGCGCCGCCACCGTCAGCTCTTCGACTGGCACGCCCTTGACGCGGGCGAGAATGTTGAGGTTGCGTGAGGGCGCGGCAGTGATGTCCATCAGGCCCTTCCCAATAGGCCCGACCGCCAGCTTGTTCATGTAGACGACTTCCTGCGGGACCTGGAGCATGGCGCCGCGGCCGGCGAGGGCCACCGTGGCGATCGAGCCCGGCAGGCCCCTAGCGAGCGGGCGCGTGCCCTCGATGGGATCGACGGCGATGTCAACCATCGGCGGGTTGCCATTGCCGATGTGCTCGCCGATGTAGAGCATGGGGGCCTCGTCCTTGAGGCCCTCGCCGATAACCACGATGCCGTCCATGTCGATGCTGTTGAGCGTGGCACGCATGGCCTCGACGGCGGCGCCGTCCGAGGCCTCCTTCTGCGCCCGGCCCATGTAGGGCGCGGCGGCCATCGCCGCGGCCTCCGTAACCCGCATCAGCTCGATGGCGATATTGCGCTCGATTGCCTTCGTCTTGGGCATTGACATCTCCGCGCGAAGTTACGGCCGCCCCCCTGGCTGCCGAACCCAAGTTTATCTCTTGGACGGCCTTTAAGCTGCGCCAGAGGGACCATTCGCCAATGCCGCCGCTAGCCTCGCTCTTCGACGTTGATAACACGCTGCTCGACAACGACGCGGTCCGCGTTCGCCTGGCTGCGCTCCTGGCCGACTTGCTAGGCCCTCAGCGCGCGGAGCGCTTCTGGGCGGTCTATGAAGAAGTTCGGGAAACGCAGGGGATCATCGACGTCCCGCAGATCGTGCGCATCTTCGCCGAACGAAGCGGGCAAGCCGACCTTGAGGGGCCAGTGAAAGCTGCCTTTTTCGATTTCCCTTTTGCGGACTACGTATTTCCCGGCGCCGCCAGCGCCCTGGAGCACGCCCAGAGCCTCGGGCCGACGGCCCTGCTCTCGGACGGCGATCAGGTCTTCCAGGTGCACAAGATACGCCGCTCCGGGCTCGCCGGGTTGGTTAGGGACAACATGCTCATCGTAGCCAACAAGGTTGAGGAGTTCGCCAGGGTGCCAAGCCTGGTGCCGGCCGACCACTACGCGATGGTCGATGACAAGCCGACGATCCTCGCCGCGCTGAAGCAAACGCAGGGCGCGCTGGTGACGACGGTCCTCGTGCGGCAGGGCAAGTATGCCAACGCCGCCGGGCCGCCGCCCGAACCCGTGCCGGACATCGTCCTCGGTGGGATCGGGGAGTTTGCCGGCCTTTTAAATGACGCGTTGCTGGGCATTTAGGTTAGGCAGTAGCCAGCACCGTTGCCACCACGCAAGGCCACGCGAGCGCGGTGCAGCAAGGGTGCCGCTTGCAATCCGTCTCGCGGCCTGCACCAGACGACGGCAGCCGCCAGTTGGCAGGGGGACGTAGCAACTGTATTGCGAGATCAGGCTTTTTGGGCGTGCTCCAGCCAGCGCGTT
>JBBDXC010000019.1:0-12517 GCA_040902555.1 Dehalococcoidia bacterium
GGTCCAAAACCCGTGTCTGGAGGAGCCGCGGGCCGAGGTCTTCGTCTGTCAAATTCGCTGCCGGCATCACCCCATATTACGCACGCCTGAAACCAAGACTTACCTGTCGAGTTATCGAGGAAGGAGGCATTGACTCTCGAAGAGTGGGAACGGTTCTAAGGACAAATTTCACGTCATGTTTCTCTCACATGTCAAGCCGTTGGCCCTCACATGATGGAGAGGCGTCCGGCAAGGTGATCAACATTAGCTCCATTCAGGGTCAGTCTCGCGGAGGGAATCGCGATAGGCGATCCGGCCCACCGAACAAGCAAGGCCGCGAATTATATACTTTACCCGGGCTCTGGCCCTGGAGTGGGCGCCGTTGAAAATCAACGTCAACAGTCTCTCCCTCGGCCTCTTTTGAACTGAACTCTGGGGAATGCCCGGCATTAGCGGACGAGCCTCAACTGCGTCAGCCAGATAGTCGAAGAACTAAAAGTACGCTCCTTTGCGACGGTGGGGACGAATCGTGTGAGTTGGGGCTCCTGGCTGTTTTACATGGCCCCGCCTGCGTCTGATTACCTTAGTGGCCAGGTAATCCACCTCGATTGGGGAATTCGTTGCGAAATAACACAGTTACCCCGATTTTGAAAGCGTCAGCCGCGGTCTGCCCCGTCACGGACATGGACCGAGCAACCAACTTATACGAAGCGAAGCTAGGATTCCCCGTCCGTTTGCGGAAGGAAAGCCGGTTCGCGTCTCTAGGCTGGGGAGTTCGAGCTCTGGCTCTTCGCTGCGGGATACACGTCGAAGATGGAGGTCCCCTTTGCTCGTTTTCCGGGACAGACGCGCTCGATCGGGATTACGAGGAACTTTCGGCGAGGGAGTTCATTTCAAAGATCCCATTGTTAAGGGACAGTCTCGGCCGAATCAGGCTACTTCCTCGATTCCGAGGGGAACCACTCACGAAATGAGAGCCAGCGAGTAACAGATACGTAGAGCTGATAACTGGACGTGTTCTACCGCCCAACCCGAATCTGAAGCACAGCGCTTGCCATAAGATATTTCGTAAACAGCAGGTCCGCGGTTCGAATCCGCGCGTCGGCTCCATCTCCCCGCTCGCGAGTTCACCAGGCCGGGCTCAGCCACTGTGGCTTTCCTCGCAGCCTCGACTGCCGGCCCCCTCTGCATGCTCTCTCGGGAGCTAATCCTCGTCCGCTGGCTCACCGGCCGGCGGCGGCGCCGAAGAGTCGAACGGGCCCCCACCTGGCCATAGACGCTGTCGAAAGGTGGGGCCGAAGCGAGATGCGGCCGTGAGGAGGCTGCCGACCGCCACGGCAAGAATGATAATCCCGCCACTACAAACAAGACGAACCCATAGGGCGGCTCCGTGAAGCGTAAGCGCGCTGTTCAGGAAGCCAATGATCAACGCGCCCGCAACGGTGCCTCCGACCGTCCCAATCCCGCCGGACAGAGCAGCGCCCCCTATCAGGACCGCTCCAACCGCATCCAGGAGATCTGTCCCCTGTGAAAAGACGGTGGCGCCGGTGCGTTCGGCGTGCCCCAGGTTGGAGGCTCTCACCAGGCCGGCCAACCCGGCCAGTCCGCCACTCAGCACATAGGTTGCGATCCTGATTCGGTCGACGTGGACACCCGACAGGCGGGCGCTTCGTTCGCTGGCGCCGACGGCGTACAGCTGGCGTCCGAACGTGGTGTAGGACAGCAGCAGAAACGAGACCAAGGCGACGAGGCTCAGGATGATAACGGGGGCAGGGACACCGATTAGCTCTCCGCGTCCGAATGCCGCGAAGAAGTTGTCTTTGGGTTGGGCTTGATCTCCCAAGTCGAAGATCGAGAATCCTCCGCTTATTCGCTCCGTGAGGGCGTTATGACATCGTCGTGTTCGGCCACATGTGGGCGCTCAAAGGATGGTCTTTACATCGGGATCTTTCGGTCGACGAGTTCATCAACTATCAGTGCGATATCGTTCTCAGGGCGCTGACGCCCGACGGTGCTGGCGTCTAAGTCAGGTGCCGTGATGCAGACATCCTCTCCCTAGGCAACGCTGTCGGTGAGCCGGGCATCCTCGTAACGCGTGAGCAGCCACGCCTGTATCTCGGGGCTCCACCGCACGGGATCGCTTTCACCGATCTCGTCATAGATGGGGATATGGGCATGCCTTCACTTCCGGCGTTAAGGGGTTCACCGCGTCTTCGCGCCCCCGCCGAAGCGCCAGGTGTTGTCGACCGCCTGCCGGCTGCTGCTATCGCGGATCAGGGCGAAGTTGTTGACCGTGATCGTCCAGGCCAGGTGCTCGCGGCCCAAGATGCCTGCCAGCACCGGCAAGACCTCGGTGGTCAGGCCGTCGGGGGTAAGGGCGATGTGGGGCAGCCAGCCCTCCGGTTGATAGCGGTCCATGTTGCCGGTCGAGAGCGGGACGACGGTGTCCCACACCCTCTGGTGCAAACCCTTAAGCGTCGAACTGGCGGCGATTGGCAGCCAGCTCATGGCCTGAGGCGAGGCCATAAAGGAGAAGATGCCTTCGGTCTGGACGCTAAACGGGGCTTGCGAGGCCGCCAGCCTCAAGAGCGCGGCATCGAGCTTGCCCATCTCGTACTGCTCGGCAACGGCGTAGGAGAAGTGCGGCACGTTCGTATCGGCGACCGGCGGCAGGCCCAACTCGCGTTCGAACCGGCCCCAGATTCGACGGACCGCTTCATCTGTCTGCCCATCGAGCAGCGAGACGACGCCGAAAACCTTCTCGCCTGTCTTGACCTCGTCCCGGGACGCCATTGGGTGCTAGGTCCGGTTGGCCGACCGCGCGGCGGCGAAGTCGGGCTCGCGCTTCTCGAGGAATGCGCGGACGCCTTCGGCGTGCTCCGGCGAGGGCCGGATCTCTTTCGTGAGGGTTCTTCCCTCCCAGCGCTGGACCTCGGCGATGTCGCCGCCGAGGAAACGATGGAAACCCTCCTTCATCCGGGCGAGCGCAAGGGCCGGTTTCTTGGCGATCTGCTGGGCGCGGGCCATGGCGTGCTCGAGGAAGCCCTCGTCAGGCAGGACCTCGTTGACCAGGCCAATGCGCAGCGCCTCGTCGGCGCCGATCGGGTTGGCGTCGAAGACCAGCTTCTTGGCGTTGCCAAGACCCACCATCTTCGGCAGCAGGTAGGTGCTGCCGAACTCGGTGATCAGGCCGACGCGGGCAAAGATGAAGCCGATCTTGGCGTTCTCGTTCATGTAGCGCAGGTCGCAGGCCAGGGTGAAGGTGGCGCCCAGCCCGACCGCCGGACCGTTGATCGCCGCGATGATCGGCCGCGGGTAATTGAGCATCTTGAGCAGGAGACCGCCCCCGCCCGTTTCGCCGCCTGCGTTTTCCTGGAACTCTCCGCGGTCGATCCGACGCTGGAATCCTCGGACGTCGGCGCCCGAGCAAAAGCCTCGGCCCGCGCCGGTGACCACCACCGCGCCAACATCGTCGTGGGCCGCCTCTTCGAGGCTTTCCACAATGCGCGGGTAGGTCATGTCGTCGAAGGCGTTCATCACCGCCGGCCTGTTGAAGGTGATCAGGCCGACCCGGTCGACTTTCTCGTAGAGCACGATGTCTGTCATGGCGTGAACCTCGCAAAAGGGAATGTAGCGCCAGCTTAACGGCAGTGGGACGGATGTGGTTCGACTGGGGGTGGGGCTCCGTCTCCCCACCGAACTGGCTCAGACTAGAACTCCTGGATGGACATGACCGTGTGAGCGATCGTGCTGCCTTGAAGGGAGTTGAACAAGCGATCGTCCGCTGTAACCATCGCGGTGTTCTCCCGTAGGGCCAGCGCCAGATACAGACAGTCATAGAGCGGCCTTTGCAACACGAGCGCTAGCTCCAGGGCGGGGTCGAGCAGGGGTTGCCAGGGCACGAGGTCGGGGACGAAGTTGGGCACTCGCGCGAGGAGTGAGATTTCGCCAGCCGGAAGCTCTCCACGCCTAACCTTGTTCGTTAGAGCGGACGCGACCTCAAGCCGCAAAAGGTCCGGGGCTAGGAATTCAGTCTTTGTGTCCGCCAGTCTGATGGCGGCCGCCGTGTGCTCCTCGTAAACCAGCCACTTCACGCATACGCTGGCGTCGATGACAAGCGTCAACGTTCGCGATCTTCTCGAATCAGGTCAACGCTGTCGGACTGGGGGCGCCCCTCCAGCTCTCGCTGAAACTGCTCGACCCGTTCGCGCCAGTTCTCTAGGGAAGACTTGCGCGGGGCGAGGCTCTCGATGGCATGTTTCAAGTAGTCCTGCAGTGAATGCCCCTTGCTCCGCGCCCGCTCCTCAAGTTGCCTGAGAATCTTGGGGTCAACGTCGCGAATCAGAATGTCCGACACTGTCCTCTTTCTCCGCTAGGACGTGCATCAGACGGACTCATCGCTCCCGGTCTTCCCTTATTAGTTCAGTACTGTCCGTTTGCACGGTTCCCTTGGTCAAGCTGGTCAGGCGTCGGGCAAGTTCGGCGCGCTCGCTCCCGAGAAGCCCTTCGCTTCTCGCGGCGCGCTCCAATATGGCCTTCACTTCGGCCTGGAGCGAGCGGCCGTTCCTGCGTGCTCGTTCCTTAAGCTCCAAGGCGGTGTCGGCATCGAGATTGCGGACGAGGATACTAGCCATCGCCAAAAGATGATAGCAAAATGCTATCAGGGGCGTTAACGCAGGCCGGGAAGCCACAATGAGATGACCGACGGGGATGCCCAGTTGCCCCCAGCTCACCTTTGAAGGGGCTTGAAACGGCTGAGCCGCCGGCCAAGGGGGATCAGGAGCCTTCATCTTGAGTTAATCTGTGGCGTCAAGCTTGAAAGGATGAGGTGGGGGAGGGTCTTGTTCGCCATTGCGTCAGCGGCCGTGTTCGCCTGCGGCGATTGGCAACCCACAAATGGGGATGTGCCCGATCCGGTTGGGCGACCTGTCCTCGTAGGGGCTGGCGACATCGCCGACTGCTCATCCGATAGAGACGAAGCGACGGCGAAGCTTATAGAGGACACCGATGCAACCGTGTTTACGACTGGAGATGCAGTTTACGACAGCGGCAGCGCCGATGAGTTCAGGGATTGCTATGGACGGTCCTGGGGCAGGTTTAAGTCGCGAACGCGGCCGACGCCCGGCAACCATGAGTATTACACCGAGGAAGCCGCGGGTTACTTCGAGTACTTCGGGAGTCCCGCCGGTGAGCCCGGCCAGGGCTGGTACAGCTACGACCTTGGCGGCTGGCATATCGTCGTCTTGAACAGCAACTGTTCGGCTGTCGGCGGCTGTGGCAACGGTTCCGATCAGTTGGCCTGGCTGCGTAGCGACCTTCAAAAGCATCCTTCGTTCTGTACGCTGGCCTACTGGCACCACCCCCGTTTCAGCTCAGGGGAGGTACACGGAAGCCACCGCGCGGTCGCGTCGTTCTGGGAGGTTCTTTATGACTCCGGGGCAGACGTGGTGATTTCCGGTCACGACCATTCTTACGAGCGCTTTGCACGTCAGGACGCGGACGGCATCCCAGATCCCTTTGGAATGCGGCAGTTCGTTGTGGGCACAGGCGGGAAAGAGCTATACGGCTTCGGAACACCGGTCGCTAATAGTGAGATTCGCCTCGATCACCTCTTCGGTGTCCTGAAGATCGAGCTCGGTAACGGAAGCTACGATTGGGACTTCCTGCCGGTCTCGTCTCAAAAGAGCGCCGACTCAGGGCACGAGGAGTGTCACGAGCCAGCAGACTAGGTAATGGGCCGGCCGAACTGACGGATGGACAGGATTGTGTTTGCGATTTCGCTGCTTTGTAGTGCGTTGTAGAGTCGCTCATCGGCGGTCACCATGGGGCAGTTCTCGCGAAGCGCCAGCGCCACATACAGGCAGTCGTAGATGCTGCGGCCATGATGCAGCGCCAATTCGGCGGCGCGAGGAACAAGAGGTGGCGACGCCACCAGGTCGTTGAAGAATTCACTCCAGTCGCTCCGTGCGACAGCGTCCGCGAGCTCAAGCGAGCCTGCGCGGACCTTTTTCACCAGGACGTTGCCGACCTCCACCACTAGCCAGTCAGGTGCCAAGAGCCTGTTGTCCTCGCTGAGCAGACGAGCCGCCGCGTCGGACAAGGGCTCCGGAAAAAGCCATTTCGCGGCGACGCTGGCGTCGACGACGTAGACACTCAACGCTCTCGGTCTTCTCTGATGAGGTCGACACTATCGGCTTGGAGTCTTCCCTGTAGCTCTCGCTGGAAACGCTCAGCTCGCTCTTGCCGTGACTCCTTAGGAGCGACGGCCGCCCCGTTCTCGAGAATTTCCTTGAGTTCAGCCTGAAGCGACCGGCCCTTCAGCCTGGCGCGTAGCTTTAGTTTTTCGACGAGAGTTGGGTCGAGGCCGCGGACCAGCACATTTGCCATGATAGCGATGATATCACGGCTAGCGATCCGTTACTTCATCACGCCGACCTGGACATCGCGGAAGCGGGCCGCCGCGGCCCCGTGACCGGTGTGCGCAATCTGCTCGGGCTGGCCCTTGCCGCAGTTAGGCGTCCCCCAGACCACCCACTCGTCCCGGTTGCCTACGGCGTCGCAGGAACCCCAGAACTGGGGCGTAATGCCGGTGTAGGTCGCGTTCTTGATCAGGTCGCCCAGTTTGCCGTTCTTGATCTCGTAGGCCATCTCGGTACCGAACTGGAAGTTCAGCCGGTGGTCGTCGATCGACCATGAGCGGTTCGTGGCCATGTAAATGCCGTCATCGGTGTCGGCGATCATGTCGTCCAGCGTCCAGTCGCCGGGCTCGATGCTGACATTTGTCATGCGGATCAGCGGGATGCGGTTCCAGCCGTCGGCGCGACAGGTGCCGTTGCTCTGCTGGCCAAAGATCGGCGCCGTCTCGCGCGAGGTCATGTAACCGATGAAGAGACCCTCACGGACTATGGGCGTGGATTGCGCGGGCACGCCCTCGTC
Organism: Dehalococcoidia bacterium; assembly: GCA_040902555.1. Lineage (GTDB taxonomy): Bacteria > Chloroflexota > Dehalococcoidia > WHTO01 > WHTO01 > DASTBR01. The sequence goes on from JBBDXC010000019.1 coordinate 6,916, forward strand.
GTCGTAGCCGAAGGTGCCGAGGCCGCCGGGCACCGTGGCATCAGCGGTCATGTTGACGACCTCCGAGCCGTAGCGAAAGCCGCTGTTCAGTTTGTCAGTGGTGAGAAAGGACATGCCGGCGAAGGCCGCCTCGGTGCCGAGCACGCGGTCGAGTTCGATCGCGTGCCCGCAGGACTCGTGTATCTGCAGGGCGACCTGGGAGCCGTCGAGAATTACGGTCGTCCTGCCTGGCGGGCAGGGCTTGGCCCGCAGCAGCTGAACGGCTTCCTCGCCAACGCGGCCGGCATTGCCGGGGAGGTCCCAGCGCTCGACGAACTCCCAGCCTTCGGTCCCCTGGTGGCGCCCGACGCTGTTAGGGAAGGAGCGCTTCTGCACCTCACCCTCGTCGACGGCCATCGCTTCGATGCCACAGCCGGTCTCGACGAGATCCTGCTCGATGTAGGAGCCCTCGCTGCTGGCGAAGATCTTATTCTCCCGCTGGACCTCGATGTTGCCCTCAGCGGTCAGGACACCGGGGACCTTCATCATCTCCTCGCAAGAGCGCATCAAGACGCCGATGCGGTCGTCGAAGGAGACTTCGAACGGATCCGTGACGAATGGTGTTTTGTAGCTGTCCTTGATCGCTCGGGGCTCGTCGAGGGCGACATCGGGCCCGGGAACCGTGCCCGAGGCGCGGGCTATCTTGACCGCCTCCGCCGCCACCCGGTCGGCTTCCTCCAGGGTCATCTTGAAGCTGGAGGCGAAGCCCCAGCGGCCGCCCGTGATGACCCTCACGCCGAAGCCGATGCTATCGTTGTCGGTCAGCGCCTCGACGATTCGATTTTTCAGTGAGATGGACTGCACGCGCGAGCGCACAACGCGCACGTCGGCATAGGTGGCGCCGCGGGACTTAGCCGTGTCCAGGGCCCGCATCACGAGGTCGCGCATGTCAGCTCCTCATTCTTGGTTTCACCAGCCTGTAATTTCGCGGTGCTTGCTCTGGGATAAGGTAGTACGGTCGTGGGCGGGGAAACAGTCGAAGAAGCCGTCATTGTACGGGCGATGGAAGCCGGCGACTGGCCAGCCGTCGCCCGGATTTTCGAGGAAGGCATAGCCACCGGCAACGCTACCTTCGAGACAAAGTGCCCCGACCGGGATGAGTGGGACCGAAGCCATCTTGAATCGTGCCGCCTGATAGCCGAGCGGGGCGGCGCCGTAGTGGGCTGGGCCGCCCTCAGCCCCTACTCTGATCGGTACGCATACCGCGGCGTTGTCGAGGTGAGCATCTACATCGCCGCCAAAGCGCGTGGCACCGGGGTGGGGAAGGTACTTCTTCTAAAGCTCATCGAGTGTGCGGAGGTAGCCGGCTTCTGGACGTTGCAGGCAGGAATCTTCCCCGAGAACGAAGCCAGCCTCCACCTGCACGAGGCGGCGGGCTTCCGCGAGGTCGGCCGTCGGGAGCGTATTGGCCAGCTCAAAGACGTATGGCGTGACGTCGTCCTGCTCGAGCGGCGCGGCTCGCTCGCCGAGGGCGCGGAAGCCGGGTGAAAGTAGCCGAGCGTCATCGCTGGGACATCTCGCCACGAGAGGCAGTCGAAATACAGCGGAGGCTGGCACTCCAGGTGGTCACCGAAGACCGCGCCGTCGACGTCCGCTACGTCGCCGGCGTCGATATCATTGCCGGGCCGCGGGGATCCCTGGCTCGGGGAGCCGTGGTTGTCCTTTCCTATCCGGACCTCGAGATGGTCGAAAGCCACGCCGTGGAGTCCATCGCCCCCTATCCATACATCCCCGGCCTCCTGGCCTTCCGCGAGATACCCGTCCTCATTCCGGCCCTCGAAGCCGTGCGGCAGGTCCCGGATCTGGTCCTGGTCGATGGGCACGGGTATTCTCATCCGCGGCGCTTCGGGCTCGCCTGCCACCTGGGCTACCTACTGGGCGTCCCCACGATCGGTTGCGCCAAGTCACGGCTGCTCGGCGCTAACGAGGAGCCGGGCGAGCTACGCGGCGACCGCGCCTCGCTACTCGACGCGGGCGAGGTTATTGGCGAAGTCCTTCGAACTCGCGAGCGGGCGCGCCCGGTGTACGTCTCAATAGGCCACAAGATATCGCTCGGCTCGGCGACCGATTGGGTGCTGAAGCTGACACTTCCCGGCCGCCGGATCTGCGAGCCGATCAGGCTTGCCGACCTCGCCTCGCGCGGCCAGCTGCCCGCGTGAGGCCTGTGATCTCTGTGAGTGCGCCGGCGCTGCAAGGACTAGCCTTCACCCATGCCCACGTTGCCAACGCCAGGAAGCCCCATGTCTCTGCGGAGGCGGTTGCTGACGCTCAGCTCGGGTTTGGTGCCGCTGGTTGTACTGGCGGCGATCTTGTTCGGTCTCGATACCCCTGAGCCCGTCTACGCCGTGACGCGCAACGTCAACATCCTCAGCGACCCGAACCCCGACGGCAGCTGCAGTCCATCCCCCGGCGACTGTTCGCTGCGCGAAGCGATAACCGCCGGCAATGGCAGCTCAGGCGACGTGATTCAGCTCCAGGCCGGGATCTATGCGCTGACCCAGACGGGCGCGGACGATATCAACGCCAACGGCGACCTCGACATCATGGCTGCCATGACAATCAAGGGCGCCAGCAACGGCGCGACGCACATCAGCGCCGCGGCTGTTGGCGAACGCATCTTCCACGTAGTCCCCGGCGGCGGGCCGGACTTCACGGTGGTCCTGACCGGCCTGACAATCGAAGATGGCAGCGAACCCTCTTCAGGCGGTGGCGGAGTTTACAATCAGGACCCAAATGCCAGGCTGGTGATCAACAACAGCATGATTACGGGCAACACTGCCGCCGACGGCAGCGCCATCTTCAACCATGGAGAATTGAAGCTCAATGGCAGCAGGGTCGTGAGCAACCTCAACGAAGAAGCGGCAACTATTTACACCGAGGGCGGCCCTACAACAATCAGCCGCAGCGCCATCAGAAATAATCCGGGCGACGGTGTGCGTGGCTCTGGTGTCTTTGTCGTTACCAGCAGCACCTTCAGCAGAAATAACGATGGCCTCAGCGTCGCTGGTGGCGAATCGGCCACGTTCGAGCACAGCACATTCAGCGCCAATCGCCGCCATGGCCTCCTCGTTGCCGCGGCATCCGTGGTCGTAGATGGCAGCACCTTCAACGCCAACGGGTCAAACGGGATCACTTTGGAGCCGACTGGCGACGCAGCATGCACGGCAAGCATCCGCAATACCACGATTAGCGGAAATACTGGTGACGGCGTGAACCACGAGGCTACGGCCGGTTGTCAATTCAACGTCACGGCGAACAACACGACGATTGCCCGCAACGGCGGTATCGGCGTCCTGACGGTCACGCCGAACGCGACAACCACCCTTAGCAACACCATCGTGGCCGACAACGCAGGCGGCGATGTCTTCGGGAACGTGCCGTGCGTCGGCTCAAACATCGTTAAGGACGGCACCTGCCAGGCGGAGTCTGGCGACCCCAAACTCGGGCCGCTGGCGGCGAACGGCGGCCCTACGAGGACTCACCGGCTACTCCCCGGTAGCCCGGCCCTTGACCAGGGCTTCGACTGTGAGATCGACGACCAGCGCGGCGTCCCGCGTCCCCAGGGCGCTGGTTGCGACCTCGGCGCCTGGGAGGGGATGTTCTGCTTCGGCCGGCCCGACACCCGAATCGGCACGGCCGGCGACGACGTGATGAGGGGTACTGAAGGCGCCGACGTTTTCCTTGGCCTTGGCGGTGGCGACACCTTCAGGTTGCTTGGCGGCAATGACCGCGCTTGTGGAGGCACCGGCGCTGACCGATTTGACGGCGGTGACGGAGCGCTGGACCGTTGTGACGGTCAGCAGGGTCCGGATACGCACCTCGGAGGCTGCGAGACCACGCTCAGTATCCCGTGATCCGATCCGGGCTGCGCGAACTTGGCGCGGGAGAACTAAGCTACGCGCCCTGTCTACCCGCCTGACCAGAAGCCTTCCCAGGCGGACAGGTCTCCGCCCACGTGCATCCAGACCTCGGATATCCGGCCGTCCCTTGTGTGGGCCAAGAGCACCTGGGTCGCGTCGAGCGAACGCCCTCCGGCTGAAGCCTGCCCGCGGAAGACGAGTATCTCGTGCTGATCGCTGACGAGGATGTCGTGCTTCTCGGGGCGGAATGTGCCGCCTGATTTTTCCGCAACCTTGCCGAAGAAAGCGAGAATCGCTGCCTTACCGCGGTGGTCACCGGAGAAGCCCTCGACGCCGCCCGGCTCGTGCCATGTGGCGTCATCGGCGAAGACTTTGTCCAGCCCTGCCTCATCTCCCGCAATGAACGCCTCGTAGAGACGTCCCACCGCACTGTCGTGTCCGCTCATTGTTTCTCCTCCCTTGATTTCCTATGACCAGAATTCGTCCCAGGCGTAGAGGTCGTGAATGTGCTGATAGGCGTCGCCCAGCTTGCCGTCCTGCATCTGGAAAACCAGTGCCTCGTAGCCGTCCAGTTTCTTCGCGCCCGCTCGCCTGTCAGGTGGACCAGCATCACCGCGTGATCGTCGTCGCCGTAGAAGGCGAAGCCGTCGGGCCTGAACGTGCCGTTCGTCATCTCGCCCAGCTTTTGGAACCAGGCAAAGAGGGCGTCGTGGCCGTCCTTGACCCCGGCGACCTGGCTTTTGCCCGGGGTGTGCCACTTTATTCGCTCGTGGAAAACCTCGGTCAGCGTCGCCATGTCCTGCTTGTTGAAGGCCTCGACCGCCCGCCGGGCGAGCGTGGCGCTGGCGTGCTCTCCCATCTTCTCCCTCCTGCTAAAAACCCGCGTGTGTCGCTACTTTAAATCCGCTGTGGGTTGGATCAAGGGCGCTTCAGTCCTGCGAAACCTGGTAAAGATCCGGCAACCCGCATCCTCGCTGCACGGCATCCAATTGGTCTTCTTGTCGGTTCCCCCTCTCTGCTTGCGGAGAGGGGGCCAGGGGGTGAGGTTGGGGCGGGGTGCAGGGCCGTCTCCCCCACGCGACAACCCAAGAGATGCCCAGCACCGCTTCGGGCTGAGCGAGAGGTCAGCGGGCTTGCCAGCTTGGGGGGCGCTTCTCGCGATAGGCCGTCGGGCCCTCCCGCGCGTCGTCGGTCGCTCCCGCTACGCGGCGCATGGTCTCCCCGAAACGGACGGCGTTGACGAACGGCAGCTCCTGGCCGCGGGCGGCGACCTCCTTGGTGGCCCTCACTGCCAATGGCGCCGAGAGCAGCAGGCGCTCGGCGAGATGCCTCGCCTCGGCCATGAGGTCGTCGTGGGCCACCACCTTCCAGACGAGGCCCATCTCCTTTGCGCGAGCGGCATCCACCCTCTCGCCAATCAGCAGCAGCTCCATGGCGTTCTGCCAACCGACGCGTTTGGGCATGCGGATCGCGCCCTGGATCGTCGGCACGCCGATGCGGACTTCGGGGAAACCGAACTCGGCCCGTTCGCTGGCGATAACAAAGTCGCAGGCGGCCACGAGCGTTAAACCGAAGCCGAGGCAGTGGCCGTTGACCGCCGCGATCACGGGCTTGAAAACTTCGAGGCCGTTCTCCAGCGATGTGAGGCTCGGCTCTCCCAGAAGCTGGTCGCGCCGCCGGCCCCGCCGGCCCTCAGGTCGGCG
>JBBDXC010000019.1:12527-260184 GCA_040902555.1 Dehalococcoidia bacterium
GGCGCTGAAGGCGCGACCGGCGCCGGTAACGATGGCGACCCACGCGTTTTCGTCGTCGCGAAAGCGAACCCAGGCAGCGTTTAGGTCGTCGCGGAGCTCGGCATTGATGGCGTTGAGCGAGTCGGGGCGGTTGTAGGTGATGGTCGCGATGCGACCTTCGCATTCATAGAGGACGGTGCCGGCCATTTGGGCTCCTTTTCTGAGAGGGCAGAGTGAGGCAGAGAATACTCGGCGTTGCGCGACAGCAACAGTTCTTGATGGCGCATCTGGCTTTGCCGCCGAACTCAATTTCCCTTGTAGGGGCCAGTGTCGTACTGGTTCGGCAGTTGAACTTAGCACAAGGCAAAGACACCGGCCCGCCACGGTCGCGGCGTTACCCGTTCCGGCACTCCTTTGGATGGTCCCGTCGTTCGAAACATGCGGAGATCAGACTCGTTCCGAATCGCATCTCGACTTCGAACCTTGCGGGCAGGTGTCTGGAGTCTTCTTGGATGGAGGGAACGTCTACTACGACACCTGCGCCCTACAGGTGGACGATTGCTCTCTCCACCCCCTGTGCCGGGCCGGAGGATCCTTCTGGTTCGCTATCCTCGGATCACGTGGACGCACTGATCGACGAGCTCAAGCAGATGAAGGACCGCATTTCCTCCCTCCTGGTGCGTCTTTGACATCGCCGGCAAAGAGCTAGAGACAACCCGCCTCGAAGCGCAGTCTGCCGACCCCGACTTCTGGAACGACCCACGCGAAGCCCAGCAGCTCATGCGCCGTCTGTCCTCACTCAAGGAGACCGTTTCTACCTGGCGTTCGCTTGAGCGGCAGGTCGCCGACGCCATCGAGCTGGCGGAGCTCAGCGGTGATGACGAGGCGATGGCCGGCGACCTGACGGCAGAGGTCGAAGGACTGCGGAGCCGCATCGCGGACCTCGAATTCCAGCTGGCCTTCAGCGGTGAGTACGACGACCGCAACGCGATCATGGCTATCCACGCCGGCGCCGGCGGCACCGAGTCCCAGGATTGGGCCGAGATGCTGCTACGGATGTACCTGCGCTGGGCCGAGCGCAAGGGCTTCAAGACCGAGGTCTTCGACCTGACGCCCGGCGAAGAGGCCGGGATAAAGAGCGTAACCATCGAGATCTCGGGCCCCTACGCCTACGGCTGGCTGCGCAGCGAGCGCGGCGTCCACCGCCTCGTCCGCATCTCGCCGTTCGACGCCAGCCACGCGCGACACACCTCGTTTGCCCTGGTCGAGGTGATGCCCGAGGTAGAGGCGGCCGGCGAAATTGAGGTCAACCCCGACGACCTGCGTATCGATGTCTTCCGAGCCAGCGGCCACGGCGGCCAGAACGTGCAAAAGAACTCGACGGCCATCCGCATCACCCACATCCCCACGGGCATCGTCGTCAGCTGCCAGAACGAGCGCTCGCAGGGGCGCAATCGCGAGTCGGCAATGAAGGTCCTGGAATCCAAGCTTTTGGAGATGCAGCTCGAGGAGCGGGCCGAGGAGCAGGCGAAACTCAAGGGCGAGCACATCACGATGGGCTGGGGAAATCAGATCCGAAGCTACGTGCTACAGCCGTATAAGCTTGTGAAAGATCACCGTAACGGCGCCGAGAGCACCAACCCCGACGACGTCCTCGACGGCAACCTGGACGACCTGATGAGGGCCTACCTCTCCGCCGGCATAGAAGGATAGGCATGCCCCTCGCCCCCGCCCGCCTCGCCATTCCACTTACCATGCTGGCCGCGCTCGTTGGCCTGGCCGTGCTGCCGGCCAGGGTTGCCGCCGCGCCCGTGGTTACCGTCACCGAGCAGTCGGTCGAGAACAACTTTCCGGGCGGCATCGAGTGGACGATCAGCTTCGACTCGTCGATTGAGGAGCCGGTTGGCGCGCTGCGCTACAAGTTCGAGCCCTTCGGCATTACATCGACTGCCGAGACGGAGTGCACCGCTGACGGGTGCACGGCGATGCTTGAGTATCCCCCCGTCTACATCCCCCCTTTCACCAACATCTCCTACTTCTGGGAGATCGAGGACCTGCGCGAGGACGTCACGGAGAACGCCGATCCGGTTGTCACGGACACCGAGCAGTTCGTCTATGACGACAGCCGCTTCGAATGGCAGCAGATAACCGCCGACCCGGTGCTCCTCCACTACTACGACGGCAGCGAGGACGACATGCGCGAGCTGCTCGAAGCCTCTGAGGGGACCGTCGAGCGCTGGGCCGAGCTCTTCGGCGCCTCCATTGACTTTCCCGTGCAGGTCGTCGTCTACCGCAACCTCGGGGACATGCGCGATGCGCTGCCCATCGGGACTCCGGCCGGCGAGGGGGGAATCTTCGTCTGCGGCCAGCAGTCGGCGGCGGACATCGTGGTGGTGGTCTATGACGGCTGCGGCCTGAGCTCGGCCGACGTGCTGCGTCACGAGCTGACCCACCTTGTCATCGAGGAGGCCCTGCGCGGCCCCTTCGGCGACATCCCGCTTTGGCTCAACGAAGGCGCCGCGGTCTACTCGCAGGAATCGCCGGGGGACTACGAGGCAGCCGTGAACGCCGGCATCCGCTCAGACGACCTCCTGACCATCAACCAGCTGTCGTCGCGGCAGAACGACCCCGACAACGTTATCGAGTTCTACGGCCAGTCGTGGTCCATCGTGAGTTACCTGATCGAGACATACGGCGAGGAGAAGTTTGCCGAGCTCTTCGCGCTGTACAAGGACGGCACGACCAACGACAACGCCTTCCAGACCGTCTACGGCTTCGACCTGCTCGGCCTCGAGGACGAGTGGCGGGAGAGCGTCGGCCTTGAAGCCCGCGACCGCGAGCCTGGCAACGGTGGTACTCAGGGCACCCCTGAGAGCAGCGAGTCCACCGCGCCGGCGGCCGATGATGGGGGCGGCTCGGACGCGTTGCTGGCGATTATCGTCGGCGGGGCGACCCTGGGGTTGGTGGCCGCCCTGGTCATCCTCGGCGTCTTCCTGACCCGCCGGATGTCGAAGCCCGCTGGCTGAGCCCAGCGGTTCAGAACCCGAGCGGACGCATGGTGTTTAGACGCCTCGCCCCCGCGACCTTAACCGGCCCTCTCCTTGCCAAGGAGAGGGTGAGTTTGAGCGAGATTGTAGCGGCGGGTGTCAGCCAATCTGCAAACAACGTCTCCCGCACAGGTAGCTGACACCCGCCCCTCTCGGAGCATGTATGCAGACACCGCTGGCATTCCTTGATCGCGCGGAGGGCAGGTGTCAGCACTCAGGCAAACGACGTGATTTGAACAACTGCTGACACCCGCCGCTACGGTTGGCGCGGTTGATCAGCCGCATATCGTGGTCTGAAAAGGGGGGTCCAGGTCACCCTTAGACTGGATTGGTGCGAGCGGAAGGGCGTCCACCTAGGTGAGCGCCTTTCGCGGCCTCATCCTCGTCTTCATCCTCTCCTTCTTGAGCCTGGTCGGCGTGCTGCTGACCGTGACGGCGCTGGGCGGCGCCGACCCCTGGAATAGCTGGCAGTTCATCGGCCTCTTCGGCGTGATCGAGGCGGCTTCGGGCCTGGGCAACATCATCGTGCCCAATATCTGGCGGCTGCCGGTGGCCGAGATTCAGACCAGGCGCAGCACCGAGATCAAGCTGGCGGCCTCGACGATCCTGCTCATCCCGCATTGGGGAGGGCTGGCGCGGGCGGCGGCGGGCTTCGTGCTGATCGCGGGGGCGGCGATCAGCGAGGGGGTCGGCCCGGTGACCCTATTGCTCCCAGTTGTCCTGCTGATCTTCGCCTGGATCCTTGTTGGGCTTTCCATGATCCTTGCCCGCTTCGGCGTGGCCCGGCCCGACCTCGACGTCATCCAGTTCATCATCCGCCGGGGCGGGAAGGACGTGGAGGTCCCGCCGATCAGTATCGGCGCGTCGTTTCTTCAGCTTCTGCTCAGCATCGCCACGATCCCCGTGGCCAAGGCCATCAGCCCGAGCATCCTTTACCAGCCCGAGATGGGACCGTCGCTCGGCTTGATCGCAGCGGCGCTGGCCGTGACGGTCGTGACCGCCGCCGGCGTCCTGGCCTGCTGGTGGGGCCGGATCGAGTGGGAGGCGCCGCGAGACCAGCAGCGCGAAGCCGAAGAATTCGCCTAACCAGAGCCCTCTCTACAAATCTTCCTTCGAAGGTTTGCGCTCGCTTGCGGAAGATGCCCCGCCCCGCCCACCTCACCCCCGCTGTCTCCCAGGCGACTCTTCGAGCGGCTGGCCTTCTCTCCTTGTCAAGGAGAGGGAAGAAGGATCCACTTGATTTAAGGCTTCGGCCGGCTGAGGCTGTTCGCGGCGAGGTAGAAGCCGGCGCGCCCGGCAATAGCCGCCCCCGCGACCAGGTCTTTGGCCACGTTCCCGCCCTGGTAGCTCCGCCAGTAGCGCCACATGGCGCGGTGGCGGGCCAGAATGGTGCGGTTGGACACGCCGCCCGAGCTCTTGCTGATGAGGTGGACGACGCTCACGGCGGGGTGGTAGACGACGCGGTAGCTGGCATCGTGGATTCGGTGGCAGAGGTCGACGTCCTCGAAGTAGAGGAAGTAGCTTTCGTCCATGCCGCCTATCTCGTCGAAGGCCGTGCGCCGCAGAAGCAGGGCGGCGCAGGACAGCCAGTCAACGTCGCGCGCCGAGGCATGGTCGAAGTCGGTCATCAGGTAGTGGCGGGTCACGGGATTCCACGGCAGCAGCTTCGTCAGCAGCGACGTGCGGTTGAAGAGGGAGGACCAGACGGTCGGATAGCGCCGGCAGGAGGGCTGCAATGTGCCGTCCTCGTTCAGAATCTTGGGGCCTAGCGCCCCGATCTTTGGGTCACTGGAGATAGCGGCGGCGAGGTCGGAGATAATGGGTGAGACCAGCCAGCTGTCCGGGTTCAGGAGCAGCACGTAGTCTGAGTCCGTCGCGGCAACCCCGGCGTTTACGCCGGCGGAGAAGCCACGATTGGCTGGCTGTCTAAGCAGCCTGACCCATGGATGAGCCTGTTCCACCAGCTCGGCCGTGCCGTCCGTGGAGGCGTTGTCGACCACCACGACCTGCGTACTCTCGCCCTCAAAACGGGCCAGTGAGGAGAGGCACTCGCCGATGACTGCGGACGAATTGTAGGTCACGATCACCACGGAGGGGGATGCATCAGGGGCGGTCACCTGCCGGCAGCCTCCCTATAGACCTCAAGGGTCCGCCGGGCGGTCTCGGCCCAGGAGAAGCGGGCGGCCTGGCGATAGCCCTGCTCCACCATCGTCGCCCGCAGGACGGGGTCGCCGAGGACTGAGCGGAGGCCTGTCGCCAGCGCGCCGGCATCACCGGGCGGGACGAGGAGGGCGGCGCCGCCGGCGACCTCGGGAGTGGCCGAGGTGTCCGAGGCTACGACCGGCGTGCCGCAGGCCATGGCCTCCAGCACGGGCAGCCCGAAGCCCTCGTAGAGCGAGGGAAAGGCGAAAACCTCGGCGCCGGCGTAGAGAGCCGGCAGGTCGTCGTCGGGGACAAAACCGAGGTAGCGGCCACCGGGGAGCGGGATCTCGCCCCAGGCCGGCTGGCCGGCGATTACCAGATCCACCTCCCCTTCAAGGTCCTTCATGGCTCTAGCGAGGATGTCGCGGCCCTTCCCGGGCTCCAGCGATCCGACGCTGAGGACGTAGGGCCGGGAGAGGCCGTAGCGCTGCCGGACGGCGCAGATGCTCGCGTCATCGGGACGGCGGAAGTGCTCGGCCGCCGCTTCGGGGATCACTCGGACCCGCCGTGACGAGATCGACAAGTGCCTCTCGATGTCGCCGGCAACGCAGCGGGAGACGGCAACAACCAACCGAGCCTGTCGGGCGGCGATCCTCGCGGCCAGTCTGTAGTAACTGCGGCGCAGGAGAGGGTAGCGCTGGGGGGAAAGCTCGTACGTGGCGTCGTGGAAAGTGACTACGGTCGGGACGCCGGTCGGAACAAGAGGCGCCTGCGAGTGGCCGATGTGGAGGACGTCCGGTCGATCGCTACGGAGGATTAGCGGGAGGACGGTCTGACCCCAGAGGAGGCGGGCGGCGCGGGCCTTTGGCGTGGCGACCACCCTGAAGCGCGGATTGCTCGCAACGGCGCTGCCGGCGAAGGTGCCGGCGGGGGCATAGACGGTGAAGGTGTCGTCGGTCTCGAGCCTGGCCAGCGCGTTGGCGAGCTCCCAGCCATAGCGGCCGGCGCCGGCGCGGCGCGGGGGCAGCCAGCTGAGGTCGAGGGCGATCTTCACGGGATCAAGTGTCGCCCATCAGCCGCCGGCCGATCTCTGTCGCAGCAATGAGTGGGCGCATTGCGGTGCGCCCCTCCAGGGCGGTTTCGGCAACCGCCGCTTCTACGGCCGGGGGAGGTAGCGGGTGGGGCCCATCTCGCCGCGGAAGTAGTCGGCTACGCCGTTCCAGAGGGCGCGGAAGCGGGAGACGTCGAGGCGGGCGAGGAGCTGCGCGCTCTTCACCAGGCGGCCGGGCAGGAAGTAGGCCAGGAACAGGGCGAACTTCAGGCCGCTGTCGAGATGCGTGCGCACCAGGTACATGCGGTTCCGGGTCGTGTAATAGGTAAAGAACGGGGTCTTGTGGCCGCTGGCGGCCGACTTCCGGTGCTCGATGACGGCCCGGGGCTCGAGGACGACTTCGTAGCCGGCGTCCTGTGCCCGGCTGACGAAGGCGAAGTCCTCGTAGTACATGAAGTACTCCTCGTCGATGAAGCCGGCGCGGGCGAAGAGCGCCGAGGGCACGAGAAGGCAGCAGAGGCTGGCCATGTCCACGGTCTGGCGGGCCTCGAGGAGGCGCGACTGCGGCTTGTTGTAGACCCAGTCTTTCCAGACCCCGCGCAGCCAGTCAAAGGTGCCGATGGTGTCGTCGAGGCGGGTAGTGCCGTAGAGCAGGGTCTTGGGTGCGACCATCGTGTCGGCCTCGACGGCCTGCATCAGGTAATAAAGGAAGTCGGGGCGCACGACGGTGTCCGGGTTGATGAAGAGGATATGGTCGAAGCCCTGCTCGAGGCAGTGGCGCACGCCGATGTTGGCGGCCGCGGCGTAGCCCTGGTTGCTGCCGTTGCTCAAGAGGGTGGCGCGGTCGCCGAGGCTGCCCACGAGGCGCGCCGAGTCATCCCAGGATCCGTTGTCGACTAGCACCAGGTGCCAGTCGGGGCTGCTGACCCTCGATAGGGAGCTGAGCAGATCGCCGAGGTAGCCGGCGCCGTTGAAGTTGACACAGACTATGCCGACGCGCGGCTCCATCACTTGATCGGCGGCAAGGCCGTCCAGTCGTAGCCGATGCTGGGGTCGTCGTGGTCGAGGCGGCCCTCTTCGGCTGGGTCATAGACGCCCGACGTCAGGTAGATGAGATGGGCGGGACCATTGAGGGCGCGACAGCCGTGCGCCACGCCGGCCGGGATCTTCAGCAGCTGGGCGTCGTAGTGCTCGCCCAGGAAGAGCTCCTGGAGGACGCCCTTCGTCGGCGAGCCCTCGCGGCCGTCGTGGAGGGCGACCTTGAGGTCGCCGACCGGCACGTACCACCAGTCGATCTGGGTCGTGTGCACGTGCCAGGCCTTGGCGACGCCAGGGTGCATCAAAGAGTGACTGATCTGTTGCCAGCCCTCGCTGACGATGCCCTCGCTGTGGCGGACGATCTCGCGGAAGAACCCGCGCTCGTCGCGGTGTGTGGCGAGCGCCTTGGCCTCGACTCCCTCGATTGTCTCGTCGCTCACAGGCCTTCTATCCCTTTCGTTGGGGGCCGGGGCACGGCCTGGCGCATGAAGATCGCCACCGGGTCATCGTCGCGATCGTGCACGCGGTAGAGGTACTCGTTGATCACGGGCTCGGGGTCACCTTCGGCCACCATGCTGCCGTGGTCGAGCAGGACGATGCGGTCACAGAGTTTCTGCAGCGTAAAGATGTCGTGCGACACGGTGATGATCGTAGTCCCTCGCCCCCGCAGCCTCTCGATGTGGTCATAGCACTTCTCCTGGAATTCGGCGTCGCCCACGGCCAGGACTTCGTCGACGAGCAGGATCTCGGCGTCGACGTGCACCGCCACGGCGAAGCCCAGTCGCAGGTACATCCCCTGCGAGTACATGCGCATCGGTTGGTCGGCGAACTGGTGGAGGCCCGAGAACTCGATGATCTCGGGCAGGCGCCGCTCGGCCTCGCGCCGGCTGAGGCCCAGCAGCACCGCGTTGACGAGAGCGTTCTCGCGGCCGGTGATGTTGGGGTGGAAGCCAGAGCCCAGGTCCAGCAGAGCAGATAGGCGCCCGTTGGTGGCAACTGTCCCGCTGGTGGGCGTCGAGAGCCCGGCCATTATCCGCAGCAGCGTGGACTTGCCCGAGCCGTTGTGGCCCACCACACCCACGAACTCCCCGCGCTGGACATCGAGGTCGACACCCTGCAGCGCCCAGAAGGGGTTGCGGGCGGCCTGCCGCCGGCCCTTCCAGAAGGCGCCGACGTTGAGCAGCGTGGTTTTGAGCTCGAGCGGGCGGAAGGGGTTGAGGTAGTAGCGCTTGGCCACCCCCCGCAGCTGGATGGCTACGCCACCCGACCCGTTAGAGGACATCGGCAAAGTGCTGCTGGAGACGTGTGTAGAGGAACGTGCCGAGGGCGAGGACGACGACCGAGAGCAGCAGCGCCGGCCAGATCTCCAGCCCGGGGAGCTTGTTCTCGACCAGGACGTCGCGCCACGCCTCGATCAGCGAAGTCATCGGGTTTATCAGGAGGTATGGCTTGTAACCATCGGGCACCTCATCCAGCGGGTAGATGATCGGCGTAACGTAGAACAGCAAGGTTAGCGCAACCTCAGTCAGGTGCTCGAGGTCGCGGAAGAAGACGTTGACCGTGCCCACGACGAGCGACGACCCGACGATCAAGACCAGTTGGATAAGGGCCAGCAGCGGGACGGCGACCAGCCACTCCCAGCTGGGGCCCGAGGCGAAGATCACCGAGAAGAGCACAAGCACCGGCAGAGACAACAGGAAGTGAACCGTATTGTTGGCGATGATGGACAGTGGGATCACATAGCGCGGGAAACGCACCTTCTTGATCAACTGGCCGTTGCCCGCGAACGCCCCGGTCGCCGACATCACACAGCCCTGGAACCAGAACCAGGGGAAAAGCCCGGCGAGGAGGAAGAGCTGGTAGTTCGGCACATCGAAGCGCACGACCTTGCTCAGGGCGAAGTAGAGCACTGTGCCCAGCAGGAGAGGCCGCGCCACCGACCAGAAGAAGCCGAGCACGGTGCCCTGGTAGCGGACCTTGAGGTCGCGCCAGGTGAGCAGGAACAGAAGCTCGATCGTCCAGCCGAGGTGCGCCGCCCGGGAGCGCTCGGGGACAGCGGCGTTCGGCTGGGCGGGGTGGGCGGAGATGGCACTCAAACGGTAGGAAGGCTCCCAGCGGGCCGTGCGGCCCTCGTTCGCTCGTCCGTCCGAGTCTATCACCCCGCCCAGGCGGGCAAGCGGTCGGCTCAGGCAGCCCTGACCTTATCTCGGCATTGACATGAAGAACCACCCCACCCTGGCCCGCGTCATCGCCTCGTTTGGCTGCATGCTCTTCACACTGGGCTCGGCCTGGGCGGCGCTCGTCGTGGTCACGCACGTGGATGGCGCCCTTCTCCCCGGCAACGAGCTGAGCATCCCCGGCTCGGTCGCCGGTGTGCAGGTCGTGCCGGATGACATCGTGCGCAGCCTCCCCGGCGTCGAGGGCGAGCAGTATGAGTTCAGCGACCCTGATGACAGGATCAACATCCTCGTCTTGGGCCTCGATACGCGTCCGGAGGATGCAACCGGCGAGTCAGCCGGTCTGACCGACAGCAAGCTGACGGACACCCTCTTCGTCGTCAGCGTCGACCCCGCCTCGAAGACGGGCAGCATCATCAGCTTCCCGCGCGACCTTTACGTCGAGATCCCGTTCTCGGAGACGCGCATCCTCGAGGACCGCATAAACGTGGCCTACGAGTGCGGGCTCGGCCCCCCCAAGTGCCGCGAGCCCTACTCAGAGGGTGGGCCGGCGCTGGCCATGGCGACGGTCGAGTACAACTTCGACATCCGCATCGACCACTACATGATCATCGACTGGGAGGGCTTCAAAGAGGTCATCAACACCGTCGGCGGTGTCACCATCGACGTGCCCGAGGAGATAGGGCCGCCCGTCGCCGGCGACAACGACGTCCTCGACGCCTTCGAGGGCCGCATCGTGCCGCGCGGCCGGATTACCATGAACGGCGACCAGGCCTTGGGCTATTCCCGCTATCGCGACGGCCCCGACGGCGACTTCGGCCGCATCGAGCGCCAGCAGGAGATGATGTTCGCCGTGCTGGGCAAGGCAGTCAGCCTGGACCTGATCGCCCCGGGGCGGCTGCAGGACCTCTGGGGGGAGTTCCGGCGCGCCGTTGAGACCGACATCAGGGATGTCCAGATCCCCGGGCTCAGCCTGCTGGCCTCCAAGATCGGCCCTGACGACATAACGACTTTCGCCATCGGCCAGGAGGACATCCGCGAGACGACCACCCGCCAGGGCGCGGCGGTGCTGCTGCCAATCCACGAGAACGTGAACCTGAAGATATCGGAGGCGCTGGCCGACCCGCAGATCCGCGGCGAGGGCGCGCGCATCCTGATCGAGAACGCCAGCGGCGACCCCGAGCTGGCGGACAGGCTCTTTGCTTATCTCGTGGACCGCGGCGTGCCGATCGGGCAGATCTTCATCGAGGAGTCGGGAGACTCGCCGGCGCAGGGGCTGCGCGCCGTGACGACGGCCATCCGCGAGTTTGGCGACTACGAATACACGCTGTTGCGCCTGCTCGACCTGCTGGACCTGGGTGGCGAGATCGTCGAGCGACTCGATGGGCAAGGCCCGCGCACCGAGGGCGGACGCGCCGACATAGTGATCGTCCTGGGCGACGATTTCGCCCTGTCCTGACAAGCCAACACGTCCGACAAACCACACGCGTCCCACACGGGCACAATGGGCTGGCCACCATTCCCTACAATTCGCGGGTCCGTTTGTGATGTCGTTGGCCATCGAGGATCGGCGGACGGGAGCATATCTTAGAGTTCCGAGTTCATCGTGGGCGCCACATTCGTGGCGCGGCTTTTCTGAACCGACTGGCCCACTACAGTGCAAGTTGGAGAGGCGAAAGCAGGGCCTATTCCGGGCGGAAATGTAAAAAAATGTAGAAAAGGAATGGTTTTGCAACGCCTTTTTACAATCCGTTACTGCGATGGCATTGACGGACGATAACAACTTCGTAAGACTTGGCAATACCAAGGCGGAACGAGGCTGTGACCAGCCAGAGACCGCTCTGGCGCGCAACGGCCAGGATCGACTGGCACAAGCAAAGAACAGAAAGTTCACAACCGAATAGGGCGAGAACACCGAAACGGCAAACCCACTGAAAGGTGGGGGCGCAAAATCACAGGCCTAACCCCTGCGAAGGGTAAGGCGGCTGGGTTGCCGAAGAGCCCGTGAGGGATCCGTAAATCCCTCCGAACCTCCAGAAGGCAGGACCGCTATCGGTGTAACGGATAGCGGTTTTTCTTTTGGTCCGGCGGACCAGTCGTCTCTTCCCAGGAAGGCAATTACCTGGAAGGTCGCGTAAGCGACAAGGAGGCGGGAACCCAATGGTATCGAATCAAGTTGTTTACCTCAGCCCGGGCAAGAGCTCGGACCTCGAGCAGGCAGTCATCGACTATCTGCCGCTCGTCAAGTACACAGTGGGCAGGTTGCTCGGCACCCTCAAGCTCGACGCGGTCATGGACCACGAAGACCTTCTGGCCTTCGGCACTATGGGCCTGATCCAAGCTCTCAAGACCTACGACCCAAGCCGCAACACCAAGTTCTCATCGCTGGCGATGCTGCGCATCAAGGGCTCGATCATCGACGCCATCCGCGCGCTTGACCCGATGCCCCGCTCGGCGCGCAGCAAGGCGCGCGAGATCGCCCGCGCCATCGACCAGCTCTACGCCAGCCTTGGCCGCACGCCGACCCAAGCCGAAGTGGCCGGCCAGCTGGGCGTGACGATCTTCGACCTCTCGGCGATCACCCAGACCACCGAGCGTTCGTCGGTACCCCTGCAGGACAACAGCCGCTGGGACGACGACGCCAACGGCTACCACTACAGCGAGGTCGCCGACGAGGACGTCGAGGGCCAGCCCGCGGCCATCGCCGACCGGGAAGTCGACCGCGCCCACCTGCGCGGCGCCATGCAGAAGCTGAACGCCAACGAGCGCATGGTCGTCCACCTGCACTACCAGAAGGACCTGAGCCTGAAGGACATCAGCGAGCGCATGCGTCTGTCGCAGTCTCGCATCAGTCAGATCCACTCGGCGGCAATCCGTAAGCTTCGCTTCGGTCTCGCCGAGGCCGACCAGGCCGCTTAGAGCCAACCCTCCCGCTCCACCAGGTGAGTCCCAGGGGCCGCCCTTCCGAGGGCGGCCTTTCCTTTTGGGTCCTCCCTCTCCGGGTGCGGAGAGGGGCGCCGATCTCAGAGTCGCTTGGGCGACAGGCGGAGATAAGGTCTTCCCTCTCCGGGTGCGGAGAGGGCCAGCCGATCGCAGAGTCGCCTGGGAGACAGGCGGGGGCGAGGTGGTCCCAGGCGAGATGAAATCTCGATAGCGAGACACCACCTCTCGCTCTTGGGGCCTGGGGTCGGGGCGTATCGCATCCGCCCACCCGTGGCATCCACCGGCGTTAATACCGTTGGAAAGCGACGGACGGGCTTGACGCGCCTGCGTCCCCTGCCCAACCTTGCGGGGTGGAGGGCGTCGACGTCAGGCTCAAGCTCTGGCTGGAGAAGGACGGCAACCTCGTCTTCAGCGACTACCGCGCCGCCTTGTTGCGACAGATCAAGGAAACGGGGTCGCTGGCCGAAGCGGCCGAGCGGATGGGCCTGTCCTACCGGCGCGCCTGGGGAAAGGTGCGCGAGATCGAGGGGAACCTGGGCGGCAAGCTGATCGAAAGCGCGCGGGGCGGGGCGGGGGGCGGACGCACGAGGCTAACGCCGCTAGGGGAGCGGATGCTGAAGGAGTTCGACGATCTTCTCGCCCGCGCAACGACCGCCAGTGGCGCCGAGACCTCGACTTACCTCGAGGAGTAACCAGGGCTCTGCGCGTTAAGGGATGTTCGTAACGGTCTCGCAGCTCCCGTCGGAGGTATCGCCGAAAACCTGCCCCGTGGTCCCGCCATTGCATACGTCAGCGCCATCACCGCCGTTGAGGGCGTCGTCCCCGCCATTACCGAACAGGCTGTCGTTTCCGGCGTCACCGCCCAGAGTGTCGTTGCCGTTGCCGCCCTTGATGACGTCAGCGCCTCCACCGCCATTCAGGAGGGGGTCATCGCCCCCACCACCAGAAATCTGATCGTTTCCGCCCTCACCGAAGATCGCGTCGTTTCCGTTGCCCCCATTGATGGTGTCCGCGCCCGATAGGCCGCGAATGACGTTGGGCTGGCTGGACCCTGTCAGGTCGTCGGCGAAGAATGTCCCAACCAGGACCTCTAAGCCGACCAGGGTGTCGCCGTCGCTGTTGAAACCGGTCGCCATGTTGACGGTGACGGCCGCCTGGCCCTGGTAAGTCACCGTGTCGAAGCCGGCCTCACCCCTCAGGATGTCGGCGCCGGCCTGCCCCCGCAGCGTATCTTCCTCGGTGCCCCCACAAATGGTGTCGTTGCCAGCGCCGCCGCGTATGTTGTCGATGCCGCCCAGTCCGGATATGACGTCGTCGCCGGCTGTGCCGACGATCGTGTCCCCGCCGGCGCCATTCGTGCCGACCTGGGTCGCGGGCAGACCGTTGCACTTGACCGTCAGCTCGAAGGCGCCGATGTCACATCCGACGCCGGGGGTGATATTCCCGCCGCTAACGCGAGCGAAGCCCGTCCCCCGCTGGTCTGTTGTCAGGGGCACTCCAAAGGCGTTCGTCAGAAGGTTGCAGGCTGCCGTGTCGCCCCCGTCGAGGGCGGGGCTGCCGGGGGCCAGGGCGTGGGTGAACGTCGGACCGCCGTTGTCCGCCAGGGTGCCAAGCAGTGTCAATCCGACTCCTGGTTGATCCCCCGTGGCATTCAGTTGACATGTGCCGTCGGCGTCGAGGTTGTGGCCGAGGGAGTTGATGGCGCCGCCGGCGCACTGCAACGCCGCCCCGGTGTTATTGGCGACGATGGTGTTTTGAAGTTGCGTAGCGGCCGTTGCGTTGATGCCGGACGCGGTCGGCGCCGCGTTGGCCGTGATTGTGCTGTTAGTGACCTGGACGCTGCCGCCGGCGCCGCCAGCGTTTCCCACGTCCAGACCGCCTCCCGTCGCACTTGGCCCGCTGCCGCTGTTGGCGGCGTTTCCGCTGATCGTTGTGTTGATCAGGGCGAGTGTGCCGCCGCGGATGTGAATTCCACCGCCTTCGCCGAGCCCGGTACCTGTGGGGGTCACCGAGTTTTCCGAGATCGTGCTGTTGCTAATGCGGACGATGCCGTCGAGGATAGCGACGCCGCCACCTACGGCGCCTGAGCCAGCCGTGGAGACGACGTGGTTGTTGGCGATCGTGACCCGGTCAAGGTTAAGGCTCGTGTTCGCGGTGTTGACGCGTACGCCTCCACCGAACGTCGTCGCATTCGTTGAGCCGCCTCCGCTTATCACCACATCGCTCAAGTTGACGGTGCAGGGAGTGCTGCAATTAGCCTCCAGCACGCGGTCGCCTGTGGCGCCGGCATCGATGGTCGCGATGCCGCCGGTGACGATGAAATCGATAGAGCTTGTGATGTCGAGATCACCGGTGGTGGCGTCCGTGGCGGGGGCGATGGTCAGCGTGTAGGTGTCAGCCGGAATGCTGACGATGTCGTTCCCGGCCAGGGTGTTGGCGGCGATGATTGCCTCACGCAGCGAGCAGTCGTCGGCAGCGACGGTGCAGGCACCCCGACGTTGTCGGGACGGGATCGGTGTTCGTGTCGACCGTGAAGGTCTCCACGCCGGCAAGGGCAGGCGTGGCCATGACGCCGTCCGTGACGAGCGCGAAACAGAGAAGCGCTAAGCCGCCGAGTAGTCGCGCCATTGCTTACTCCCTGGCCCAACGATTCGGATGTCTCGCGATGGGGGCCTTATGTCGATCCCGATTGCCACGATGATTGCAGTAAGGGGCGACAGCCGCCACCGCGGCCCCGCACGGAGAACGGCCGGTCTTCCGGCAACTGGGGAACGCCTCACCATAGGCGGTGATAGGATCGGGGTGACCCTCCCCGCGCCCACGAAGGAGCGCATCTGTGTCCGACACAGTCCTCTACGACCTCCGCGATGGCGTGGCCACCCTCACGCTCAACCGCCCCGAGGTGCTCAACGCGCTGACCGAGGAGCTGCTCGACGACCTTGCCGGCATCCTCGAGGCGGCGCGCGGCGACAACAGCGTGCGGGCGTTGATCCTGACCGGCGCCGGGCGCGCTTTCTGTGCGGGCCAGGACCTGGAGAGCATCCGCGGCGCTTACAACGGTGGCCGCCCGGACTTCCAGGCCCTCCTGCAGGACCACCACCATCGGGCCTTGCGCGCGATCCGCGCCCTGGAGAAGCCGGTCATCGCCGCGGTCAACGGCGTCGCCGCCGGCGCCGGCATGAGCTTTGCCTGCGCCTGCGACCTGCGGGTCGCCAGCAACAAGGCCCGCTTCACGACGGCCTTCACCAAGATCGGCCTCGTCCCCGATGGGGCGATGACCTACAGCCTGCCGCGGCTTGTCGGGCTGTCCAAGGCGACGGAGCTCTGCCTGCTGAGCGAGATGGTCTCGGCCGAGGAGGCGCTGTCCATCGGTCTCGTCAACCGGGTGGTCCCGGCGGATGACCTGCTCTCTGCAGCTGGCGACCTCGCCGGCGAGCTGGCAAAGGGGCCGACGCGCGCCTACGGGCTGACCAAGAAGCTGCTCGAGGCGGCGATGTCGCGGGAGTTCGACGACCTGCTGTCGGTCGAGGCCAAGTACCAGGTCGAGGCCGGCGCCACCGAGGACCACGGGAACGCCGTCGCGGCCTTTCTCAACAAGCAACCACCGGTTTTCCAGGGGCGCTGACCGCGCCCGCGCTGAAAGGATGTAGGACATGACGCAATCGAACGAGATGAAGGGCAAGGAGCTGTTCCACCAGGATGTCGGGGCCGCGATCCTCGACCGCCTCTCGGGCGAAGTCGAGGATGCTGACACGGAGCGTGGGCGCGTCTCGCGCCTCGGCCAGCAGACCGCGGGCGCCCGCTACACGGTGGGCCAGATCCAGGGCGTGAACGACATCCCCAGCGAGGAGTATCGCGAGGCCCTGGTAAACCTCCTGACCCAGGAGGCGGACTCGGAGCTCGCCGGCGCTCTGGGCTACGTCGGCTGCATCTCGATGTCGCCGACGATCGAGGAGTACCTGGCCACCTCGATGATGGTCAAGGACGAGTTCCGCCACGCCCGCGTCTGTTACAAGCTGCTCGAGCACCTGGGCATCGACGTCGACGCCCGTATCCGCTCGTTCGACTTCACCCTACGCGTCGACGAGGACGACCTGGGGACGACGCGCGCCGCCGGTGACGCCCGCGTCAACATCTTCTACTACCCGATCAAGGACTGGTACGACTTCATCGCCTTCAACTTCTGCATGGACCGCGGGGCGGGGCACCAGCTGGAGGACGTGCTTTACTCCAGCTACCGGCCCTGGGCGCGGGTGATGGAGGGGATCTTCAAGGAGGAGATGTTCCACATTGCCCACGGCGACAACTGGGTCAAGCGGCTGGCCTCCGATCCGGAGTCCAAGCCGAAGATGCAGGCTGCGATCGACATGTGGTTCCCGCGCACGATGAACATCTTCGGGCGGGCCAACACGCCTAAGAACCGGCTCTACCGCGAGCTCGGCCTCAAGGTGCGCGACAACCAGGCCGTCCGCGAGTCCTTCGCCACCGAGGTCAAGGAGCGGCTCGACGACTTCGGCCTCGAGATGCCGCAGTGGCACCCCGACTGGGGCAAGATCCCCGAGGAAGCGGTGTTCGCCAGTGGCTGAGTCAGCGACGAGCACCGCGGCGATCGGCGCCTTCGGCCACAAGGCCCATAGCGGAGCCGGCGAGGCGATCACGCCGGACACGAACGTGGGCGACCTGATCGACAACTACCCCGGCATCCTCGAAGTGCTGGAGGAGTACGGCATCCGCATGGACCCGTTCACCTACATCCTGTTGCGCGGCAGCGTGCGCGAAGCCGCCGAATACAGCGCAGTGTCAGACCTGGAGACCTTCCGCCGGGCGCTAGCCGAACACATCGCCGAGCACCAGGGGTAGGCGCGGCTAAGCAAATCGACTCTCGAGCCGTGTGGCTACCTTTGTCTTAAGATGTAGCCATCATGGTCAGCGTTGGCATACGCGAGTTGAAAAACAACCTCAGCCGCTACCTCGTTCGGGTACGCGACGGCGAAACCGTTGTTGTGACAGACCGCGGGAAGCCGATCGCTCGGATAGAGAACGTCGAAGACGATGATTTACCCGAACCAATGAAGCGGCTTATTGCGTCGGGCGAAATAGACTACGTGGGTAAGCCAAAGTACATCCCCAAACTCATGGAGTTGTTGCCTGGTGACGATGGCAAGACGATGGTGGACTACATCCGTGAGCAACGCCGCTGAAGCTTTACGCAGACACTAGCGCCCTCGCTAAGTTATTCATCCGGGAGGTCGGTAGCCTGGAAATGAGGAGCGCTCTGCGGGAAGCGGCCTTCCTTGCTACATCAGTGATAGCCTATGTTGAGCTTTGGGCAGCAGTTGCAGCGGCGACCCGCGCTGGGCGGACCCGCACAGACGAGGTTGCCGCGTTCCCCGAGGAAGTAGATCACCTCTGGGACGCTTCGGTGACCAAGGTGGACGTTTCGCGACATCTGCTTCGAGAGGCGGCGCGGGCCACCCAGCGCTGGCCCCTTCGCGGTTACGATGCGATCCACTTTGCTTCCCTCCGCAGCGCCGGCGGACCCCAGGACCTCACATTTGCCTGTTGGGATCGCAGGTTAAGAGAGGCCGCTCGGGATGAGGGTTATGAACTGTTTCCTGAAACCTTGCGCGACGGCTGAGCCCATCGACAGTGCGGGTTGTCCGTCGACGTTGATCGCCTCGCGCAGGGCCTTGCAGCGCGATAATCTCTGAGGAATCCTGGCCGCCGGCAAAGGGAGGCGAGCGTGAACATTGGGCGGATCGGCATCTGGGCGTTTCTCGACATGCTTCCCCAGGCAAAGGCCCAGGAGGCCGCGGCCGAGATCGAGGAGATGGGCTTCGGCGCGATCTGGCTGCCCGAGGCCGTTGGCCGCGAGGTCATGACCAGCTCGACGCTGCTGCTGAGCAAGACGAAGAAGATCACCATCGCCACCGGGATCGCCAACATGTGGGCCCGCGACGCCGTGACCATGTCGGCCGCGCACAAGACGATCAGCGAGGCTTTTCCCGGGCGCTTCCTCCTCGGAATCGGCGCCAGCCACAAGCATCTCGTCGAGAACCTGCGCGGACACGAGTACACGAAGCCCTTCAGCGCGATGTCGGAGTACCTGGACAAGATGGACGCCGCGCCGTTCTTCGCCGCCGCTCCCAGCGAGCCGCCGGCCCGAGTGCTGGCCGCGCTGGGCCCGAAGATGCTGAAGCTGGCCGCCGAGAAGGCCCTCGGCGCGCATCCCTATTTCGTATCGGTCGAGCACACGAAGTTCGCGCGCGAAACGATGGGGGATGGCCCGCTGCTGGCGCCGGAGCAGGCGGTCGTCCTGGAAACCGACCCTACGAAGGCGCGGGAGCTGGCCCGCAAGCACATGGCGATCTACCTGCGGGCGCCCAACTACACCAACAACCTCAAGCGCATGGGCTTCACGGACGATGACCTCGCCGATGGCGGCAGCGACCGGCTGGCGGACGCCATAGTCGCCTGGGGCGATGAGCGCGTGATCGTGGAGCGGGTCAAGGCACATCTTGATGCTGGCGCGGACCACGTCTGTATCCAGGTGATCAACGACGGCGGGGAGGCCCCGATGGCCGAGTACCGGGAACTGGCTCCGGCCCTCCTGGCGCTGTAGTCCGCACTAACCTCTGTAGGGCGCAGGTGTCGTAGGAGATCAGCCTGTCATTGAGGCAGGCCCAAGACACCTGCCCGAACCTTCGAGCAACCAAGGGGCCCCATTCCTGAGGCAACGGGAAGGCTCAAACGAATCTACATCGCGATAGCATCTGTGACGGCGAATCCGCCGGGCCGCGGGCAGGTGTCTGAGGCAGTACAAATTCAAACCGTCCTCTCCTACGACACTTGCCCCTACAGATTCCAAAACGAGGCCGTCGCTGGATACCGCATTTTGGGCGGTATGAATTTCGTTCGGACGGTGGATGCAGTTCGAAGACGAGGAGACCTTAGCGGGGCAAAGCGAGAGGGCCTGCGGGGAGGCGACAGGCCCTCTGCGAAAGGGGACAATGGGGATTCACCGTCCTGCGGGATTGGCTCAAGCATAGCCCCGGAGGAGCCAGGCAAGCAAGCGCTTACTTCGTGCCTCGCCCCCGGCCGATTAACTGCTACGCTTCCAAGGAAGTGGCGACCCAGGTGACCAGCACGAACGGCAAGGCCAAAACGGCCGGCGCGACCCGCCCCACCGGCGGGCCTCAGATGCGGCGCCACATCCTCGATGTCGCCCTCCAACTCTTCTCTACCAACGGCTACAGCCGGACCAGCACGCGCGACATCGCCCGCGCCGCGGGTATGAGCGACGCCGGCATCTACTACCACTTCCGCTCCAAGCGCGAGGTGATCGAGGCGCTCTACGAGGCTAGCGAGCTCGTCCAGGGGGTCGAACGACTCGAGGCGCTGCACGCCGAGGGAGACCCCGAGGAGGTCCTCACCGGCATCGCCCTGGCCACCATCGAGGTCCTCAACCGCAACCGCGAAATCCTCAAGCTGGTGATCAACGAGTCGCTGACCAACGACGAGGCGGCGATCAACCAGCACCGCGACCTGATGCACCGCTGGGTGAGGGCGATGGCGCACGTCTTCAGCGAGTTCATGGACGCCGGCAAGATTCGCCGGATCGACCCCCAGGTCACCGGCCAGAGCTTCGTCCACGCGATCTGGGGCGCCTTCGTCGACACGACCCTCGGCTCCTATGGCGAGGAAGCGACGAGCGTGGAAGAGATCAAAGAGCTGATGTCCGGATATGTCTCGCGCGCCGTGGAGTACATGCTCAGCGGCATCCGCAGCACCGCCCCAGTCCGGCCATAATTCCATGCCCTTCGCCTTGCTCGGCCCGGCTAATGCGGGCGAGAGGATGACACTTTCGCCTTACTCCCTGGCACAAGTCTGGACTAGAATAGGCGGTCTTTGTTTATTTCCGTCCCGCGGGATAGGTTCCACGTAGGTGGGGAAAACGCCACGACTGAGACGGGAAGCGGTGATTGAAACAACGTCACCCATGATGAGTGTCCGCCCGGAACTATCTCGCGCTGCTACCCCTGCTCTTCTGCGGGGCGAACCAAGGCACGGGTGGTTCTTCTTCCCGCACAGCTTTAGCCCCCCGCTGATCGAGGCGGTGCTTGACCATTGGCAAGCCGACCAAGGTACGGTCTTGGATCCGTTCGTGGGCTCCGGAACCACCCTTACAGTGGCCCTGAGTCGGGGCTTGAGCTGCATTGGAGTTGATCTTTCTCCACTCGCCGTCTTGATTTCGACCGTGAAGACCCGTTCTTACCAGTCCGATGGCCTCCTGGCGGCATTAGAACGGGTGACATCACACCCAGTGTCATCGACCGTTGAGGCTTTCCAGCCCGAGAGGCTGCAACGCGCGTTTACCGCTGCTGAACTACGGGCACTCGCAGCCATAAAAGCCGGATTCTTGAATGAGAAAAGGGAGGTCCAGGACTTCTTTACAGTCGCTTGGCTTCGAGCGGCCCAGACCGTAAGCCGAGCTATTCCCAACGGCGGGTGGTTCCGGTGGATCGAGCGGCGTGACCAAGAGGCTCGGATACCTTTACTTTTTCGTCAGTTTGCACAAGCCATGATCAACGACACGGGGAGCGATCCGGCGACGCCGGGCCAACCTTCGGCAGTAGTGGTGCAGGGGGATGCGCGACACCTACCCCCACAGCCTCAAGTGAACTTTGTCGTTACATCGCCGCCGTACCCTAATCGTCATGACTACAGCCGAGTGTTCCACATCGAGTTGCTGCTTCTGGGTGTAGCCGAGGATGCGGTGACTAACTTTCGGCACAAGTCGCTTCGGTCCCATGTAGAAGCTCATGAGCCGGTGGGTGGGCATGACTACCGCGAGCCCTTTCGGCTGACCGAGATTCTCGACGAATGGCCCCCGAAGGCGGATCGGCGCATTCCGAAGATGCTCCGAGGTTATTTTGAAGACCTCCATCGCACCTTGTGTAGTCTCTACCCTAAGGTCATAGACGGGGGAAGGCTGGCATTCGTTCTAGGCAATGTGCGCCACGCCGGAGTCATGATCCCGGTCGATGAACTGTTTGCGGAACTCGCTGGATTCGGCGGATTTTCGCATGAAGCCACGTGGGTGTTGAGGGAACGCGGCAACAGCGCGCAACAGATGGGGAAGTATGGCCGCATCGGCTCGCGCGAGTCGGTCGTCCTGCTGACAAAAGCCGGATGAAGCCCAACTTCTGGATGCGATCTATTAGCTTCGCGAAGTTGCGTGATCTGCTGCTCCTGATCGCTCGGGAGAACGGCACGCTACGAGCTAAGGACCTGAACCAGCTGGCCATCCGACAGGGCGTCCTAGTAAGGGACGGAGGTGAGCCTTTTCGTCCAACGACTATTTACCACTATCGCCGGATACTCGAGCGATTAGGTCTCGTTGTTAAAGACGAAGGTCGGTTTCTAATACGATCTCCCGAAGACGCTGCAACCTTAACCTGCGGTACCGCGATCGGAGAGCCTCTGACCAATCCTCAACGCAGTGCTTTCGCATCCGCCGTGGTTACCAATCGCGACTGTCACGAGATATTTTTTCGCCCTTTGCTTGGCGCTGTTGCGCTCCCGCGAGACATTGATGACTTTCTTGAACGGGCCGGCCCGGCGACTCTGTCTGTTACCCGGACAAAGGGCGGGCCGCCGACGATTCGCGTTGCGAGCCAGTTGGAGGTGGTCGAGTCAAAGGGCGAGGCGGCGGTCCAGGCGATCGTGTGGGGTATCAAGCTGTGGTGTACCAGCGAGCTCAACTTTATTGACGAATTGCTGTCTATCCGAGGCGCCCATCAACTCCTGCCTCGTCGGGTGGACGAGCCACTCAATCCCGAGGTGCAGGCAAGGCGATTGTTCAAGCTCTTCCAGTTCACGAATGGATGGGCCACGCAACGCATAGAGGACCTTTTGGTGACTGCGGCAATCAATTGGAAATCGCCGATAACAAATACCCGAGAAGTCCTGCTCTGGATACTTCGAACTTATCCCCATGCAGCAGTCGCTGTCCCGACTAGCGAGCAGTTTGCGCTAAACCGACTACCTCGCGCGCAGCGGGACATTGCGCTTCGCAGCTACCTTCGGTTGCCCACCGGTCAGCTAGTGTCCCATATTAGGTTGCACAAGCAGGCCGAGCTGGAGCTGGCGGATGGAGGGCGGGCACATGCAAGAAGCTGAAGGTCTTGCCCGGCTCGGTCTGAAGTACAACCCGTTTCCGCCTGCCAGTACAGGGGTTGCGCATGTCAACGACCTGTGGATACCGGACGCTTGGCAACAGGACCTCCGGGCCAGATACAAGGATCTGCAAACTGGCCAAGGAGACCGAGCCCTACCGATTGTCGGGGAGTACGGCTCCGGCAAGACGTATCTGCTTCGTTGGATGGGTGAGACCCTGTTCGAACCGTCCAATATTCGGCACTTTGCTTTCGATAATCCGGGCGTCGCGTTCTACGACCTTGCTAACCGGCTCTTGCGTCAGGTTGGTCGCTACGAGCTCTCCAAAGCACTATGGGAAGTGGTCTCACTTCGCCAGACGCACACAACGCAGCCCAGGTTGGTCGACTTCACATTCCCAGAGTGGCTCTCCTCGATAAGGCAACCAAGCGCAAAAGCAGATGCGATTGGGCAGCTCCGTGGCCAGATCCTCGGACTAGAACTGACGACCGACGAGGAGATCGCTCACAAGGTGGCGCTCATGGTCGCCGAGACGGGAAGTAGACCCTACTTCGAGTACCGAGACTTCGTGGCGGGGAAAGCCGGTGCTCTCGTTGCCGAACGTGAGGAGGCCCCTTACTTTCGGACGCTTATTCGGATCCTGTTATTGGTCAATAGCGCAGATGGGATTGCCTTTTTGATCGATGAGTTTGAGGATGTCGCGTTGCAGAGGCGACTCACGAAGAAACAGTCATTCGAATACTTGGCAACGCTCAGGAGATTACTCGACGTGAGCGCGGAGCTTCCCCTTTGGCTCGTGGTTTCCATGACGCCTGAGGCGTTTGCGCAGACAACCAGCCTCGACCCGTCTCTCGCCGAACGATTCGCTCCCGAGTACCGCATTCCTCCCTTGACGCAGTCAGAAGCTTATGGAATGGTTCGGCACCGAGTGGGCGAGGCCAGAATTCAGTCGAGGGAAGGGATTTTCCCGTTCGAGGAAGGCATGATTGAAGAGCTCAGACTGTCGACAAGCTCCAAGGCTCGCCCATTGATCAAAGTTCTCTTCCAAGCGGTAGCGAGTGCCAGCTCAAGGGGGATGTCACCGCCCATTCCGACCGAGTTAGTGCGAGAAGCCGAAGAAACGGTTTACCCGGTAGCAAAGTAGTCATGGCCTCCGCTTCTCCTGCCCGAGTCGCGTTCTTTGACACCAACGCGCTTATAGCGCTCTATGCATACTGGGAAGTCTGCAAAGACCTTAGGGTCAACCTAGGTGTTTGGCTCGACGTTGCGGCTATGCAACATGCACTAGCGGGGAGCGGGAAGCCCGATTTAGCAGACCTTAGTAAGGATGCGAGAGCGCCTCTCGATCAAGGGCTAAACCTATTTGGACAAATGTCGTCTCGCCAAACGAACTGGCGCTATTACACATCGATTGTTTGCTTGTCCGAGATGCATCATGTCCTGCTTGAGGCCCTCGCGACTGAAAAGATGACGATAGCTCGTTCGCCACGGCGTAGACGTTTCGAAAGGCCGCTGATTGCCTATCGTCAGGCCCTAAGTGACCAGGATTACAACCAGCTCGATCAAGATTTGGCGGAATTTTGGAGAGATCTGGAGGATCGCGGCGTTTTAGTTGAGAGGGCCGAGCTTCTTGGTCTCTTTCGGTTCGAGCAGGTCGCTGCAGCTGCGCAGGAGCTGTGGTCACGCGTCCTCGTCGATGTGATGGACGGACTGATCTGGGCGAGCGCGGCTTTGTCGATGGCGAGAATCATCATTTGTAGAGACGAACCCCTGCGAGCCGCCATCAACGGCGTTCGAGACGCAAAGGGCCCTTGGGGCGACTTACGGCTCTCTCTCGACACCGCATTGGCAAGGGTTCTGGGGGCCAATACCTATGACTGGCCGGCAAGCCAGAAGCCAGGGAGAAAGTTCCCCGGCTAGGGGACGTCCGCGACGACACAATGTGGTGGCCCCAGCCTCACCCTCCTTTTAGAGCCGAGGATGCCTCGCGTACAGGCAGATCGAATTCTAGGACCCTGCCGATCCGCCAGTTCCGGTTAGGATTTCACGCGTCCGGTTAAGATTGGGGCAGCCCCCCGCTTCCCCCGCGCAACCCTTCGAGGAGGCGTCATGCACAGCAGGGCCCACTACTTCGGCAACCCGATCCACCCCGCACTGATCACCATTCCCATTGGTGCTTATGTGGCCTCGGTCGTCTTCGACGTCTTCTATCTGCTTGACGGCGACGACCCCACCTGGTTCACGATCGCCCAGTACACCCTGATGCTGGGCATCGTCGGCGCGCTCCTCGCCGCGATCCCCGGCTTCATCGACTATTTGTTCATTCCCCGAGACTGGAGCGCCAAGGTCTGGGGGCTGATCCACGCCGGCCTCAACCTTAGCGCGACGGGCCTGGCCATCGTCAGCGCTGTGATCCGCTGGGGCGAGGCGCCGGAAACCGGCTCGGGCGAAATGTGGGCGGCGCGGGTCCTTTCCTGGGTGGCGATCGGCGTCGCGGCTATCTCAGGCTCGATTGGCGGGCACCTCGTCTATCACAACAACATCGGCAACGCCAACTACCCGAAATTCCACGAGGCGAGTCTGACGCCGCAAGGCACCGAGCAACACAAGCACACCAAGGAAGAACTGGCCAGCCCGCCGGATTCGAGCTCGGCCTGACGCCGTGAGGCAGGTCGAACACGTCCTCGCCATCGACGAACGCATGCGTCGCTTTATGGCGCGCTGGGGCATCCTCGCCGTACGCCTGGCCCTGGGTATCCTCTACGTCTGGTTTGGTGTCCTCAAGCTCTTCGACCGCAGCCCGATCAAGGCGCTGATCGAGGAGGCCTATCCATTTCTGCCCTATCCGGAAACCGTCTATGGCCTCGGGGCTCTGGAGGTGTTGATCGGCGCGGGCCTGCTCGTCCCTCTGCTCCCGATCGCGTCCGGCACAGCCGGTCTGCTGACGCGCGTGACGCTGGGATTGCTCTGGATACAGCTCGTGGGCACCGTGAGCCCGGCCCTGCTGGCGCCGGGGCGCATCTGGGACGACTATCCGCCGCTGCTCACCCTGGAGGGGGAGTTCGTCGCCAAGAACATCGTGCTGGCGGCAGCCGGGCTGGCGATCGGCGCCACCGTGCACCCGCGGGACGTGCCCCCTGCCCTCCCCGGCACGCTGCGCGAAGCAGTCGGCCACGAGCCGCCAGCATCGCCGGCGATCAAGCCACCTTGAGCCAGATCGGGTTGGTCATCGCCCACATGACTTCGCCGCGCTCCTCGCGGCCACGCAGGCCCCAGAGCTCCGCCCGCAGTGGCCCGTCGTGCTCCACTATCACCTCGACCTCCTCCAGCGTCTCCTCGATGTCGTAAAGCTTGCGCCAGACCTCGTCTTCGTTGAAGAGGAGTCGCAGCGTGCGGCCTTCCAGGCCGCGGCCCCCGAGGAGGACTGTCAACGGTCCAGAGGCGACCCGCGCCTCGTCGCCGGGCATCGTACGGTTAACCGCAATGCTAAGGAACGGGCCCATCGCCGATTCACTGATGACGATGTGGCCGGCGCGGACCGCGTCTAGGACGGTAGCTTCGCTGAGCTCACCATCCACCCAGACCCACGTACAGGGGTTGCCCGGGCCGTGTGGCGAGACCAGCTTCGCCGGCGGCACGGCGTGGATGTCACTGCCGCCCACGCCGACCACGCGCCGGCCCTCGCGCAGCATCGACGACCAGAGCGCGAGCGACTGGTCGTTGCGCCAGCGCCAGGGCGCCTGCCAGACCTCCACGCAGTCGAACACAGTTTCCTCGAAGCGCCAGTCGGGGCCGTCTTTCTTGGGGTGGTTGACGGAGAAGAGTTTGCCGCGCCCGTGGACGAAGTCGACGATCTGGCGCAGGTCCTGGTCGGCGCGGCAACGGAAGTCGATCCAGTCGCGCAAGCCCCAGACATTGGCGTGGCCGTAGTAGGTGGTGACCTCCTCGCCGGGGAAGACAAGCAGACTTTCGCTGTCGCAGCGGGCGACGTCGGCCTGGTGGGAGATCGTGTTGTGGTCCGTCACCGCCAGGTATTGCAGCCCGACCTCCTGGGAGTAGGCGGCGAGCTCGGCAACGCTGTTGTAGCCGTCGGAATGTTCGGTGTGGCTGTGCAGGTCGCCCGGCACCCAGCGCCCACGGCCGCTTCGCCTCCGCTGGAACGCAGGCGATGTGCCGGCGGCCTGTGCCGGCTCTGCGGAGCCGGGGTCGGAATCCACCTCTACCGTCGCCCACCAGCGCGCGCCGGCGGGAAGGAGCTCCGCGACACCGAGCATCAAGTTCCAGTCGCCCGCCTGAAGCGGCCCAGCCAAATAGCCGGGCGTCGCGACATCGCGAGCAAGGTAAAAACTCTGGCGAGAGCTGCCGCTGTAGCCGCGGAAGCCACCGCTGATCAGGTCTGTCCCGCGCTGGTCGAAGAGGCCGGCGTCGATGACGTTGCCTCCCGTGCCTTCGAAGGTGTCCCCGGCGCCCTCGTAGTGGTAGCTGACGGTCAGGTTCGTGGCGCCCTCCGGAACGTGGAAGGGCACATAGAGGTAGGAGCCGGCCGGCTGGCTACCAGGGTCGATCCAGCCCTCGAAGCTCTGTGTCTGGCGCACGCGGCGAGTCTATCGCCGCGGCAATCGATAGGCTAGGCGTCGTGCGTTATCTTTCCGCCGCGGCGCCCTGGCGGCACCTCTTTGGCCTTGTTGTGCTGGCCGCAGCCGTGGCGATTCTGGCCTGGCGAGCCGACCTGCCCGCGGTCGGCCGGCTGCTTGGGGAAGTGCGGCCGCTGTGGCTCCTTCCCGCGGTCAGCCTCTTTGGCCTTTCGAAGTTCATTCACAGCCAGCGCTGGCGGCTCCTGTTGTCGCCGGCCGGCGACGGTCGCGGGGGCGAGCTCTACGGCCTGTTCAGCCTGGCCAACGCCGTCAACGCCCTGATTCCACTGCGGGCGGGGGATGTGGTGCGGGTGCAGATCGCGGCGGGGCGCCTGGGTGAAAGCCGGGCGAAGGTCACGGCCGGGGTATTCGTCGTCGAGACCCTGCTCGATGGTCTCGCCTTTGCCCTGCTGCTGACCATCGCCGTGGCATTCCAGGCGGCTCCGGGGCCAGGCGGGGTGGTCGTCGGTGTGTTCGCGGTGTTCGTGATCCTCGCCATTGGGGCGGCGGTCCTCCTCGGCCGCCACGCTGATTACATCGGCGGCCGCCTCGCCGCGTGGTCACCTCCAGCGCGCTGGTTGGCCCCGCGCTTGGCGAGCTTCGTGGAGGGGCTGTCGGCGTTCTCAAACCCCGGCAGGTTGGCTCTGCTGACGACTCTGTCCGTAGCCGGCTGGTCGCTCGAGGCGACCGCCTACGCCTGCTTCGGGGAGGCCTTCGGATTGAATCTGGAGCCGCTCGCATACATCGGCCTCATGATTGCGGCCAACCTGGTCACCGCCGTCCCGCTCACGCCCTTTGGGATCGGTGTCTATGAGCTGGGCGTACAGGCGGTGGCGGTGGCCCTTGGCGCCGCGGAGGACGAGGCACTGGCCTTCGCCGTAGGTGCGCACGCCGCCTTGCAGGCTTACGTCCTTGTCGCCGGGCTGGTCGCGCTGCTCGCCCTGCGCCTGAAGCCCGGTGAGGTATTGTACCTGCGGCCACGGAAGCGGTCGAAGCCTGGGTATTGAGTTCTCACTGGGCCACGTCGAGAGCATGAGCCTTCCCCGCCACCCCCCCGACCTCACCCTGCCCTCTCCTTGTCGAGGAGAGGGTTCACCTGGGTCTCGGTCCCGAACCCGCCCGGGCCTTGGGCGCCGATCAAACCGGCGCGGCGCAGCCCGATGAAGACCACAACGGCTAGCAGGCCTCCTATCGCCAATCCAAGCACTACGTCGCCCGGGTAGTGGACGCCCAGGTAGACGCGCGAGAAGGCCACAACCAGCGGCACGCCGGCGAGGAGATAGCGCCAGCCTCCAGACGCGACGAGCGCGGCGAAGAACCAGACGGCGCCCCCGTTCATGGCGTGGCCGCTGGGGGTCGCGCTGCCGCTCTCGTCCGCCAGGACGTCGACCTCGCCGGGGTCCGGCCGCGGCACGTCGAGCAGGTCCTTCAGCTCGCTGTTGAGCGGGGACGAGACGAAGTAGAGTCCGAGGACAGCCAACCCCAACCAGCGCTGGCGGCAGACCAGGGTCATCGCCAGCGCCACGGCGACAAACGCCGGCGCCTGCCCCAGCCGCGTCAGGGCACGGAAGACTTCGTCCAGCACGGGGTTGCGGAGGAGCTGGACAACCTCGATCAGGTCCGTGCCGACGCGGACATAGGTGCTCTCCATCTGCGAGCCAGCGGTTCAGGCGCTCAGGGCTGCGACCAGCAGAGGAAGGCTGACGTCGTAGCGGTACTGGATGCCCATGTGGGTGTCGTCAAACTCCTCGTAGTGGTGCTTCACGCCGAGCTGCTGCAGGTGAGCGACCAGTATGCGCGCGCCGTGCTGGAGGTTGAACTGGTCCTTCGTGCCGCAATCGATGTAGAGGAGCTTCAGCGAGCGCAGGGCGTCCGCGTGCTGCTCGACGAGCCGCACGGGATCGTTCTGAAGCCAGCGCGCCCAGACCTCGTCGCGCATCCTGCCGGTCGCCCGGTCGAACGGCAGGTCGATGCCCATAGGCTCGTTGGGCTTGGGGGAATAGAAGGCGGCCATGGCCAGGGCGTTTAGGGTCTTGTGGTCGCCCTCGGCCAGCTTGGGCTTCGCCCGCAGCGAGCGGAACCACGCGGCTACGTCCTCATGGCCCTTCAGGCCCTCGATTGCCCCCGGGAAATCCGGCAGGTAGCAGTACTCAAAGTACATATCGCCGCTGTGGCAGGCGGCCACCGACCAGACATCGCTGTGCCGGAAGGCGTGCATCATCGCGCCGTAGCCCCCGCTCGATTTGCCCTTGACCCCGCGGTGTCCGTCGCCGAGGGTGCGATACTCACGGTCGATGTACGGCACCAGCTCCTCGATGATGTGGTCCTCGTGACGCCCAACCGCCTCGGAGTTGATGTACTGGTTGCCGCCGACGCCCGTCATGCCATCGACCATCACCATGATCGCCGGCCCGCTCCGGCCCTCCCTCATCAGCGTCTCGAAGCGTTGGGGCAGCGTTGGCACGAAGGGGTCATAGTTCGTAAACGACCAGCTGGTGCCGGTGAAGCCCGCCAGGCAGAAGATCACGGGATAGCGCTGCGAACCCTCGTCGTAGCCGGGCGGTAGATAGACGATGTGGTTCCGCTTTGCTGAGTCGCCGAGCGGATTGTCACGCAGCACCGCGCTGTCGAATTGATCGACCACGAGGCGCCCTTCCAGCTCTGTCGAGATCGGTAGTTCTCTCACCCGTGAATGGTAGAGCCGGCCACCAGCGAGCGGCTTTTACGTTTTTGTTACGCCTACGGGCCACAATGCTGTATCCCCGTTAGATCACGATTTGGTAGATTATCTCCACGGGTTCGGAAAAACCCGGTTGTCAGCAGGGAGTCTTCCTCTGGAAGTAGACCTGCGCGGGGAGGGGCAACCGAGTATTTCCGGAACGACAAGAGGCCGCCACTGGCGGCCTCTTAACTTTTGCCCGCGCGCCGCGCCAATTTGCGCAGCAGACGGGCGCGTCGCTTCTCGAGGCTTTCCGCCAGCTCTTCGTGATAGCGGCGGCCACGCGCCAGGATCAGCGCCCGCTCGGTGAGACGCAGCGCCAACTTGAAGTCGCCCGTGTGGTGCTCGCAGGCCTTGCTGCCCTCGATGTACACGGCCGGCGTCGCCAGCCCGCAACGGACCTCATCGAGACAGAGGTCGCGCACCTCCTGCCAGCGCCCGGACCGTTTGAGGACCTTGAGGTGGCGCGCCAGCGCGAAGTCCCGCATGCCCGGAGTGGCGGTCATCATCAGCGCCCGCCGGTGGAGCGAGAGGCTCCGCTCCACGTCGCCGGCGGCGTGAGCGAGGCGGGCCACCTCCACCGCCTCCGAGGCCAGGCTCAGCGGCTCGCCGGAGACCAATCCGGCCAGCCGTCGGAGGAGGGTGGCCAGCGAGAGCACGTCGAGGGCGTTGTGGCGGACGACCGCCGGCATCATGCCGACCACTCCCTCGCGGATGAAGCGGAAGTAGACCTCGGGGACTGCCCAGCCCGGGATATCGTGCCCCCGCACAACCCCCAGCACGCTGGCCTCCAGCTCCTTCAGCCGGCACGAGTCCAGGGAGCGGCTGTAGAAGCGCCGGGCGTGGTGGAGCAGGTCGACGTGGCCCAGCTCGGCCAGCCAGTAGTCCAGCCGCGACATGGTATAGCGGCTCTGCAGCAGCGGCAGGTCGAAGCTGCTGCCGTTATAGGAGACGACAGCGGTTGTCCCCTCGCTAAAGGCGGCGAAGCCCGCCAGCAAGGCGGGCTCGAAGTGGGGCTTGGCAAGAAAGTACTGGCGCAGGACGAAGCGCCGGCCGTCGAAGCGCCCGGCTCCCACGAGGAAGGCCAGCGTCCCGGTGCCGCCGTTGAGGCCCGTGGTCTCGAGGTCGACGAAAAGCAGCTCGCTGGGGTCGGCGGCGCAGCCGAGCTCGGCCAGGGCGGAGCGGTCGACGTCCAGTAGCTCCGAGAGCGCGTAGTCGCCGTGGATGTCGAGGTCGTCGTAGACCTTCTCCATGTAGAGCGCCGGGCCGTACGCAGTCTCCTCCCACTTGCCGCCGACGAGAAAGTCGTGGTGCGCGTCCACCATCTGCGTGGGCTGTGGGCCGTGGCCCTTGAGGCCGGCGGCCGCGCGCAGCCGCTCGCGCAGGCTGCCGCGGTAGGCCGGCGCCCCGACCGCGGCGCTCAAGCGACGCGCTCGAGCAGCTTGCGGGCGACGGCCTTGCTGACCACGCGGCCCTCGAAGTCGGGCCCGACGCAGCCCGGACAGCCGAAGGAGCAGGGGCACTCGCGGATCGTGGCCAGGGCCGTTCTCAGGAGCTGCTCGCGGATGGTGTAGATGTGGCTGGAGAAGCCGACGCCGCCGGGGATGGCCTCGTAGAGGAACAGCGTGGGCCGGTCGGTGAAGGGCGACTTGACCTGGGCGACCCCGTGAAGGTCGCGCGGGTCGCACATCAGGAAGATGGGGGCGACGTTGCACAGCAGGTGCGCCAGCCCCCAGAGCCCCTCCTGCAGGGCCTCCTGATCGAAGCCGCTGTATGTCTCCGGTGCGAAGCCCAGCCAATAGGACGTGGTGTGCAGGTCCTCCTGGGGCAGGTGGATCTTGCCCCAGCCGACGTTCTCGTGGGTCTCCAGCTTGATCTTCTTGAAGATCGTGGCCAGGTAGGTCACGGCGACCTCACCGTGGGCGTGGAGCGCCGCTGGCTCGGTCAGTTCGGCAAAGGACTCAAGGACCTTGAGGTCCACGGCGAGGTTGGCGTCGGTGTAATAGTCGACGTTGACCTTCGTCACATAGGCCTTCTTCTCCTCCCAGTCGAGACGGTCAACGTGGTACTGCTGTCCGCTGTGGATGTAGATGGCCTCGTCGTGGACCAGGACGGGGGCGGCCGGCCGGTCGATCTCGCCGATCACGCGCGCCTTGGGCCCGGTCTCGATGATCACGAAGTTGTCGATCTGGGCCGTGCGCAGGCTGACCTGCTCGGCCGGGTATGCCTCGGCCATCCAGTAGTAGCGGCCGCCCGAGAGGTTGAGGATCCCCTCCTCGGCCAGCAGCCCCAGCAGCTCCTTGCCCACACTGCCGTAGCCTTCGTCCACCTGGAAGGGCAGCTCGAAGGCGGCGCACTTAACGTGCGAAGCCAGCACAGCCAGGTTGTCGGGGTCGATCAGCCCGGCCTCGGGCGGCTCCTCCAGCAGGTACTCGGGGTGCTTGACGATGTACTGGTCGAGGGCGCGCGAACCGGCCACCAGGACGGCGAAGGAGAGGTCGCTCTTGCGTCCGGCCCTGCCGAACTGCTGGCGGGTTGAGGCCAGTGTCCCCGGATAGCCGGCGAGCACGGAAGCCTCGAGGCTGCCGATGTCGATGCCAAGCTCAAGGGCGTTCGTAGCAACCACCGCCCGCAGGTCGCCGTCGCGCAGTCGCTTTTCGACGGAGCGCCGCTCGCTGGGCAGGTAACCACCCCGATAGCCCTCCACGCGCTGCGCGGCGCCGGGCACCTGCTTGAGCTCACCGCGCAGGTAGGTGAGGAGGAGCTCGACGGCGATGCGGCTCGGCGCAAAGACGATCGTCTGGGCGCCTGATTTAATCAGCCGCCCCGCAATCTCCCGCGCCGCCCCCAGGGCGCTGCGCCGGATGCCAAGCTCCTTGTTGACCACCGCTGGGTTGAAGAGGGCGATGACCTTGCCACCGGAGGGCGCACCGTTGTCATCGACGAGCACCATCTCCTTGCCGGTCAGGCCGGCGGCCAGCTCCTGGGGGTTGGCTATGGTCGCCGAGCAGCAGATGAAGATCGGGTCCGCGCCGTAGAAGGCGCAGACGCGGCGCAGGCGGCGAATCACGTTGGCGACGTGGCTGCCGAACACGCCGCGATACTGGTGCAGCTCGTCGATCACGACGTAGCGCAGGTTCTCGAATAGCTTCACCCACTTGGTGTGGTGAGGGAGGATGCCGGTGTGCAGCATGTCCGGGTTGGTGATCACGACGTGGCCGGCCGCCCGCACCGAGCGGCGGGCGTCGGCCGGCGTGTCGCCGTCGTAGGTGAAGGTCTTGACGTCGGCGCCAACCTCGCCGATCAGGCCGTGCAGCTCGTCGAGCTGGTCCTGGGCCAGGGCCTTGGTGGGAAAGATATAGAGGGCGCGGGCTTCCGGCTGGGCGAGGATCGTGTTCAAAACGGGCAGGTTGTAGCAGAGCGTCTTGCCGGAGGCCGTGGGGGTGACCACGCACACATCGCGGCCGGCGAGGACCTCCTCAACGCAGCGGGACTGGTGGCTGTAGAGCCTGCCGATCCCGCGACGCTGCAGCGCCGCGGCGAGCCGCTCGTCCACCGCGCCGGGAAACTCGTCGAAGCGTGCCGAACGCGGCGGCTGGAAGTGCCAGGTTGTGAACTCGCCCTGCAGCTCGGGGTCGCCGCGCAGGGTCTCGAGGAGGTCGGCGAGGGGCATGGGGGCCTCCGTTGACGCCTGATTAGAACAAGCGTACTACACGCCTGAACTGTCAGGACAACGGTCTCAGCCGGGGGCGTCAGATCTTGTCGCTGTCCTCTTTCGCCGTTTCGGACTTGAACAGGTTCTTGCCGACCAGGAGGAAGACGAAGACCAGGAGGATCGCCTCGAAAACGCGGACATTCTTCTCGCTGTCGTCGAGCGAGAGGCCGAAAAGTCCCAGTATGTAGCCGATGGCCCCGAAGACGAGTACCCACAGCGCCACGCCGCTGTAATCGAGGGGCGCCCACTTTCGATACGGGAGGTGGAGGACGCCGGCGGCCGTCGGCCCGATCATCCGCGTGTAGCCCAGGAAGTGGTAGAGGAGGATGACCCAGCGGGCATTGGTCATGAAGGTGTCGCGCCAGCGGACCTTCCACTTGTCGACCCGCTCGGCGCCAAGGAGCCGAGGCCAGGCGTACCGTCCGCCGAAGTAGCTCAAGGTATCGCCGATGATTGCCCCGGCGATCGCCAGCGGCAGCGCCACGTACCAATCGATAAGGCCCTGCTGGGCGCCGAGCCCGCAGAAGATCAAGATGATCGAGCCCGGCACGATCAGGCCGAGAAAAAAGCTGTTCTCGAGCAGCGGGACCAGGAAGACGGCAAGGTAGCCATACTCGTCCAGCAGGTGCTTGGCCAGGCGCAGCATCGCAGCCGTGAGCTCGCCATACCAGTCGAAGATCTTGCCGATGGGGTTTATGCCGTTCAGGAAGAGCACGATGAAGACGACGCCGACCACTGCCCAGAACCAGCCCGCGTAGCGCTCGAGCAGGTTGGGCTCGCTGCTGTCTTCCGGCTGGCCGTCGGGGCTGGGCGGGGCTGAGGTCTGTTCTTCTATCGCCAATTGGTCGGGCCTTAACGCCCTGCTAGATCGTCACACAACCGTGATCGGTAAGACAAGCCGCCTTGCATCGCGGAAGGTAGGATTGCTATCCTACCCGAGTAGGATGAAGCAAAAAGTATCCATGACGATTGAGCGGGAACTGCTCGACAAGGTTGCCTGCCGCGGACCTAACGATGCATCGCGCTCCCGCTCGGTGGAGCTCGCCCTGATGGACTGGCTTGCCCGCGTTAAGGGCGAAGAGCTTGATCGCCAGGAGCGCGAGATCATCAATCGCAACTCAGCGCAGCTGGCAATCGAGTTAGCCGATGTCCTCGAAGACCAATCTATTCGGAAGGACTCGGCCGAGCGATGAAACGGAAAGTATCGATGACGTTGGAGCAGGCCGTGCTCGACGAGGTCGCTCAGCGCAGCCCGAATGGAGGCTCACGTTCCAGCGCGGTGGAGTTAGCGCTGCGCGATTGGCTTTTCCGCCTGGAGCGAGAAGAGATTAACCGGCGGGATCGCGACATCATTGACCGGCACGCCGACGAACTCAACGCGGAGGCCGAGGATGTGCTGGAGTACCAGGCCGATATCTTCGAGGAATGAATCGCGGCGAGCTCTACCGCGTTAGGTATCCACGCGGGGACCCAAAGACGAATCGGGTCTTCGTGATCGTTAGTCGGCAGGGTTTGCTCGACACCAGGTACCGCACGGCTATCTGCGCGCCTGTATATTCGAGTG
Source organism: Dehalococcoidia bacterium (assembly GCA_040902555.1). Classification (GTDB taxonomy): domain Bacteria; phylum Chloroflexota; class Dehalococcoidia; order WHTO01; family WHTO01; genus DASTBR01. The sequence continues at coordinate 47,716 of JBBDXC010000019.1, forward strand.
CATCTGGGCTCGCCACCCAGGTTCTCGTCGGACCTGACCAGGGGCTCAAGCACGATAGCGCCATCCACTGCGATGCACTGGTGTCATTAAACAAGTCGACGCTGACGGACTACGTTGGCCGCCTGACTGATGAGCAGGTCGTCCAGGTGAGCAGAGCGCTCAAGATCGCACTTGATCTCCGCTAACAGATACTTCAGTTGCTTGCGGGAGAAGTCGAGCGTGCGTTGCCAGTTGCTCTCTGCGACCTCCCTGCTGTATCAGACCTGCATCCCTCTCCTCAGCGCGGCGCCGCGTTGCGCATCCGGATCATCGAGTAATGGAGCGTCGCCTCCAACAGCGCGTCGTGCAGCGGCCACAGAGACTCGACGCTGCGCAGCTCCACACCGGCATCCGAGAGCGCCCGCGGCAGGTCCCTGATCGCCTCGCAGTCCACCGGCTTGATCGTCCCCCGCGAGACGTGCATCCCGGCGTCGTTCAGGTCCTCGAAGGACACGGCCGGAAGCTCGTAGCGGTACACCGTCGTCGAGCCCAGCCGTTCCAGCCACCCGGCTGCGATCGTGGCGACGGCTCGAGCCGGCGTCTCGCCCATGAACCTGACGCGATCGTCTTCGCTGCTGGAAGCCAGCGGCCAGACGAGGATGCGCGGACAGTCCCGCGGAAAGAAGTACATGAAGCTGTGCCACTCATCGATCGCCCAGACCAGCGGCTCCTCGTCTTCACGCCGACTGAACGCCCGATGCGGGACGAACACCCCGATCCGGGGCTCCTCGCTGAAGTGATACAGCGGCCCGCTCAGCGTCCTAGCAGCGCTCACGGCCGTCCAGTTCCCCTCTCCCGGCCGCCTGCGCGCCCGGGCGTGGGAGGGGGGTTAGGGGAGAGGTTAACTTGCTCGGACAAGGAGAAGACATTTCGTGTAGGGGCGAGTCAAGTAGTGCACAGTGCCTCGATTGCCCCCAGGACCAAAGACCCGCCCAACGGTGCCACGAATTCGTCGTGCCCTCGGGGGCGCCATGGCGTCTTAGAGGGTCTCCCTGAGGAACTCACGAATCAGCTTGAACTCCTTGCCCGTCATCCCGAAGTGGCCCCCGGTATACCACTTGATCCTTTTCGGTTCCTGGAAGGCGGCGTAAAGGCGCTCGCCGGCCGCCGGAGGTACGACCTCGTCCTGCAATCCGTTGATCATCAGCACCGGCCGCGGTGAGACCATAGGGGCGTAGCTCGCGCAGTCGATCAGGTCGGAAACAATCTCCAGGTCGGCCGCCCTGCCACCGGCGTTCTCCGCTATGCGCGCCGCCGTGACGGAGCCGCCAATGGTGAACACCCCGGTCCTGACCCGCTGGTCAAGCGCGACGAAGGCCACGCCCAGGATCGTCCCCATGCTGACGCCGATGTAACCGACCCGGCCGAGGTCCAGCTCAGCCCTCGTCTCCGCGTAGTCCAGGGCGCGCATCAAGTCCTGGGCCGTCTGGATCGCGTGGTCCCGCCAGAGGTAGGGCATCCCCCAGAGCCTCGTGCGGTCGAAGGCCTCGGAGGCCCGCTCGCCGCGGCGGGGCGCATCGATCGCCAGCAGCGCCCAGCCCTCGTTAAGGGCCCAGTATTCCGCCGGCCGCGTGATGTACTCGGCGCTCTTCTCCGAGCCCGCGCCGTGCTGCATGACGACGAGCGGGAAGGGCCCCGGCCCATCCGGCGTGTGCAGGATGCCCGGCACCCGCTGGTCGTGCGTGCTGCTGATCGTGAAATGCGTGCGCCCTATCCCCTCCGGCGCCTCCAGGGGGCGCTCGACCGTGTTCAGCTCGAGGTCCTTGTCATAGCGGAAGAAAAGCTCCCGCGTCTCGCGCGAAAGCGGCGTCCGTACATCCAGCATTAGTCGTCCTCCGCGCCGATGATAACGTCCTCTCCATGGAGAGCGGCTCGTTGCGATCGGAGCCGCCAAGCATCGACCGCGGGTCCCGCGGTAGGAGAACTCCCTGAAGGTGCCGGGGCCGCCGTTCTCGTATATAGCGGCACGTCCTAACAGGCTCGCCGGTCAGGCCCATGCGCCGACGTGAAAGGTGTATCGGCTGAGGCATGGGGCCATCGTTAACCCGGGTTCGTCCGCGACCCCCCGACGTCCGCCGACCGACAGGCTATCTTCTCGCAGACGATCTGTACGAGTTCTTCCGCCCTGCCGGTTTGAAACAGGTAAGACTCACGATCGGCCAGAGTCACCTCGACCATAGGCGTGCCAGGGAAGGCCCGGAACGAGGCGCGGGTCCACGAAACTTTTCGCGCGCTGCACACACTGCGCAGTGGTATGTCCACCCTGGAACCGCCTCCCCAATTGCCCGGCAAGGGGAAAACATAGCCCGGCATGAACAGTATCCTTTGCGTCGTCACAACGAGGCGCCCGCGGAACCGCGAACCAGAACCTATCCTTGAGGCGCCAACATCGAAGAGGATCGTCTCCTCAGCAACGCCCGCTGGCAGCTCCACATGCCAGATCTTTCGCAACAAGGGCATCGCGCAGCCAGCTACTCGTAGCCCCAACGGGCTCCAAGCGATCGGCCAGGCCAATCGCCTGGGCAGTTGGTTGCCTCGTTTGTGGCGAGGAACAAATAGTACTCCGTCGCCTCGCCTCTGGGGGAGAAATCCAGCGCGAAACTGGCCAGTTGATAGATCGAGGCTCTAACCTTCCGCGGCACGTTGCAGTTTCCAGCCCAGATCGCAAGGCCGTTAGCGGCACCTGAGACAAAGCCAATGAGCACCTCCGCTACTTGACACGCCGGGGTACTCGCGGCCAACACGCCACTCGCGAAACAGAGCTCGGCGATGGGGATAAGATCGGCGGCTGCAAGAATTCCTGCTACCGTTGGGTTCTCGGCAGCCGCGCAGGTCCCCGCCGCTACACCGCATACCAGCTCAACCAAGGGATCGAAACCCGGCCAACACAAACCAAGCATCGGGCAAAGGCCGGATGGATCCGTAAACGCGGTCGGGTTGTTCGCGACGTACGTATATGGTGCCTGCGTCTGTGGTAGGGCAAGAAGGCCGGGCCAAATATCCTGCGTTAGGAACCGCCCGGCAGCCCCGTCATAGTGCCGCGCCCGCAGGTAATACAGGCCCGTCGCGCTGTCGCTCTGCTCCCCGGCGAACCGCCAGTAGTTCGTGCCCGGAGTTGTGCTGCTGCGCACGGCGCCGAAGACGTCGTACTCGTACGTGGCCGTCGGAGTCGTGCCCACGTTGTTGAGCACCTCGCGGACTGAGCCCAGGCCGTCATGCAAGAAGTAGTTCCGGCCTCCGCTGGTCGTCGTCAGCGAGATCCGCTGCAGGCCATAGACGTAGCTCTTCGTCCCGTCCTGGACGATCACCGGCAACCCCCGGTTCACGTCCCAGGTGTAGTTCGTCGTCGTCCCCACTGTTTGGCTAGTGCGCAGGCCGTCACCGTTGTATGAGTTGGTGCTGGTCGTGCCGCCCACGGTGGCGCTGGTGAGCCGGTTCTCATGGTCGTAGGAGAAGCTGTCTGAGCCCCGTCCCGTCAGGTTCCCGTTGTTGTCGTAGGTGTAGGTAACGCCTCCGGCGCTGGTCAGCTGGTCGGCGTCATCGTAGCTGTAGGTTGTCGTCGCCCCGCCGATGATCTCCATCTCTGTCCGGTTGCCAACATGGTCGTATTCGTAATTGACCTCGGTGCCATCGCGGTACTTCGCCTGGATCAATCGATAGAGGTTGTCGTAGAGGTAGAGCTCGTTGACGCCGTTCTTGTCCTTGATCCAGCGGGCGTTGCCAACCGCGTCCCGCGTGTAGTCAAAGCTGGACACAACGTTAGCTGGCGTAGCGGAGTCAAGGTTGGTCAACTTATCGAGCCATCCGGCGGCGTCGTAGGTGTAGGTCGTCTTTGCGCCGTTGGGCAGCTCGGCTGCGGTCAACCTCCCCGCCTCGTTGTACGTATAGCTCGTGACTTTGTTCAACCAATCCGTCACGCTGGTCAAGTTCCCCGCAGCATCATAGGAATAGTCGACAGTTTTCCCGTCGGGATACTCCACTCGGCTAAGGTTTCCCGGATTGTCGTAGCTGTAGTTGAAATCGTCGGCTGTAGACGGACCCACCCGTGTAAGCCTGTTGAGGGCGTCGTAGCCATAGGTCGTGGTGTTTGGGCCCCACTTCATAGAGTTCCGGTTGCCAACAGCGTCGTAGGTATAGATCACGTTCGGGGTGCCCCCGCTCGGGTGAGCGATGGTAAGCAGTCTATTTAACGCATCCCAGGTGTAGTTTGTTATGAGGTTCCTGGCGTCAGTCCGCCGGGTGACGTTGCCATTTGCGTCGTACAAATAGCTGGTGGCCCGGCTCAGCGGGTCCGTAACGCTCGTCAGGCGATCGAGGCTGTTGTAGGCATAGGTTGTCGTCTTGTCCTTGGCGTTGGTCACCGCGGTCAGGTTGTCGTTCGAGTCGTACGTGTAATCCGTGTCATGGATGAGAGCGTCAACAACCTCTACGAGGCGGTCGGCTTCGTCATAGTTGAAACTGGTCGTCCGGTTGCGGGCGTCCTTAACCGTCTTGAGGTTGCCCTTGGCGTCGTAGGTGTAGGTCGTCACGTTGGCCAGGTTGTCGGTCGCCGTCAGCAGTTGGTTCTTGGCGTTCCACGTTAACGTCGTGACTTCGTCCGACTCGTTTACCAGATCCTTCGTTACCGTCAGGGGCCTTCCCCCGTCGTCGTAGGTGATAACCGTTTTCGGTGTACCTGCGCTAGAGAAACGCGGGTCGACAACCCCGGTCACGTTGCCCTTGCTGTCGTATTCCAGCTTCGTCGTGTTCCCCGTGCAGGCCGGTGGGCTCAAGCTGGTTGAAAGCGTGAGCTCTGTAGGCAGGCCCGTGCTGGCGCGCGTGATGCAGAGTTTGTAGACAACCGTTCCGCTACCCGAGGTCTTAACCTCCACGCCGTTGACGTTTCCGGCGGCGTCGTAGCCCAAATCGGTCACCCTGCCTAGAGGATCCGTAATCGTGTCAACATTGCTGGTGCCGCTGACATAGGTCAGCGTCCAAGAAACGGCGCCGCTGATTGCGGCGCACGAAGAATTCGTGTTTGCAGCGTCGTACATCTTCGTCAGGTTGCCTGCCGAGTCGTACTCCAGCCGCGTTCTGTTGTTTCGTCCGTCCTTTATACAGGTCAGTTGGTTATCGGCGTTGTAGTCGTAGTCAACGGTGTTCCCGGCGTTGTCGATCATCTGAATCGTGCGCAGGTCCTGGTCCATGACGTAGGTTGTCTTGTACCCACGGGGGTTCACAACAACTACCCGCCCATCGGTTGGTGCCGGCGTTACGCCCGGGCACGCCGCGTCGGTCTCTAAGGGGCCCCACCCGTAGTAGAAACAGGTCACGCCGCCCACGGCGTCGGTCTGCTTGCGCACCCGGCCTGAGCGGTCGTAAACGCTAGTCGTGGCCACGTGGCCGTTGGAGTCGGTAAGCGTTTCCAGCCCGTGGCGCCCGTACGTGTATTCTGTCGTTCCGCCGGCTACGTCGGTTACTTCGACAAGCTGCCCGGCCGCGTCGTAGTCGAACCCGACCGTGCGCCTTGTGCCAACCGCTAGCGGCGCGGTGATACTGGTGAGGCGGTTGCCATACACCACCTCGAGGTTGTCGAAACGTAGGTGTCCGATGGTTGAGTTATCGACTAGCTTGACGGTCACGCTCTGGCCTGCGTATTGGCTCGTATCGAGCGTGAACTCGTCAAGGTCATCGTCCCCGTCGGGGGCTCCCGTCAGCACCTCGCTGCCGCTGACGACGAGGGCGGCATACACGGTTGTGGGGAGGTCGGAACCCCCGAGCCGGAAGTGCAGGGAGTTCCCGGCCTTAAACGAAGCGGATGTAAGGGTGCCGGTGGCAGCTTCATCGCCCGTCACGCTGGCAGCGTGATAGCTGAGCCCATCCTCTAGCGTGGGCACGGTACCGAAGGCCGTACCCGCTGCGGTCCAGTTCGAGTAGTCGCGGACTTCGAAGTCGGCGTTGGCGAACGGCGCTACGGGTACACCCCGGGCGAGACCGCCTGTGTCAAACGAGGTTTCGTATGCGAGGCTGAACTCTCGACCACCGGGATCCGTAACGGTGCTGAGTCGTCCGGATGTGTCGTAGGCCAGCGAAGTGGTGTTGCTATTGCGGTCAACAACGCTCGTCAGAGTCCCGGAAGAGCTGAAGTTATATTTGACCTTCTCACGCGTTGTCAGGCTGTAGGTGCCGTCCTGGTTCAGGACTACGGCATCAAACGCGCCGTCCTGGGGTTCGAACACCCCAGCAACCTGCCGATAACTAGCGGCGTAGCCGCCGGGCCATTCAACAATCACCACGCCAGACGAGTCGTCATCGACGACATGCAGCTTGATGTCGTAGCTGTGGCTCCAGTGCGGCCCGAGACTACTGGCGGTGCCCCCGCCCTGGGAGTTGTAGAAACGCGTGAACTGCAGCGGCAGCCCACGACCAGGGACCGCGACATCGGTGTGCTGGTGGTGGAGGGCACCCGTTGTTGAGTTGACAGGGTCGCCTATGTATTCCTGGTGCTTTTCGACGTCGCCGGGGCCCACAAAATCCACAGCGGCCGAGTCGACGGCGATCACCTTAATCCGCGTGCGTCCGCCTAGGTAATAATTGTCCTTAACGAAATTGGTCAGGACGCCTCGCTTTACGTCCCAGCCTCCTGGTAGATCAGCTTCGAAGTCCTGGCCATCGAGTTGAAAGGCGCCGATGTCGCTGCCGTCTTCGTTAGTGAGGTGTATCTCAAGCTTGTTGTCCCCCGTCGTGCCGTTGAGGGCGTCGGTAAACTTCCGATACCAAAACATGGCTTCTTCGAGGCCGGGCAGGGGCGAACTCGTGATTATGAAGTTATCCAGTTGGACGTACTTGCCCAGCGGGCCGTTTTCGTAGACCGCCGGGACGTCGGTTTCCCCCTCGCCCAGGTTCCAGTGCGGCACTTTCACCCAGATCCTGATGTCGTCAAACGCAACTGGATCCCCGGCCACCAGCCGGAGTTGGACCGTGGCGCCCTGGTATTCTGTAATGTTGAATTCTAGGTCTCGGCGGTCCCGCGGCGCGCGCACCGTGGTACCGAGCTTGTCCTCCGTCCCGCCGGTGACGATCTTGATATCGAGCGAGGTCCCCGGCGTTGGGTTAGTTAAGTCGTCCACCTCCAGACTGAGAACTTGCGAATCGCTAGGGATGGTGAAGCTGTCAGAGATAACCGACCCGCCGTCCAACTCGAGACGCCCATTCAGAATGGTGGCCGTTCCCGACTGAACCTGCCAGCCTGGAACTCCGCCGCCGGTCTGTGCGAAGTCATGGTTAGGGATAACGCCCGGGTCGGGCTCGTAAGCTTCGTCTTCGAAGCCCAGGTTCAGTCCTCCTCCGCTCTCCGCAGGGAGGGCTGAAAACGCCGGCGATGTGGGCAGCAGGCCCGTGAACAGCTGCAAGCCAGCCCCGGCGAAGAGCAGCAGAAGATTCCTACGAGGGCGACAAGAGACGGCTTCCATCGAGCAAAATCCTCTACGGGCCAGGGCGTAGGGGAGATTTGAAGCGTTCGCGGACCACGGTTTGCCCCGGGTCCGAGTTGTCAGCCTAGCGCCCTCTTCGGTGGTCGCAAGTTCCCTCGAAGCTGGCGCTGGTTGCAAACGCGTAACAACCCATCCATCTTCGGCGAGGCACATGGCTCTAACGGCAGGACTTTACACTCGCGACCGTTCCTGTCGCTTCCGCCCCTTGAAAGAACTAGTACATGTGTTCTACCATAAGTGTCCATGCTTGCCTCCGTCACGCCGAACCCCGCGCTGCGACACTGCCTCATCTCCTCGAGAGGTTGGATGTCCGTTGTGCGCCTTAACCCGCTTGCCAGGACGAACGAGCCTCGAGGTTCAAAAGGTTCAATTGGTTCAAAGGGTTCAATTGGTTCAAAAGGTTCAATTGGTTCAAACCCCGTCCGCCTGTTCCCCCTACTCTGCTTGCGGAGATCGCAGATGCGCCTGGGCGTAGGGGGGAATAGGGGGGCGAGGTGGGCAGGGTCGCGGCGCGTCTCCACTTCCGGCATGAAACCAACGACCGGCCCTTGAGGACCGGGAAAAAACAAAGGCCGCGGGAGGATAAGCGCCAATAGAGGCGACTAGCGACGAACAAGCTCAAATAGTGGCGAATAAGGCCAATTAAGGCGATCTGCCCGAGCCAACTAAGGCTATTTAGCGACGATTAAGGCGAAATAAGGAGGTTTAGTGTCAGGTACGTCCGCCCGCTTCGACGCTGCTCTCCCAAGCTCTTGGCGGCACCCCGCCCGGGCCAGGACTTGCCCGGCACCGCCCTCCCGCTCCCAACCCGTCAAGGGTTTGGGACGAAAAGATCAAACAACTCAAACAACTCAAACAACCCAACAACTCCCGGCGAATCTGGCCTGAACCTGCGTGCTATCAAACAACTCGCAAACAACTCGTCCGCCACGGCCCACCCAACCTCTCGGGGTCCCCGCGCGGTTTGCGAATCCGCCGGGGGGCAAGGAGAGGGCCAGCCGCTCGAAGAGTCGCCTGGGAGACAGCGGGGGTGTGAGGTCGAGGGGCGGCGGGGTTGAGGGGCCGTCCTCTCCGAAGATCAACCTCCGCAGGCCCGATGATTAACGCTCGATTATCATTGGCGAGGGCGATTGTGCTTTTTTGCACAATCGCTCCGGGGGACTGCCAAACGACCCGAGGCCCTATGATTGATGCGATTTTCAGAGATCGTTCAGGCCCACGGGCCCAGTACTAATGATCGGGCAGCTGTGCTCGCTCCAGGGCATTCGACCGAGGCTCCACCCTGGTCGGGTCGCCGGCGGATTCCAATAAGGAGAACTCAATGGACGAAGCGAAGCTGCTAGAGGTTCCGCTCGAGCGTCTGTCCGATACCAACGGCAGCCACAACGGCAACGGCCACTACCCTCGTCCGCTGACCACTGGCGCCCGCGTGGTCTCCGAATCGATTCACCTGCGGACTTCCGGCTCGCCCGACTTCGTCGACATCACCGACCAGGTCGAAGATATCCTCCGCAAGGCCGCCATTACCAATGGCTTCGCCGTCGTCTTCTCCCGCCACACCACCGCCGCCGTGCGCATCAACGAGAACGAGACCTGCCTCAAGCGCGACATGGCCAAAGTCCTGGAGCGCATCGCCCCCTGCGAGGAGTACTACGAGCACAACGACCTCGACATCCGCACCGAGAACCTCACCGAGGACGAAGACCTCAATGGCCACGCCCACTGCATCCACATGCTGATGGGCGCCAGCGAGTCCATCCCCGTCGTTAACGGCCGCCTAACCCTGGGCCGCTGGCAGCGCATTTTCCTCATAGAGCTGGACAAGGCACGCGAGCGAGAAGTCCTCGTGCAGGTGCTTGGCCTTTAGCGCCCCAGCCGCACAGCGCGGCGAAAGAATGGAAATGGAAGAGCAAAACGCCCTGATCCCGGCCCCTCGCCGCAAGAGCCGGCCGGTCTACGTCGGCGACGTCCAGGTCGGCGGCGACGCCCCGATCGTCGTCCAGTCGATGACCACCTGCGACACGGCGGACATTGCCGAGACCACCAAACAGATCAACGAGCTGGCCGAGGAGGGCTGCGAGATCGTGCGCATCGCCGTCCCCGACCCCGAGGCCGCCGACGCCCTGCCGGCGATCCTGGCCCAAAGCCCCGTCCCCCTCATCGCCGACATCCACTTCGACCACCGCCTGGCCCACGCCGCCATCAAGGCCGGCGTCCAGGGCCTGCGCCTCAACCCCGGCAACATCCGCCGCGAGGAGAAGGTGCGCGACATTGTCCGCGACGCCAAGGCCGCCGGCATCCCCATCCGCGTCGGCGTCAACAACGGCTCCCTGCCGCCCATCGCCTGGCTGGAGGAGGGCGAGCTCCCGCCGCCCGACTGGAAGCGCATGGTCGACGCCGGCCTCTGGGAGGTTCAGATCCTGGAGGACATGGGCTTCGAGGACATCAAGATGTCCCTCAAATCCTTTAACGTCCCGACGATGGTTAAGGCTTATCGTGAGTTCGCCAAGCTGCGCCCCTATCCGCTCCACCTCGGCGTGACCGAGGCCGGCACCCCACGCGCGGGCTCAGTCCGCTCCGCCGTGGGCATCGGCATCCTCCTGGCCGAGGGCATCGGCGACACCATCCGCGTCTCGCTCTCCACCGCCGACTCCCGCGAGGAAGTCCGCGTTTGCTACGACCTGCTGAAAACCCTCGAGCTGCGCGAGAAGGGCGCCACCGTCATCGCCTGCCCCACCTGCGGCCGCATCGAGATCGACCTCATCCCCCTGGTCAACCGCGTCGAAGAGCACTTCCGCCAGAGGGATAAGGTCCTGAAGGTCGCCGTCATGGGTTGCGTCGTCAACGGCCCCGGCGAAGCCAAGGAGGCCGACATCGGCATCGCCGGCGGCAAGCGCCGCGGCGTCATCTTCCGCAAGGGCGAGATCATCCGCACGGTCAACGAGGACCAGTTCTTCGACGCCCTGGTCGAGGAGGGCGAGCGCGCCATAGCCGAGATGGAGGGCCGCACCGTCGCCGCCCAGCGTGAGGACGGCGTCATCCCCCTTACCGTCGTCTAGCTCTGGAACCGAAACCAAGGACACATGAGCGACTCGAAAAGCCCTGCCGCCCCTCAAACCCGCTCCTTTACAACCGGCGGGCAGGGTGAGGTGGACGGCGCGGGTGGAACCGACATCATGGAGCGTTACCGCCCCGAGTTCGAATCGGCCCTGCGCGCGACCCTCGAGGGCCCGAACCTCCCCCTCTACGACATGGTCCGCTACCACATGGGCTGGCAGGACGCCGAGGGCAACCCGACCGACGCCCCCGGCAAGACCCTGCGCCCGATGCTCTGCCTGCTGGCCGCCGAGGTCGTCGGCGGCGACTTCCGCATCGCCCTCCCCGCCGCCGTCTCGGTCGAGCTGATGCACAACTTCTCCCTGATTCACGACGACATCCAGGACGAGGACTGGCAGCGCCGTGGCCGGGACACGGTATGGAAAGTCTGGGGCAAACCGCAGGCCATCAACGCCGGCGACCTCCTCTGGGCTATCGCCAACCGCAACCTGGCCAGGGCCGGCAGTGCCGGCTGGCCCGCGGAGACGGTGGCCACCGCGCTCGACTCCCTGAACTACGCCGCCGTGCGCATGATCGAGGGCCAGTACCTCGACATCCGCTACGAGGGCGTCTTCAAGATCGACCTCGACGCCTACCAGGAGATGACGATGCGCAAGACGGGCGCCCTCTTCGGTTGCGCCATGGAGCTCGGAGCTCTCGCCGCCGGCGCGAGCCTCGAACACTCCTTGCGCTTCCGTAAATGTGGCGAGAAGTTGGGTGTCGGCTTCCAGGTGCATGACGATGTCCTCGGCATCTGGGGCGACAGCGCCCAGACAGGTAAGTCGCACGACAACGACATCATCCGCCGCAAGAAGACCCTCCCCTTCATCCACGGCTACGCAAACGTCGACGCCGAGGGCGCTCAAGTACTCGGCCACTACATCATGTATCCCGAGAACGATCCGCCGGTGAAGAAGATTCGCGCTGCATTCGAGCGCGCCGGATCGCGCGAGTACGCGGCGGAGCTGGCCGGCCGGCTCGTCCGCGAAGCCTTCACGGAGCTCGACGGCCTGCCCCTCGCTGCGGACGGCCTCGCCGAGCTCAGGCTCCTCGCCGCCCGCCTCGTCTCCCGACAGAGCTAGCGCCGCTAGCTCAGCCGGTCGCCCCCGGTTATGCTGCGCGGAGCATAACGGAGGCGATAAATGAACATTCGACGAATCGGACTTTGCCTGCTGGCGCTTTCCCTCGCCGGGTTGGCAGTGGCGAGCGGCGCGTGCGGGGATGACAAGGACACCGAAGTCATCCTCGCCACCACCACCAGCACGGTGGACAGCGGCCTCCTGGACGAGCTCATCCCACGCTTCGAGGCCGACTCGGACTACGAGATTAAGCCGCTCTCGCTGGGCAGCGGGCAGGCGCTGGAAACCGCCTCGCGCGGCGACGCCGATGTCGTGCTCGTGCACTCGCCGGCCGCCGAGCAGGAGTTCGTCGACTCCGGCAACGGTATCGAGCGCACACTCGTCATGCACAACGACTTCATCATCGTCGGTCCTGAGGACGACCCCGCCGGGGTGGCCGGCGCGGCCTCGATCGGCGAAGCCATGACCGCCATCGCCGATGCGGGCGCTAACTTCGTCTCGCGCGGCGATGACTCGGGCACGCATACCCTGGAGCTTCGCCTCTGGGAGGGCGCCGGAATCGACCCGACCGGCGAGCCCTGGTACAGCGAGAGCGGGCAGGGCATGGGCGCAACCCTCACCATCGCCGACCAGACCGGCTCCTACACCGTCAGCGACCGCGGCACCTTCCTCTCCTTCGGCGGCGACGTGGCCTTGACCATCGCCTTTGAAGGCGCCCCGGAGCTCCTGAACATCTATCACGTGATCCTGGTCAACCCCGATGAGCACGATGTCAACGAAGATGGAGCCAGGGCTTTCGCCGAGTTCCTCGTCTCCGAGGAAGCCCAGGCTTTCATCGAGACCTTTGGCGTGGACGAGTTCGGCGAGCCACTCTTTGTCCCGGACGCCGGCAAGACCGAGGACGAGGTGCGAGAAGGCGGCTAGCGATTGGACCTGCTCTGGGATGGCCTGACCGAAGCCTTTCGTCTGATCTTCACCTTCGACGGCGAGGTCTTCGCCATCGCCAGCCTGTCCCTGGCGGTCTCCGGCTTCGCCACCCTGCTCAGCCTGGCCATCGGCGTCCCGGTAGGCAGCTTCCTCGCCCTGCGGCACTTCCCCGGAAGGCCGGTCGTGCTCGCCATCGTCAACACGGGCATGGGCCTGCCGCCGGTCGTCGTGGGCCTCTTCGTCGCCGTCATGCTCTGGCGCAGCGGCCCCCTCGGCGACCTGCACCTGATCTACACCCCGATGGCGATGGTCATCGCCCAGTGCGTCATCGCCACCCCGATCATTACGGGCTTCACCGCCGCGGCCCTGCAGAGCCTCGACCCACGCCTCCGCCTCCAGATCCTCTCGCTCGGCGCCTCCACGCCGCAGATGCTCTGGCTGCTACTCAAGGAGGCGCGCCTGCCGCTTTTGGCCGCCGTCATGGCCGGCTTCGGCGCCGTGATCTCCGAGGTCGGCGCCTCGTTGATGGTTGGAGGAAACATCAAGGACGAGACGCGCGTCCTGACGACTGCGATGGTCCTCGAGACCTCACGGGGACAGTTCGAGCTGGCGCTCGCCCTGGGTATCATCCTCCTGGTTCTGATGATCGTCGTGAACGCCGTGCTGACTGCGGTGCAGCAGGGACGCCGCGTCGTTTGAACCGGATCGAGGCCCACAAGCTGCGGGTTGTCCGTGGCGGCCACGAGATACTCTCAGTCGGGCACCTGGGCGTCGCCGACGGCGAGGTGCTCGCCGTGATCGGCCCCAACGGCGCCGGCAAGAGCACCCTGGTCCAGTGCCTGGCCCTCCTCGACTCCTGCGAGGGCGAGGTGTTGCTTGATGGTGCGCCAGTCCGCGACCGGCTCGCCGCCCGGCGCCGCCTGGCGGTCGTCTTCCAGGACCCCCTTCTCCTGAACACCAGCGCGGTGGCCAACGTCACCGCCGGCCTCCAGTTCCGTGGCCTGCCGAGGGGGAAGCGAGACGCCATCGCGATGCGCTGGCTCGAGCGTTTCGGCGTCGGCCAGCTTGCCCGCCGCGCCGCTCGCTCGCTCTCGGGCGGCGAAGCACAGCGTGTGGCCCTGGCCCGCGCCTTCGCCCTCTCGCCGGACGTGCTCTTCCTCGACGAGCCGTTCGGCGCCCTGGACGCCCCGACCCGCGAGCAGCTCCTCGACGACCTGGACAGCGTCCTCGAAGAAAGCAACCCTGCGACGATCTTCGTCACCCACGACCGCGATGAGGCGCTGCGCCTCGGCGACCGCGTCGCCGTTCTGATCGGCGGCCGCCTGCGTCAGCTTGGCACCGGCAGCGAAGTCTTTTCCTCGCCGGTCGACCCCGAGGTCGCAGAATTCGTGGGCGTGGAGACGATCGTGCCGGCGACCGTGCATTTCCAGGACGAAGGTCTCACCCAACTCGCCGCCGGGCGGGTAATGGTTTATGCCGCCGGCGATTGGGCGCCGGGCGACCATGTCCTGCTCTGCCTGAGACCCGAGGACATCACCCTGGCCGGCGAGCCGCAAGCCGTCAGCAGCGCCCGCAACCAGCTCGAGGGCCACGTAACACGAGTTACCGGCGCCGGCCGGCTGGTCAGGGTCGAGATTGACTGCGGCTTCCCCCTGGTCTCGCTAGTAACAAGGCTCTCAGCCCAGGAGTTGGAGCTTGTGCCAGGTAAGAAAGTCTGCGCCGCCTTCAAAGCCTCGGCCGCCCACGTCATCCGCGCGCATCGGCCCTCCGACGCGCGAACACCAGCGGGGGCCCGGAGCGAAACGGCCGGCGCGTCCTGAATCGCAATCGCACGCCCGACGACCACCCGTAGGGGTGGGTCCCGTCTGCCGAGGCATTTCGGATTCTTGATCTCCTTCGGGACCCACCCCTGCGTCGCATTAGGCATGCGTTCGGCATCTAAACAAACCCCGCCGCATCCGTATCCTCGGCTGAGCGAGCCGCAATTTGGCGACCGGAACCTAACCCCAGACCCTCCTAGGATCACTACGTGACCAGCGACCGGCAGGATATCGTCCTCGGCGGCTACGCAGACCTCTTCAAACCCGAGAGCGAGTGGCGCTTCGGCGGTTTCCCCACGCCCGATGGCTTCTGGGAATACCGCGAGCCTGGTGCAGTGGTGATCGTGCGCGACGGTCAGCTGCGGGTTACCGTGCCGGAGTTGACCCGTGGAAACACGACGATGCAGTTCCTCGACAACGCCAAACACATGTACTGGTCGAAGCGCATGGTCGAGTGCCCCGGCGACTGTCTGGTCACGGTCGACCTGGAGATCACGGCGCGCGGCCACGGCACGACGCCCGGCGACCTCTACGACGGCTTCGTCTCCGTCAACCTGCTGGACTTCGCCAACGGCGCTGCCATCGACTTCTTCGTCAGCGAGGACCGCCTGGCCACGGTCTACGCCCGCCTGCCCTTCCCCGGTGTCCCCGAGCCCGCCGAGCCAGGCCCGGCAAAGTACTTCTGCCTCTTCAAGGAGATGGAGCACCCCGGCGGGCCCGGCCGGCGCCACTCCTATCGCATGCTCTACGACAAGCCGCGGCGCACGCTGGACTGGTTCATTGACGGCAAGCTCGTGAACCACGAAGCCGACGTCCCGTTCATCATGGACTCCTTCCTCGTCGCCCTCGGCATCATGACCGAAAAGGACATCAGCGACGGCGAGAGCGTTTCCTGCCACGGCCAGGGCGTCACGGCCGAGTGGTCCCCCGTCCGGATATCGGTAGAACGGGCCGAAGAGGAGCCTTCTTCGTGACAATACTCACGCCGCTTAGGAAACCGGCGGCATACGCTGCAAGCCTATGAACCTGCCCTTCCTGCGCTTTGAATCGGTCGACGGTGACCCCATCACCATCGACAACCTGATCGTCAAGCCCAAGCTGCGACGCTGGCGGCTGGGCGGCGGCGAGCACTGGGTGGCCGAAAGCCTCTATCCGGTGGCGGTCCAGGTCGATTCCGAGCACGGAACGAAGACCTATAGGGTTCACGATTACACCAAAATAATCACCGCGGGGCTGGCTGGATTGCTGCTCCTGCGGTTGTTGAGGAGACTGCGATGAACGACTTCGACACAACCAGCCTGGGCCCCATCGGCGAGATACCGGGCAAGCTGACCGCCGCCTCGGCCGTCGGCGACCCTATCACGGCCAACGGCACTACGGCTGTCCCCCTTGCCAGCATCACTGTCGGTCTCGGCTACGGCTTTGGCTCCGGCGGCGGAACTGACGCTGCGGGTGAGGGTGGCAGTGGGTCGGGTGGCGGCGGAGGTGGCGGTGGCAGCGTGCGCCCGGTCGCGGTCCTCGAGATCAGCTCGGCAGGGGTCAAGGTCCAGCCGGTCATCGACTGGAACCGCATCGTCTTCGCGGTGGTCGCCCTGGTCGGCGCCCGCGGACTCATCGGCCTCCTAAAGCGCTAGCCAGCACCGCCCGCAGGGAAGCCCGCGTCAGCGGCGCCGCTGCGATGTCCTTGCCTCCCACCGCGACGACCGGAATCGACCACTGATACCGCTTCAGCAGGCCGTCGTCGTCCTCGATGTTCACCTCGTGGACCGTGAAGCCAAGCTCCGCAGAGAGATCGTGCAGCAGCCCCAGCGCCTCAACACAGAGGTGACAGCCCGGCCGGGAATAGAGGGTGACGACCGGCGGTTCGCTCAGCTTTGAGGCTTGCGGGCGGCGGCCCGCCGTTCTTCCCGGCGGCGCTGGGCGCGGCTTTGCGGACGCGACGCCCGCTCGGGCAGCTCGAACTCCGGCGCCGTGTTCCGCCAGAGCAGGTAGGCGACGGGGATCAACCCGATGAGCGTCGCGATCGAGATCAGCTGCACCGACTTGAGTCCCAGCCAGACGTCGTCGTCGCCGAGGATCGAGCCGTCGGGTGCATCATAGCCACGCGCGAAGCTGACGCCGAAGCGCAAGATCGAGTAAGCAGCGAAGAAAAGCACGGTGATCCAGCCATCGCGGAGGCGGTTCAGGCGGTAGAGCATGTACAACGTCACGCCCATCAAGAGGAGCAGGCCGATCATTTCGTAGGCCACCGCCGGGTGGTGCGCCTCCAGCAGATAGGCGGGGCTGCCCGGATGCGTGTAGACGGTCGCCCAGGGCAGGTCGCTTTGCTTGCCGATGTGCTCGCCGTTGATGATGTCGCCAATGCGGCCCACAGCCAGGCCCAGGGCCAGCCCTGGCATCATGACGTCGCCCACACGGGCCCACGGCAGTTTGCTGAAGATGACGTAGATCAGCGTCGCGAGGGTGCCGCCGAGCACTGCACCGAACACCGAAATGCCCCCCTCGGTCAGGGCAAAGATCTCGAGCGGGTCGTCCTCGAACTGACTCCACTCTTCGATTACGAAGAGGATGCGAGCTCCGACGATTCCGCCGAAGACCACGGGCATCGCGCCGTTGTAGATCTCGTCAATGGGGATGCCGCGGAGCGGCGCCAGCCGCGCGATCAGCGCCACCGCCGCGATGATGCCCACCGCGGTGAAGAAGCCATGCCAGGTAAGAAGGAACGGCCCGATCTCAGTGATCTCAGGGTCGATGCCGATATGGATGGCCAGGAGGGCGGAGGGCAGGCTCAATTCAGAGTCCTCTTCGTTCGCTAGTCGTCTTCATCTTCGTCGGCCTCGACGTTGACGCCAACTGCGCCGGCGTCGGCCGCCAGCTGGCGCATCTCGCGCTCCAGGTTCACCAGGTGGGCTGCCTGCCCCGCGAAGTAGGTTCGATCCTCGTCAAGCTTCACCCAGAGCCTGCGGCGCGGCGTGTAGAAGGTAACCCCGAGGCCGCCCAGCATCATCGCTACCCCCACCCAGAGAAAGGCCACCCCGGGATCCTTGCGCACCGTGATGCCCGAGAAGTCGCGAGTGCCGGCAAAGCTATAGCGAAAGCCGCCGAACTCCTCGCTCTCCCCTTCCTCAATCTTCAGCGCCGCGCCCTCCTCGCCGAGGCCCGTGATGCCGATGTAAGGCTCGCCATCGGCATGGCGGCCTAGCTGGACGACAGCGCCCTGCCCTGCCCCGCCGGGCAGCCCATTCACCAGGTCCGCCGGCACGTTGCTCAGGCCTTCGTAAACGAAGGTGCGTCCGCCGAGTTCCGCGCTACCTCCCGGCTCCAGCGTGGCGCCGAAAGGCTCCTCGCCGGCCGGCGGGTTGGCCTCCCGCAGGTCGAGAACGAAGCGTTCGTCCTGGTCGCGCAGGCCGACGAAGACAATCGTTTCGCTGCCGGGCACGGTGATCAGGCTGGCGATGGCGGCGCCCCCGGAGACGATGTCGGCCAGCACGACGTTTTCGGCGAAGATCTCCTCGCCGCCCTCCACGATGCGCAGGAACGGGCTGATCTGCTCTCCTCCCAGCACAACCGTTTCGCTGTAGAGCGGCCGCCCGCCGGCGGCCTCCTCCACGCGCAGGGCCACGCCGTTGGGCGAGTACGCCGTCTGGTGCAGACGGTAGCCGTTCCACTCCAGGGGGTCATTGACCGTGGCCTCCCCCGACGCCACCTCGCGCCCGTCCTTAAAGATCGTTAGCTCGCTGCGAAAGTCGAGCGGGTTGCCCTCGCTGTCGAAGCGGCCTACGGCCTCGTCCACCGCCAACTGCAGGTGGTCCTCGCTGTCGAGGTCGAAGACGGGCCGAGTGCCGCCCTCGGGGATGAAAGTGAACTCGTTCACGGCGAAGATGCGCGAGGTCAGCCCCCCGACAAGCAGCACGACGATGGCCAGGTGCGAGACGAAGGTAGCCATCTGCGCCCAGGCAAAGCGGTCGGCGAAGAGATAGCGCACGCCGCCCCTCTCGTGCTCCTCAACGCGGTAGCCGCTGGAGCGCAGTGTGCTCATTACGCGCTTGTCCCAGTCGGCAGCAGAGGGGTTGGCGAAGTCCTGGCGGTGGCGCGCGGTCTCGAAGTAGCGGTCCGGCACGCGCCGCTGCGGTCTGAAGGCGTTGCGCCAGATCGGCGCCCAGCGGCTGCTGGAGCAGATGGCGAGCCCAATGACCAGCACCGTCATCCCGCTGTAGAACCACCACGTCGCGAAGAGCTCGAAGGCGCCGATGGCTTCGAGCGGGCCGTACCAGAAGCCGAGACTCTCCTTCTGATCGGCGAGCCACTCGGCCCTTGCCGCGGGGAAGTCGCGACGCTCGGGCGGCACCTGAGGGATGAGAATGCCGGCGATTCCGGCCAGCGCCATGAACGCGATGATCCCGAGCGCGAACTTAATAGAGGTCAGCAGCCGGAAGACCGGCCTGAGGGGATCGGGCAGCGCCGGCCAGCGTGAGAAGGAGCTCGTAGCCTTCGCCATAGAGTCGAGAGGGGCCTGCTTGATCTACGGGCCGCTCCGCCCCTCCGGCTTCAGGCTAGGCGCTCCGCCACCTTCGTTCACAGATGGTTGGGTTCCCAGGGTCGTAAATCTGCCCGAACAATCGATTGGGCGCGGGGAGGGGAGGGTTGCGTAGATCATCGGAGTCGCAGGCCCGGATGGAGAGCGCACCCTCCCCTGCGTCCCTCGCACGTTCCCGGCTCAGGACAGCCAGAAATACAGCAGCAGCGCCCCCAGCACCACCCCAAGCAACAGCAAGGGAAAAACAACACTCCACCACCCACCACGCCACTCCCGCTGCTGTTGCGGGTAGTCCACCGGCTCCGTCAGTTCTTCCGGCTCGTCCATCAGGCTGACTTCCGGCGATGCTCCCGGCGGGCGATCCCCTCCGCCACGGCGCGCGCACGCAGCTCCAGCGAATCGTCCAGCGGTGCCAGCGGCTCCTCGCCGTACCGCCGCGATAGGGCGAGGCCGATCAGGTAGTCCGCGAAGGCCGGGTTTTTGGGCAGCAGCGACCCATGGATGTAGGTGCCGAAGACGTTGCCCTGGCGAGCACCCTCCAAGTCGTCCTCTCCGTTATTTCCATAGCCCACTTCCACCGTGGCCAACGGTTGCGCCGTCGGCCCGAGCCGCGTCCTGCCCCCGTGGTTCTCGAAGCCGACGATCATTCCCTCGTCCCAGCGGGCGATGATGTTGCCGATGCAGCGGCGCGCCTGGTCGCCGGGGTGCTCGGTGTGCAGGTCGAGGACGCCCGCGCCGGGCAGCTCCTCCCCACCGGCCTCCCGGTAGTAGTGGCCGAGGAGCTGGTAGCCGCCACAGACCGCCAGGATGACCTGGCCGGAGTCCGCCGCCTCGCGCAGCGGCACGGCCTTGAGGTCGACAAGGTCGTCCGCCACCCGCTGTTGTTCGCGGTCCGGTCCACCCCCCACGAAGAGCAAGTCGTACCCGGAGGGTTCGAAGGTCTTGCCAAGGCCAATGTCCTCGACCACGAAACCGATCCCGCGCTGCTCGCAGCGGTACTTCAGCGTCAGGATGTTGCCGCGGTCGCCGTAGAGGTTGAGCAGGGAACCGTAGAGGTGACCAACGCGGAGCTCGCGGGTCTCGCTCATCGCTCGGCCTCCCAGTAGGAGGGCATTTTCGCCCTCCGCGCCACAAGCTCGCGGACCCTCAGCATTGCCGTGTATGTCGGCAGTATGTACAGGTCCTCTCCCTGCGCCGTGTTCGCCAATGCCCTGTCCAGCGCAGCTTCGAGGTCTTCCTCGATTGTCATCTCCTCAGACACACCGCCATAGCGCAGACGCAGGGCCAGGTCGGCGGCCCGCCGGCCGGAAACCACGGTTGAGGCGACCTGTCCCTTAAGGCGCTCGAAGTCGACGTCCCAGATCCAAGAGACATCGCGCCCATCGGCAATGCCATCGTTCAAGAACAACGCCAGATGCTTGGTGCCGGGTATGGCGGCCAGCGTACGCAGAAGCTGGTTGAATCCCGCTGGGTTCTTGCCGAGCAGGATCGTCACTCGCTTGCCCTCTAGCTCGAAGCGCTCCTGCCGCCCGAAGGCCGCGCCGGTCCCCGCCAGTCCAGCCGCGAGCGCTTCTATGGGCAGCCCCAGCGCGACTCCTGCCGCCACCGCAGCAGCCGCGTTGTGGATGTTGTAAACACCGGCCAGCCTCGTCTTCGCTGTCACCACGCCGCCGGGCGTATCGATGACCAGCGATGTCCCGGCAAAGCCCTCCTGTTCCGCCCCGTTGACTACGACCTGTGGCCGCGGCCGCGAGTTACCGCAGGTCGGGCAGCGCCAGATTCCGATGTGGCCGTAATAGACGGTCGAGTATTCAAACTCCCCGCCACAGCGCGGGCACCAGCGGATGTCAGCAGCGTGCTCCCGTTCGCCGCCAAGGGCGGGCACATCGACGCCGAAATAGATCACGGGCCCCGTCGCGCCCTCGCCCAGTCCCGCAACCGAGGGGTCGTCGGCGTTAAGGACCAGCGTCGTCGTTGCCGGCAGGCCTTTGATCATCTCGCGCCAGCGGTCGGCGATGATGTCGACCTCGCCGTAGCGGTCCAGCTGGTCGCGGAAGAGGTTGAGCAGAGCGATGACCCTGGGGTTGGTTGCCTTTGCCGCGGCGGGCAGCGCCGCCTCGTCAAGCTCGAGAACGCCCAGCCGTTTCTCGGCGCCGGGCAGCCTGCCGCCCACGCCGGCCTCGGCGACGAACGTTGCAGCCAGCCCGCGCATGAGGTTGGAGCCCGATCGGTTGTGCAGCGGCCGTAGCCCCGCGGCTGTAACCATCGCGCTGAGCATCAATGCCGTAGTCGTCTTGCCATTCGTCCCGCTGACCAGCGCGCTGCCCTGGCCGAGCTGCCCCGCCAGCCTCGCGACGATGTCCGGCGCCAGCCGCTCAGCGACGAGCCCCGGCAGAGCCGTCCCCCCGCCCCGCCCCAGCACCCGGCTGGCCAGCGAGCTAAGCTTGCCGGCGGCAATGGCCGCCTGCAGCCTCACGCTCGCCCAGCCGGGATGGGGTCCATGAAGTCAGGTTAGATGCGGGCGCCCGGCGAGGACGGCTACTTGTCGATCAGCGCCGTGATCTGCTCCCGTGACACCAGCCCTGCGAGGCGGCCATCCTCGATCACCGGCATGACGTCGACCTTCGCCGCGTCCATGCGCTGCACGACTTCGGCCAGCAGCTCGTCGCTGTGCACGACCTGCACGTCGCCCGCCGGCACCATCACTTCGCTCGTCGTTTTGCCGCCTAGCTCGGCCGCCGGCAGGGCCTTCATCGCCGCGGCGGTGACTATCCCAATCACACGCGAGTCCTCGGTCACAAAGGCGAACGCGTTGTCCTTTTCGCCGAGCGACTGCAGCGCCTCGTCGACCGTGGCCTCGCGGCTGACGAGGTCGAAGTTGCGCGACATGGCGTCGCTGGCGTTCTGTGTCTGCAAGACCTCGTTCATCCGCACCTGCTGGTAGGAGCTCCGGGCTGAGTTCTCGAGGAAGAGCCCGATCAGGATCAGCCAGAGCTCATCGAGCGAGTCCAGCTCGAAGGGCAGGAAGTCGGGCCCCAGCAGCGAAACCACCCCGGCCGCGATCAGCGCGTAGCCGATGGCCTGCCCCAGCGTCGCCGTTATCTGGCTCGCCCTCTGGAAGCTCCCCGACACACCCCAGATCGACGACCGCAGGAGTCGTGCGCCGTCGAAGGGGAAAGCCGGCGCGAGGTTTATCGCCCCGACCGCCAGGTTGATCAGCCACAGCCACTCCCAAATGATCCCGCCGGTCGTGTCGGGCGAGCCGGCCGCCAGCCAGAAGCCGAAGAACAGCCCGAAGAGGACGAAGCTCGTCAGCGGGCCCACGAGGGCGATGAAGAACTCCGTCGCCGGCCGGCGGGCGTCCGCCTCGAGCCGTGCGATTCCGCCAAAGATGAACAGCGTAACCCCCTGCACGGGCACGCCTGCGCGCCTGGCTGCCAGGGCATGCGCCAGCTCATGCAGAAGCACTGAGACAAAGGCGAGGACAGCGGTGAGGACAGAAAGCATCCAGTGCACGGCCCTTGTCTCGTCGGGCAGCATCAGCGGGTAGATCTGGACGCCGAAGAAGACCGTGATCACGGCCAGCGTGACGAACCACGAATAGTTGAGCCCTATCGGAATGCCGAGGAGCGAGCCGAGGTTGAGGTTGCTGCGCAAAGTGTCTTTCGGGGTGTTTCGCGGGGCTTCGGTTGCTGATACGGAGTCTCCACAAGGATACGGAACCGCAATCACCCACGCTCCCGCAGCCGCCGAGTTCCGGTCCGACACCCCTACGGGTTAGGCTTGCCTTACGGCTGAGCTACTACCAGGGAGAGTGCAGACCTTATGAGCGGGCGCGAGTTTAACGTGGCGATTGTCGGGGCCAGCGGGGCCGTCGGGCCCGTCCTCCTCGACGTACTCAACGAGCGGCGTTTCCCCGTCAAGACCATGAAGCTGCTCGCCACCGCCCGCTCCGCCGGCCGCAAGATGCGCTTCGGCAGCGACGACCTCCTCGTCGAGGAGACCTCGAAGGAGGCCCTGCGCGACGCCGACTTCGTCTTCATCGCGGCCAACGACGATGCCTCGCGCCACTGGGCGCCAATCGTGGTCGAGAACGGCGGCGTCGTCATCGACGACGGCGGGGCCTTCCGCATGGAACCCCACGTCCCTCTCGTCGTCCCCGAGGTCAACGCCGACGACCTCAACGACCACAAGGGCATCGTCTCAATCCCCAACTGCGCCACCACCCCGCTGGTCATGGTCCTCAACGCCATCCAGAAGGCCAACCCCCTGCAGCGGGTCGTCGTCGACACCTACCAGTCCGTCACCGGGACCGGCGCCAAAGCCGCCCAGGAGCTCGACCGCCAGACCCGGGAGATCAACGACGGTGCAACCGAAGTGGCGGCCGAGGAATACCCCCACCAGATCGCCTTCAACGTCATCCCCCACGTCGCCGGCTTCCTCGAGAGCGGCTACACCCGCGAGGAATGGAAGGTCATCCACGAGTCGCGCAAGATCCTTCACCTCCCCGAGCTGCGCATCTCCGCCACCTGTGTCCGCGTGCCGGTGTTCGTCACCCACTGCGAGGCCGTCCACATCGAGCTGGAGCACGAGATGTCGGCCGGCCAGGTCCGCGAGCTACTGGCGGGTGAACCCGGCATAACCGTCGAGGACGACCCGGCCAGCAAGACCTACCCCATGGCCATCACTGCCGCCGGCAAGGACGATGTCTTCGTCGGCCGCATCCGCAAGGACGAGTCCGTCGCGGCCGGCATCGCCCTCTGGCTGGCCTGCGATAACCTGCGCAAGGGCGCGGCGACCAACTCGGTCCAAATCGCAGAAGAGATGGTTACGCGAGGTCTCGTGTGAGGCAACGTGCCTGAGCTCGGCCGCGTCCTCACCGCGATGGTCACCCCCTTCGACGACCGGGGTGAGCTCAATCTGCGCGCCGCCTGCGACCTCGCCGTAGCCCTGACCGAGTGCGGCAGCGAGGGCCTCGTCCTGGCCGCCACCACGGGCGAAGGCCCGGCCCTCTCCTACGACGAGAAGCTCCAGCTCTTCCGCGCCGTGAAAGAAGCCGTCGGCGACGAGGTGGCGGTGATCGCCGGCACCGGCAGCTACAACACGCGCGAGAGCATCGAGCTCACCCGCGAGGCCGGGCCCCACGCCGACGCCTTCCTCTTTATCGTCCCCTACTACGTCCGGCCCACCCAGGAAGGGCTCTACCAGCACTTCGCCGCCTTGGCGGCCGCCACGTCGAAGCCCTGCATCCTCTACAACATCCCCGGCCGCACGGCGGTCAACATGACGGCCGAGACAACCATCCGCCTCTCCCACGTCAGCAACATCGCCGGCGTCAAGGAGGCCAGCGGCGACATGAGCCAGGTCGCCGCCATCATCAACGGTGCCGCCGGTGGCTTCCGCGTCTGGAGCGGCAACGACGAGGACACGTTTAACATCGTCTCCCTCGGTGGCTACGGAGTGGTAGGAGTAATCACCCACCTTGTCGGCGAGCAGGTTGCCGAGATGATCGACCTCATTCGCGGTGGCCGCATCCAGAAGGCCGCCACCCTGCACAACCGCCTCCTCCCCCTGCGCCACGCCATGTTCTCGGTCACCAGCCCAACCCCCATTAAGTGGGCCCTGCGCCAGCTCGGCGTGCCGGTCGGCCCGCTCAGGCTCCCCCTGGTTGACCCCGAGCCCGCCCAGGGCGAAGTGATCCTGGCTGAGCTCCGCCGCCACGAGATCGACCTCAAGGTAGCAATACCCGCCCGGGCATGACTCGCGGCGTCAACCTGCTCCTGGCCACGATTGCCCGGCCCCAACCCTGCTCCCCTCCCCTTGGCAAGGGGAGGGCCAGCCGCAGCGGGGGTGAGGTCGCTTATCACCCGAGCGTGGACAACGCTGAATGACTTCTGGGGACAGAGCCTAGGGCCCGACGGGGTGCTATTTCTAGCGTTGAATAGCAGCCCCTGCGGGTGTACGATGATGCTCTCCGGTCCCTCGAATTAAATGTTCACTCACCTACACGTTCATACCGAATTCTCCCTGCTGGACGGCCTGGCGAAGATCCCGCCGCTTCTCGATCGTGCCCAGTCGTTAGGGCAAGAGGCCATCGCCATGACCGACCACGGGGCCATGTACGGCGCCGTCCAGTTCTACAGGGAGGCGAAGAAGCGGGGCATCAAGCCGATCATCGGCCAGGAGTTCTACGTCTCCCCCGGCGCCCGCGGCTCCCGCGAGACCTCGGAGAAGTCACCCTTCCACCTGACGGTCCTCGCCCGCAACAACACCGGCTACCAGAACCTGATGGCCCTCAGCAGCAGGGCGCACCTCGAGGGCTACTACTACAAGCCGCGCATCGACCGCGAGCTAATGGAACGCTATCGCGAGGGGCTCGTCATACTCTCCGGCTGCCCATCGAGCGAGCTTCATCGCGCGCTTCAGGAATCGCGGCTGGCTGACGCCATCTCCATCGCCGGCTGGTACCGCGAGGTCTTCGGCGAGAACTTCTACCTCGAGGTCCAGGAGCACAACGACCCCCAGTTCTCGCCGATAAACGCCAAGCTGGTCGACCTCGGCCGGGACCTGAATATCCCCCTGGTCCTCACCAACGACTCCCACTACACGAACCCCGACGACGACCAGATCCACGACCTCCTGCTCTGCATCGGCACCAACTCGACCGTCAACGACGCCAATCGCATGCGCATGGAGGGCGGCAGCTACTACCTGAAGTCGGAGGACGAGATGCGGGCGCTCCTTCCCGATCTGCCCGAGGCCTCGGACAACACCTGGAAGATCGCCGAGGGCTGCGAGCTGAACCTCGAGTTCGGCCGCCTCCACCTCCCCGACCCCGAGCTCCCTCCCGGCGTCAGCCCCGACCAGCACCTCGCCCAGATCTGCTGGCGCGGCGCCGAGGAGCGCTACGGCGGCCTACCCGAGCAGGTCCGCCAACGTCTCGACTACGAGCTGATGGTCATCGGTGAGACGGGTTTCGCCAGCTACATCCTGATCGTCAAGGACTTCGCCGACTTCGCCCGCTCGCGCGGCATTCCCATGGGTGTGCGCGGCAGCGCCGCCGGCTCGATCGTCCTCTACAGCTCCGGCATCACCGACATCGACCCCCTGCACCACCGACTGGTCTTCGAGCGCTTCCTAAATTTGGAGCGCCGCGAGATGCCTGATATCGACATGGACTTCGCGGACGACCGCCGCGACGAGGTCATCCGCTATGTGGCCGAGAAGTACGGCTACGACCACGTGGCCCAGATCATCACCTTCGGGACGCTCGGCGCCAAGGCGGCCATCCGCGACACGGGCCGCGCCCTGGCCATGAACTTCGCCGACACGGACCGCGTAGCCCGCCTGATCCCCACCGCGGTCAACATGACCATCGAGCGTGCCCTCAACGAGAACGCTGAGCTCAACCAGATCTACGGCGCCGATCCAACCGTCAAGGACCTGATCGACACCGCCCGCCGCCTCGAAGGCGTCGCCCGCCACGCCAGCACCCACGCCGCCGGCGTCGTCATCTCGAGCGAGCCCCTCATCGAGCACGTACCCCTACAGCAGCCGGTGCGCACGGGCGCCGGCAAGGACGAGGAAGTCCGCGCCATCCCCATGACCCAGTACGGGATGTGGGACGTCGCCGAGATCGGCCTCCTCAAGATGGACTTCCTCGGCCTCTCCAACCTGACGATCCTGGCCCGCGCCCTGGACCTCATCAAGCAGCACCACGGCGTGGAGCTCGACCTCCTGCGCTTGCCCGAAGGCGACAGCGAAACCTACCGCATGCTCGCCCGCGGCGATACCTTCGGCGTCTTCCAGCTTGAGTCCGCCGGGATGCGGCGAGCCGTCGTCGAGCTCCAGCCCGACAGCGTCGGCGACCTGGCTGCCCTTGTCGCCCTCTACCGCCCGGGGCCGATGCAGCACATCACGGAGTTCTGCCAGCGCAAGCACGGCCAGATCGCCATCGAGTACCCGCACGCCGACCTGGCCGAGATCCTCGATGAGACCTACGGCATCATCGTTTACCAGGACCAGGTCCTGCTGATTGCCCAGAAGTTCGCCGGCTACACGCTCGGCGAAGCTGACATCATGCGCAAGGCCATGGGCAAGAAGATCAAGGAGGTCATGGCCAAGGAGCACGACCGCTTCGTCGATGGGGCGATGAAGCAGGGCTACAGCCGCGCCGACGCCGATAGCGTCTTCGACCTCATCGAGCCCTTCGCCGGCTATGCCTTCAACAAGGCGCACTCCGTCTGCTACGGCACCATCGCCTACCAAACCGCCTACCTCAAGGCGACCTACCCCGAGGAATACATGACGGCCGTCCTCATGCTCGCCGGCCTCGAACGCATCGCCTCCGCTGCCGGCGAGTGCGCCCGGCTCGGTATCCGCGTGCTCCCGCCGGACATCAACCGCAGCGCCGGCAACTTCTCAATCGACACCTCGGTCGACGGCAAGCGCGCCATCCGCTTTGGGCTGGGCGTAGTCAAGAACGTCGGCGAGGGCGCCGCGCAGGCCCTGATCGACTCTCGCCCCGATGGCGGCTACAGCAGCGTCGAGGAGTTCTGCCGCGAGGCCCCGCTCAAGGTCGTGAACAAGCGAGCCGTCGAGAGCCTGATCAAGGCCGGCGCCCTCGATGCTCTCGGCGACCGGGGCACCCTCAACGCCAACATGGACCGCCTCTTCGCCATGGCCCAGCGCGAGCAGCGCCTCAAGGAAACCGGCCAGACCTCGATGTTCGACCTCTTCGGCTCCCAGGTCGACACCCCGATGCCCCAGCTCGAGCTGGACCAGGTCGACGTCCCTGTGCGCGAGATCCTTTCCTGGGAGAAGGAGCTGCTCGGCGTCTACGTCTCCGAGCACCCATTCACGCGCGCCGCCCAGAAGCTCGGTGAGCACATCACGGTGATGTGCAGCGAGCTGGGCGGCGAGACCTCCGGCGAGTTCGTCGTCGCCGGCGCCCTGACTACGGTTAATCGGCGCCTGACCCGCGACGGCCGGCCGTTCGCCATCGTGGAGCTGGAGGACCTCTCAGGAAACATCGAGCTAACCGTCTGGTCAGACGTGCTCGATCCCGCCCCGCAGCTCTGGAACCCAGGGCAGATCCTGCTCTGCCTGGTACGCGTGCGCGAGCGCGGCGACAGGACACAGCTCTCCGTCCAAAAGGCCCTCCCCTACGACCCGGAGAAGCAGGAGCTCCTCGGCTATAACCCCGCCGACTGGGCGTCTCTGAAGAAGCCCCGCCGCCCCGCGGCTGCCAACGAGGCTGAGCCGCTAACCGCAGAGCCAGTCCCGTCCGCGGCTCCTGCCGAAGACCAGGTGTTGCCGGTTCCCGAGCCGCCCTCAGAACTCCTCGGAGAGCCTGATGACACGCCCTCGCCATCGCTACAAGTGAGCCAGAACGGCCACCACGAGCCCGCAGCCGCCCCTGTTTCCGTAGTCGAGGCTCACGAGCCAATTGCCGCGGCTGCGCAGCCGAACGGAAACGGTAGCCATGCCGTCGCCGCGGTCGCCGTCGCCGTCGCTCCCGCTCCAGCAGCGGCCCCTGAGGTCAAGATCGATAACATGGCCCTGCGCACGCCCCGGCCGGTAGTCGAGGCGCCGGCCGTCAAGAAGCCGCGCTCCCTGCGCATCACCCTGCATGAGACCGAAGACGAAGAGGCCGACCGCGAGCGCCTCCACCGCATCGCCCGCGCCCTGAAGAAGTACCCCGGCGAGGACGAAGTCCGCCTCGTCATCCGCCAGGTCGACGGCGGCAAAGTAGAAATCGCCTTCGGCAAAGCCGACGCCAGAATCGACCTTGGCCCCGACCTAGCTGGTCTAACCGGCGTAGACTTCGTCCTCATCTAGGTTGCTGTAGCCGGTCGCGAGCCTGGACTCCCACCAATGCAGGGGAGGGTTGCGTTGCTGAACGGAACCCGCGACTCCGATGGAAAGCGCAACCCTCCCCTCGGGCCCGCACACGGCCCTCTACGGCATGCGCGTCGGCACGGGCCAGTTGGTAGGGGCAGATGGCCGGCCGATTCAGGGTTAAGGCTGGTTACTGCGAGCCTTCTGCCCCAACGCGTCGGTCGAACCCGAGCCTGCGGTAACAAATTCAGTCGCGGGGAGACTGACCCCGGGCCTTCCGGTTGCCTGGGGCTTCTCGTAGACCGACACGTGGGAGCGGCTCAGCTCAGTGAACGGCTCCCGCTTCCAGCCGCCCCAGCGGTTCTCGAGCTTCATGCCAGCCAGCTGAGCCATCAGGTCCATTTCGGCGGGCCAGACGTAGCGCCCCTCGGGCGCGAAAGCCGTGATCCCGCCGCTCGCGATCGAGTAGTGGACGCTGGTCAACCCTTGCCGGGGAACGTCGTAGACATCGAACGAGAGACGGCCTGCGTCGGCGCGAAACGCCCTGATGGTGTGGCCCGTCGAGATGCCCTGCAGGTCGGGCACGAACATCTCGACCAGGAAGCGGCCGCTGGGCTCGAGGTGCGCAGCGACGTTCTGGAAGCAGGCAACCTGTTTCTCTTGGGTCTTCAGGTTCCAGAGCGTGTTGGCGACCAGATAAGCCAGCGAGAAAGAGCCATCAACCCGGGTGCTCGAGAAGTCGCCGATGGCGGCCGGGATATCCGCGCCACCAGACTTCTCCCGCAGCTTCGCCGCCATCTTCGGCGACAGCTCGATTCCGCTCACGGAGACTCCCCGCGCAGCCAACGGCAGGGCGATCCGGCCCGTGCCGATGCCGAGCTCCAAGGCCCGGCCCGAGCCAGCCAACTGGGCCAGCAGGTCCACCATGGGATTGACGATCTCTTGGGGGAAGTTGTGCGCGGCCCACTCGTCGAAAGACTCGGCGATCGGGTCGAAGCTGGTGCTCTCGTCGTCGGGCATCAAGCTAGTCTGGCAGGTGCGACGATTGTCAGCCGCGCGCTGGTCGTTCCCGGGCCAGTCCCCTCTCCTTGGCAAGGAGAGGGTTAGGGTGAGGTTGAGGGCGGTGGGCTGTCGGTAGACGAGGGTCCGCTTTCTTGTCCCTCTCCAAGCCCTGCGCTATTACTGAACAGTTCCCCGCCGCGAATCCAGACAGCTTAAGGAGACTCCCATGACCAAACGACTCGAAGGTCGTGTTGCCATCGTTACCGGCGCCGGCCGCGGCATCGGCCGCGAAGAGGCCATTAGCCTCGCCGCCGAGGGCGCCAAAGTGGTCGTCAACGACTTCGGCGGGACTGCCGGGGGCGAGGGCGGCGACACCACCCCCGCCCAGGAGGTCGTCGACGCCATCAAGTCCGCCGGCGGCGAAGCCGCCGCCAACTACGGCAATGTCTCCGACTACGGCGAGGCCGAGGGCATGGTCAAGCAGGCCATCGACACCTACGGCAAGCTCGACATCCTCATCAACAACGCGGGCATCCTGCGCGACCGCATGGTCTTCAACATGTCCGAAGAGGAATGGGACATCGTCATCGCCGTCCACCTCAAGGGCCACTTCAACCTGACCAAGCACGCCTGCGTCGTCATGCGCCAGCAGCGCAGCGGCGTCATCGTCAACACCTCATCCGAGTCCGGCCTCGGCAACATGGGCCAGGCCAACTACTCGGCGGCTAAGGAAGGCATCATCGGTCTGACTCGTACCGTCGCCCGCGACATGGGCCGCTACGGCGTCCGCTGCAACGCAATCCGCCCCCGCGCGGCCACCCGCCTGACGCTCAGCCCTGAGCTGCAGGAGGCCTGGGAGAAGTCACGCCAGCAGGACAGCGCCGGCCAGGGTGTGGGCGCCGACGTCCAGGCCATGATCACGAACCTGGACCCCAAGCACGTCGCGCCATTGGTCGTCTGGCTCTGCACCGATGAAGCGGCCAACGTCAACGGGCGCAACTTCCTCGTCGGCGGCAACACCATCGGCCTGTATTCCGAGCCCGAGCTGGTTCGCAGCCTCTTTACCGACCAGGAGTGGAGCGTCGACCTGCTCGCCGACCTGATGCCCAAGAGCCTCGCCGCCGGCCTGCGCAACCAGTGGCCCGCCAAGGAACAGGAGCCCAAGCCCGCGGAGGCCTAGCCAGCTCCTCTTGATGAGCAATCCTATCCTCCTTCCCCCTCTCTGCTTGCGGAGAGGGGGCGAGGGGGTGAGGTAAACCCGGGCAGCCACGAAAGCCCCCCGCAGTCGACGCACTACCAGTGAATGGCTCAGGTATGTTGCGTCCCCTACGGTCCGACCGAGCCGGACACCGCGACAACGTCTATTACGCCGCGCTTTCCGCGGTTTAAAGGTTCTCCCTCAGAAACTCCCGCATCAGCTTAAGCTCCTTGCCACGGATCCCATAGTGGTCACCCTCGTACCATTCAATCCGCTTGGGCTCCCCCATGGCGTCGAAGAGGCGCTGCCCGGACGCCGGCGGCACGATATCGTCCTGCAGCCCGTTGATCATCAAGACCGGCCGCGGGGCTATCTGCGGCGCGAAGTGGACGGGGTCTACGATCTCGACCACCTCTTCAATTTGCTCCCTGTGGTCCTCCGAGAACTCCCCGAGGCGCTCCGCCGTCACCGCGCCGCCAATGTTGAAGACGGCGCTCCCCACCCGTTTGTCCAGGGCGACGAAGGCCACGCCCAGAATGGTGCCCATGCTGAAGCCCACGTAGGCCACGCGGGAGCTGTCGATCTCGGCGCGCGTCCGCGCGTAGTCCAACGAGCGCATCAAGTCTTGCGCCATCTGGATGGCGGTGTCTCGCCAGGTGTACGAGTGATTGAAGAGCCGTGCGCGGTCGACCTCTCCGCGCTGCCGCTCGCCGTGGCGCGGCGCATCGATCGCCAGCACCGCCCAGCCCTCGCTCTGCGCCCAGAACTCAGCCGGCCTCGCGATGTACTCGGCCTCTTTCTCGCTCCCGGCTCCGTGCTGCATGACGACCAGCGGGAACGGCCCGGTCCCCTGGGGCGTCAAGAGTAGTCCCGGCACCCGCTGCCAGTGTGTGCTCGTAAAAGTGAAGCGGGTGCGTTTCAATCCTTGCGGGGCATCTACTGGCCGTTCCTCTACCTCCAGGTCTAGCTCCCGGTCGTACCTGAAGAACTGCTCGCGCGCCTGGTGACTGATTCGTTCTTTGACCTCTTGCATTTCCTTCTCCTGTGCGTCGAATCATAATCCGCGCTGCCTTTCTTGTGCCCGCCAGGGCGCCTTGGCTCTCCTCTCAACCGCCCTGGTGGTGACCCTTGATAGAATTCCGAGGAATTGCGAATCCCCACGAGTCCCCGGGCGCTTCCTGAATCGATGCCAACCCCGTGAGCACTATGGCCCACCGGCTGGAAAGCCTCTGGGACACGCGGGCCTACGGTCGCCGCCTCCTCTGGTGGCTGCTCCCCGACGCGGACGTGCTAAAGAACCGGTCGTTCCAGCTGTTGCTCGCCTCGCGGTTCCTCGCCGAGACCGGACAGCAGGCCCTCTCCTATGGCATCCTCGTCGCCGTCGTGCGCGAAGGCGGCGGCACTTTCGAGTCCGCGCTGGTCGCCGTGGCCGCCTCCATCCCCCCGGCCGCCCTCGGCTTGATCGGCGGCACCGTGGCCGATTCCCTGCCCAAGCGGATCGCTCTGATCCTCGGCTACGTCGGCCAGGCCATCGCATGCCTGCTCATGCCGCTCTTCTTCGGCGCCGAGCTGGCGGCGCTACTGGCCCTGCTCTTCGCCGTCAGCGCCCTCGGCCAGCTCTCCGGGCCATCCGAGCAGTCGATCGTGCCCCTGGTCGTCGACCAGCACCAGCTGGCGACCGCCAACTCCTTCAAGGACCTGAGCGTATCCGCGGGGCAGGCCGTCGGGACAGCCCTGCTGGCCCCGATCGTGATCAAACTTTTTGGCGTGGAGCCCATCACCTATGTGGCCGGCGCCTTGCTCCTATTGGCCGCGATTCGCCTCTTCGCTGTGCAGTCCGTGCGTGGCCGGCAAAAGGTCGACTTTAAGCCGCCCACCCTCTCGACTATCACCGCGGTGATCCCCTGGCTGGTCGAGCATCGCGCGGTCGCTGCCATGCTGGTGCTCTCGGTGCTGGCCGGAATAGCCAACCTCGTTGTCACCACCCTTAGCCCGAGCTACGTCCAGACAGTGCTGGATGCCGACCCGGCCGACGCGGTCTACGTCTTCGCCCCGGCCGCCGGCGGACTTTTCATCTCGATGAGCTTTGTGCCGAAAATGGCCTCGCGCTCGGGCGAGCGCAAGGCCGCCGTCTTAGGCTTCGCTATCGCGGCCGCTGCCCTCTTCGGGCTGGGGCTCGTCGGCACGGTCGCCGATGTGATTGACCCCTACAACCCCCTGCGCGAGCTAGGCGATTGGGCACCATCCAGGAAGGTGCGTACCGCCGCCGCGCTGACCCTTCCGCTGGGTTTCGGGCTGACGACGGTCACCGCCTCCGTCCACACCTACCTGAACAAATACGTGCCGGAGGTAATGCAAGGCCGGGTCTTCGCCCTGCAGAGCTCGCTCAAGAACGGCGTTGGCATAGTGCCGCTGCTTAGCCTGGGGGCGCTCGGCACGCTCGTCGGCGTCGATACGGTCCTGTTGTTCGCGCCGGTCTTCATGTTGCTGATGGCGCTGGTCTTCGCCGCCGAGAGCTACCGCTGGGCCCTCGATGGGCTGGAGCCGATGGCAAGGCTACGTGAGATTCCAATCAGCCAGTGGCTCCTCGGCCGCCGGCCGGAGGAAACAAGTGTCGATCCCTAGTCGTCGTTGATACCGCAATCGGCGGCGTCCGTGACCCGGCGCGCCGGTCCCTGGACGTCCGGTTCGATCAGCTCCGGATCTCGGTTGGGCGCCCAGCCCACGTGACCCGCCGGCCAGTAGATTACCGACGTGAGCCCGACGATGCGGTCGGCGTGGATCGGGCCGAAGTCCTGGCGCCGCGAGTCGCTGCTGTTCGGCCGGTTGTCTCCCATCACGAAGAAGTGATCGTCCGGTATCAGACAGGCCGGGTAGTTGCTGGGGTCGCGGTTCTGGATGTACGGCTCGTCGAGCAGCATGCCGTCTATGTAGACGCGTCCTCGCCGGATCTCGATCACCTCGCCGGGCTCGCCGATAACCCGTTTGATGAAGTCGCTATCCGGGTTAATCGGCGGTACGAAGACGACGATGTCACCCCGCCGCGGCCCGCGCAGGATGAAGCGCGTGTCGTCCTCGAACTCAACGAAGGGCAGGATCGCATCAAGCGGACCCAGGTCGATTGACTGGTAGATCAGCTTGTTGACGAGGATGAACTCGCCGTTGGCGAGCGTGGGGTCCATCGAATGGCCCTCGACCTTAAAGTTCTGCAGGCTCGAGCGGACAAGGAGGAAGATGAAGAGGGCGAGCATGATCGTTTCGACCAGCTCGCGGAATCCGGCGCGCGCGCCGCCATGCGGCTTCATCCCAGGTTTGGTCTCAATCATTCAGGCGGCCCAGCCAGTATAGAGAGGCGGCATCTTACCTTCTCCATCCGCTCGATTCCGCCTGTGCCCGCTGTGAAGAGGCCAGCCCATCGCAGGGTCGCCATCCGAGACAGGAGTGCGGGAGGTTCCCGAGACAGGAAGGCCGAGCCAAAGGTAATACGTTCCAAAACTGCCTTTTAGCGTACCCCACTTGCTCGGCTCTTTGACGACCTGTAGCGACATGGTTCGCAACGTGAGACGGGCGTCAAGCGAATGCATTTATTACGGGCAGTTACGCGCGTGCTGAGAACGTCAGGCTTGACAAGATATACGCCGGGGTATAGGCTCGCGACACCCGTCGATTCGTTTTGGCGCCCTATGAACCTGAGAGTTTGGACATACACCGGATCCTTGATGGGGATTATTCTGCTGGCGGGGGTCGCGGTCTTCGCCGCCTCTGAGTCAGTCGGTGGGCCGCCTAGCCCTGCGGTCGCACCTGACGGAATCTGCCTCAAGACCTCCGCCGACAAGGCGCTTCTTCAGTCACTGTTCCAGCGCGCCGGCGCTGACGAGCAGGGCCTCCGATCTCAGCCGGAGGCTGAAACGTCAAAGGAGCCATCGCTGGCCCCGGACGAGGCAGCCGCCGTCTTGGCCTTCGACGCCAGATTCCCCGACGTACCACCCGGTTGGACTAGCGAGTCTACGATTGACGGCTACAGCCCGAAGTCCCCGCTTACGGGTTTCTGTCACCTCGAGACTCTTATCCAAAACCCCGCCGTCACGACCACGCGGGTGTTCCCTGCACACCCGCTCAAACTGGATGATGGCACGACAGTGACCTCCCCGGAAAGCGTGTACGTAACCACCCAAGGCGCTCTGGTCTCAGTACGCCGCGCCGATGACCCTGGTTATGGTCCCGGCGTCGGAGAACCAGTTCTCGTCAACGGGCTGCCTGGCGGGATAGCTATCAGAGAAGGAGATCAGCGCGTCGGCATCGGCTGGACAGACGGCGAAGTGGCATTTGACGTGGATTGTGAGCTGCTAACCGTTGATGAGTGCATGGCCATTGCAGAGTCGGTGAAATAGCTCGATCATCGCTGTAAGGCCGCCAGCCGGAGGGCCGGGTAGTCGCGACGCGGGACAACGCCGGTAGGCGCAGGTCCGCCTACGGCGGCGATTCGCTCGCTTGATCCAGATGCCCCGGCGGAGACACACACGCGGCCGCGCTACGGGGTGAACGGGCATAAAGGGAAAGCGGTTCTTTCGGCACGTAAGGGAACGCGCATCGTTCGCCGTGGGGCAAGTTTTCGAATGACGATGTGCCTCAGCCGGAACGGTAATCTGCCCGCCCGTGCCGATCCAGGCAGGACACCGAGCCGCTCTCGGCGACGAATAAGATGGTCGCCCAAACAACATGCATCTCTGAATCGCCACATGTCCTCGCGAATCACGGAAAGTCCGATGAGAGCCTCTCCCCTACCTCCCCGCCCGCTACCCTAGCCCTCAGCGTGGAAGCCGCCGCAACCAGCACTGAACAGGCCGATCAACTCGCCGCCCGGGCCCAAAACGGCGACCTCGCGGCCTTCAACGAGCTCGTGCTCACCTACCAGCAGCAGGTCTACAACCTCGCCCTGCGCATGCTCTCCAGCCCCGCCGCCGCCGAGGACGTGACGCAGGACGCTTTTATCTCGGCTTATCGGAGGATCGACACCTACCGCGGCGGCAACTTCAAAGCCTGGCTCCTGCGCATCGCCACCAACGCCTGCTACGACGTGCTGCGTCAGCGAGGGCGCCGCCCCGCCACCTCGCTGGACGGCATGTTCGAAGAAAGCGACGCCCCACCCATCGCCGACCCTCACGCCGCCTCCCCAGAGCTGGAGGCCGAACGTAAGGAAGTCGCTGCCGCCGTCCAGCGCGCCCTCTCGCAGATTCCCGCCGATCAGCGGGCTGCGATCATCCTCTGCGACCTCCAGGGCCTTGCCTACGAAGAGATAGCAGTCACCCTCGACGTCAACATCGGCACAGTCAAGTCGCGGATCAATCGCGGGCGCGCCCGCCTGCGCGAGCTCCTGACCAGCACGGGGGAACTGCGCGGTGGCCAAGTTCGTCCTAAGAGTGAACCCCAATGAAACTCTTCAATCGTCACGTCCATTCCCAGGCTGGGGAGTACCTCGACGGCCGGCTCTACGGCGCGGCCCGCGCGCGCTTCGAGCGCCACCTGGCGACCTGCGCAGATTGCGCCGCCCGCCTCGAAGATCAGCGCCTGGTCAAGTCCGCCCTGAGCACCCTGCGCGAGCTGCCCGCACCCCGCAGCTTCGTGCTCAACGAGGCAATGGTTGCCGCTGCCGCGCCACCCCCGCCACCGCGCCGAGCTGCCTGGCAGCCCTTCGCGGCGCCGGCCGGCGCGCTCGCCATGCTCTTCGTGCTCCTCCTCGGCGGCGATCTGGCCACCTCCGGCGGCGACGAAGACGAAGAGCTAGCCGATGCCGCCTTCAACGAAGGCACCCTGGATACGGACGAGCTCGCGTCTGACGAGGCGGGGGGCGCCGTCGAGCCACTCACAGAACAAGAGGCGCCCATCATCGAGGCCGACGCTGCGGACGGCGACGACAGTGGCGCCGACAGCGCCGGGGATGGCGATGACACCCTGGACGGCGAGGCCGCGCCTGAAAGCGACGTCGCGCCGGAGGAACCTGGCGAGGACGAACTCGCGGAACAAACAGAAACAGAGAGCCTGGACCAGAACTCGCCGCCGGCCGGCGAGGACCTCCCCGGCGAGCCGATTGAAGAGCTGCAGCAGATCGACGATGACGACGACAACTTCCGCCTCTACATCCGCATCATCGAGGCCGTGCTCGCCGCCGGCGCCATCGCCCTCGGCTTCCTGGCCTTCCGCCGCTGGCGGGAACAAAGCGCCGACTGATGGCGTTGGATTCTTGGATACAAACCACCACCAAAATAAGGAGTCAATCAAAATGAAACCGTTTCTCCTCGCACTGCCAGCAGCGCTGCTCCTGATGACAGCGGTCGCCTGCGGCGATAAGGAGGGCGATGTGAACAACATCACCGTCCCGCCCGCCGGGCCCTCAACAGGCATCAACGTCAGCGGCGAGGGCCGCGTCACCGTTGAGCCCGACGTGGCCATCCTCAACCTCGGCGTCGAGTTCCAGGACGAAAACGCCGACGCCGCCCTGGTCAACGCCAACGGCGCCTTCGACAACCTGATGGAGGTCCTCACTGACGCCGGCGTCGCCGAGGAGGACATCCAGACCACCGGCGTCAGCGTCCAGCCCATCTACGACTACAGCACCGAGACCCCCCGTATCACGGGCTACCTGGCCAGCAACATCGTGAACGTCAAGATTCGCGACCTCGAAAGCGTGGGCGAGATCATCGATGCCGCCACCGGCGCCGCCGGCAACGCCGTCCGCATCAACTACATCAGCTTCGACCGTGAGGACCGCGCCGACGCACTGGCGCAGGCCAGGGCGCAGGCCGTCGCGGACGCCCGCGAGAAGGCTGAGGCCCTGGCCGAAGGCGCCGGCGTCGAGCTTGGCGACCTGCAGACCATAAGCGAGACATCGCTCGTCCCGCAGCCTCCCATCCCCTTCGACGAGCGGGCGCTTGGCGGCGAAGGCACCGGCGATGTGGCGCAGACCTCGATCAGCCCGGGGACCCTCGAGCTAATCGTCAACGTCATCGCCGTCTACGGGATCAACCAGTAACGAAATTCGTGGCCGGCCGCGGTCGGCCACGTGGGCAGCATCTTGTAGGGGCGGGTCCAGTGCAACCAACGTTCGGTTTAGCACCAACGACAAGGACCCGCCCCTGCCCCATCCGGGACGATCCCTCGGTTCCAATAGAAAGAGCGCCCGAACATTGTTCGGGCGCTCTTTAGTTTTCTGCTAAGACCGTCCCCGCCGATTGGCTCCGTGTCGCCGGGTGGTTGAACCACCCACAAGCCCTTCCAAACCAGAGAACTGGGCACTCGTTAAATCGAGCCTTCCAGACCGGGAACGGCGGTCGTTTTGTGAGGCCCCCTTAGTCGCCTAGAGGGAGCCAGGTGTGTCGACCTCGAACACACAGTAGAGAACGTGTAACTTGACCATCAATTCCACCTCCCTACGAGTCCTCACCCCCATTCTCCTACCGTGCCGTCGCCTGTCAAGATTGTGCGCCATGTCACAAGATGAAATTCTTGTTTCCTGGCTGTGGCACCGTCGGCACGTGTCTGACTGGTCCCTGATATCAAGCTCGAAGCATCCTCCAACTCGAAATGCCGGCGTGTCTCAGACACGCGACTACAACATTCGTGATTGCCCACCAATGGATTTCACAACCGCCCAACCACTCCCGTCACACCGGAGAGGCGTTACCCTGCAAATCGTGGACTTCGACAAAGACCCCGCCGCCGTCGAGCACCTCAAGCGCGCCGACCCCGTCCTCGCCGAGATAATCGAGCGGGTGGGGCCACCGAGCCTGCGCCCTAAGGTCCCCGGCGGCGCCTTCCAGGCCCTCGGCCGCGCCATCCTCTACCAGCAGCTCGCCGGCGCCGCCGCGGCCGCCATCGAAAAGCGCTTCATGGCTTTGTACGGCGACCGCTTCCCCACCCCGGAGGAGCTGGCCGAGACGGACGATGAAACCCTTCGTGGAGTCGGCCTCTCGCGCATGAAAGCCGCCTATCTCAAGGACCTGGGCGCGAAGTTCGCCGACGGCACACTTAAGGAAAGGGCGCTGGCCCGCCTCGACGACGAGGCAGTCGTAGAGCGCGTCAGCGCCGTCAAGGGCATCGGCCGCTGGACGGCCGAGATGTTTCTGATGTTCCACCTGCGCCGCCCCGACGTCCTCCCCGTGGGCGACCTCGGCGTCCGCAACGCCTTCAAGCGCATGTACAAGTTGCCTGGGCAACCCACCGCCGACGAGATGGTCGAGATGGCTGAGCCCTGGCGTCCCTATCGCAGCCTGGGCACGTGGTACCTCTGGCAGTCCTTCGACTTCGTCCTGATGGGCGAGGACAACCGTCCCCGCACCCGCCCCTCGGAGGCCTAGCCTGGCGCTTGGACACGACGATGAATTGCTCAATCTGCAGGACGGGGAAAACCAAACCGGGCAAGGCGACCGTAACGCTTGAACGCGGCGCCACCACCGTTGTCATTAAGGGAGTTCCCGCGGAGATCTGCGACAACTGTGATG
Organism: Dehalococcoidia bacterium; assembly: GCA_040902555.1. GTDB lineage: Bacteria > Chloroflexota > Dehalococcoidia > WHTO01 > WHTO01 > DASTBR01. Next base: position 87,224 of record JBBDXC010000019.1, read on the forward strand.
AGTACTACCTGTCGGAAAAGGTAGCCCGTGACGTCTACGCCCGCACGGACGCCGCCGCCAGGAACGCCGTCGAAGTCGAGATCCTTCGCTACGCCGCATAACAGCGAGCCCTGGCGCCCCCTACCGCAGCCTGGGCACATGGTATCCCTGGCAGTGGCCCAGCGCCGGGGACATACCGAAGATGGTTTGGCAGTCGGGCCAGCCAGACTTTCTAAGGGATGCCCTGTTCGCAGCTAACGCGCGCCTCACCGGTATCCGGCGGGCCGCCGTTGCACGTATCGCTCCCGCTTCCGCCATGGAGGGAGTCCGTGCCACCGTCGCCGTTGAGCGTATCGTCCCCGGCCCCTGAGCAGATGCGGTCGTTGCCGCCGAGGCCGCTGACCGTGTCGTTACCCTCGAAGGTCATGATGACGTCGCGGCCCGGCGTGCCCTCGATATCGTCCGGCCGCCGCGTCCCCGAGATCGTCTCAAAGCCCAGGTAATAGAATTCGCCGTCCCCGGGGAAGCAGACCTGCGCCTCGAAGGCGCCGATATCGCAGTAGGCCCCCACCGGGCGCAGCTGCCCGCGCTGATCGCGCGGCCCGGCGCAGTCCACGCTGTTGACGGATCCGCCGTTAAGGGCGGGGCTCCCGGGCTGCGGGGCATGGGTAAGGGATAGTCCCCCGTTGTCCCTCAGCGGACCGAGCTTCGGGTCAGTGAAATAGGGGAAGTCGCTCGTGCTGTCTTTAGGGCAGCTGTCGTCGGTGAAGATATTCTTGCCCAGCGAGCTGAGGACCGTCGGGTAGAGAGCGGCGCAATTCTCGTCGCCGGGATTGCCCACATTGTCGAAGATTGTGTGCTTGTAAGAGAGAGAGCCGTTCACATTGCTATGGTGATAGATTCCGTCGCCGAGGCCACCGGAGGTATTGTCTTTGACAGTCGCGTTCTCGATAGTGACCGGCCCGAATCCCCCGGAGAGCAGCCCGCCGCCGTTCGCTTCTACGCCATCTGCGCTGTTTCCACTCAGCGTGCTGTTCCTCAAGACCAGCGAGTTCGCGCTATAGATGCCGCCGCCTCCCATCGACCCCGTGGCCGTGTTGGCAATGATGGCGCTGCGATTGATGAAGGCGCTGCCGCCCGTGACATAAACGCCACCGCCGGCCAAGGCAGTGTTATTACTGACCGTGCTATCCACTACGGCAATCTCTGGGCCGTTGTTAAAGATGCCACCGCCATAGGCCAGTTCACCGTCCCCGACGTTGAAGCTCACCGTGCTTTTCAGCACGGTCAGGTCGCCCAGGTTGAGAATGCCGGCGCCGAAGGACTCGGGGCCGCTGGCCGAGTTACTGGTGACGATGCTGTTGCGCAGCATCAGCGTCGAGTTCGTGCCGTTCATGATCCCGCCGGCGCCTCCGCCGGTGCTCAATCCGTCCATGATCTTCAGCCGATTGAACTCCACGCGGCAGCTTGCGGCGCAGTCAACTTCGAAGACCCTGTCGATGTCATTGGCGTCGATAACCGTTTGTCCCGACCCGCCGACAATCGTCAGCGGACCAACGATGTCAAGGTCGCCGCTACCGGCCCCCACCCCGACCCGGGTCAGGTTGTATCTACCAGCTCTGAGAGTGATCTGGTCGGCGGTACCGGGCGTGGCGTTGGCTTCGAGGATGGCTTCACGCAGGGAGCAATCGTTGGCCGCCGATGTGCAGCGGGGCAGGTTCGGCGTGGGGTCGTCGAAGCGGTCGACAACAAACGTGGCGGCGTCGGCGCTTCGCGGAGCGCTACCAAGAAGAACAAGCGCCGCGGTCGCCGCGGCAATGAATATGGAGAGTCTAAGCACCTCGCACCTCCGACTGGCTGAGCAGAGTCTACATTACGCTACCGCGCAAATTCTGTATCTTCCTCGCAATGAAGTACTTCGCCTTCGGCTTGCTCATGACAGCGCTGGCCCTGTTGGCCGCCACCGACGACGAGACGCTGCGCGGCGTCGGCCTCTCCCGCATGAAAACGGCCTACCTCAAGGACCTGGGCGCGAAGTTCGCCGACGGCACACTTAAGGAAAGGGCGCTGGCCCGCCTCGACGACGAGGCAGTCGTAGAGCGCGTCAGCGCCGTCAAGGGCATCGGCCGCTGGACGGCCGAGATGTTTCTGATGTTCCACCTGCGCCGCCCCGACGTCCTCCCCGTGGGCGACCTCGGCGTCCGCAACGCCTTCAAGCGCATGTACAAGTTGCCTGGGCAACCCACCGCCGACGAGATGGTCGAGATGGCTGAGCCCTGGCGTCCCTATCGCAGCCTGGGCACGTGGTACCTCTGGCAGTCCTTCGACTTCGTCCTGATGGGCGAGGACAACCGTCCCCGCACCCGCCCCTCCGAGGCTTAGCGCCAGGGGGACCTCCGAATCGTCTGTAGGGACGAGGCTCGCCTCGTCCTCGCCCCCTGCGCGAGCGGCGCCGATCGCAACCAGCCGGGGGGCGATGGTCGCTAAGGAATGCCCGCCTCGCAGCTCACGCGCGGTTCGTCCGTGTCCGGCGGGCCGCCGTTGCAGGTATCGGTCCCGCTTCCGCCATCAAGGGAGTCCGTACCGCCGTCGCCGTTGAGCGTATCGTCGCCAGAGCCCCCGCAGATGCGGTCGTTGCCGCCGAGACCGCTGATTGTGTCATTGCCCTCGAAGGTCATGATGACGTCGCGGCCCGGCGTGCCCTCGATGTCGTCCGGCCGTCGCGTCCCCGAGATCGTCTCAAAGCCCAGGTAGTAGAGTTCGCCCTCCCCGGGGAAGCAGACCTGCGCCTCAAAGGCGCCGATATCGCAGTAGGTCCCGACCGGGCGCAACTGTCCGCGCTGATCGCGCGGCCCGGCGCACTCCACGCTGTCCACGAATCCACCGTTGAGGGCGGGGCTCCCGGGCTGCGGGGCGTGCGTGACCGATAGTCCCCCGTTGTCCCTCAGCGGGCCCAGCTTCGGATCGCTGAAGTTAGGGAAGTCGCTGGTTGTGTCGCGCGGGCAGCTGTTGTCGGTCGAGATGTTCTTGCCAAGTGACTTAAGGGTCGTCGCGTAGAACGCGCCGCAATTCAAGTCCTCGCCCGGGGGGTCGTCCACGTTGTCGAAGATCGTGTGTTTGTAGGTGAGAGAGCCGACCAGGTCGCTGTCGTGGAAAATACCATCACCGCCGCCAAGGGAGCTATTTCCCTTGATCGTCACGTTCTCAATGGTTATGGGGCCCTCTCCCGCGGAATAGAGGCCGCCGCCATCAGAAGCCGTGCTATTTCCGCTCAGCGTGCTGTTTCTGAGGACCAGGGGACGAAGGCTATACACGCCCCCACCATCAAAATCTGTAGCAGTGTTGGAGACGATAGCGCTGCGATTGATAAAGGCGGTGCCGCCTCGGAGATAGAGGCCACCGCCGGTTTGAGCCCTATTGTTACTAACCGTACTGTCGACGACTGCGATCTCCGCGCCGTCGTTGAAGATCCCACCACCATAGGCCTGCTCACCCTCACCGACGTTGAACTTCACCGTGCTCTTTAGCACCGTCAAGGAGCCGGCGTTGAAAATGCCAGCGCCGTAGAGAGCTGTACCCACAGTCCTGTTGCTGCTGACGACGCTGTTCCGTAGCAGCAGCGTCGAGTTCTGGCCGTTGTCGATGCCGCCCCCGGTCCCGTCCTTACCCGTCAGCAACCCATCCCGGATCTGCAAACGGTTGAACTCTACATCGCAGCTTGCGGCGCAGGCGATTTCGAACACGCGATCAATGTCGTTGGCGTCGATGATCGCCTGCCTGGTCGCCCCGACGATCGTCACTGGGCCCGTGATGTCTAGATCGCCTGCGCCCGCACCCGCGCCCGTGCGCGTCAGGTTGTATCTGCCGGACCTTAGTGTGATCTGGTCGGCAGTGCCAGGTGTGGCGTTAGCCTCAAGGATCGCTTCGCGCAGAGAGCAGTCATTGGGCGCCGAAGTGCAGCGGGGGGTGTTGGGGCTAGGGTCGTCGAAGCGGTCGACGACAAACGTGGCGGCCTCGGCGCTTTGCGGCGCGCTACCAAGAAGAACAAGCGCCGCGGTCGCAATAGCAAACAATAAGGGGACCCTGAGCACCTTCGCACCTCCGATCGGCTACGGCGAGTATAGAGCGTTGCGCATCACCTGGCGCACGACGCACGCCGGACACGGTCACACTCCGCATCGTCTGCATCTTCTTTGGCTAGCCGCAAAGACCCACCTGTAGGGACGCGGCTTGCCGGGTCCTCCCGGCTCCGGCGAATGAAACCAGGCGTTGTATCATCCCTCGTGATGAGGTACTTCGTCTTTGGCCTCGCCGCCCTCTTCGTCGCCCTCCTGGCCGCCGCCAACACCGCGAACGCCGGCAAGTTCTACGCCGTCGAGAACTCCGGTACAGGTAGCGGCGGCCCCAACCAGCTTTCCACCCTCAGGGTCTCCTGCAACCCCGACGACATGATCCACGCAAGCGGCTTCTTCGGCGTCGACAAAGGCACAAGCATCCTGTCGAGCTATCCGGTCGATGAGGACACCTACCAGCTGACCTGGAGGAACAACAACACAGCCGACAACATCACTCTCCGCATGACCTGCATCGGGCTGAGCAATTTCTTCCAGGGCGTCGAATCCCAGGTCCACCAGGGCGCCGCGGGGCTCGTTGCCACGGGCGAGACTCCTTGTCCCTCCGAGCAGCTTGCCCTGAGCGGCGGCTTCCAGGGCCTCGCTCCCACGTCGAGCCTGCGCAGCAGCATGCCGGACGACGACCTCCTGTTCTATCGCGCCAGCTGGCGCAGCGCGCAGGGCGCCGACGACCTCAAGGTCCTCGCCTATTGCGTCCGCGAGGGCGGCACCAACTTCGTCGTTCAGGAGGTCACCGGCGCCGGCGCCGGCGGCCCCAACCAGGCGTCGAGCCTGACTCTGACCTGCGTCGACCACACCGGCGGGCCGGCCGGCATCGGCTTCCGCGGGCTGGACCAGGGTAGCGCCCTGCAGGCCCTGGGCCCGCTCGACGAGACCCGCACCCGCATCACCTGGCGCAACGACAACACGCCGGACACCGTAACCCTCCGCGTCGTCTGCGTATTCTTCGACCAGGCGAGGGCCGCCCCCACCCTGTAGGGACGCGGCTTGCCACGTCCTCCCAACCCGGCGAAGGTGACGACAAGTGAGGAAGCAGGAATACACAGTGGTCTTCGAGAAGACCCGCGAAAATTACTCGGCCTATCTTCCCGACCTTCCGGGTTGCGTCGCCGCCGGCGACACTCGCGAAGAAGTCGAGCGCAATATCCGCGAGGCCGTCGCCTTCCACCTCGACGGCATGCGCCGGGAAGGCCTACCCATCCCCAGGCCCACCGCCTGGACCGAGCTGGTCGAGGCGGCTGTCTGAGGCTCGGCCCCAAAGAGCCCGCCGTCTATCATCACTCGCTATGAAGTACTTCGCTCTCGGCCTGCTCGTTACCTTCCTTGCGCTCCTCGCGGCCTCTGCCGTACCCACCACCGCCGGCCACGGCTCCTTCGTCGTCGAAGAAAGCGGCACCGGCACGGGCGGCCCCAACCAGTCCTCGACCCTCAGGGCTTCCTGCGGCCCCGAGGCCATCATCCTGTCCCACGGCTTTTTCGGCATCGACCCCGGCACCAGCGTGCTCTCGAGCCACCCCATCAACCAGCGCATCTACCAGGTGGTCTGGCGCAACGACGACACGGCCGACACCGTGACCGTGCGCGTGACCTGTTTCCACACCACAGCGACGGCTTCCGTAGTCTTTCAGAACTTCCCCGGCACCGCCCACGAGGTGACCACGGGCGAGGTTTCCTGCGGTCCCAAGGCCTTCGCCATCAACGGCGGCTTCAGGGGCCTCGCCCCGACGTCGAGCCCGCGCGCCGTCGTCGACGCCATCGACTATATCTTCTGGCGGACGACCTGGCGCAGCGGCGCCACCCCCGACCAGGTCGGCGTCTACGCCTACTGCATCCAGCGCGCCGGCACACTCATCACCGAGGAGCAGGTCACCGGCGAGGGCGACGGCGGCCCCAACCAGTACTCGAAGCTCGAGCTGACCTGTGAAGAGGAATTTAGCCTGGTCGGGGGCGTCGGGGTCAAGGGCCTGGACCAGGGGACGAAGCTGGTGGCCTTCGGCCCGCTGGACACGCAGAGCGCCCGCATCGCCTGGCGCAACGACACCACGCCGGACGAGGTTATCTTCAGCGTCCTCTGCATCGTCCTCGCGTAGGGGCGGGGCCTTAGCGGATAGCGACCCGTGGCGGGCTATGACTGGTTGTAGTCCCGTTCGTCACAGACCGAGTCATAGTCAGACCGATCCAGGAAGTGGCACCAGATTCGACGGGGTCCTCTGATCGTGAGTTGGCGATTAGCAACGGGACTTTTCCATGCCGCCACCTCTGCTCTTGGTCGTACTGGAAACTTGCTTGCGACATACTCTAGCGCCGGTCTCAGATCGGTGTCTGTCGAGAAAATCACACCAACATCCCAAGCATCCTCAATAGCGCCAGCGATGAAGTCCACCGCGAGGGCGACGTCAATACCCTTTTCTTCAGCCTTTTGCCTCGGCCAGTCGAAAGGGTATCGCAGCGCCCTTGGCACAACCACGACACCGGATTTTTCCCAAGCGGCGCATTGACGCATGTGCGGTCCGTACGCCCGCGGATCGCGCGTCGAATCCGGCCGCCCAGTGTAGATTCTCACTTCGTGTAAGACGCGGCTATCAGCCGCGAGTCCGCGGCCACAGATCAACTCGGCGACTGCTATCGGGTCGATTTGGCCCAAGGGGTGCAACCCCTTGTCTCCGAAAAATGCATTTCGGGCGCCACGATACACGTTTTGGGCGTCAATGAATACAACGACACGATCTGGCATTTTGGGGAAATAAATAACCTCGCCAGTTCGCCACTCCGAAGAGCAGCGGACGGCGAGGAGTATTGCTAAGAGATATTCGACCAGTTGTAGCGTCTGGTCAAGGCTATTTTAGCGAATTATCTGGGCAATTTTGCGACGTGCTGTCCGTTTCAAGTATCGAGCAACCGCTCCAGGGCGGCGAAGTCCTTGACCGGGTAGGCGCGGAAGTCCACGTCCCGAACCTTCAAGTAGGCCCACTGCTTCCCGCTCATTGCGCTCGCGTCTGCGCACCACCGCGCCGCGCGCATATCTTTGCGGGCAACCTCCAAGTCTTCCTGGCCCTTTGTCTCGACGATGAACATCCGCTCGCCCGGCGTCCTGACAATAAAGTCCGGCCGGTAGTTCCTTAGCCCACCGGCGACGCCCTGGTACTCAATCTCGAAGTGCGTCGCCGTTTCGTTCTTGAAGTAGGCCTGTACGTCTTCAGACTCCTCGAGGAACGAAGCGAAGTCCCGCTCCAAGGTGTTGTCGTACGGCGTCAGGTTGAAGACCGTCTTTCCGCCTTCGAGGCAGCCTCGCGTTGTCGCATAGGCGTTCGTGTCCGACGCCTTGATCGATTGCGAGGTCGCGCTGACCTCGACCTCCTCGATGCTCAACTCGTTGATCGCTCGGACGAACGCCTCGAATAGTGCTTTCTTGAGATCCGGTCGGTTCAGCGTCAGCATCACCACCTCTTCAGCCATCGACGCTTCGCGCTGGAAGAGCTTCGTCTCGATCGCCTGCTTGACTTTTGGCGCCAGGGCCGCGAACTGCCCGGTAAGACGCGTTTCTTTCTGGATCAGTTGTATGAGCAGTGAGAGGTAACCGCTGGGGTCGGCCGGGAACTCGCGGTCGAGTTCCTGTTCCTCGACGACAACCCCCGTGAACATGTGACGGCCCTTGTAGCCAATCTTTTCCTCGGCGATTCGGCCGGCGTCCGGCAAAGCGGCCCGCTGTAGCTCAAGATCATCGATGTCCAAAGCGTCCAATCGCTTGGCGTTGCGAACGAGGGCAGGAGTCAGCACGGGGATCTCGATGTCGTACTTGAGTTTCGTCGGGTCGACTACCACCGTTTGCGGCGCCGCCTTGATCTCGTTGACGGGAACCCAGTCAATGGTCAGGCCTTCTTCTTCCAGCTCGCGCTTCCAGAAGTCCTTGAAGGCCCTGTGCTCGATAACGATTACTCGCTCCTGGTCACGGGAGACAGCAACCGGGTTCATGCGGCGCAGGCCACGGCCCAGGGTTTGCTCTGGCAGGATGTTGGCCTTTGCGGTGTACGCCCGCAGCGGCACGATCACCACTACGTTCTGGACGTCCCAACCTTCGCGCAGCATTAGGACCGATGTGATAGCGGCATACGGGTTGTCCGGGCTGTCGACCTCGCGCGCGGCCGTCCGCAGCAAATCTATTTCTTCGCGCTTCGCCTTACTAACGCCCTCCACGACTTCGCCGCGTGCATTTGTGTGGATGTTGAGCACCCGCCCCTGGAAGGCGGGAAGGGTTTGCAGATAGTCGTGGATTTGGTCCGATGCGGTCGTGTTCTCGGCCATGATGAAGAGGACCGGTTTGCGCTTCGCCGGCGCCAGCGCCGCCGTGAACTCCTGCCACTTTTGAATACCGGCGTTGATCTTGTCACGGTGGCGCACCGCTGCGTCGTCGCTTTCGTATTCGATGTCCCCTGTCAGCTCGCCGATCAGTGGGGTCTTCACGATCCCGTCGTCGACCGCCTGGGCTATCGGGTAGTCGACGACGATCTCGCGGAACAGCCTGCCGTCGGTGTGCTTGGGCGTTGCTGTGAAGTCCAGTTGTCCGGCAAGACCGCCGTGGCCCGCAGCCCCAAGCCGCTCATGAAAGGACTCGATCAGCTTCGACCATTCGAGCTGATCGCTGTGCAGGTGATGGGCCTCATCGTTCAGGACGAAGAAGGACCCTCGATCGAGTATGCGGTCGCGTAAGTCGGCGCTTGCACCCAGTTCGCCGCGCGGCTTGGGCGGCATCACAGCGGCAATAGCCGCGGGCTCGTCCGCCTTCGCTCGATCGCGGCTCTCGTACAACTGCTGAACGTTAGTCAGAAAGAGCGCTCCGGCCGTCGATGGCGAGCCTGGATCGTCGCGAAGGTTAACGCTGAACTGCCAATCCGCCTGCCATTCCGGGGGGATCAAGGGGTCGTCGCGGAAGATTCGCGCGTCCGCGAAGTCCTCAGCCAGCCGCTGGTAGACGATGACGTTTGGCGCGATCAGCAGGAAGTTCTTGCTGGTGCCCAGCTTGGTCTCCCACAGAGCGTTGAAATACGACCAGACAACCGCCAGGCTCATGACCTTGGTCTTCCCCGACCCCGTGGCCATCTTCAACACGTAGCGGGCGTAGCGGTTCTCGGCAGCGTTGCTGAAGACCCGGTCGTTATACGTGTCCGCAAGATCTCGCGCATCCGTCGCAGCTGCCGCACCTCGAAGAGGTAAATCAGCGTCTCGATCGCCTCGCGCTGGCAGAAGTAATAGTTCCAGGGCTGCCCCTTGACCTTGTGGTCCGTCTGAAACCAGTGCAGAAGCAGCCGCAACGTAGTCGGCGAGACGCCGGGATAGCCCGCAGCCCGCCAGCCATCCACTTCGGGCCGAATCCCATCGACAAACGCCGTACGGCTGGGCCGTCGCGCTTGTGGCACCTGATAGGCAGGTAAGAGCATGGTCATAGCGTCAGCCTAGAGCCGCCGCAGCGGCCGGAGTGAGGTGATGCAGTCGGAACGTGAGACATCTACGCAGCACCTCACCCCCGCTGCGGCTGGCCCTCTCCGCACCCGGAGAGGGTTGGAAGGAGAGGCTTTACTCCACACGCGGAAAGGGCTAGTAGAGGACTCATACCTCCACATCGAGCAAGGCCGTGGTGTCGTTCCCGAAGATGTCCACGACCTTCACCAGGATCTGCTTCTTTCCGCCTTCGGCAAATCGATGCGGATTGCTGATCAGCTCCAGCTTCGGCTCCTTGCGCGTGCGGTAGCTCTGCCACTGGTTGTGAAAGACATCGCCGTTGTAGTCAAAATCAACTGCCCAGTAATCGATCCAGTCCGACCACTTCTTGATCGCGTCGCCGACCTTGGTCCGCATGTAATCGTCGATGGCGACTAGGAAGTCCTTGAGCTCGACGGTGACTTCCTGGCCTTCCAGTCGTAGTTCCGCCTCCACGTACGCGGCCTCGAAGAAGTGCACATCTCCGGCGTCGACCGCGCGCTTGTCCATGACCTCGTGCGGGATGTGAAAGAGATGGACCTCGATGCCGAACTCCCGCTCCAGGTCGCGGCGGCCCTTGTCGTTCAGCCCCATCTCCCACTCCCAGGCGAGAACGTCGAGCGCTTTGAAGTCATTGGCCTTGCACTCATCGAGGGCGTCGCGGACCTCGCTGAAAGTGACCGGGGCGTCGGTCGCGCCGACGTGGATCATGCTCCCGCCCTTGCGTCCGTGGAGGTGGCTGAAGCCGACAATGGGCTCGCCATGGTAAAGCTCGACGATGAACTTCAGGTACTCGAACACCGCCTCGCCCGCGTTGATGCCCTGCCAGTACCGCCGCTGGTACCGCCCGAGGTTCAGCACCTCAAAGGGTTTGCAGTTTGGAATTTCGAGCAGCCGCTTACGCGCGGTATGAATTGCGAACCGACCCAAGTCGCAGCCTATCCAGCGGCGACCCAACCGTTCGGCCACGGCCATGGTGGTCCCCGACCCACAAAACACGTCGGCTATTAGATCACCCTCGTTGGATGATGCACGGATCAGGCGCTCGAGCAGCGCCTCAGGTTTCTGGGTGTCGTAACCGGTATCTTCCTTTGCCTGGCTGTTTACGTTGGGGATGTCATCCCAAATGTTGGAGACGGCCCGGCCAGTTCGTTCGTCAAGATACAGCTTCTCTCGCGGCCAGCCCCCCGCCTTCTTCGGCCAGTAGATACGCCCCTGGGCATCTAGCTGCTCCAGCTCACTCGGGCGCTTAGCCCAATGCCGCCCAATCGTGTTCGGGTCGAATCCTCGCCACGGCTGGCCAGTTTCTCCCATTCGGGTGCCAGCCGCAGTTAAGCTGCTGGCCGAGAATGACCGCCCCGTCGCTTGCTCGACCGAGCCGTAGTGGGAACTGACGTACTGCTCAGTGAAAGGCCGACTCTGCGAATTCCATTTGTATGCTGATGATTTGGTCGAAAAGAGTAAGACGTCGTGCACAACGCCCCACCAGTGCGAGTCACCGTGGCTGCTTGTTCTTTGCCAGATGATCTCACCTGAAACGCCTGCTGCCCCGAACCTTTCAGCAACCATCGCCCGGACCAAGTGCGAAACATTAGGCCCGATATGGATGTAGAGGGACCCAGTTGGCGAAAGCAACTGATGAACTAAGCCCAGTCGCTCCCACAGCATCGAAAGGTAACTCGGCAGGCCACCTCCCCAGGTGTCTCTATAGGCGGTCTCCTCAATACTTGAGGCTTCCTTTACGAGCCCCTGCTGACCGACCGCTACTTGAAACGAGAAGTCAGTGCCTGTGTTGAACGGCGGGTCGATGTAAACGAGGTCGAGCTTTCCCGCGAACTCTTCCACAAGAGAACCCAGAACGTACTTGTTGTCGCCCCAGATCAGCTTGTTGCGCCATCCCGCTGGCCATTGGTCGCCTGCCGGTTGGGCAAATAGGGGATCTGCCGGGAGGGAGCGGCCCGAAGCGAACAAGGGAGCTTCTCGCCGGCTCCCACGCGACTCGTTAATGACCTCGACACGCTGGAAGGGCAGAGCAACCCGCTCCACTTCCTTCTTTTTCCCTTCCCAAACCAGCTCCACGCCGTTCGCCATAGGTCCTGTTGCCCTCCAGGGCACAAGAATACTAGTGATGACGACAGCAGTTGTCGTTTGAGGAGATGATCTTGAGGAGGATCGAATGCCTGACCTGACGCGAGCTCAAGAGGCGCTTCTTCGTTCAATGGTCGAGGCGTATCCCTCGGCGCCCACCCAGCCCTTTATGTTGCTGAGCATGTCTGGGGGCGAAATTCTACTTCACGACGGCTTAGCCGACGACCTTCCGATCAACGTTGGAGATCTCAAGGCGCTCGAGAGGCGAAACTTCTTCAATGTCACCCGTGGCTCCAAAGGGACGCCTAACTACCGGCTCGACAATCTCGCCTTCGACTACGTCGCTGAACTTGACCGGCAAGAAGGGAGGGAGCCCGAAAAGGTCGAGGAAGAGATAGTCAGGTATCTGGACGGGCGTGGCTTCAAACAGCGTCACCCCGGGGCATACGCGAAGTGGGCTGAGGCTGCAGAGTTAACAGCTTCTATGGCCGCCGCTGACAAGGAAACCCAAATCGGCCATCTATGCCGCGAAGCTATGCAGGAATTCGCAACCGAATTGCTCATTGAGTACCGTGGTGAGGCTCCTTCCGAGGAGAAGGCGCTGCACATCAAGCGCTTGAAGGCGGCGCTCGAAGAGGTCCGTCCTGCTCTCGGCAAGACAAAACCGAAGTTTCTGGATGCACTTGTTGACTACTGGGCTGCGCTGAATGACTTGGTTCAGAGACAAGAGAAGGGTGCAGTGAAAGAGGGCGAAAGCCTCGAAGCCGAAGACAGCCGCCGAGTTGTCTTTCACTCAGCTGTGCTGATGTTCGAGCTCGACCGAACGCTCAATTCGGAGGCCGCTCAACGTGGCTGGAGCAAAGTGGTCGCTGGAAGGTTAGCTGCTCAAACACCCGTTTAGACGAATCCTTGATCTTGGGAACAGCTGAAATCCTGTCGGTCTCAGGCGTCACGTTGAGCGCGCTCGGCTCCTTGCTGGTCTTGCTAACCGTTGTCTGCAGAACACCTCGGCAGGCCGCCGACATGGTTTTCGGTCTCATCGCGCCCAATGATGAGGACGCCGAAGTGGATACGCCGCTGGTTAAGGCATTGCTGCGCGAGAAGTGGCTTGCCGTCGCCTCTGTCCTCTTCATTCTTCTCGGGGCTGGCTTCCAGGTCGCCTCTTCGCTGGTTTAGCGCCTGCCGATAGGAACACCGGCTTAGGAATCGTATGATCCCGACGTGCGCAAATGGTTGGCGGGCCTGTGGGATTGGTTTAGGAAGAGGTTCGCCTTTCTTGTCCCGGTATATCGGGCGCTGGATTTCACTTCGACGGTCAAGGGTGTATGGGACTCTATACCCGGTATCTTTCGGGCTGCTATCTGGCTGGTCGTTGGCCTGGTTGTGGGAAACGCCGTTGGCCTCATGTTCTGGGGACTCGGCCTGATCGGGGAGAACATAATCTTGTTCTCAACCATCTCCTTTTGCCTCACGGCGGGTACGTGGTTTTCCATCGTGGCAGCTCGCCGGCTCGACGACCTCGTAATTCAGGTAGCAATAATTCCACCGGCCGAAGAGTCAGTCACGGAGGCGCGGGCTGTCAGGCAGCCGGAGGTCCAGTGGTTAGGCAGTTTGACGGTTCGGGATGTGCGCTGGATCGGGCGACTCCAGGACGGAGGGTTCCATGCCGATGGGCCTTACTGCCCAGACGAGGACATGCTGCTCCACTTCAAGAATCAGTCGGTCGAACGCCCTTTAAACGACGGTGATCATATCGGCGGCACGGGAACCAGGCGTGGATTCGACAGGATGTATTGCCCTGTTTGCAAAAGGCGCTGGCAACCAAAGACGGATACAACGTTCGGGATCTCGGTGGCCACGATGCGCCGTGAGGCCGCACAACTATTCCGCAATCAGTGGCGACAGGAGCAAGCTCAGCCAGCAACCGCAGAGCCAGAGGATAGGAATGGGGAGGGGCCGTGAGCGCCGCCCTTCTATAAATCCCATAGCCCGGCATAGGAACCCACAATGCTATCCTGAGCCAGCCGTTTTACAACACCAAATCCCTGCCTCCCCTTCCTGTTGGCGGTCGAACACTCGGCGATGGAGGGGCCGGGGGGTGGGGTATAAAATCCCCCTCTTCGAGCACGGAGAGGGGCCCAAGGGGGAGAGGTTAGTTCCTCCCTCTCCTTGCCTGTGCGCCTCAGGCGACAGGATCTGACGCCCTGCCCCGCAACAATGCCTGTATGTCGTCGTGGCGCCGGACCCAGCCGAGAGTCAAAACCGACAAAACTAAAAGTTTTCCCACGCTAACGCGTTCTAACGGCACCTAAGCCCCGACAACGCCCGATAACCCTAAATAAACCCGATTAAGCCCTCGTCCCCGAGCCCACTAAGCCCAATTAACGCCAAATAACTCGAAATAAGCCCCGCTAACTCCGCCAGGGGGAGAGGTCTTCTATAAACCACATAGCCCGGCACAGGAACCCACGATGCTATCCTGAGCCAGCCGTTTTACTCCACGAACCACTGCCTCCCCCGTCTTGACGGTCGAAGACTCGCCAATGGAGAGGGAGGGGCCAGGGGAGAGGTTTAGTTCTTCCCTCTCTTTGCCAAGGAGAGGGACCGAGGGAGAGGTCAAAGTTCTTCCCTCTCTTTGCCAAGGAGAGGGACCGAGGGAGAGGTCAAAGTTCTTCCCTCTCTTTGCCAAGGAGAGGGACCGAGGGAGAGGTCAATGTTCTTCCCTCTCTTTACCAAGGAGAGGGACCGAGGGAGAGGATATGGAAGCAGTCATCGCCAGCGCAGTCCGCACACCAATAGGCACCTTCTCAGGCGCCTTCGCCGACGTCCCCGCCACGAGGCTCGGCGCCATCGCCATCCGCGAGGCCGTCCAACGCGCCGGCGTCGCCCCCGAGGACATCGACGAGGTCATCATGGGCAACGTCCTCCAGGCCGGCCTCGGCATGAACCCCACCAGGCAGGCCGCACTCGCCGCCGGCCTCCCCGTCGACACCCCTGCCACCACCATCAACAAGGTCTGTGGCTCCGGCCTCAAGAGCGTTGCCCTGGCCGCCGCCGCCGTCATGCTCGGCGACGCCGAGGTCGTGGTCGCCGGCGGCATGGAGAACATGACCCGCGCACCCTTCCTCTTCCCCGAGGGCCGCACCGGCCACAAGATGGGCCACACCCAGCTCCTCGACAGCATGATCAGCGACGGCCTCTGGTGCGCCCTCGAAGACTGCCACATGGGCATCACCGCCGAAAACGTCAACACCCAGTACGAGATCACCCGCGTCGAGCAGGACGAATTCGCCTACAACAGCCAGCAGCGCGCCGCCCAGGCCATCGCGAGCGGACGCTTCGACGACGAGATCGTCAAAGTCGAGATCCCCGGCCGCAAAGGCGAGGTCAAAGTCGTCGACCGCGACGAACACCCCCGCGCCGACACCACGACCGAGACCCTCGGCAAGCTGCGACCCGCCTTCAAGCCCGACGGCGGCGGCGTCACCGCCGGCAACGCCTCGGGCATCAACGACGGCGCCTCGGCCGTAGTCGTCATGTCCGCCGACAAAGCCCGCCAGCTCGGCATCACCCCCATGGCGACCATCCGCGGCTACTCATCCGCCGGCGTCGAGCCCAGCGTCATGGGTCTCGGCCCGATCCCCGCCGTCAAGAAAGTCCTCCAGCGCACCGGCCTCAAGACGAACGACATCGACCTCTTCGAGGTCAACGAAGCCTTCGCCGCCCAATCGATAGCCGTCCTCCGGGACCTCGACCTCGACCCCGAGAACGTCAACCCCAACGGCGGCGCCATCGCCCTCGGCCACCCCATCGGCGCCAGCGGCGCCCGCATCCTGACGACGCTGTTGTACGAAATGAAGCGCCGAGGCAGCCATCGCGGCCTCGCCACGTTGTGCATCGGCGGCGGCCAGGGCATCGCCATGGTCGTCGAGAACGGCAACTAGCCACTCACCCTGCAGGGAGAAGGCCGAGGAGGGCGCATTGCGATGCGCCCCTACAGGCACCCTTCCCCTTGGCTGATCCCCCTCTCTGCTTGCGGAGAGGGGTTAGGGGGTGAGGTCGGGCGGGGTAGGGGGCAGGCCGCGCTAATCGACAACGACAATCCGCACGACGTCCGCCGCCCCCAGTCTTCCCCTCTCCTTGGCAAGGAGAGGGGCCAGGGGAGAGGTGCCGCAGCGGGGGTGAGGAAGTGCTAGGCTACGAGTCGGCTGGACAGGGCATTCACCATGCCCGAAGGAATCCACCAGTTCGCCATAGGCAACGTCGGCGCCTGGACCGTCTCCGACGGCGTCCAACACGTCGATGCAGGTGCCATCTTCGGCGCGACGCCACGGCGCGAATGGCAGCTCCGCGTCGGCCCTCCCGACGACGACTACTGCCTGCCCCTCGGCCTCAACTGCCTCCTCTTGCGCTCCGACGGCGTCCTCATCCTGGTCGACACCGGCGGTGGCCCGGCCGAGGCCGAAGCCGGCGAGCCCGCCTCGGGCGGCCTGATGTGGCACCTCGCCGCCATGGGCATCCCCCCGGACGACGTCGACGTGGTGGTCAACACCCACCTCCATCCCGACCACGTCGGCTGGAACACCCGCCGCACCGACCGCGGCCTCAGCCCGGTCTTCCCGCGGGCCACCTACTACGTCCAGCGCAGCGAGTGGGACTTCTGGACCCACCCCCAACAGCTCGCTGAGAACGCCTACGTCCGACGGCTGGTCCTTCCGCTGGAAGCTTCCGGCCGCCTCAAGCTGATCCGCGGCGAAGTCGCGATCACCGACGAGGTCCGCCTCTTCCCGACCCCCGGCCACACCTCCGGCCACCAGTCCGTGCTCATCCGCTCCGGCCGCGAGGCCGCCGTCTACCTCGGCGACGTGGCCCACCACCCGGCGATGTTGGAGCGACAGTGGACCTCGGCGTTCGACCTCCACCCCATCGACTCCAAGCAGACCCGCCGCCTCGTCACCGACCAGGCCCTGCGCGACGGCGCCCTGCTCATTGGCCCACACTTCAGTTTCCCCGGCGTCGGCCGGCTCCTCGACGACGCGGGCAGCATCCACTGGCTCGAGGAGTCCGAGGAGCGCATGGCCCCCGCCCCCGACGAGCGGGTCGTCAGGCGCTTCCGCTTCCTCCCCGGCTGACAGGGGGTCCTATGTCCCCTCCCCTTGCCAAGGGGGAGAGGCCGGGGGAGAGGTGGGGAGAGGTCGGAGAGGTGTTGCGCCAGCCTGCCCCCTGACTGACCCTCTGACTATGGCCCGCAACCGCTTCCAGGTCGGCAGCCTCCACTTCACCATCGTCAGCGACGGCCAGTTCCGCATGGACGCCGGCGCCATCTTCGGCGTGGTGCCGCGGGTGGCCTGGGAGCCCCTGGCCGGCCCGCTCGACGACCAGCACCGCCTGACCTTCGACCTCAACTGCGTCCTCGTCCGCAGCGCCGACAAGACCATCCTGATCGAGACCGGCAACGGCGATAAGCCCAACGTCCCCTACGAGGGTGGCGGCAAACTCCTCGACTCCCTCGCCGCCGAGGGCGTGAAGCCCGAGGACGTCGACATCGTCATCAACAGCCACCTCCACGCCGACCACTGCGGCTGGAACACCCGCGTCGAAAACGACCGCGCCGTCCCCACCTTCCCCAGGGCCCGTTACTACATCCAGGAGAAGGAATGGCGCGACGCCATGAACCCCAACGAGCGGACGCGCGCCACCTACCTCGAAGACAACCTCAAGCCCATCGAGGAATCCGGCCAGCTCGTGCTGGTCGACGGCGAGAAGCAGGTGACCCCGGAGATCCGCATCATCCCCATGCCCGGCCACACCGATGGCCACTGCGGCATCATCCTCGAGTCCGACGGCCAGCGCGCCATCTACCTCGGCGACCTGGCGCAGCACCGCGCCCACATGGAGCGCTACCCCTGGATCGCCGCCTTTGACATCATGCCCCTGGTCTCCCTCGAGACCAAGAAGAAGATCATCGGCGGCGCCCTCGAGGAGAAGACGATGCTGATCGTCGCCCACCAGCCCTACCCCGGCGTGGGCTACATGCGCCAGGAGGGCAAGTTCCGCAAGTGGGAGCTCGTCGCCGACGAGTCCGCGGAGTGAGCGACCCGCCGGAAAACCTCCGCCGCACCGCCCTCTACGACCAACACCGCGAGCAGGGCGGCAAGATGGTCCCCTTCGCCGGCTGGCAGATGCCCATCCAGTACCGCGGCATCGTCGACGAGCACAACGCGGTGCGCCAGGACGCCGGCGTGTTCGACGTGTCCCACATGATGCGCGCCTGGGTCACCGGCCGGCAGGCCGCCGAGGCCGTCCGCAGCATCCTCACCTACGACGTGACCCACCTTCAGCCCGGCCGCGGTCATTACACCTTGATGTGCACCGAGGACGCCGGCATCCTCGACGACCCGTACGTCTACAGGCTCGAGCCCGAACGCCTCCTCTTCGTCGGCAACGCCGCCAACGGCGACCGCGACTGGACCGCCGTCGAGCACGCGGTCTCCCACTTCGATGCCCGCGCCGAGCTGGCCACTGAGGAAACCGTGATGCTGGCCGTCCAGGGCCCCAACGCAATCGAGAAGTCGGTCTCAGTCGTGGGTGATGCTCTCAGCGCGATCAAGAAGCGCCGCTGCATCGAAGTAGACTGGGATGACTCCTCCCTCTTCGTCTCTCGAACCGGCTACACGGGCGAGGACGGCTTCGAGTTCGTCACCGACGCCGAGTCCGGGCGCAAGCTCTGGCAAGCCCTGCTCGCAGCAGGCGTGGCGCCCGCCGCCCTGGGCGCCCGCGATACCCTCCGCCTCGAGGCCGCGCTCGCCCTCTACGGCAACGACATCGACGAATCGACCAATCCCTACGAGGCCCGCCTCGGCTGGGTGGTCTCCCTCGACGATGAGGCCCCCTTCATGGGCCGGCAGGCCCTCGTCGACCTCAGCCAGGACGAGCCCCAATCCCTGCTCACCTGCCTGAAGGCAACGGAGCGAGGCGTCCCTCGCGACGGCTATCCCGTCTTCGTCCAAGACAGCGAGCAGGGCCACGTGACAAGCGGCGGCTTTTCGCCGACGCTCAACGCCGGCATCGCCATGGCCTACCTCCAGCGCCACCTTTCCAACCCCGGCACCGCCGTCCAGATCGACGTCCGCGGCCGCCCCCTCCCCGCCGAAGTGGTGGAGCGCCCCTTCTATCGCGCGGCGTTTTGACATTTGCTATCGACTGCTAGCATATGTTAGAACTATTCGTAGACGCGTCGTCGCTGATCTATCTGGGCAAGGCCGGAGCCTTCGAAAGAATCGGGTTTGTTGATCGCCTGATTGCCACCGAGGCGGTCTGGCAGGAGGCGGTGGTTGCAGGGATGCAGTTTGGTGCTCCCGATGCTAGCGAGATCAGCAGCGCGGCGCGACGAGGTCTAGTTGAAAGGAGAAGTCTCAGCAGAAAAGAGCTGGAAAGAGCGAAACAGATGCGTGGAGAGTTTGGATTGGACCGAGGCGAGAGCGAAGTGCTTGCGGTCATCGATCAGGGTGACATCGCCGTGTTCGATGATCGCGCTGCCTGGCGAGCCGCGGCGGCAAAGGGTGTTCGCTTCATCTCCACTCTCCACCTGCCGGTCCTTGGAGCGCGGATGGGAGAGATGGGTAAAGCCGATGCCCTAACCCTGCTCCACGATCTCGCTCTGGCGGCCAATCCTTCTGTGCGGCTCCTGCTGCGCTTGCGGACTGAGATCGAGGAATTGAGATGACTGAACAACTAAACCTGAGACTGGAGGACGAGTTGCTGACGGAGCTGGCCAACATCGCCAAGGCTGAAGCCCTTGATCGGGCTGTGGTGGTGCGCCGCATCCTGCAGCAGGGAGTAGCCCGATGGAAAACGGACAATGCCTTGAGCGAGTATCAGGCCGGCGCAATCACGCTCGGCCGCGCGGCGGAAGATGCCGGCATGAGGCTCCGCGAGATGATGGACCTGGCAAGAGACAGAGGCATCAGCCAGCCTTACGAAGCGGGACTGGTCCAACAGCAGCTAGGGACCATCGACATTCTAGCGCGAAGCTCAAGGCCGCTGATGGCTGTCTCGGAGCCGCGAGCCGAGTATCGCACGTCGCTCCCCGACATCGCGCCACGGCCGGGCGGCGCCCTTCTGGTGGGTATCAACCCTGCCCCAGCTTCGGTGGCGGCAGGCCACTACTACCAGGGCAAGCTCGGGCGGCGGCTTTGGAAGCGGCTGGCCGCCGCGGGCCTCCTTGAAGCTCCAGTGCCAGGCAGGGAAGACGAGGCTTTTCGCGAGGCTGGCCACGGCCTGACTGACCTGGTCAAGCGCCCCACCCGCGCCGCCGGCGAGCTTAACCGCGCCGAGCTCGAGGACGGCGTCGAGTCGCTTGCCGGCAAGGTCCGCCAGTGGCGGCCAGGGCTGATCGTGCTGCCCTTCAAGCAGGTAGCGAAGATCATCTTCCCCGGCGTTGAACTGCGGCCCGGCCTGGGCCCGGAGTTCGCCGGCGCGCCAATGTTCCTGCTCAGCGGGCCGTATGCCCCGAAGGCGGACGCGGAGGCGGTCGACCGGGCCTTAGCGCAGGCGGTCGCGCGGCTGCCGGCAAGCGATGGAGTCGAAGAAACAGACGCGGACTAATTGGCTTCGTACCCTCTGGGGTGCGTCTCGCGCCACAGCAGCGCGGCGGCCGCCATCTGCTCCAGGTTCCTCACCGGTTCCCACCCCAGATCCCTCTTCGCCTTCTCATTAGAGGCCACGAGAACCGCCGGGTCCCCGGCTCGGCGGGGCCCGCGGTCGTACTCAACGGGCTTGCCCGCCGCCTTCTCCACGGCCCTGATGACTTCCAGGTTGGAGTAGCCGCGCCCGCTGCCCAGGTTGAATGGCCCGCTCACGCGCGTCTCAAGAGCCGCAGCGTGCGCCTCTGCCAGGTCGGCTACGTGGATGTAATCGCGGATGCAGGTGCCGTCCGGCGTCGGATAGTCGAAGCCGTAGACGCTCAGCGAGCGCCGGCCAAGCGCGGCGTCGACAACGTTCGGGATGAGGTGGGTCTCCGGGTCGTGCGCCTCCCCGAGATCTCTGTGCGCCCCTGCCGCGTTGAAGTAACGGAGAGCGGACCAGGTGAAGCCAAAGCGGTTGGCGTAGGCCTCGACGATCCTCTCGGTCATCAGCTTGGTCTCTCCGTAGGGGTTTAGCGGCCTCAGCTGCGAGTCCTCGCCGATAGGTGTCTTCTCTGGCTCTCCGTAGACCGCGGCGCTCGAGCTGAATACGAAAGCCCCCAGGTTGCCCTGCGCGGCGACGGCATCGAGGAGGTTCTGCGTCCCGCCGACGTTGACCTGGTAGTAGCGCGCGGGCTTCTCCACTGACTCGGCCACGGAAATCAAGCCGGCGAAGTGGATGATCCCCTCGACCGCCTCCAGGGCGCGGATCAGGCGCTCGTAGTCGTGCAGGTCCCCCTCTATGAGCTGGGCGTCCCGGTGTACGGCCTCACGGTTGCCGGTCGAGAGGTTGTCGAAGACACGGACCTCGTGGCCGCCCTCCACCAGCCGGGCCACCGTCACGCTGCCGATGAACCCGGCCCCGCCGGTGACGAGGATGCGCATCAGTCCTCGTACTTCCTGAAGACGAGGCAGGCGTTCTGCCCGCCGAAACCAAAGCTGTTCTTCAGCACGACCTTTGGGTCGGCCTGCCGTGCCTTGTTGGGCACGTAGTCGAGGTCGCACGCCGGATCGGGGTTCTCGTAATTGATCGTCGGCGCCAGCATCCCCGTCTCGAGCGCCTTAACGCAGGCCAGCGACTCGATGGCGCCGGAAGCGCCAAGCGCGTGACCAATCATCGACTTGGTCGAGCTGATGGGAATCTGGTAGGCAGCCTCTCCGAACACCGCCTTGATCGCGGCGGTCTCGGACGAGTCATTGAGCTGCGTAGACGTGCCGTGGGCGTTGATATAGTCGACGTCGTCGAGCTCGACACCGGCGTCCTCCAGCGCCCAGCGCATCGTACGCGCTGCGCCCTCGCCGTCGGCGCACGGCGCGACTACGTGATAAGCGTCCGCGCAGGCCGCGTGGCCAGCCAGCTCGGCCAGGATCGTCGCGCCGCGCCGCTTGGCGTGCTCCAGCTCCTCGAGAACGAAGATGGCGGCGCCCTCCGCGGCGATAAAGCCGTCGCGCTCCGCGTCGAAGGGACGGCTGGCGCGCTCGGGCTCGTCGTTGTGGTTGGTGCTGAGCGCGCCAAGTATGCAGAATCCGGCCACCCCCACTTCACAAATCGCAGCTTCGGTGCCGCCGGTCAGGATGACGTCCTGGCGGCCACTGCGGATGACCTCTATCGCCTCGCCCATCGCCTGGGTCGAGGCCGCGCAGGCGGTGACGTGAGTGTTCAGATAGCCCTTCATGCCGTTCTGGATGGCCACCTGGGCCGCGCCCATGTTGGCCAGCATTTTGGGCAGGAACAGCGGGTCGATCCGACGGCCGCCCTTGGTATCAATGGTGCGGATGGCGTCTTCGACGTCCTGCATGGCGCCAATGCCGTTACCTAGCACGACACCAACGCGTTCGCGGTCGATGCTGTCCATATCGAGCTGGGCATCGGCCAGCGCCATTGATGCAGAGGCGACGGCGAACTGGCTGAAGCGCGCCATGCGGCGCGCCTCGCGCCGCTCGATGAAGTCCTCAGGGTTGAAGTCTTTGACCTCGCCGCTGACCCGCGAGGGGTAGCGTGCAATCCTATCAGCCGGAATCAGGGTCACCCGCCCCACACCGGATTTTCCGGCAACAGCGCTGTCCCAGAATTCCTGGACGCTGTTGCCGATAGGGGTCACCGCCCCCATCCCCGTAATGACCGCCCGCCTCCGAGCTCCGTTGTCCATCAACTACCCCCGCTCGATTCTAGGCGGCCTGCAGCTCACGGCGGCGCGAGGGCGAGGACCTCAGCCCTGGCTGCAGCCACGGCCGCGAATGAGCCTGCCACCACGAGCCACCGATCCCCGGCCAGCTCACGGCCAAGCGATAGCCCCGCTGCGAAATCGGCAGACTGATAAACGCCGACCTCGTAGGGCAGAAACGCCTCAGTGATAGCACGGACATCAGCAGCCCGCGGATGGGGCGAGGGCGCTGCGACGACAACAGAGCAGAGCGGCGCCACAAGCTCAGCCATCGCCGCCAGCCGCTTGTCGGCCAGCGGCGAGAAGACGAGCGTCAGCGGCGCGGCACCCAGCTCACGCAGCGTCTGGGCCAGCGAGCGAATCGAATCCTCACTATGCGCTACGTCAACCAGGATCGGCGGCTGCCGCTTGATCAACTCCTGCCGTCCAGGCAGGCGCAGGTCCTGCATCGCCCTCTTGACCACTGCCGGATCGAGCGACTCTTCCATCAATTCGCAGGCCACGATCGCGGCGGCGGCGTTGACTCCCTGCTCCTTCGCCAGCAGCCCAAGTCGGAGCTCATAGAGGCCGCCCGGCGTGCGGATGGTGACCTGCCGGCCTTCGAGCGTAGCCGGGCCCAGCTTCATCTGCGTTAAAGTCGCTACCTCCAGGAGCTCGCAATCCGTCTCGGCGCAGCGGGCCCTGACGACCTCGGCCGCCGATTCCCGTTGCGGCGCCATGACAACGCGTGAGCCCGGCTGGATAATCGCGGCCTTCTCGCCGGCTATCGCCGCCACGGTGTCCCCCAGGATCGCCGTGTGCTCGAGCCCGATCGGGGTGATCACACACAACTTCTCGCCCAAGTCGACATTGGTTGCGTCCAGCCGCCCCCCAAGCCCCACCTCAAGCACCTGGATTTCGCAGCCCGCCGCCGCGAACTCGAGGAGAGCCATCGCCGTCAGGGCTTCGAAGGTGCTCGGCTTGCCCCAGTCGCCATCCACCCCCTCGGCCTCGACGGCCGGCCGCACCAGCTCCGTGAGCGCGGCGAAGCGTTCGCTGCTGATGGGCTTACCTGCGACGTCGATCCGCTCCTCGTAGCGGTGGAGGTGCGGGCTGGTGTAGAGCCCCACCTTGTGGCCCTTCGCTGTCAGAATGCGCGCGATCATCGTTGCCGTGCTCCCCTTGCCCTTGCTGCCGGCAATGTGGACAGTCCGGCGGCCATGATGCGGTGAGCCCAACCGCCGCAACAGCGATTCCATCCGGCCCAGGTCGAAGTTGACGGGCGCCAGCGACAGAGCCGGGTCACGCTCCATGTCGGTCAGCGTCTGCAGATAAGAAATCGCCTCTCGGTAGTTCACAGGGGGAGGATCAGCGAATCCGCGCCCGCCCGCGAGGATTCTCGGTGGCCGCTGGCCCTATTCCCCCTCTCTGCTTGCGGAGATCGAAGATTCGCCTGGGCAAAGGGGGCTAGGGAGTGAGGTGGGCGGGGCGGGGGGGCCCTCCACCTCCCGTAGCACGACTCGCTGGGCCGTCGGTTTCGTTGATCTCAACCCCGCCTCGTTTGAGCCAGCCGTGGAGGATGCTTATATTGCCAGCGATGCCACTCAAAGATTTCGTCGAGGAACGTGTAGCCAAAGCCCGGGAACGCTTCGAGCCTATGCTGCGGGCCCGCCTGGAGCAGCTGCGGGAGCGCCGCAACCCGACCCCGCCCGAGGAACACTACGTGTTGCCGCCCAAGCCCGGCACTTATCGCGTCTACGAGGCCGACGTAACGGGGACCGTGGTCATCGACGACCTCGAACTCCCGGTCGCGACCGAAGTCGGCGAGATCGACCTCGCGAAGGAATACCAGGGCAAGATCTACAAGTATTCAGGGAAGGGCACGCGGATCAAGGGCTACTCCGCCGCGCTGCCCGACCTTGTCTATCCCTACCTCGACCAGGGGCGAGACGTCCTGCTCGTCGAGTACGGTGACTCGTACGTCATCTTCGTGACCGACTAGCCGGAATACCAGTCGATGATGTCCTCGCCGACCAGCAGGGCGATGGCGCCTCCCGCCGCGAGGTAGGGCCCATAGGCAAAGGCCGCCGAGCGCGAGCGCGCCCTGATGCCGATGACCACAGCCGCGACCCCTCCGATCAGCACGCCGAGCAGCAGTCCCGCCAGGACCGCCGGCCAGCCAGCTGCCGCGCCGATGTAGAGCGCGAGCTTGACGTCGCCGGCGGCGATACCCCCTCCGCCGCTGAGCACGAAGGGAAAAAGCAGGAAGCCAAAGCCCAGCGCCGCCCCGATCAGCGCCTCGACTGGCCCGCGGTCTGGCCAGGCCCACGATAGCGCGAAGGCCAGCAGGATGGCCGGGTAGATAACCCGGTTGGGGATAACCCGAGCCTCAAAGTCCGTAACGGTCACTACAGCCAGGGGCGTGAGGAAAAGGACCAGGAGGAGAAACTCGCGCAGGTCCTCGGCCACAAATGCCGCCGCTGCCCACCCAACCCCCAGCAAGACCGCGAGTAGCAGCCTTCGTATGGGCAGGACTTTGCGCTCGGCGCGGACGGTTGGGCTATAGAAGACGTCGAGGGCTACGGCCAGCGCCGCGCCGGCTGCCATCCCTGCCAGCGCCGCCGGCGCTGCGAAGACATCGTCCACCTGTCCTCCCCCACGATTCGATTACGAGCAAAGATAGCCGACCGGAGACAAACGAACCGGGTCGTTTTCCCCCTTATCCTTGCCAGGGAGAGGGGCTAGGGGGAGAGGTCGGTGAGCGGTCAGATATTTGAGTGGGACTGCCCGCCGTCAATGTTGATCGCGGCGCCCGTCACCCAGCTCGCGCGGTCGGAGCAGAGGAAGGTAATAACATCTGCCACCTCCTCGGCGCGGCCGAAGCGGCCCATGGCGATGTTGTCCTCGACAAACTTCGCCATGCCCTCGGGATCGGCCTGTGCGCGCTGGTCCCACGTGCCGCCGGGGAAACGAATGGAGCCGGGGCAAACTGCGTTGACGCGTATGTTGTCCGGGCCGAGCTGCAGGGCCAGGTTCTTGGCGTGTGAAATCATCGCCGCTTTCGCGGCGTTGTACTGCATGCCCCCACCCGACTCCCGGCCCCAGATCGAAGCGACGTGGACGATGGCGCCGCCACCGTTCTCCTTCATGACCGGCACAACGAGCCGGCACATCCTGACGGCGGCCAGCAGGTTGCGCTCGTAGGCTTCGAGCCATACGTCGTCCGTGTCGCCGCGGTCGGCCCCGCCGACGTTGTTGACGAGGATGTCGACACGGCCGAACTCCTGCATAGCGGCGGCGAAGACGGCCTCACAGCCCTCAGGGCTGTTGAGGTCGGCTGTCGTGGCTCTGGCCCGGCCGCCGGCAGATTCAATTTCGCGCCGGGTCTCCTCCAGGGTCTCGGCACCGCGCGCGCATAGCGAAATCGACACACCCTCCGCCGCCAGCGCTAAAGCAGTTGCCCTGCCAAGCCCTTTGCTGGAGCCGGTAATAATGGCGACCTTGCCGGCGAGTTGGAGGTCCATGCCCTAAGAGGCTAAACCGGCCTTCCCGGATGATCGGCGCCTGGGCTGGCCGATATGTCCCGTGGCGCGTTATTGGGCCGTAGGGCGGGGGGCTGCGATGGCCAATCGGCACATGCCGTCGACGTCCTGGCAACCGGTCGAGCTGCCCGGCTCAGCGTCCACTCGCAATAGACGGCCCAATCAATGAATTCATACTCGTGAAACTCACCGCGGCTCCAACGCCCGTAGAACTCCACCGACGTGACCCCATAGCGTTCCTGGTACTCGCGGAGACGTTGCCCGAGGTACTCATCGGCAATCTGTATCGCCTCTACCGGCCGTGGTCGGCCCCGGGCCTTCATAGCGAGATTATCGACGGACTGCTTGTGTTTGTCTCAAATCGGACTGCGGAGAAGAACCTTCCGGAGTCGACATACGATAAGTGGGCTGCAGGCGGCGCAGCTTCTCGACGATGCCGGGCAGGATTTCAACGAGGTGCTCGCACTGCGCCATCGTGTTGTCCTTGCCCAGGCTCAGGCGCAGGGCGCACCTCGCTGTATCCGGGTCGATGCCGCAGGCGCTGAGGACGTGCGACGGCTCCATCGAGCCGGTGGCGCAGGCCGAGCCCGCGCTGGCGCTGATGCCGCTGAGGTCCAGGTTGAGCAGGACGGGCTCGCCTTCGAGATGCTCAAAGCAGAGGGAAAGGTTGGCCGGGAGCCGGCGGTCGAGGTCCAACGAGCCTGTAATGACGACCCCGGGCACCCCCGCCGGTATCTCCCGCAGCAGGAAGTCGCGGAGCTCCCGGACATGCGCCGTCCGTTGGGGCTTCTCCAGGTAAGCAAGCTCTAGCGCCCTGGCGAGCCCAACAGCCCCGGCGACATTTTCCGTGCCGGCGCGACGTCCGCGCTCCTGCGAGCCACCAAGTATCTGGGGCTGCATGGGCGTCCGCTGGCGAACGTACAGCACCCCTATCCCGCGCGGGCCGTAGAACTTGTGCGCGGCCAGCGTAAGGAGGTTCACTCCCATTTTCTGAACGTCGAGGTCGAGGTAGCCCGCGGCCTGGACCGCATCGGTGTGAAAGACGGCTTGGGGGTTCTTCTTGCGCACGATGGCTGCGGCCTCAGCGATGGGCTCGATAGTTCCGATCTCGTTGTTGGCCAGCATCAGCGTGACCACGCCGGTGTTTTCCCTGACAGCGCCCTCCAGCTCGGCAAGGTCGATAAAACCCTGGCCGTCGACGCCCAGGTAGGTGGCCTCGAAACCCTCGCCCTCGAGTCTCTCGACCGTGTGGAGGACGGCGTGGTGCTCGATTGCGCTCGTGACGATGTGGTTGCCGCGCCGGCGGTTACCCAGGGCGGCGCCGCGGATGGCCAGGTTGTCTGCCTCGCTGCCGCCGCCGGTAAAGACGATCTCCTGCGGCTTGCAGTTGAGGATCTCGGCGACCTTGCGGCGGGCAAGGTGGAGGCCCTGCGCGGCCTCGCGGCCCTCGGCGTAGATCGACGACGGATTGCCCCAGGCGGTCGTCAGGTAGGGCAGCATCGCGTCGAGGACGCGGGGGTCTAGGGGCGTGGTCGCCGCGTGGTCGAAGTAAGCGCGCGCACCCTCCATAAGTCGAGTCTAGCGACTTAGAGATAGCTCGGACCTTTCCCACCCGGGTGTGCTCACGTTTGGGGTGATAGTCGTATACTTCGGGCGCAGAGCCTTCCCCCCGTAATTGGAGTCCAATGCTTACCTCGAACTGGATGGCCAGCGCAACTGGCCTGCTGATCCTGGTGTCCATCGCCGGCCTGGCGCTGGCTCCTCACGTCGCCTCCGGCGGCGAATTCGCGACCTTCTGCGAACCCTTCTCAATCCAGCTTGACCCCGCCAGCGATACGGGGCGTGCCATCGACAACGTCACCAACGACACGACTCCGACCTTCAGCGGGAATCTGAACAACACCGGCTGCAGCAAGGTCGAGCTCCTCGGCAGCGTAGATAACTTTATGGTGAAGGTCGGCGAAAACATCGTCTCGGGCGACTCTTACAGCGTCACCTCTACCCATAACTTTGCGGGCACGTCGGAGGCGGGTGACACACACAATTTTCGAGTCCGCGGCGTGGGCGCCGACGAGAACGGCAACAGTTCAGACCAAAACATAGTCATCGATGACAACCGCCCGGAGGCGCCTTCGATCCCTGACCTCGTCCCGACGAGTGATACCGGCGTTTCGAACGGCGACAACCTGACACATGACACGACTCCGGTATTTCGGGGTACTGGCGAACAACCTCGCCTTATCAGCCCGCCCGTGTCAGTCCAGGTCGGCTATCTAGCGCCCTGCTCATCGGGCCCTAACTGCATTTACGCCTTGTCCAGTAACACGCCAGACCAGGCCGGACACTGGCGTGGCTCGAACGCCAGCCCTCTGCCTACAAACGCTGATTATGATGTCGTCGCCTACCAGATCGACGCCGCCGGCAACGCTGGTCCGGTCACGGACTCCGTCAAGGTCAGCATCCTGCCGCCACCCATGTGCCAGGGGCAGCCGGCGACGATCATCCGAACGGCGGCCTCGGAGACGATCAATGGGACGACGGGCGCCGACGTGATCCACGCCTTTGGCGGCGACGACACAATTAACGGCAAGGGCGGTAATGACCTGGTCTGCGCCGGAGATGGCAACGATACAGTCAATGCCGGCGAGGGCGCGGACCGGGTGCGTGGCGGACCGGGAGGAGATCGCCTGCGCGGCGACCCGGGCAACGACAAGCTCTATGGCGAAGCGGGCGCCGACACCCTGAGCGGTGGCCAGGACGGCGACGACCTCGATGGCGGTAGCGGGGCCGACGAATGCATCGGCGGACCCAACGCGGCGGCAAACCCCGATACGGCGGTGCAATGCGAGCAAACCTCGGGCGTCCCCTAGCCGCCACCTCCGGGCAGACGGATTTGGGTGCCTGCGGGCCGGTGGTGTCCCCATCGCTGTCGAGATCCGCAGACGGTGCTGGCGCCGATCCTGGCGCCATTCCGGGACCTGAAGCTTCCTGGATACCAATCTTTCCGAAGTGATGCGCCCGCTTGACAGGTCGTACATATGTTCTACACTGGATACCCACCATCCACTTCATAGGAGCCTTCCCGCGGTGCAGATTCCCTCGACCCGCTATCCCTCGAACGCCATCTCCCCCGTCGGCGCGTCCCGCGACGAAACAACGGTGCTGTCCGCAGGAGCAGGTGTCATCGTGCCGGGCCTACCACCGAAGCTCTGCCGGCAAACAAGTCAAACAACTCAAACAAACCAACGACTGACTGGGGAATCTGAAATGAATACCGCGTCCTTCAAACAAGTGGTCAAGGCTCGAGGGACAAAGGCGATCCAGAAGGAACAATTCGGTTCAATTGGTTCAAACGGTTCAAATGGTTCAATTGGTTCAATTCACCGCCCGGCCGCCTGGTTCCCCCTCTCTGCTTGCGGAGATCGAAGATTCGCCTGCCTGCGCGCCTGCCTGCCCGCCTTCGGCGGGGGCGTGGGCGAAGGGGGCTAGGGGTGAGGTGGGCGGGGCCGGGCGGCGTCTCTATCTTCGGCAACGTAACAACCACCTGCCCCTCTAGACCGGAAAAACAAAACCGGTGCGAAGATAAGCCCCGCTAACGCCGATTAGCGACGCATAAGCGCAAGTAAAGGCGAGTAAGGCCAATTAAGGCGATCCGCCCCGGCCAACTAAGGCCATTTAACGGCTATTAAGGGAAATTAAGGAGGTTTAGTGCCCGCTAACTACCCGCCTCGGACCACCCCTCCCGCCTCGCGCGCTCCTTGCCGGAGACATCGCTGGCGAATCACCCGTCCACCTGCCGATGGCCACCATGCCCTCAGCGCTGCTGCCGAGCCCTCTGCTAACCTTTGGAACAGCACGAACGTCAGGCCCGGCGAGGCAGTTTGGCGCCTCGGGACGAATTGGAGCCAGGTTTCAGTGACTCGGCTCCTGAGGTACGTATGAGCTTTTCGCGTCTGCTCCTCGCAACCGCACTCGGCGGCCTCTCCCTGCTTGGTGCGTTCGAGTCCCCTGGCGCGAGCCGGGGCGGCGATTTTTTCGGCTACACCATAGACAGAGTCGACGACCCGACTCCCATCCCCGAGGCCTGCGACGCGAACGTAGCCAATGACTGCTCGCTGCGCGGGGCTGTGAACAAGGCTTTAGATGTCTCTGGAGTGCTCGACAACGTCATCGAGATACCGGACCTGGCCGCCGTCCTGACGGTTAACCCGGCGCAAGGCGCGATCGTGATCAACGGGAGCTCGATGACGATCAACGGCGCCGGGGAGCAGACAACGATCATCGACGGCGGCGATGCAACCCGCCTGTTTGCGTTTTCGCAGACCGTCGTCATTCTTTCTGACCTGACCCTACGCAATGGATTCGACTCCGATCTGGGCGGGATCTTGCGCACCCAAAACAGCACGGTCACGCTCAACAACGTCACGGTGACGGACGGAGTCACCAACGGCAATGGCGGCGGAATCCACAGCCTGGGCACTTTTCTGACGCTCAACAACAGCACCGTGAGCAACAACGATGCGACTAACGGCTTGAACGGGACGCCGCAGGGGGGCGGTATCTATAGCAGTGGCACCCTCACCCTGAATAGCAGCACGGTCATCGGCAACCAGGCCACGGGCCAGGCCGGCAACGCCTTCGGAGGCGGGATCTACTTCAGCGGCGCCCTCACCCTCAATAGCAGCACCGTCAGCGACAACCAGGCATCGAGCGAGGACGCGGCCGCAAGTGGAGGCGGGATTCACGTCGGCGACACCGCCGCCCAACTGACCATTAACAACAGCACGATCAGCGCTAGCACGGCCGCCAGCGTCGATGGGATTAGTAGAGGCGGCGGCATTTACAACCTGGGCGCCACGACGATAAACGGGAGCACCGTCGGCAACAACGAAGCTCAGGGCGGCGCCGGGGCCTTTGGCGGCGGCGTCTTCAGCCAGAAGAACTTGACCATCGATAACTCGCTGGTCCTTGCCAACTCGGCTCGCGACGGTGGCGGCGTCTTCAGTGTAGGGGCGACGTTGACCGTGGACCGCAGCCTCTTCCGCGGCAATTCAGTGGACGGCGCCGCGAACGGCCTGGGAGGCGCCCTCCACATCCAGCAAAACGCGACGATCACTAACACGACGATCAGTGGCAACACAGCCGATGGCGTGGTCGATGGCCGCGGCGCCGGAGTCGTGATCGATGAGCTTTTCATGGCAACAGCCAGCGTCACCATCCGCAATAGCACCATCGCGGCCAACACCAGTGACCAGGGCAGCGGCCTCTACCTCAAGGGCCCCAGCACGCCGGCGGTGCAGGTGAGGAACACCATTATTGCCAACAACACTGGTGGTGACTGCTTCGGTGATCCGGCGTCGCTCGAGGTCACGTCTCTGGGCAACAACATCGACAGCGATAGCAGCTGCGACCTTGACGAGCTGACCGACAAGCCCGGGCAAAACCCTTTGCTGGCCCCGCTCCGCGACAACGGGGGCCCCACCAGGACCCACGCCTTAATGCCCGGCAGCCCGGCGCTCAACGCCGGCGATAACACCACCTGCAACGATGCACCGGTGTCGGCCCGTGACCAGCGGGGCATCAGCAGGCCCAAGGGAGGCGTCTGCGACATCGGCGCCTTTGAGTCGCGCTTCTGCCAGGGCCGTCCGGAGACGCTTGCAGGGACCAACGGCCCCGACACCCTGAACGGCACAGCCCAGCTCGACGTGATCCTGGCGTTCAACGGCAGCGACAACATCGATGGTAAAGGCGGTGACGACGTGATCTGCGCCGGCGCCGGCAGCGACACGATCAAGGGCGGCGGCGGCGCTGACGAGATTTACGGCGAGGGCGGCAACGACCTGATCGACGGCGGGCTGGGGCAGGACTTCGTCGACGGGGGAAACGGCAAGGATACCGCCAGCTTCCCCGGCCCAACCGCCCGCAGAGTCAACCTGGGCAGCGGCGCCGCGAGCGGCGAGGGGGCTGGCCAGAAGCTCGTCTCGATCGAAAACGTCAAGGGGTCGAGCGACGACGACCTGATTACCGGGTCGGCCGTGGGGAACAGGCTGGAGGGACTGGCCGGCGACGATACCTTGCGTGGCGCGGACGGCCCGGACACTTTGTTGGGCGCCGATGGCATAGACACGCTTGGCGGCCAGGGTGGTAGCGGCGACAAATGCCTTGGCGGGCCGAAGCAGGATAAGTTCCTCGGCGGGACTGAGGCGGCGTCGGGCTGCGAATCCGTTACCAGCATTCCCTGATGTGTTTCGGGCGGATCGGCAGCCGCCCGCCAGGGACATGCCTGCGGCGAGAACTGGCGGCGAGGACTATGCTAGTTGCGCGGCTCGCGCCGCAAGGCAAGAACTTATGAGCACGAGTAGAGTGGTTCTTCTGGCACTGGCGGCGTTCGTCGTTGCCGGCGCGCTGTCCATCCTTATGCCCACGCCGGCAGTGGAGGCCGGCCTACCGGTACCCGGTGGGCGTTGGTGTCTAGCCTCGGGCCAGACCCACACCAATTTCACCACTGGGGCCATCAGCCTGGACTCTGTCGACCAGAGCACGTATCGCTTTTCTGTAACGGCGAGTGGGTTGCCCGCGAAGTCCGTGCTGGTCGACGTACGAGCAAAGCTCAACGACCTGACCTACAGCAATGCCGACGACCTGGACATCTACTTCCGCTCTCCTGAGGAGGCCGGTCGGCAGACGCTTGAGTTGATGTCGGATGCGGGCGGACAGGGTTCTCTCAGCAACATCGACCTGACGTTCGGTGACAGCTTTTCGTCGCAGCTCCCGGACGAAAGCGCGATAGCGAGCGAGAGCTACAAACCAACCGACCATGACCCTTACGCCGATGTCGCATCCAACCTGATCAGCGGGAACGTCTTTTCCGGGTATAACGGTATCAACCCTGTTGGTGAGTGGGACATTCTCGTCCGCGACGATACCTCGAGCAACGCCGGGACGGGGAGCATGTTCAACTGGCAGCTTCAGCTCTGCACGGTTGTCGACAACACCCCGCCGGCCGCCCCCAGTTTCATCGCACACGATAGTACGGGGGTTGATCCCAACGACGAGGTAACGAACGAGAACCAACCGGGCTACACGGGTAACGCCGAGGCACGCACCACGATCAAGATCTACGAGGGCACGACACTGCTGAGATCGGGGGCGTCCGCCTACCACGGGAACGGGAACTGGACCGTCTACTCGGGCTACGGCCCCATCCTGCCCGATGGCCACCACTACTTCCGCGCGACCGCCACGGACACGGTAGGCAACGTCAGCGGGTACTCGAACACCGACCATCTCTACATTGACACGCAGGCGCCGGCAGCGCCGACGTTCGATCTGGATGCCGCCAGCGACAGCGGCCGGCTGGACAACGACAACGTCACCAACGACACCACGCCGACCTTCATTGGTGACGCCGAGACCAGCGCGCAGGTCCTGCTCTACGATGCGACGGACGCGATCGTCGTCGGCTCCGCCGACAATGAATTCGGCGCGTACGCGCTCACCGTCGAAGATCCATATCCGCCGCTGGCCGACGGCCCACACGACCTCTCAATGCGTCAGCGTGACGTCGCGGGGAATATCGGTCCGAACAGCGCCTCGCTGGCAGTGACGATAGACACACTTGCTCCGGCGATGCCATCGTTCCCCGACCTCGCCGCGGCCAGCGATACGGGCACAGACACCGACGACAACATCACAAGCGACGTCACCCCAACCCTCAATGGGGTTGCCGGCATGGGCAGCGACGTAGTCCAAATCTTCGACGGCGCGACTTCGCTGGGTACGGCGCCGGTTTCACCCGACGGCCCCTGGAGCTTCACCAGCGGCCGACTCCGCTTCGGCCGCCACAACCTGAAGGCACGGGTCCTTGACCTCGCCGGCAACCCCAGCCCGCGCACGGCCGCTCTAAGCGTACTCATTGGCCCGGCGTGCTTCGGCGAGCCGTCGACCATTACCGGCACCAACGCCGCGGACGACCTGGTGGGGACCGCTGGTAATGATGTCATCTCGGGGCTCGGCGGCAACGACGACATTGACGGCCGCGGCGGGAACGACCTGATCTGCGGCGGGAACGGGAATGATCGCCTCGATGGCGGGCCCGGCGCCGACCGCCTCAACGGCGGGGCCGGCACCGACACAGCGCTCTTCCCCGGCGCGACCGGGCGGACGATTAACCTGGGCACGGGCGCGGCGAGTGGTGAGGCCGCCGGCGTGAGCCTCGTGTCCATCGAAAACGTCGTCGGCTCGAACGGTGCCGACTCCATAACCGGCAACAACGCCGCCAACCGCCTGGAGGGGCTCGGCGGCAGCGACAACCTGAATGGCTCCGGCGGCGACGACGTGCTCTTCGGCGGCGACGACGACGACACCCTAACCGGCGCCGCCGGCGATGACACTTTGAACGGCGGCGACGGGACGGACACCTGCAACGGAGGCTCGGGCACAAATACGCTCGGGGCTTGCGAGTAGCCGCGGCCCTCGCAGCTTCACCAGGCGTCAGCGCATCCCGTTCCCATCCTCCGACCAGGATCGACGAAGCCACTTATACTCTTGCCTCTCTGTCCACTGAAAGGAGGCACATGAGGCGCGCGCGCGGTATTTGGCTGGGGATACTCGCCTTTGCCCTCGTTGTGGCTTCCTCAGCCGCTGCTGGAGGCCCGGACACGACCCGGCCCGCCGGCGGGCCGGGACTGACCTTCAACGTCGATAGCGAGGCCGACCTCATCGACATCCAGCCGGGCAACGGCCACTGCGTCGCGTCGAATGGCAAGTGTACGCTGCGGGCGGCGATCATGGAGACCAACAAGCTCACGGGCGATGACCTGGTCAACGTGCCGGCCGGCCACTACGTCCTCTCGCTCATGGGCGGGGGCCCGGACGAGCGCCACGGTGACCTCGACACCACTGACGACCTCACCCTCAGCGGCGCGGGCGCCAGGATCACAGTCATCGATGCCAATCAGATCGACCGTGTGATTCAGTCCTCGGCTGACCTCATGATCAGCGGGGTGACCATCGAGAATGGGCAGGTCGCGGACGAGGGCGGGGGCATCTGGGCTCTTAACTCTCTCAAGGTGGAAAGCTCGATAGTCCGCAACAACACAGCCTTGCTCGATATCGGCGGGGGCATCTGGGCACAGGACTTCCTGACCCTCAGCAACAGCACTGTTTACGGCAACGAGGCAACCACCAACTGCTCGATGGCGCCGTGCAACGTGGGCATTGGTGGCGGAATCTTCGTCGGAAACATCGCCCTGCCGGCGTTTCTCAACATCTCGAACAGCACGATCCATGGGAACAAGGCGTCGCGGCAGGCCGGGCTCTACCTCAACGACGTCGGAATCCGCCTCGTGACCGGCAGCACGATCAGCGGCAACACCAACACGATCCCCGGCAACGGCTCGGCCGGTATCGGCGGGACGACGCCGGACCTGGAGCGTACGATAATCGCCGGCAACAACGCTGGCCCCGACTGCGAGGAGGGTAACTCCAATGGCCACAACCTGGACAGCGACGACAGCTGCGGCCTGAGCGCCGTGGCGGGCGACGGCGACGTCCCCAACGGCGACCCGAAGCTGGCGCCGCTCCGCTACAACGGCGGGCTTACCCTCACCCGCGCCCTGCGCGCCGGCAGCGACGCCTTCAACGCCGCCGGGGCCTGTACGGGTAGCGACCAGCGCGGCTATGCCCGGCCCCAGGGCGCCGCCTGCGACATCGGCGCCTTCGAGGCGCGCATCTGCTTCGGCAGGCCGGAGACCGTCAGCGGCAACAACCAATCCGAAACGCTCAACGGGACCGCCGGGATCGATGCCATCGTCGGCGGTGGAGGCAACGACACGCTCAACGGACTGGATGGCGACGACCGCCTCTGCGGGGAGGATGGGGACGACGAGCTAAAGGGGGGTGCCGGAGCGGACCGTTTCAACGGCGGCGACGGCACGGATGAATGTCGCGGTGGGCCCAACGCCGACATCTTGCCAGCCACAGGCTGCGAGACGACAATAAGCATCCCCTGACGTTCTGGTATACTGGCTTGGTTCGGTTCGTGACCTATGTCGCCTAAGCGACTTCACCGAAGAATCGTCCTCGCCTTCGGCGAGGGCGTTTTTTGTGTAAAGGGGGATCTCCAAAATGGGAGACAACGGCAAAATCAACGTCGCCATCGTCGGCG
This sequence comes from Dehalococcoidia bacterium, assembly GCA_040902555.1. GTDB lineage: Bacteria > Chloroflexota > Dehalococcoidia > WHTO01 > WHTO01 > DASTBR01. The sequence continues at coordinate 123,437 of JBBDXC010000019.1, forward strand.
TCGGCAACTGCGCATCGTCGCTGGTGCAGGGCGTCGAGTACTACAAGGACGCCCGCGAGGGGGATAGCGTCCCGGGGCTGATGCACGTCAGCCTGGGCGGCTACCACGTCCGCGACATCAACTTCACCGCCGCCTTCGACATCAATGTGACGAAGGTCGGCAAGGACCTCGCCGAGGCGATCGTGGCCGAGCCTAACAACACGATTAAGTTCGCTGAGGTTCCGACGACCGGCTGCCGCGTTTTCCGTGGCATGACCCACGACGGCATCGGCAAGTACCTTGAGGACGTCATCGAGAAGGCCCCAGGCGGCACCGCCGACGTGGTCGGCATCCTCAAGGAGACCCAGACTGACGTCGTCGTCAGCTACCTGCCCGTCGGCTCGGAAGAGGCGACGAAGTGGTACGTAGAGCAGGTGCTGCAGGCGGGATGCGCCTTCATCAACTGCATCCCCGTCTTCATCGCCCGCGACCCCAACGGCTACTGGCCAAAGCGCTTCGAGCAGGCGCGCCTGCCGATCATCGGCGACGACATCAAGTCCCAGGTCGGCGCGACGATCATCCACCGCGTGCTGACCCGCCTCTTCGGCGACCGCGGCGTCCACCTCAACAATACCTACCAGCTCAACTTCGGCGGCAACACCGACTTCCTGAACATGCTGGAGAGGGAGCGCCTGGTCTCGAAGAAGATCTCGAAGACCAACTCCGTTACCTCGCAGCTTGACTACGAGGTCGCCCCGGGGAGCGTCCACATCGGCCCCAGCGACCACGTGCCGTGGCTCAGCGACCGTAAGTGGTGCTACATCCGCATGGAGGGCAGTGGCTTCGGCGACGTGCCCCTGAACGTCGAGCTGAAGCTCGAGGTCTGGGACAGCCCGAACTCAGCCGGTGTTGTCATCGACGCTATCCGCTGCGCGAAGCTGGCCCTCGACCGCGGCATCGGCGGTCCTCTTCTGGCCCCGTCGGCGTATTTCATGAAGTCGCCACCGCGCCAGTTCACGGACGAGCAGGCCCGCGAAATGGTGGAGGCATTCATCCGCGACGAGCAGTACGGCCTGGACGGCACCAACGGCCCGGGCCCCCTGCCCGCCGGCGCCGGCGAAGAGCTAATCCCCGCCCAACCCTCCGAGCAGTAGGCCGCACCTCGATTCCGGAAACGACAGCGTTCGGAGCCCGACCTAAGGGTAGGGGCGTATTGCATCCGCCCCCACATCGCGTGTAGGTGAGCATCTCGGTTTCGGGGATAGAGTTGGCCGGCAAAGGCCACAGGTCCTGAACCCCTCTCAGCAGCGAAGAGGGCGGGTTCAACACGCCCCTACCCGCCCTGGACATCCGGGGTCGATTCCGGAGACTGCTGCAAGCCCAATTCACGCAGGAACTGCGGCCAGCCCTCGTATGCAAACACCTCTTCCTGCTGGTCGCGCACGAACTGCGAACGCGCCTGCTCGTCCAGGAGGTCAAACCCGATGGGGCCCGCCTGATAGGTCGATAGGCCCGTTTCCTGGTCGACGACGATAGCCGTCAGCAGCGGATAGCGGCCGCGCAACGCCTTGTGCTTGATGTGCCGCAACAGCGGTCGGCGGACGACGTACGGCGCTGTGCCGATGGCCGCGGCGAGGTCACGGTAGGAGATGGTCTCCCCGCGCTGTGCGGACTCAACCAGGATCGGGATCGCCCGGACCGCCAGAGGTGACAGCGAGGCAGCCACGGAACCGGCCAGTCAGGAGCCCACAGGGTCCGGGACCCGGCTCGACAGCACACCATCCCGCTCCAAACCATCGAGCTCAGCCTCGGAGAGCTCAAGCAGCCCGCCCAGGACCTCCCGGTTGTGCTCCCCACGGTAGGCGGGCTCCCCGCGCACACCCGTGCTCCCGCTCGAGAAGCGCCACGGCGAGTTGGGGATGCGAAAGACGCCATCCCCGCGGTCGCTGACCTCGACGACTGAGCCTCGCTCTTTGGCCCAATCGCTCTGCGCCGCCTCCGACATCGTGCGGATCACGCCATAGGAATGGCCGGCGGCCTGCAGCTGCCGGCCAAGCTCGTCGAGGTCACGCAACGACAGCACCCAATCCTGCAGCAGGCCGATCAGCTCGTCGCGGTTGGCCTGGCGGGCGTCGGCGTCGACGAAGCGTGGGTCTTCCTCAAGCTCGGGGCGGCCCAGGGCCCGCAGCCAACTGGCGAAGTTGTCGCGCAGGCAGGGGTCGCCGGCGACCGTGATGCGGTGACCTTCCGTGGTCTGGAAGATCGGCGAGGAGACGATGCCCGGGATGCGGCCCTCGCCGGGGTTGAACCCCGAGAGGACAGTGCAGGCAAACTCGTTGACACAGAGCAGGGCCTCGGCCATACAGACCTCGACGTGCTGCCCCCTACCTGTGCGCTCTCGCTGGTAGAGCGCGGCGTTGATCGCCGCGAGGCACTCGATGGCCGAGTAGAAGTCAGCGTGGGAATACGAGTCGTGGCCGACCTCAGCCTTCTGCCAGAAAGCCAGGAGGTCGAGGAAACCCACCTCGGCCGCCACCAGCGCGGCATAGGCGCGGCGGTCGTTGGCCGGCCCCTCTTGCCCGTAGCCACTGATCGAGGCATAGACAAGACGCGGGTTCAGGGCGGAAAGCCGCTCGAAGCCAAGGCCGAGGCGACGCATCACGCCCGGCCGAAAGTTCTCGACCAGCACGTCGGCCTTCGCCGCCAGTCGCACCAGGAGCTCGCGCGCCTCGGGCCTGGCCAGGTCCAGCGAGATGTTTCGCTTGCCGCAGTTCTGCTGGACGAACTGCGTTGCCAGCGAGTTTTTTCGCGGCGTGAAGAAGCGGATTAGGTCGCCTTCGGGCGGCTCGATCTTGATCACATCCGCGCCCATGTCGACGAGCATGCGGGCGCAGTGTGGCCCCGCGTAAACGCGCGAGAAGTCCAGCACCAGCACACCCTCGAGTGGTCCGCTCATCGGAGGAGTGTCCGTCTCAGCCGGCCGGGATGGCTTCTGGTTTCTTCGTCGGCGTCTGGTTCGTCGGCGCGACGTAGGGCGTGACGTCGATCTCGGGCAGCTCAAGCTCGCCGGACAGCACGGAAGCCTTCCACTGCTGCTGCTGCGGGTCGCGGTCGTGGAACTCCGGCATCACCTCTTTCGCAAAGAGCTCGAGGCTGGCGCAGATGTCTTCGTGGCGGTTCTTGCCGGCCTGGTTCAACAGGATGACCTGGTCAACGTGGGAGTCCTCGAACTGACGCAGCCGGTCGCGAAGCGTCGCCGGAGAGCCGATCAGGCCTCCGCCTGCGCGCGTGGCTGCCTCGCCCTTCGGCGTCTTCAGCCACTCCTGGTATTCGTCCCAGAGGTTCACTGTCCCCGGCACCACGGGGCCGTGCGTGTTGTAGAACATCAGCGAGAACTGGAAGAACGTCCAGCCCTGCGAGAGCTCGACGGCCTTCTCGTCGGTCTCCGCACACATGAAGCCGCTGACGACGGCGATTCCGGGGTTCGTCTTGTAGTCGGCCAGCTTCTCCAGCCGCTTTACGTACGAGTTGTAGTAAGCGTTGACCCAGGCCTCCGCCGCGGCCGCGCTGACGAACTGAAAGCCCAGCGCTCCCATCCCGCGGCGCCCCGCCATGGCGACCGTCTCCAGCTGCGAGCAGGCGACCCACAGGGGCGGGTGTGGCTTCTGGAGCGGCTTGGGCACCACGTTGCGCAGAGGGAAATCGAAGTACTCGCCGTGGTATTCCGTGCCACCGTCGCCAAACATCGGAATCAGCGCCCTGACAGCGTCCTCCCAGACGGCGCGCTTGTCGCGGAAGCGCCGGTCGAAGGGATGCAGCTCCGTAACGCTGGAACCCTCGCCGATGCCGAGCTCGACGCGCCCGTGGCTCAGGAGGTCGAGGGTCGAAACCCTCTCGGCGACGCGGGCGGGATGGTTCGTTGGCAGCTGGATGATGCCGTGGCCGAGCCGGATGTTCTTCGTGCGCTGGCTCGCTGCGCCGAGGAAGACCTCGGGCGCGGAGGAGTGGGAATACTCCTCGAGGAAGTGGTGCTCGACCTCCCAGGCGTAGTCGAAGCCAAGGCGATCGGCCAGCTCGATTTGATCGAGGGCGTCCTGGAGAAGGCGGTATTCGCCGTCCTGGCCCCACGGCCGCGGAATCTGGTGCTCGTAGAAGATTCCAAACTTCATGCTGTCTCCAACTCAGTTAGCCACGTGTCCAGGGCGACGAAGGCGCTCTGCCGAAAGTTTCCTGCGACCATCATCCCAGAGATGCCGTGCTACGGGTGCGGCGCCCGCGGTTCATGCCTTCTCGCAGCCTGGGAAGCCGGCCGGCAAGCAAGGCTGTGCCGGAATTCTGCTCCCTAGCGGACGATCACCGTGACGCGGTGGGCCATGTTGTTGCCCATCCCTCGCGCGTTCCAGGCCTGCTCGACCGGCTGGACTCCGCCGCCGGCATCTCGCGCCCTGCAAACAAGCTCGTAGGTACCGAGATTGTCTGCCGTCCAGGTGAATCGCCAGCGCCGCCAGGCGCGGGGCCCGCCGGAGCCGTCTAAGTCCGCGGCTGACCAGCTAGAGCCCCCGTCGACACTGACCTCGACACCGGCTACGTCCGCCTCCCCCGACCAGGCCCGCCCTTCCAGGGCCACGAGCCCGCGGTCAACGATTCGCGTCCGCGTGAGGAAGTCCGGGATACCCGGCGGCACCATCAATGAGCGCACCCGCATCCGCTCCACCGGCTGCCCGACCTTCGCGCGGTCATCCGTGTACTGGTACGCGGTGTGCTGGTAGCCCGCGAACCTGGTTGGAAGGATCTCGATCCCGCCAAGCCACTTCACGTGCGCCATGCCATACCAGCCCGGGGTCACCAACCGCAGCGGGTAGCCATGCTGTGGTGGCAGCGGTTGTCCGTTCATGCCCCAGGCCAGCAGCACGTCATGGGCCATGGCGTCGGCAACGGACAGGGCGCGTTGGTACTCCTGCTCGATTCCACCCTCGAACCCGCGGTCAAGGCCGGTGAACACGACATCGACCGCCGAGCCTCTGGGTCCCGCCTCCTCCAGAACCGCGCGCAGGGGAGTTCCGGTCCACTCGGCGTTGCCGACTGCGCCCGTCAGCCAGGGCTGGCTGATCGCCCGCGGGCTGGTATACGCCCTGCCGTCGCCGGCGCACTCGATGGTTATAGGCTGCCTCACCTCCGGGTGACGCATTAAATCATCGAGACTCAAGGACAGTGGGCGCTCGACTTCGCCCCCAACTCTCAGGCGCCAGATCGTGGTCTCGACCTGAGGAATGTCGTAGTGAATGAGTGTGTAGTGGAGCCCCGGCGGCGTAATGTCGTAACGCAGCGCCTCAAGGGGTATCGCGTGGTTGCGGGACGCCAGCTGCAACTCCTCACGATGGAAGCGCGGGTCGGCCTCGCTGCCACTGCCGTCCCCGACTACCGGAATCTGCCTCGCCAGGTCATCCTGTGTCATTCGCCCACCTCCCGGCGCGGTAGCCATTATAGGAAGCTATCCCTAGGCCTCCCAAACTGAGGCTGGCGCCGCCAGCCCAACCGTACGCTGCCTTAACCTGAACCGGATGGCGCAGGTCGACCAACCGCGGGGCAGCGCCTATCTCACGGCGCGCAGGTAAGCGGTGCTCCTCTATTGGTCCTGGCGGGTGGCAGTCTTCCTGCGCCGCCTGTTCCCGACGGAGCTTTGCTATCTTGTTTCCTCGCTTGCCGGCGAGATCATCTGGCGTTTCTTCATGCCGGCGGAGCAGAAGAGCGCGACGAAGCGCAACCTGGCCAGGGTCACTGGACTGGCCGGCGCTCGCCTCGAATCGCTCGGCCGGAAGAACTACAGGAGTTACGCCCGGCTCTGGGCCGACTTCGTGCGCTTCCCCACCCTGACACCCGCGCAAATCCGGGACAAGGTTGTCAGCGACAAGTGGAACTACGTCGAGGATATCCTGGGCCGCGGCAAGGGCCTGATTTTCGTGACGCTGCACATGGGCAACTGGGACATGGCGGGCGGAGGCTGTGCCCGGCGCGGCTATCCCTTCCACGTCATCGCTGAGCGCTTCGAGAATCGCTGGCTCGACCGCCTGGTGGTTGAAACCAGGGATGCCCTTGGCGTCCGCGTGGTCTTCGAGGACCGCCCGCTCGAGGCGTTCCGCGTGCTCAGACGCAACGAGGTCCTTGCCTTACTGATCGACATCCCGACCCCCGACGGTGTCGCGGTGAGCTTCTTCGGCGAGACCGCCTTCCTTCCCGCGGGCCCGGCTCGGCTGGCACTGCGCAGCGGCGCGGGGATCATCAACATCGGCTTCTACAAGCGTCGCGGCCGGGGGGACACCATCTATTGCCACGTAGCGCCGCCCGTCTACCCGATCCGCAGCGGGGACGAGGAGGCCGACGTCAGGGCTCTAACGCAGCGGATGGCCGATAATTTTGAACCGATGATCCGCGCCAATCCTGAGCAGTGGTACGTCTTCCGCGACCTCTGGCCAGGGCCCGAGCCCCGTGCTTAAAGCCTTCCTCAAGTACCTCTCGTACCGCTTTGCGTTCTGGCTCCTCGGGGGGATCCCGCGGCGGGGTCTTTATCGCATCGCTGATCGCGTCGGCGACCTTTTCTACCTCATCTATCCGCGCGGGCGGAACGCCGTCCATGCCAACCTGCGCCACGTCCTCGGCGAGCGCGTGCCGGAAGCCTATGTCAAGGGGGTGGCGCGGGCTATCTTTCGCAACGCCGCGCGCTATTACGCCGACCTCGTCTCTACTCCGAAGCTCTACATCCCCCGCTTCTACCGCAACGACATCGTCGCTCACCACATGAGCCACCTGCGGGAAGCGTTTGAAAGCGGCGAGGGCGTCATCCTGGCCAGCGGCCATTACGGCAGCCCCGAGATGACCTCGCAATTCCTGCGTGTCTTCGGGATCGAGCTGTTCGTCGTCACCGAGCCGCTGGCACCCCGCGCGCTCTCTCGCTTGATGGATCGTCTGCGGAGCTCCCAAGGCCATCGGTTCGCGCCTGTCGGCTTCGGGGCGATGAAGGAAGCGTTCCGGACGTTGAGGGCAGGCGGCGGCATCGCCTTGCTCTACGACCGGGACGTCGTGGGCAATGGGCGCCCCGTGGACTTCTTTGGGCGGCCGGCGCTGGTGCCGATGGGTGTCGCCGACCTGGCGATCAAGACGAAAGCCTGGATCGTCCCAGCCTTCAGCCGGCGCCGTGACGATGGCCGCTTTGACGTCTGGATACATCCCGCAGTCAAGGCCATCAATACCGGCAATCCACGAAAGGACCGCATCGCCACCACGGAGATGCTTCTGGGGCTGCTGGAGGGCTACATCCGCGAGGACCCCCGCCAGTGGGTAGTCCTTGAGCCGGTCTGGCGTTAGAAGGTCGCCCCCTCGCCATGCAGCAGCCTCTCAGTCTTCTGCGACCAGCCTTTCATCCCCAGCTCTTCGAACTGCCGAAGGGCGGCATCCGCGAGAATCTGGCTGCGGCCTTCCGAGCCGGCGACGCACGACCACATTTGCGCCTCGTTAAAGTCAACCAGGGCGCGCAACGGGCGCGCCCGCTGCTCGTCAAGCACCTTGCGCGCGAACACGAACCACTCGTGCGCCCCATCGGGCTGGCCGGAGAGGCAAAGGAGCTGCCCAAGCGCCCGACTGCTGTCCATCATCGGTGCGCGGAAATCCTGCGGCATGATCTTGCGCTCAAGGCTGACGCGGAGTGCCGCGGCCAGCTTCCTTGGCACAGGCGGGCCGAGGGCCCAAACCGCATCCACTGCGGCTCCGACCAGCATCGTATAAAAGGGTGACCAGCCCCGCCCCTGCGCAATTGCGGGGACGATGCCCTTGAGCAACTCTCGGGCCTCGGCCTTACGGCCGACCTGGGCATAGACGTGCGCCGACACAGCCTGTACGGTGGCCATCGTCCAGTTGCCCTCCGACCCCGCCCCGGGCAAAAAGCCGTCGGCGGCGGCAGCTAGGTCCGTCCAGCCGTCGCCCGTCGCGTAGCGCATCTCGTAGAGCGCAGAGGCGATGGCCATGGTGGCATCGGTCGATGGCTTGAAGTGCTGGCCTAGCGCGATCGCGCGGCCAAGAGCCAGCTCGGCAGCCTTGAAGTCGCCGAGCGCATTGTGGCAGCGGGCGATCTGGGCGTGGATGCTGGCCAACCTCTGGTGGCGGTTCTCCGTTTCGCAGACGTGGGCCTCTTCCTCCCAAAGCGGCAATGAGGCCGCCAGCTCGCCGGCGAAGCTCGTCGTGAGCAGTGGGAAGTCGCCGAAATCGGAAAGGACGGTCTCCCGCGTGGCGTCCAGGGGAAGGACATGGCCCATGTTGCTAATCCGCCGCTGTTCCTCCAGCGGCAGGGTGGCCAGCACGCTATAGACCTCACGCCGCTCCGGCGTATCGATAACCAGGCCAACGGAGCTGGTCCGTTCGGCGTCGCGGTGTTCGAGGTCATCCATCTTCAGGCGCACCCAGGCGCCATCGCGGACATCTCCGGCATACTCCAGGCCGAACTCGGCGATCTCCCAGGAGATCTCCTTGCCGCCCGCGCTGTGCACCTCTTCCACCAGGTCGCCGGCAAAGGCGACCGCCGCCTGTGGGCCTTGCTCGTCAGCGATCAGCGGTATCACTTCCAGGCCGAGCCTGCCGGCCTCTTCGAAGTGGCCGGCCGCGGCCAGCGCCAGCGCTCGCCGCTGTTGCATCTCCAGCCTCTGCGGATTGGATGGCGAGGTCGTTTGCACGGCCGCGCCCCATAAGGCGCCGGCCATCTCCCAGTCGTAGCGTGCTTCGGCCTCGCGGGCGCCGCGGATTGCATCCGCAGCCCCTTTGAATGGTGCGTCCACCCTGGCTGGCGGAGCCGGCTGGCCCTTCGCGGGCGAATTGAAGGTAACGCTGTGGTAGTCGTTTTCATCGCAGCCCGAATCTGCCAACGATTGCGCGACATCGAGACCGAGGGCGTTGGCCAGAAGGCGCAGGGATCGAAGGGCAGGCATCTGCCGCCCGCTCTCGACGTGCGACATGTAGGACGCGCTGAGATAGGCGCCCGACTGCTCGACGAGCTGGCGGACAGTCCACCCTTTTTTAAGCCGGGCCGCTTTAAGTGTTGCGCCCAGCTTGATCGCGGATTCGCGATTGAGAGGCATCCGTTGACGCGATGCTATACCCGACAAAGCGTCGCTGTAGTCCAAAGTGATCATTTTCCAACTTGGGAAAATCCCCCCGGATGCCGAGTGTGATCACAACGCCGAAAGCCTTGGTCGGAGCCCTATGCAGCGACACTCGTTTGGTCGGCCAATCTGAACCTGACAAGCCCGGCGAGAACACGCGGGTAACGCCTGCTGTGATAAGGGCAGGGGTCGCCTCGCTCGTTCTCTAGAGAAAGCGCAACGCCGTCGACGAGGATGTCGAGCGCGACTACCTTCCTGCTGCCAGCGTCACGTATGGCGTCGCGGCAAGCGGGAGGCCCGAGCCAGGTAGGAGTGGAACCCGCTAGCGTTAGCCCAGTGTCCGGAAAGAGCACACCAGCGACGCTTGCCGCGGCAAAAGCCGGCGTCGCCTTTACCGTCCACGAGTACGACCATGACCCCGGCGTCGCGAGCCACGGCCTCGAGGCCGCGGCCGCGCTGAGCGTCTCGCCCGGCCGCGTCTTCAAGACACTCCTGGCCTCGGTCGACGGCCGGCTCGTCGTGGCGTTCGTGCCTGTGGACGCCCAGCTGGACCTAAAAGCACTCGCAACGGCGGCCGGGCGCAAGAAGGCGGAGATGGCCGAGCCGGCAGCCGCCGAGCGCGCGACAGGATATGTCCTCGGCGGGATCAGCCCCCTGGGCCAGAAGAGGGTGCTGTCGACGTTCGTCGACGCGAGCGCCGGCGACCACGAGACGATCTTCGTTAGCGCCGGCCGGCGAGGCCTCGAGATCGAGCTGAGCCCTGCCGACCTCATGCGCCTGACGGCGGCGGCGACAGCACACATCGCTCGGGGAACCGCCTGATCATTCCCCGTCCGCCCTTAGGGAACCAGGGCTAGCCTTCGAAGAAGAAGACGTTGATGATATGCCGGATCGCGGCGTCCTCATCGCCAACGGGCCTGCGCAGGTCTCCATAGTCCTCTGCGCCCGGCTTGAGCATTTCTTCTAAAGCCTTGAGGTGGGCGTCGAGGTCATGCTGATAGCCGGTCGGATGAGCTATGAGCGCTTCGTCCTCGTAGTAGAACCCGCCCGCAAGTTCCCAGCGACCCTGGTCCTTGACGTGAACAACCCACTGATAGCCCGTCTCCTCTTCGTCCAGCTCCTTCTCGACGTAGTAGTCGATATCGCCGAACTGCCCGTGTCGGCCTTCATCCTCAGGCGCCGGTAGCGTTCCTTCGTCCATCGTCAGTGCGGCTCCCTTCGGGTCGAGCATTGTGCCGGGCGCCTAGCAGAGGAAGACCAGAGTAATCTGGGCGCTGTATCGCGATTGTTATCTAAAGGGCGGGTTATCCTCCGCGCCTGACGCACGTCAGAGCGAATGTACAAGCAGAACACTACACGGAGGTGCGTCATGCAGGTTGGGAAAATCATCTACATAGTCCTGGCCGCGTTGGCCACCCTGGCCATCGTTTCACAGCTCGGCGGATTTACAGATCATTCCCGAGTCGACGCCGGCATGGCCCTGGCCCCGGCCGCCGCGGAGCAGACTGGGGAGCCGATGCGCATCCCCAACGTCCACCAGACGGAGCGCACGGTCGACACCGAGTCGCTGGTCTTCGCCGGTATTATCTTCGTCCTGACCTTGGCCCCGCTCGGACTCTATTCTCTGCTGCAGACCTCGGAGAGGTCGCGTGATGAGATGACGCGGCGCATGGAAGGCTTCGTCTTCGGCCATCACTAGAAAGGCTTATTGCGCTTTCCAGCCGGCCCCGACGGACTATCGTCGGGGCCGCTGTTTAGGTCTGGCGGGGTCCACGCTTACTGCGTCAGGGGCGGAAAAGCCAAAGAGCGTTGAATGGGTTGTCGATGGGCAGCCGCTCGGCGCGGGTGAAACCGGCCTCGCGGGCGATCTGGTTGAGCCGGCCCGGCCCCATGCAGGCGCCGTAGCCCTTACCACCCTGGGAGAGGGAGGCGGGCATACACTGCAGCGAGCTGAACGAGTAGAAGGCGCGGCCTACGGGCCCGATGTTCTCCTCGAGCTTGTCCGAGACGTTTGGCTCCACGACGAACCAGCCGCCGTCCGGTTTGAGGGCGCCGCGCACTGAGCGGGCGCAGCCCTCGGGGTCGACCATGTCGTGCAGGCTGTCGAGGTTGCTGATCAGGTCGAAGTCGCCAGTTTGGGGTAGCTCGTTGCCGCCCCTTTCCTCGAAGGTAGCGTTGGCTGCGGCGCCCTCTTTCCTGGCATTCGCCGTCGCCGCCTCAATTCCGGGCGCATGGTTGTCAAACCCGTAGAACGTCGACTTCGGAAAGGCCCTGGCCATGGTGATGATGGCCCAACCCCGGCCGCAGCCGACATCGGCGACCTTCCCACCCTGTTCGAGGCGCTCCTTCAGACCTGTGGCTGGTAGCCACTGGTCGACGAGGCTGTTGACATAGCCGGGCTTGAAGAAGCGCTCGGTGCCCTCGAAGGTGTCGTCGGAGTACTCGCTGTAAGGAATGCCGCCGCCTTCCTGCATAGCCTTCATAAATTGCGGCACCTTGTCGTAGTGGTCGGGGACCATCTGAAAGCCACCCATCACGAAGACGGGGCTGTCCTCGTTGGCGAGCACCATCGCCTTCTCGGCCGAGATCGCGAAGGTTTTGGCCTGCGGGTCATAGTCGAGGATCTCGCCGGCGGTGAGCGCTGACGCCCACTCGCGCAGGTAGCGCTCCTGGAAGCCGGTCTTGGCGGCCAGCTGGTCGGTTGTCAGAGGGCCCTCGGCCGCCAGCAGCTTGAACAGGCCGAGCCGGTCGCCGGCGTAGATGAGGCCTCCATTTATGGCCGCAGCGAGGTCGCCGACCATTTTGAAGGTGAAAGCCATCATCTGGTCGGTGTCTAGCTCGGCGGGTTTGGTCTCCGTGACCATGCGTCCTCCTCTCGCCCAAGGGGCGACTGGCGCGCACATCTGGGTCGCGAGAGCGGCCATCTGGTGGCGCACCCTGAATTAGACACCCGGATGTCGCTTAGCGCACGACCCAATGTCACGGCCTGCGGATGCGATCGCTCACCCTCCCCCAGCGCTTCAGGACAGTCTCCTAAACGGCGGCTGGCTGCTCCACGCCGCGCTCGAGGCGGCCAATCAGGGCCCGCGAGATGACGAGGCGCTGGATCTCGTTGGTGCCCTCGAAGATCTGGAAGATCTTGGCGTCGCGCACCCACTTCTCCAGCGGCTCCTCGCGCATGTAGCCCATGCCGCCGTGGAGCTGCAGGGCGTCGAGCGTGACCTTCATCGCCACGTCCGAGGCGAAGTACTTGGCCTGGCTGCCCTCGGCCTTCCACATCGGTGCCCCAGTGGAAGCCATCCAGGCGCCCTTGTAGACCAGCATCCGCGCGGCCTCGATCTCCGTGTGCATCTCGGCCAGCTTGAAGGCGATCGCCTGGTTCATCGCGATCGGCTTGCCGAACTGGATCCTCGTCTTGGTGTAGTCGAGAGCCTTGTCGAAGGCCGCCTGCGCGATGCCCAGGGCGAAGGCCCCGATGATCGGCCGCGTGCGCTCCAACATCTTGACCGCGCCGAGGGCGCCCGGCGCCTTGGGCGCGCCGTTGCCGCTGCGCTCGGCCGCCGGATCGTAGCCCAGCTTGTGGTCGGCGGGGATGCGCACGTCCTCCAGGATCACGTCGGCCGTGTGTGAAGCGCGGATGCCCATCTTCTTCCACTTGGTGCCCATCGATAGCCCCGGCGTTCCCTTGGGGATGACATAGGCCCCGAGGCCGCCCCAACCCTTGCTGCGGTCCTCGGTGGCGAAGATGACGTGGACATCGGCGATGCCCCCGTTGGTCGTCCAGCGCTTGGTGCCGTTGAGCACCCACTCGTCGCCGTCGCGCCTGGCCGTGGTCTGGATATTGGCAACGTCGGAGCCGGCCTCCGCTTCGGTCAGACCCATGGCGCCCAGCTTAACGTCGCCCTCGCGGCTGGTGCACATCGGCAGGAAGGTCGCGCGCTGGCTCTCTGTGCCGGTGGCGCTGATGGCGGCCGCAGCCAGCCCGCTGGAGGCGATAGCCAGGGCGATCCCCGCGCAGCCCCACGAGAGCTGTTCGATAACAAGGGCCGCGCCGATCGGCGACTCGATGTCGCCGCCGATGAAGGCCGAGGCCAGGCCCAGCTCCGAGGCCTTGCCGATGATCTCGTAGGGCACGTCCTCAGACTCGTCGTAGAGATGGGCGACGGGCCGGATCTCCTTGACGGCGAAATCGTGGGCGAGCTTTTGGATGAGGCGCTCTTCCTCGTTGAATTCAAAGTCCATGGGGGTTCTCCGTGCGTGAACTAAGCGATTGCTTAGTGATTCTATGGGGGTTCCGTCCTATGGCGCAGGGAGAGCCCTGCAGGCAACCGCGTGATGACTACGGGGAAACCTCACCGCCAGCCCTCTCCGCGGCCGGGGGGAACGGGTTTAGGGCTGCGACTCAGCCCTCCCTTTCCGGGTGCGGAGATCGAAGATGCGCCTAGATGCGTAGGCCCAGTCCGCTCGAAGAGTCGCCTGGGAGACAGACGGGGGTGAGGTGGGCGGGGCGGGGCGGCTAACATTCGGTCGGTGGCAGATCTGGGCGCGCGATCACCTCTTCCCTTGCTTCGCAATGGCCTCTCCGCGCCCGGAGGGGATCGCTAGCTACCCGGTGTCAGCTACCGTCCCCCAGGCAGAGCGTGTGAAGAGTGATCAAGTCGCTGGGGTCGGTTACCCCGGTTGTGTCGAAGCGGTAGGTTATCGCCTGCGGGGCAGCGGTCGCAAATGGCGCAATGGAGATGAGCTCCGTCTCCAGGTCGAGCCCGCTGGCGGCGCCGGCAACGGCGGTGTCGTCGCCGAAGCAATTGATTGTCGCATTGACGCCGTTCACATTCTGCGTGAAGGGGATTTCCGTCACAGTGACGTAGGCCTGGAGGAAATCGCTCGAGTCCATCCCGTCAAGCGTTTGAGAATTTACGGCCACGCCGTTGACGCCCAGGAACGAGGCGGAATCCAGCCCGTCCAGCCTGTCGGCGTTGAGCTTCGTGATCTTTACGGTGTTGCTGACAGCCAGCGGCGGCTGGCCGGCTTGGCTGACAAGGTTGAGAGCGGGGCCGTTGGCGGTGTTCTTGAGCCTCGTTGTAGCTGCGACCTGGTTGAGCAGACCAAGCTTCAGTGGGTCACCGACCTGGGCCGCCAGGGCGCTCGAACCGGCGAGAAGCACGGCGACAACGATCCCTCCAAGCAGACCGGCAAACAGGTGGGATTTCACTAACGCCTCCTACAGCAAAGATCGCGTTTTGCTAGCCGCAGGCTACCAGCTGGGAAACTGGCTGTCACCAGCCTGACGAATTGATTGGCGATATCCGCTCGCCTCTGTGTGGTTGCTAGACGATGCGCGGGTCCCGCCAACCCGTTAAAAAGTTCCAACTTGGAAAAGCGCACAGGCGGCTCAAATAGCGGCAAGTCAGGCGGGCTTGTTGTTTAGGGTTCTGTCATTGGATCGCAACATGACAGAGCCCCAAGAGTCGAAGGGCCGCCAACTAGGAAGGCGATCCTTCCTTAAAAAGAGCCTCGGTGCAGCCGGCGCCCTCGCACTGACATCCGTCGTCTCTACGGACAGGTTCAGCTTCATTCCTTCCGAAAGCATCCCCTGGACTCTCCGCGGAGCGCAAGCGGGTCTTCAAGGGGAGAGCGCGTACGCCATCGCCCTCCACTTTCACTCGCACACCCACCACGCTGGGAAGGTGATATCAGCAACGCCAGGCGGTGCCCCGTCCATGAGTTGGCACTCCGCCGAAGCGGTAAAGTCGGGCGTGAAGATGCTGTGGCACTCGGAGCACGAGCACATGGTTCACCAAAAGGGCATCTGGGAACGAACTATCAACCTGCACGAAGGCGAACCAAAGGTATTCTCACCAGACACATCATCAGCCGTGTATGGCTCCGGAACCCCACCACCTTTGAGCGCTCGGCTCATGCTGAAACTGACCCCACTTTCAGGAGACGCAACTGAGATCGGGATTATTGGGAACCTCTCCTGGAATGGGGAAACCGGCGCGCGAGATCAATTCGAAACTAGAGCAGAGATAGTTGAGCTAAACAGCCCGATATACGTGGATCTCGCGCCAGAAACGCTAGAGCCGCACGATTCGTCCTTCGCCGACAATGCTTTGGAAAGGGTTAACATAACGGCACGGGGCGGGGGGGCACTGGTAAGGATTCGCTTGTTCGCCCGCCAAACTAACCCGCGGGCGATTTTCGCCGTACACAATAAGCTCGCGATGGCCAATGCATTGAAGTTCGGTACCACTGAGTTCTTTGGCCTCGAGTACCCGTCGACCCACGCAAATGGACACTACTTTCATAACAACGCCTATACCCCTCGAAGTGAGTTCCTACCTATTGCCGCCCTCGACCCGGCGCAAATGCGGGATGAAGTCCATCGGAAAGGCGGTCTTCTCTCCGTCAATCATCCGTTCGGAACAAGGAAAATCGAACCGAATCTGAGAGTCCGGCCGGCGACCAGGGCGCGGGACTATGTCCAACACAACGCATTCGAAGCCGATGTTCTGGAGATTGGATATCTGGATGGCAGAGGCGAGGGCACAGGTCCCGAGCATCTTCTGTTTTGGGATGTCCTCACTGCTCACATGAATTTCCTCGCTAGCCCTCGATACATACCGGGGGTGGGCGTTACTGACTCCCACGGCGGGCTACCTCACGGGGGCTATCACTGCACTTGGTTGCTGGCCGACAACGAGCCAACGCAGGCCGAGGTCGTCGACATCATGAGAAGAGGGCGAATGTTCTTTGGAAACTACACCGTCTTTCCAATAAATGGTGTCCTCGATCTTTCGATAGACGAAGAAGGTAACGTGTCGACCATGATCCCTCTCGGCTTTGAAGGAAAGCTCGTTTCGGTACCCATCCTGGACCAACCTAACTACCAAGCCCGCCAACGAGTGGAAGATGTCCCAAGTAAAGTAACGACGCGTAAGAGGAGGGCCTACCGGCTGGAAGCTCGAAAGGCCGGCAAAACTGTGGCGTCTACCCAGCACACGTTAGTCGGGTAGTGCGTTCACGATTCATCGTTAGCGAAGCACGAAGGTAGACCATGGCGCCGAAACCACATGAGTGCCCCGGCGGATTAAGCATTCGCGGCGCCCCCCAACCCTACCCAGCGGCTGGTTTGACTCTATTGCCCGTCCCTTTTAGGGCACACGCCTCGGCGCCGGCACGCCGAGCTCCGCGGCCGCCAGGGCGATGACGTCGTCCACGAACTCGCTCTTGGCCTCGGCGTAGACGTTCACGTCGTCGTGGTGCTGCGCGGACAGTTTGTACTTCAAGCGGGCGTAGTTCTGCGCCACCTCCGGGTACTTCCGCAGGTAGTCCCGGAACAGCAGGTGCCAGTCCCACTGACCCTTGTGGACTTCATACATGTGCACGTGGTGCGAGCGCGGCACGCCCCGGTTGAAGTAGAGGCGGTCCGGGATGCCGTACTCACCGAGGTATTGATAGCCAAGAGCCTTCAGCGGGGCGATGCAGTTCGCCCCATCCTCCAGCCGCCTGAGCCCGGGCATGATGTCGATGATCGGCTTGGCCGGCAGGCCGGGCACCGAGGTGCTGCCGATGTGCTCGATCCCTGCGAGCCACTCCCCGCAGGCCTCGAGAATCCTCGCCTTCTCTTCCTCGAAGAGTCGCGGCCACTCGGGATCGTAATCGACGATGACGACGGGCTGGTGGGGCAGCGCCGGAGGATCGCCGGGCGGAACCGTCAATTGCCGACCGCGGCCCGAGCTCCCTGGCGCCAGGGCCAGTAAATGCCTCGATCACGGGCCGCAGCCAGCCGCTGCTCGACCATGCGGTCCGCCGCCTTGGCCGGGGACTCGTTGTGCTCACGTGCGAGCCTGAATACCTCCATGGCGCGGTCGAAGACGCGCAGGCCCATCTCCTCGGCCCGGGCGCTGTCGTAGCCGCCCGGCTCGAGCTCGGCTGCGATGTTGATAATCCCGCCGGAGTTAACCAGGTAATCCGGCGCGTAGACAACACCGCGCTGCCGCAAGACCTCCCCATGCCGGTCCTCGGCGAGCTGGTTGTTGGCGCCGCCACAGATGACCTTCGCCTTGATCCTCGGGATCGTTTCGTCGTTGAGTACCGCGCCCAGCGCGTTCGGCGAGAAAACATCGCAATCGGCGTCGTAGATGGCGTCGGGAGCCACCGCCTGTCCGCCATATTCCCGGGCGAGCTCGGCCGTTCGGGTCGGGCTGCTGTCGGCGAGGGCAGCGATGGTCGCCCCAGACTCCTTGAGGTGCTTGAGCAGCTTGCCTCCGACCTTCCCCAGCCCCTGCACCGCCACTCGTACGCCAGTCATGTCTGTAGTTCCGAAGGCCTCTTGGACGGCCGCGCGCATCCCCTGGAAGACCGTCAACGCCGTGAGGATCGAGGTATCACCGCCCCCGCCCAGCTCGCGCGAGACGCCCGTGACATAGGTGGTTTCTTCTCTCATCAGGTCGAGGTCCGGCGTCTGCAGACCAACGTCGGTCGCCGTGAGGTATCGGCCGCCAAGCGAGTTGACGTAGCGGGCGAAGGCACGGATCTGCTCAGGCGTCCGCGTCGCCGGGTCGCCGATGATCACCGCTTTGCCGCCACCAATGTCAAGCCCCGCGGCGGCCGCCTTATAGGTCATCCCCCGCGATAGGCGCAGCACATCCTCGAGCGCCGCCTCGAAGCTCGGATAAGGGTACATGCGCGCCCCGCCCAGCGAGGGCCCAAGAAGCGTGCTGTGGATGGCGATGATCGCGTTCAGCCCGCTCTGCGCGTCGCGGCAGAAGACGACCTGCTCGTGTTCGGCGTTTGCCAGGAGCTCATTAACCGTCATGGGGCCTCCAAGCGGGGACAGCAAGACGATCCTAAACGCAGGAACGCACACAACGCCGCGTCCGGATACCGTAGCAACGGTTGACCCCAGTGCCTACCGGCGGATCGTGGCAAAGCATGCCCGCGTTTTGGCCGACCGGCTCGTAGGGGCGGGTCCCGCATGACGTCGAGCGTTCGAATGGCGTTGGCAGACGGGACCCGCCCCGAATGGGTGTGACGCCCGACACCGCGCAACGTTAGATCGACCTGACGATTCAGGAGAGGAGGCGGCAGGCCGCGTCCCTACCGGTGCCGCCGGCGTGCCGCCCTTACTCTCCCTGCTAGGCTGCGCTTGATGCCCGAACCGACGGCCAGCGAGCGCGCCGCCCAGATCGAGCGCGAGGGCTACTCCGAGCTCGCCGAGCAGGCCGGCCGCGAGCGCTACTCGGACCGCGAGAAGAAGGCCATCGCCTTCTACGAGTGGGCCGCGCGCACCCTTGAACAGCACCTCTGGGTCAGGATCGTCGCCGGCGTCGCTGTCGCCGCCATCGTCCTCACCCTGACGGTCGGCGTCCTCCTGCTCCCGCTGTTCGGCGTCAACGAGGACACGCTTGGCGACTTCGGTTACCCCGGCATCTTCCTCGCCAACTTGCTCAGCACCTCAACCGTCTTCATCCCGGTGCCGGGGCTGACCGCGGCCGGGCAGGCCTTGATCATCGACCAGGCCTCCGAACGTAACCCCATTCTCGTCGGCTTCCTCGGCGGCCTTGGCATGGGCCTTGGTGAGATCACGGCTTACATCGTCGGACTCGGCGGGGGGCAGGTGGCGCGGGGTCGAGAGTTCGCCCTGCCCGGCCGGCTCGAGAAGTGGATGGAAAAGGTCGCCAGGTGGGTCAACTGGTTGATGGGCCACTACGGGACGCTGACCCTTTTCAGCCTGTCGGCCATCCCCAACCCGGCCTTCGAGTTCGCCGGGATAACGGCCGGCGCGATCCAGTTCCCGTTCCGACGCTTCTTGATTGCCGTCACCCTGGGCAAGATCGTCCGCGGGATGATCCTCGCGGCGATTGGCTACTACTCCCTCGACCTTTTCGGGCTTTAGCATCGCCCCATGCGCCAGACCCTATTGCTGCTGCCCCTGGGCCTTCTCCCCCCGCGTACTTTCGGAAATCCCAGCGGGCGGCGCCTTGATCGACGACCTGCAGCGCGACTTCGACATACAGCTTCATCGCTGGCCTCACGTTGTCGGCGGCCCCAACTTCCCCTCGGAGTGGAGGGGGCTGGCGGCTTCCGTCTCTCCGGCGCTCAAGCCCGGAATGCACGTGCTGGCCACTGGGGGCGTGGCCATCACCGCCCTCATAGCGATGGACCAAAGGACCGACTGCGCTTCCCTGATTGCCGAAAGCATGCTGGCGCCGGCGGCGACGCTGAGGGCATTCGGCCTGCACGAGGCAGCGGCCGGAGTCGAGGGGACAGCGCAGATCATGTCGCGCGGTTACCCCGGCATCATCTCGCGCCTGATCATGCAGGGCGCTTCGGAGGCCGAGCAGGCGGACCTGGCGGCTTCTATCCAGCGGGACAGCACGGAAGGTGGCGCCTTCGGGGACGCGACGGGCTTCCACAGCCTGAACCTGCTTGCCGACCCGCCACAGCTCAAAGTGCCGGCGCTCTATCTGGAC
Source organism: Dehalococcoidia bacterium (assembly GCA_040902555.1). Lineage (GTDB taxonomy): Bacteria > Chloroflexota > Dehalococcoidia > WHTO01 > WHTO01 > DASTBR01. Next base: position 143,040 of record JBBDXC010000019.1, read on the forward strand.
TCCCTCTTGCCTATAGCCGGCTACGCCGAAATGGCCGACCTCTTCAAGCGCTTCGCGCCGGACGCAGAGGTGGGCCATCTCGAAATCTGGCCAGTGCGCGTCCAGGACGCAGCGGCCGGCCACGAGCTGGCCGGCCTGGTCCGGGCCTTCATCGCCGGCCTCGACACCACCTAAGAGCGAGGGGCCGCGGAGATCTACCGTTCGGGCTGGTGCCGGCGAACTCGCGGCGTACGATCGCAAGCGCCTGTAGGGGCGGGTCCCGCAGTAAGATCACCGTCCGAATCACCTCCGTAAACGGGACCCGCCCTACAGGGAGTTGGTTCGAGATCGCGTTGCCTCCGCCCAAAACCCTCTCCTTGGCAAGGAGAGGGCAGGGTGAGGTTGTGGGGCTGGGCGAGGCGTCGGCCGGCTAAAGATCTTCGCTGGGTGTGCGGCTAGATCGCCCCGCGCTCCTGCATCGCCGCGATCTGTTCCCCGCTGTAGCCCAGCTCCGCCAGTATCTCCTCGCTGTGCTGGCCCACCGAGGGGATCGGCAGGGGGTCCGGCAGCTCCTCATCAAAGATGATCGGCAGTTTAAGGAGCTTGATCGGGCCGGCTTCGCTGTCCACCTGCTGCCAGCGCCCCCGCTCGGCCAGTTGCGGGTGCTCGGCCAGCCCCATCGTGTCGTTAACCTCGCCGAAGGGGACGTCCGAAGCCTCGAGGCGGCGCACGACTTCCGAGCGGTCCCACTGGCCGAGCACCTCCTCGAGCAGGGGCTCCAGGGTGGTGCGGTTCTCGGTGCGCTTCTTGTTGTTGTCGAAGCGCTCATCCGTCGCGATGTCCGGGCGCTCCAGGGCGTCGCAGAGGTTTTTCCACTGGCGCTCGTTTTGCACAGCCAGGTTGATCATCTCGTCGCCGGCACAGCGGTAGGGGCCATAGGGCACGATCAGGTTGTGGTGCAGGCCGGCGCGCGACAGCGGCTTGCCCGAATACATGTGGTGGTAGAGCGGGACGCCCATCCATTCCGAGGATGTGTCGAAAAGCGAGACGTAAAGGGCCCGGCCCTTGCCCGTCTTCTCGCGCTCGTAGAGCGCGGCCAGGATGCCGCTGAAGGCATACATTCCGGCCGAGATGTCGGACACCGAGACGCCGATCTTGGCCGGCTCCTCCGGCGAGCCGGAGGTGAAGATCATAGCCGTCTCACCCTGGACGAGCAGGTCGTAAGCCTTGCGGTCGCGGTAGGGGCCGTCCTCGCCGTAGCCCGAGATGCTGCAATAAACCAGACGCGGATACTCCTTGAGCAGCTGCTTCGGGCCAAGGCCCAACCGGTCGGCGGCGCCCGGGCCCAGGTTCTGGATAACCACGTCGGCGCTGGAGGCAAGCTTCTTCAGCGCGGCGACCGCCTCCGCGTCCTTCATGTTGAGGGTCAGACTGCGCTTGCCGCGGTTGAGCCAGACGAAGTTCGTGCTCAGACCTTTGACGTTGCCGTCATAGTGGCGGGCGAAGTCGCCTTCAACCGGGCGCTCGACCTTGATCACCTCGGCGCCCAGGTCAGCCAGGTGGCGGGTACACATCGGGCCGGCGACGGCCTGCTCCAGGGCAACGACGCGGATGCCCGCCAGGGGACCACTTGAAGTCAAAGCAACCTCACCTCGGCGAAATAGTCAGTCAGCGGTCAGCTTATTGGAGCCGCCTCCAACCGTCTGCCGTACCTTAATGAAGACCATCACAAATAAGACTGGTTCCCCGAAGGAGCGATGCTAACCCGCCCGAAGCCCCTACCGGAAGGCGAGTACCTGTCATTCATAAAGCCCCTAGTTTGACGTTCCGCTGTGGGGTGGCGGATCGCCGAACCTCTGGCTTCCCCGACGGAAATACGCTTTACCACCGGCTCAGATCCGAGTCGGCCGAAGTTGTGTTCCATTTGCCGCGTCTACAAGCCGCAGAAGCGTCTTGTGAAAGGCGTCGAAGCGGCTGCGACCGACGGCCTGCGCCCACTCTTCTGAAATCTCATGAGCCGCTGCACGCACATGCTCCATCAGCTCCGAGCCGCTATCTGTAAGCGTGATTAGCCTGGCCCTGCCATCGGATGGGTCGGCACGAAGTTCTACGTATCCTTTCGCCTCCACCTGCCTGAGGAGGTCGTTCATCGCCTGCTTGCTGATTCCCATCTGCTCCGCGAGCTCCTTGGGGCGCATGTCGGCTATCGTCGGGTAGCGGAAGAGAAGGACATGGGCTGGCTGCAGGTCGTTGAAGCCGGCCCCAAGGACCGCCGCGTAGGTCCGCTCCCGGAACGCCTGCCAGGCCAGCCGGGTCAGAGCGCCGACTGTAGGCGGCGGGAAATCTTTTTGGTCAAAATCTCTTGACAACGACGGTACGGTCGCCATACTATTACCTCAAATCTATTAGTACGGTGATTTTACTAGTAGGGAGGGCCCAGTGCAACCAGAGGAAATGGACCGGCTCATTGAGCAGCACCTAAAGGCGGAGTTCGCCGGAGACGCGGCTGGGTGCGTAGCCATGTATACCGATGACGTCGTCCACGACGTTGTCGGATGGCCTAGCGGGCCCATGAATGGGAAGGAGGCCGCGAAATCTTTCTACGACCAACTGGTGCAAGACATCAATTCCCAGGACATGAAGCCGGTGCAGCGCTACTACGGGCCGAACTTCGCAGTCATCGAACACATCTGGAACGGCACCGTGCCCGGAATCTTCCTTGGGGTCCCCGGCAATGGGAGGAAAATCTCCTTCCGCATGCTTCATCTGTGGGAGTTCCGGGACGGACGGATCTGCCGCGAGAATGTTTGGCTGGATGGCGGCGGCGCCTTGGCTCAACTAACCGGCTCCTGAGGGCGGATAGTCCAGAGCACGACCCCTAATTCCAGGTCGGGAGCAAGTACCGCTCCTTTCATAACGGGGGCGGGCAAGAGCACCGCAAGAACGTACGCTAAACCACTTGGCGGACCCTCCAACAAGCTGACCGCTGTTGGGTAACTAGCCGAAGTGAGGTGGATGGGCAGCCGTACATTAGTGAAGAGCGTCACAAACTTGACCACGCGGCGAGCCCGATGATACTTGCCGCATCACCACGGACTCGGCTGAGCGTAGCCGAGCCCGCCGCACGCCCGAGAAAGGAGTACCTCCCCGTGTCTGATAGCTACTGGAACAGGTTCCACAGGAGACAGCTCAGCAGGAGGAGGATGCTCGCCGGCACTGCCGGCGCCGGCCTCGGCCTGGCAGGCCTCACGCTTGTCGGCTGCGGCAGCGACGATGACGACGGCGGCGCGACCGCCACTACCGAAGAGACCCGGGAGGAGACCGCCGAGCCCACCGAGCCCAGCGACGAGACACCCGCGGCCGGCGACGATGATGATGAGACGCCCGAGGCCACAGACGGCGACATACCGACCGGCGGCACCGTCCGCGCCTCCACCGATGTCGGTTTCGACTCCCTCGACCCTCACGCCACCGTAGCCGGCGGCCTGGTCATCCTGCCCCGCGTCTACAACCGCCTCCTGACGCTGGCCCCCGCGTCGACGGAAGAGATCCACTACGACCTCGCGAGCTCATACGAGCAGCCCGATGACGTGACTTATCTCTTTGAGCTGCGCGACGACGTCGTGATCGCTGCCAACGATTTCGACGTCCCGGAGCGGCCGATGGACGCCGACGACATCATCGCCAACTTCGACCGCAACAAGGCCGACACCACCCTCAACGGCCACAACTACGTCGCCGTCGACACAGCCTCCTACGGCGCGGCAGGCCCGAACCAGTTCGAGATGGTCTCGAGCAAGGTCGATGGCTTCTTCGTCGAGGGCCTGACCTTCTTCCACTACGCCCCGCGCGAGTTGATCGCGCGCAACAACCTCAAGCAGGAAGCTGTCGGCGGCGGACCCTTCACGGTCGAGAGCTTCCAGGAAGGACAGAACGTCCGCATCGTCCGCAACCCGGCCTACTACGATCAGCCGCTACCCTACATCGACGCCATCGAGCTGTCGATCATCCCCGACCGGGCCGCACGGCGAACCGCGTTCGTATCCAACCAGGTAGACATCTACACACCCGAGAACACAGCCGAAGCCGAGCAGCTGCTCGGCCAGGTCGACGGCATCCACAACGCCCGCGAGGTCAGCCAGGCCACTACCAACCTCGCCCTTCAGGTGAGACAGGGCCCCTTCGCCCACGCGCGTGTGCGCCAGGCCATCGTCCGCGGCATCGACCGCCAGGACCTGATCAACCGCCTTGAGGGCGAGGGTAACGGTGAGATCGACGCCCTCGTCTGGTCCTATTTCCAGCGCTACGCCCTGCCGGCCGACGAGCGCGAAGGGCTCCAGGGGTACGACCCCGATGAGGCGCGGGCGCAGCTGGCGGCGGCGGGCTTCGCCGACGGCCTCAGCGTCGAGTTCATCTACCCAACGCCGGTTAGCGATGAGTTCGCCCCGGTACTGATCCAGCAGATGCAGCAGATCGGCGTTGAGCTGCGCCAGACGCCGCTCGACTTCGCGACCTGGCTCGGCCGTTACCAGAGCGGCGACTTTGAGTTTCTGCTCTCGCCCAACCTGTCTTACGCTAACCCGATCTCACACCTGGCCTTCCACCAGACCGACGGGCCCTCCGAGAACGGCAACTTCTGGACGGGCTTCAGCGACACGGCCGTCGACGCCGCGATCGATGCCATCGAAGCGGAGCTCGACCTTGACGCGCAGCAGGCGCTGTTCCTGGAGGCGCAACGCGTGATCTATGAGGCGGGGCCGGCCTACATCCCGCTCTTCAGCGCCTACAGCAACACGCTGATTTACGACTACATCAAGCAGTACCGGCAGGGTGAGGTCCCGGCCGTGATCTGGCTCACGGAGTTCGACACCTATATCGAGCGCTAGGCTTCCCGGTGCGTAATTACATCGTCCGCCGGCTGCTCGCGTCCGTGCTGATCCTCTGGGTCATCTCGGTGTCGGTCTTCGTCCTGCTGCGGCTGGCGCCCACGGACCCGGCCATCCTGCTCCTGGGCTTCTCGGCCACCGACGAGAACATCGAGGCGGTCCATGAACAGACGGGTCTCAACGATCCCTGGCACGAGCAGTACTTCGACTGGCTTGGCGACGTCCTCACAGGGGACCTGGGCAAGTCGATCTTTACGGGCGAGGACGTGGGCACCGAGCTCAAGGAGCGCCTGCCGGCCACGATCGAGCTGATGGTGCTGACCTTCGCCGTGATCATCCTTCTCGGCGTGCCAATGGGGATACTTTCGGCCGTCTTCCGCAATGGGCCGGCCGACTACGTCGTCAGGGTGGTCGCTATCCTCGGCCTTTCAATCCCCACCTTCTGGATAGCAACGATGGTCCTGCTCGTACCAAGCGAGGAGTGGGGCTATGCCCCTCCGTTGGGCCGCACCGTCAGCCTCTTCGATGACCCCTGGGACAACCTCCGTCAGTTCGGCCCGCCCTCCCTGATCCTTGGCCTCGCCGCGGCCGCCGGCCTAATGCGCCTCGTCAGGTCGTCGCTGCTTGAGGTTTTGCAGATGGACTACATCCGCACCGCCCGCGCCAAAGGCCTGCAGGAACGCGCGGTGATAATCGGGCACGCCGTCCGCAACTCGCTAATCCCGGTTGTCACCGTGCTGGGCCTCGAGCTCGCGGGTCTGCTCGGTGGCGCGGTGATCATCGAGACGATCTTCACGATCCGCGGCGTCGGCGCCTACATCCTCCTCGCCATTGTCCGCAACGACTTCCTGGTCGTGCAGTCGCTGGCCCTCTACCTCGCCGCCATCGTGGTCCTCATCAACCTCGCCGTTGACATCATCTATGGCTGGCTCGACCCCAGGATCAGGTACTCCTGATGGCTGTCGAGGCCACGCGGCTCGACGCACTCTTCCGGCCGGTCCGCGTGCGCCGCGGTCCCTGGAGCCGCATCTACCGGACCGCCGTCCGCAATCCGCTGGGCGTCTTCGGGCTCGCTGTTGTCGTTGCCCTCCTGGTCATTGGACTGCTGGCGCCGTGGATTGCCCCGCACGGCGCGAACGAGTTCGCCGGTGCCTCCAACGAGAACCCCTCGTGGGCGCACCCCTTCGGCACAGACTTCCTGGGGCGCGACATGATGAGCCGGATCATCTTCGGCGCGCGTATCTCGCTGGCCATCGGCGTCCTCGCGGTGGTCAGCGGTACAGTGGTTGGCACCGCCATCGGCATGATCTCCGGCTACGTCGGCGGCTGGATGGACAACGTCATTCAGCGCACAGTCGACACGCTGATCGCCTTCCCCGCCCTGATCCTGCTGATCATCATCATCGGCGTGCTCGGCCCCTCCATCCGCAATGTCGTGATCGTCATCGCCCTCGGCATCATTCCCGGCATCATCCGCGTCGTTCGCGGCGCCATCCTCGCCGAGAAGCACAACCAGTACGTCGAGGCCGCCCACGCTATCGGCGCCAGCGGCTTCCGCGTCGTTTTTCGCCACCTGGCCCCCAACGTCCTCAACCTCTCGATCGTGATCATGACCAGCCTGCTGGGCGCGGCCATCCTCGCTGAGGCCGGCCTCGCCTTCCTGGGCCTCGGCGCCCCGGCAGCCACCAGCCCGTCATGGGGCGCGGACATCAACGCAGCGCGCAACAACTTCCCGATCCACATCTGGTGGGCCTTCTTCCCCGGCGTCGCGATCAGCCTGACCGTGCTTGCCTTCAATCTCTTGGGCGACGCCGCCCGCGACATCCTCGACCCCCGCCTGCGCGGTTCGAACAAGTGAGCCTGCGTTGGCTGGCCCTCGGGGTCGCCGCCCTGGTCTCGGCCGGCGCCGGCTACGCCTACTATGAGCTGTCCCAGGACCAGTTCGGCTTCGAGTACCAGGAGGAAGATTTCCTCTCCCTGGCCTGGGCCGCCATCGTCGGCGTCCTCTGCTTCGCCGCCCTCTACGGCTTGGCCCGCCTGCTCCTCCCCGACGAAAGCTAAGCGCAGCTAGGGTCGCCGTCTCCGTAGCGGCGGGTGTGAGCAGCTGCCTGAGCACGCGCACCACCGGGAGGGTTGCCTACTGTTGCACCAACCCCACGGCGTTGCCCTCCGGGTCCGTGATACGGGCGATCGTCGGGCCACCGGGTACCTGGAAGGACTGCATCACGACCTTGCCGCCCAGCTCCTCTGCCTTCGCCAGCGAGGCCTGCAAATCGAGGACCTGGATATGCAGGACGATGCCCGGGTGGTCGCCGGCCATGATGTGGCCGCCCACGCCCACCTCCGGGCCGCCGATGCCGTGCGGAATGTTCATGATCGGCCCGGGCCCGATCTCCCAGTTGAACAGCGTGCCGTAGAAGTCGCGCATGACGTCGGCGTCGCGCGCCTGGATCTCGAAGTGGACGAGGGGCCGCGCCCAGTCTTCGGCCATTTTCAGTCCACCTCCAGGCAATTGATCTTCAGACCCACGTGTGTGGGCGACATTCCGTTTTGCCAGGAAATGACCGCCGTATGCGTATCGAGCGGCCTGGCCCCCCTCAGGTGGACGCCGTTTTTGACGTTGAAGAAGCCAACCGCGGCAAGGACGTCGTTGTCGTTACAGGCGAGGGTAAAGGTGGGGTTGTCGCCGCCGCCGGCCAGCGCCAGCATGGTCTTGGGATAGATGTTGAGGGAGGTTTCACCGCAGTAGACCTGCAGCCGGACGCTGTCGGCTGTACCCACGCTGAACCAGCTCACTCTCCAGGCTTCGTCTGGGCCGTAGGGCACGCTGCGCTCGATGCGGGTCGTCGCGTTAACCTCGCCGAAGCCGCCACCGATACCTATCGGATCTTCTCCTTCAGGGCAGCCCAGGGTGGCGCTAGCCGGACCGTTAGCCAGGCCGGCGAAGGTGAAGTTGCTGAGGGATACACCAAAGTTCTCGCGCCAGCAGACGATCGTCAGCCGTGCGCTATCGACCGTGCCGTCGTTGCGCCAGCCCACCCGCCAGCCGTCCGGCGAGAATTGAATAAGCCGGTGATTGGCCACGCTGGTGCCGGGGTCAATCCCCGAAAAACCGGCGGCCAGCATTGCGTCGTCGGGTTCGCAGAGGGCTGTCAGGGCCGCCGCGCCGTTGGCTACGCCGCCTCCGGTCCCCACCTCATCGACCAGGTAAAACCCCGAGACACCGGCCGCCTGCTCGCCGCGGGCGCCGGGTTCGTCGGGGCTGCCGGCGGCCGCCGAAACCACCGCCATGGCGAAAACGGCGGCCGACAGGGCCAAGAGGGCGGCACGTTGAATCATTTGTTACTCCTTGCTGTGCAAAACACGATTACACTTCAGCGTCGTCACCGCCAGCCGGTGACGCGCTAGACCAGCGGCGTCCCCGCGTCCAACCCCAGCAACACGCGCCCGACGACCTCGAACGTCGGCGGCGCGACCGTCGCGTGCTGCGTGAGCACATGGATGTCGCGGAAGCAGCGCTGCAGGACGGAGGTTTCGTAGATAGAGCTGGAGCCAGCGAGGTTGTAGGCGGCGTCCACGGCCTGCACAGAGCCGGCAACCGCCTGGCTGGCCGCGAGACGCAGCAGGGCCCGGTCACGTAGCGAGACTTCCTGCCCGTCCTGCACCTGCTCCCAGGTCTCCTCGATGGTTTGCAGGAAAAGGGCGCGGGCCGCGCGCAGCGCCGCCTCGCCCCGGGCGATCCCCTCCTGCACCGCCGGCCGCTCGGCGATCGCTGCGAAGCCGAAGGCCGGGGTTTTGCCGGGCGCCAGCGCTATCAGCTCGTTGAGGGAGCGCCGGGCGATGCCCAGCGCCACGGAGGCGACCGCGATAGCCAGCAGGCCGACGATCGGGAAGGCATACAGGGCCCCTGGCTGCGTGCGTGTCGGACTGCCGAAGTTCACCGCCAGCTCCGAGGGGACAAAGACTTCCTTGACGGCGATATCGTGGCTGCCGGTGCCGCGCAGGCCGGAAACGTGCCAGGTGTCGATGACCTCCGCGTCGGAGGCTGGGAAGAACATCAGGTAGAGCGAGGGGAAGGCGTCCTCGCCCTTGTCAAAGACAAAGCAGCCGCCGGTCAACCAGTCGCTGTGCTCGCAGCCGCTGGCGAACGGCCAGCGCCCGGAAACGATGTAGCCGCCATCGGTCGGTCGCGCCTTGCCCTTGGGGGCGATCACCCCGCTGGCAATGACCGACGGGTCGCCAAAGACGCGACGGCCGGCGGCCTCGGGCAGCGCCCCACCGACGACCCCCGTGGTCCCCCCGATCATCGCAATCCAGCCGGCGGAACCGTCAGCAATCGAGAGCTCCTCGAACACGCGAACCATCGTTACCGGGTCGGACTCGAGCCCGCCCAGGGCCCGCGGGACCAGCAGCCGGAAGATTCCCGCGTTGGTCAGGGCCTCAATGACCTCGGGGGGCTGGCGGCGCGCCCTCTCGGCGGCGTCGGCGTGGCTTTCGATCAGAGGCCGCAGAGCCGCGACTTCGGTGAGGATGTCAGGGGCGGTTTGGACCATTGGGGACTCCCGTGCGCTGAAGCTACATCTGCCGCCCACGCCGCCGAAGCGGAGGGCGGACTCTTGGTAAGTTAGAGGCTGAACACCATGCTAAGAGTTCGCCTCTACGCCACGCTCCGCCAGTACGTTAACGATGCCCGCGAGGTCACACTCGATCTCCCGGCTATGAAACCGGTCAGCGAGGTGCTGGAGCTGCTATTCGCCAGCCACCAGGACCTGCGCAGCGCCGTCCTCGACGAGGAGGGTCAGCTCAGACCGTATGTCAACGTCTTCGTTAACGGCCGTTCGATCCGCGATATCGATGGCATGCAAACCGTCGTGGCGCCGGGCGCCGAGTTCGCCATCTTCCCGCCGGTCGCCGGCGGGGCCGGCGGCCCCTCGTTACTCGGATGAAAGAGTCGGCTTACTACGGAGCGTTGACTTGTTCAAGCGCCGTCACCCTCACCCTAGCCCTCTCCCTCAAGGGAGAAGGGAGGCCGCAGTCCTGACCCGTGCTGGGACAAGGCAAACGAAGACTGAAACTGTAACCCATGTGCCTAGACAATGTGTAGGGCATGTCCTCGGTAGCACACGCCCGGGGATGCGGCGGTGGGACGCCTCCCGCGCCAGAAACCGCCTAAACGGCGACGAGCTCTATCTCCAGTTCGCGAAGCTTGGCCTCAGGTACGACGCCGTCCTCCCAGCCGCGCGCCTTGTAGTATTCCTCCTTCATCAGGTCAAGCTCGCAGACGCTGCCGGAGGCAGCGCCGGTGCCCGGCTCTTCCAGATAGCGCCTGGGTAGCGAGTCGTCCTTGCCGGTAAAGCCGTTCAGGTTGTTGTAGTAGCGCTCGAGGTTGTAGATGCGCTCGCCGGCCGTCATCACGTCATCGCCCGTGAAGGGTATGCCGACGATTGCGGAGTACTGCATAGCGTACACATCGGCGTCCTCGGCGAACGCCGAGAACTTGCAGAGGTCGAACGAGTCGGACGCGGCGTGCAGGTCCTGGAAGATCTTAAGCAGGGCGCCTTTGCCCTCCCAGGCCAGGGGGTCGGTCTTGACCGGCACCCCCAACAGCTCGGAGGCCGGTGTGTAGCCGCGCAGGTGGCAGGCCCCGCGGTTGCTGGTGGCGTAGCCCAGGCCCTCACCCTTGATCGCGCGAGGGTCGTAGGCGGCGACGGCTTGCCCCTTGACCGTCATCGCCAGCTCAGGGGCGCCGAACGACGCCGCCGAGCGGGCCGTCCCCTCGGCCATGATGTCGCCATCGCCCTGGCGGAAAGCTATCTCGCGGGTCACCCGCACCATGCCGTCGCCATCGCCCCACCTCAGCCCCTCGATCAGCCCACGCTGCGTCGCCTCCATGTAGACGGACAGCACGTTCCCGTGCTCGATGGCGTCGAAGCCGTAGTCGTTGCACTGGTCGATGATGTAGGCGACGACCTCCTTCGACGCATTGCCGCAGTTCGATCCGAGCGACCACGCCGGCTCGTACTCAAAGGACTCCATTTTGATCTTGTAGGGTCCCTCAGTGATCTCGACTTCCTTCTTGCAGGCCACGGGGCAGGCGTGGCAGGTGGGGTCGTCGATCAGGATGGTCTCCTTGATCGCCTCACCGCTGAGGTCATAGGCGTGCTCGTAGTTGGTTGTCTGCGAATTGCGCGTGCCTAAGCCGCCCACCTCGTTGACCGCGTTCATCAGGACGTTGGTCCCGAAGACCGACAGGCCCCCCTTGCGCGGCCCCGTAACCGGGCTGTCCATGATTGCCTTGAGGGCGACCTGATGGGCCTTCTTCCAGCTTTCGCGGTCGGCCGGCTTGAACATTTTCTTCTTGTCACCCAGCACTACCAGGCACTTGAGGTTCTTCGAGCCGGCGACGCAGCCCGTGCCGCCCCGCCCGGCGGCACGGTCGTTCTCGTTGATCATCGAGGCGTAGCGCACGAGGTTTTCGCCGGCCTGTCCGATGCTGAGCACGGCGACCTCGTCGCCATAGCGCTCCTTCATCATCCTGACCACCTCGTGGACGCCCTTGCCCCAGAGGTCGGAGGCGTCGTGGAGCGTCACCTGGTTGTCCTGTGCCAGCGCGTAGACCGGCGCGTTTGACTTGCCGGAGAAAACAACGCCGTCAAAGCCGGCCCACTTGAGTTTCGCCGCCGTCCAGCCGCCGAGGTGGCTGTCGGTGCAGGTGCCCGTGAGCGGAGACTTCGTGACGACGGCACAGCGGCCGCTCATGGTCACCTCGGTGCCGCTGAGCGGCCCGTTCATGATGCAGAGGAGGTTGTCGGGGCCCATGGGGTCGACCCCGGGCCCGGCGTCAAGTAGATACTTCACGCCCAACCCTCGCGCCCCGATGTATTTGCGGGCGTCACCCTCGTCTATCGGTTCGTAGGTGACCGAGCCCTTTGTCAGGTCGACCCTGGCGACCCTGTTGGCGTACCCTCCCAGGTTCATGTGCCCGCTCCTCCTTGCCCTCTCATCGCCGTCTCCTCTCGTGGACCTTTGCCCGTCCCCCGCCAGCGGGGGAAACGCTCAACAGTCCCTGCGGACTGGAGAGGGAGGTCGGAGAGTCAGCGTTTATTCCCTGCTGCTGCCGCCAATCATACGCCCGCCGTCAATATGTTCGCTCCGGCATATCGAGCGACGCTACCCGGCGGGCCGGGCTCGTGCACGCCGCTACCGGGACTTCCGCGGGCGCCTGCCCGCGGTTATTCCTAGAGGGATGCACTGGAAGGAACTTGTCGGCGGGAAGCTGGTGACGCCTGCCGATGCGGTTTCCCTCATCGAGGACGGGGATCGTGTCGTGATCGGCATGATGCACATCACACCGCTGGCGCTTTGTCGGGCGCTCGCCGCGCGGGTCAGGGATCTGCGCGGCGTAAGTATCGACGCCTCGCTCTCGACTTTTTCCAAATGGTGGGAGGCGCCCGAAGCCGACAGCGAAGATGGCTTCTCGATCGAGACCTTCTTCCTCCTGGAGCAGGACCGGCCGCATTTCGAGCGGGGTCTGCTGGAATATCGCATCGCGCCGCCCTACCGGGACGATGAGAGCCGCTGGACCGCGCTGCCGATCGACGTTTTCATGACCCAGGTGACGCCGCCCGATGATGAAGGCTACTGCTCGTTCGGGCTCTCGCTTTGGGGAGCGCGGCGCGCGGCCACCGAGGCCCGCATAGTGCTCGCCGAGGTCAATCCCCGCCAGGTGCGGACTGGCGGCGATAACCGCATCCATCTCTCCGAGATCGACTGCTTCGTGGAATCGCCCGAGGAGTGGCGGCACCTGCGGCCGCCGCAGCGCAACGAGGAAGAGGAGGCCATAGCCCAGGTCATCTGTGCCGTCGTGGCGGCGGAGCTGATCGACGACGGCGACACGATCCAGCAGGGAACCGGCAAGATCCCGGCGGTGCTGAGCCTCTTCCTCGGCGACAAGCGCGACCTCGGGATTCACACAGAGCTAATCTTCGGCGGCATCCCCGAGCTGGTGGAGTCCGGCGTTATCACCGGCGCCCGCAAGACCGTGAAGCCGGGCAAGGTTGTCGGCGCCTCCTTCGGCCAGATTTCCGAGGAGGACCGCCGGCGTGTCGACGGCCACCCGGCCTACGAGCTCTACGAGATGGCCTGGACCAACGACATCATGACCGTCGCGGCACACGACGACATGGTGGCCGTGAACAACGCCCTGCTCGTGGACCTGACCGGCCAGATCACTGGCGAGAGCCTCGGCCGGCGCGTCTACAGCGGGACAGGCGGCGGCTTTGCCTTCCCGGTGGGCGCCATGCACGCCCGCAACGGCCGCTCGATAACCGTCCTGCCCTCGACCGCCGTGGTCAACGGCGAGCGCCGCTCCCGCATTCTGCCAACGCTGCCGGAGGGCACTGTGACCACCGTGCCCCGCCACTACGCCGACATCTTTGTCAGCGAATACGGCATCGCCCGCCTGAAAAACAAGACCCTGCGCGAACGCATCAACGAGCTGATCGCCATAGCCCACCCCGACTTCCGCGCCGAGCTCCGCCGCGAAGCCGCAAAGCTCACGCGGCTCTAGCTGCGGGCTGCGGATTGCGCCAGTCTGGATTCCCTAGCCAACCCTCTCCTTGGCAAGGAGAGGGCAGGGTGAGGTTGAGGGAGGCCGCAGAAGATAGCGACTCCACGTGGCACAGGACGTTGGGATTCGAGATCCTTCCTGCCCGACGCACGCACTAAGCGAGCGCTTGCTTCCTGTTACAATCCGGGGTACTTAAACCAAAGGCGATGCCATGAACCCCTTCTCCCCCGACGTCAAGAAGTGCCCCTATCCCTACTACGACCAGGTCCGCGCCACCCAGCCCGTCCAGTGGAACGCTGAAATCGACGCCTGGCTGGTCAGCAGCTACGAAGCCGCTGTCGAGGTCCTCAAGGACCACGCGACCTACTCCTCGACCAACAGCGTCTTCGGCGGCCCGAGGCTCGACCACCCCGAGTTCCCCTCGATGATCAACGAAGACGAGCCGAAGCACATGAAGCTGCGCTCGCTGGCCGCCAAGGCCTTTACCCCCAAATACCTCGAGCACGCCTGGGAGCCCCGCATCCGCGAGCTGACCAATGAGCTCCTCGACGGCGTGGAGGCCAAGGGCAGCTTCGACGTAATCGGCGACCTCGCCTTCCCCCTTCCCGTCACGATCATCGCCGAGATCATCGGCGTCGAGTCTCACCGCTTCGCCCAGTTCAAGGTCTGGTCGGACGAGATCGCCCGCCAGATCGGCCGCCTCGAGAACTACGAGGGGGACTTCGACCCCGACGAGCTGGAGAAGCCAGCCGACCTCGGCGAGCTCTTCGTCTATTTCTCCCAGATCGTCGCCGACCGCCGCGAGAACCCGCGGGACGACATGGTGACGCGGCTGGCCCTGGCCGAAATCGACGGCGAGCGCCTCACCGACTGGGAGATCGTGGCCTTCCTGGTGCTGATGCTGGTGGCGGGCAACGAGACCACGACCAACTTGATTGGTACGGCTGCGCGCGCTCTGGTCGAGCACCCCGAGCTCATCCAGCAGATCCGCGAGCGCCCGGCGCTGATGGAGAACCTGCTCGAGGAGTCGCTGCGCTGGGATGCCCCCATCCAGGGCTTCTACCGCCGCGCCGTCGCCGACAGCGAATTGGCCGGGCAGCAGATCAAAGCCGGCGACGCGCTGCTTGTCCTCTACGCCGCGGGCAACTGGGACCCCAAGGAGTTCGCCTGCCCGGCGGGATTCGACATCGAGCGTGGCCGCCGCGACCACCTGTCATTCGGCCTGGGCAAGCACTACTGCCTGGGGGCCAACCTGGCGCGCCTCGAGGCGGGGATCGCCTTGAAGGGGATCATCGACCGCTTCGACCGCCTGGAGATGACCGCTGACTACGAGCCGCAGTGGCGGGACACGCCGTTCTTCCGCGGTATGGAGGAGCTGCCACTCGCCTTCACCATGCGCCGCGTCGCCGTTACGGAGGGCGAAGCAGTAGCGGTCTAGGCGCCTACCAGCCGACGACGCCCTTGCGAAACGCTTCGGATGCTGAGGCGGAGGTGCTGATCCGCCAGTCGGCGCTGCCCGACTCGTTGAACCAGAGCAGCATCTTGAAGGCAGGCATCTCGGTCTTGATCGCGGCGAACATGTCCTTGATCCACTGAGCTTTGTTGCCGCCCTTCTCCACGCAGCCCACCTCGGTGACCGCCATTGGCTTGCCCTTGCCGACCAGCAGCTGGTAAGAGGGCAGGAATATCTTCTCGAAGCTCTGCCAGCCGCCCCAGTCGAGCGCCGAGCCGCCGTTGTAACCATCCAGCCCGATCCAATCCACGAAATCGTTGCCGGGGTAGCACTCGCTGAAGGGCGTTGTCCCGCTCCAACCAATGTTGGGCGCCCAGATGAACTTCACGTTGGTGGCCCCTCGCTCGCGGAACGTGCTTACGGTCCGTCGCCAGGCCCGGACGAAGTCCCGCCCAGTGTTGCCATTGACACCGACCGACCAGGGGTGGCGGGGAATGTTCATCTCGTGGCCGACCCGCAGGTAGACCGCCTTGCCGTAGTTCTTGAGGCCGGTTGCCCAGCTGGAAATGTAGGAGTCCCAATCGCCCGCCGGGATCGACTTCAGGGAAAGGTGCTTGGGCATCCAACTGAGCACGGGGACGGCGCCGAGGTCCGAAACCTCGCCGAACAGGTGGTCGCAGCTATCGAAGCTCGTGGACGACCACTTGGCGTACCAGTGGACCGCCTCGGGCTTGCGCGCCTGGAGCCCCGGAATGTTCATCAGCAGGTCGAGGTCCCACGGTGTCCCGGGTTGCCACAGCCCCCAGATGTTGTCGGTGCCCGCCTGCATTGATGGTGAGGCGCCGCTCAGGCTCACACTCTGCCGTACGAGTAACGCCCCGGCGGCCACGGCCGAAGCCGCCGCAGTCCCCTTCGCCAGGAAGTCGCGGCGAGAGATCTGTGTTTGAGTAGTGAGGTCGATCACGAGTTAGCTCCGTCGGCCCGCCTTGTATCTGCCTGGACAACGGATCTGCCGGCGGAGGCGTGGTCGCCGGGGCTGGTGCGCACGCTCGGCCTTCCTTCCAACGTAAGGCTGACCGCCCGGGCGAAAGAAGAATCCGTGGCTTTGCAAATGACGGGTCGGGGTTCAGTTTCGCGAAAAGTTTTTGTTGGGGGAAGCCAATTGGCCGTGAAAGCGCTTTTAGCCAAGAGACATAAACGTCGACGCAGACCCTCTAAAACGTGTGCCAGGCAGCGAGACTCTGTCGCCGTCCGTTGGAGGGCTTCGTCGACGAGGTCTTCGCGCGGGCCAATCGTCAGCATCATCAGCCGCGAGACAAGCCGTTCTTCACGGCATCGAAGAGCTACCTCTCGCCTTCACCATGCGCCGCTCCGCTGTTACGGAGGGGGAAGCGGAAGCGGTCTAGCCTCCTACCAGCCGGCGACGCCCTTGCGGAACGCCTCGGATGCTGAAGAGGAGGTGGTGATCCGCCAGTCGCCGCTCCCGTGCTCGTTAAACCAGAGGAGCATTTTGAAGGCGGGCATCTTGTTCCTCATGGCGGCGAACATGTCGGTGATCCACTTGGCCTTGTTGCCGCCCTGCTCCACGCTGCCTACCTCGGTGACGGCCATCGGCTTGCCTTTGCCGACCAGCAGCTGATACGACGGCAGGAAGATCTTCTCGAAACTTTGCCAGCCGCCCCAGTCGAGGGCCGAGCCGCCGTTGTAGCCGTCCAGGCCGATCCAATCCACGTATGCGTTGCCGGGATAGCACTCGCTGAAGGGCGTTGTCCCGCTCCAGCCGATGTTGGGGGCCCAAATGAACTTCACGTTGTTGGCGCCCCTGTCGCGGAAGGTTCGCACCACCCGGCGCCAGGCGCGGATAAAGTCGCTGCCGGTGTTACCGTTGACGCCAACAGACCAGGGGTGGTGGGGAATGTTCATCTCGTGGCCGATCCGCAGGTAGACCGGCTTGCCGTAGTTCTTCAGTCCGGTCGCCCAGCTCGATATGTAGGCGTCCCAGTCGCCCGCCGGGATGGACTTCAAGGAGAGGTCCTTGGGCATCCAGCTGAGGACGGGGACTGCGCCAAAGTCCGAAACACGGTCAAAGAGGTGCTTGCAGCTTTCGAAGCTGGAGGACGACCACTTGGCGTACCAGTGGACGGCCTCGGGCTTACGTGCGCCCAGGCCGGGGACCGGCTGCAGCGGACCCATGTCCCATGGGGCGCCCGGCTGCCAGATTCCCCATGTCTTGTCGGCCGCGCCCGCCAGGGCGGGGTCAGGGCCGTCGAGGGTCAGGTTCAGTGCCTGCGGTCCAAGAAATGCCGCGGCTGTCACTGCCGAGGCGGCCGCGCCCCCTGTAACCAGGAAGTTGCGGCGCGAGATTTGTGTATCTGTCGCAAAGTTGAGCACGAGTAAGCCTCCAGCGGGCTCGCCCGTGCCTGCCAGGACAACGGACTTGCCGGCGGAGGCTCAGTTACGCCGGCGCTCGTTCGGTAGCTCGGCTTTCCCTCCCGTGCAGCGGTTACCCGCCTCCTCGAGAAGGACCCGTGGCTTTGCGTCCCACCCTTAACGAGTGGTTTGCGTTTTCGCGAGCCCAAATTCCTTTGATGCAATGTAATAAGCGGCAACTGGCTGGTCAGACTTCAGTCCTGACTCCCGGTTTCGACTCCCCAAATCTGCCCTCTCCCTGTGTCTCTTCAAAGGCCACGCTGCCGGCGGCTGGGTCTCGTTCGCGCTCTCGGAGGAACGCCTGGGCTCGGTCATGTACGAACTCCCGGACTCCGACTCAATTCGGGCGTCCTGGCGGGATCCGGCATGTGAACACCCTGACTCGCGACCGGTGCCTGTGGGAGCTAGACAACCTCTTTGCCGGCGATGGCGGGAGGCCCCAGGGCGCGGGCCCCCTCATCACGGCCGGAGGGCGGGAGGCCCGGCGGGAGCTCGCAGTTGACGAAGGTGTCGATGCCGCCGCCGCCCAGGGAGGCGATTGCCAGGAATCGCACCAAAAGGCCTCTCATTGTTCACCTCGGGGAGTTGGCGCGGAGAAACCGGGGGGAGATTTGGGTGAACCATAGAGCGGCCTGAACGCGAAGGTCAAGTTAAGGCGAGGTTTTGCACGTCGAGGAAACCGAAAAGGAGGACGTGCTAGACGACGTTGCGGAGGAGGGTCACCAAGTCGGTGTCCAGTTGGGAGCCAGAAGCGCCCTCGATGATCTCGATGGCGCCTTCGCGGTCGAGGGTCTCGCGATACGGGCGCTCCGAGGTCAGCGCGTTGAAGACGTCTACCACGGAGATGATCTTCGCCTCGAGGGGGATATCCGCATCGTTCAGGGAGTCGGGATAGCCTTTGCCGTCCGGCCACTCGTGGTGCATCGACACCCAGCGGGCGACCTCGGCCATGCCGGGCAGGGCCTCGATGATCATCTTCGAGTGCACGGGGTGCATCTGAACGAGCTGCATCTCCTCGATGGAGAGGATGTCGGACTTGGCCATGATCCGGCTGGGGACGCCCAGGTGACCGATGTCGCGCATCAGCGCCGCCCACCAGACGAGGTCGGCGTGGGCCTCCTCGAGGTGGGCCTGGAGCGCCAACCTCCGCGCGAGGTTGGCGCAGCGGGCTGAGTGGCCGGGGCGGTAGCCGCACTTGGAGTCGATGACGTCGGCGAAGGTGTGGGCGAAGTCCATCGTCATTCGCCGCGAGCGCTTGTGGCTCTCGGCGGGACGGGCTTCAGCCAGGAGCTCAACCAGGCCATCGTCGTAATAACCGAGCCAGAAAGAGTCGCGGCGGACGATCCGCTCGAAGATTGAGACCAGCTCGGGGTCAAGCTCCTTGCCGGCCTGGGCTGCCGTGGCTACGGCGACAGAGTGGCGGGCGGCGAGGGCACTGGGCTGGCCGGCGATGACGCTCTCGGCAAAGTGGGAAAGGCCAATAATGCGGGCCTCGATGGGGATCGCATCGCCCGCGTTAACCCCGGGGACACCCGTGCCGTCCCAGTTCTCGTGGTGGGCGCGAATCGCCGTCACGGCGGCTGGGGGGAGGTGCAGGTCTTCGGCGCACTCGGCACCGCGCTCGATGTGGCTTGTGGTGAGCCGCCTGACTGCCTCGGCCTCATGCTCCGGAAGCATCGCCATCAGCTTGTCGAGCAGTTGGCGCTGGGGCCCGAAGATGCGGTCCTCGTCGAGTCCGACGCGCTGCGTCACCTCGGCTGCGATGAAGGGGACTCCCAGGTCGTGCATGAGAGAGCCGTAGAAGACGCCGGCGGCCTGTCGGGGGTCGACGCCCACGTGGGAGGCGATGGCCATCCCGATGTAGCAGACGCGCTGGGCGTGGCCGGGGGAGCGTCCCTCAGCGAGGTCGACGGCAAGCGACGTGCCCAGGGCAAGCTCACCGAGGCTTAACGGCGGTATGCGCTTGGGGGCGGCATACTCGGCGCCCAGGGAAGCTCGCCACTCCAAAACCGTGCTGTCGGGTGTGCTCAAGTAACCTCTCCCCTGGCCCCTCTCCCGACCGGGCGAGGGGAACAGTCGCGGGTATGAGTAGGGGCGGTCCGTCGAAGATTCCCTGGCCCAATCTTCGGCGGTGCCGCCCTCACAAGGTGAATATCGGCAAGTGTGGTGGGGGCTTCAGGGTGGTGTGTAAAAACCTCTCCCTAACCCTCGCAGAGTCGCCCGCGGAGACCTCTCCCTGCCAAGGGGAGGGGGGACAGGCTATGCACGGCTGCAACGCCCAACGTCTATTCCGCCTGTCAAGGAAGTTGCCTCCACCCCGCCACCCCTCGACCTCACCCTGCCCTCTCCTTGCCAAGGAGAGGGTTTCGGCTTGGCCGGCGTTCCCAGCGTTTAGGGAGCTCTGGTACGCTAACCAACCTCTGTAGGGGTGGGTCCCGAAGGAGAAGAGCAATCCGAAACGCCTCGGCAGACGGGACCCACCCCTACAGAGCGACCGAGACGATGCCGCCGGGTCAGCGAAGGTCCGGGCGGCTTACGGCGTGTCTTGGGTTTCGAGGAGCCCCATGCGTCGCTCCCACCCCAGGAGGGCATCCCGCGAGAAGTCTTTCTTGTAGAGCAACTCGAAGAAGCGGCGACGGACCTCGATGTCTGAGGCTTCGGGGTGACGGTGGCAGATGCCCCTTCTCAGCAGCTCCCGAGCATTAGCCGTGAGCTCGAAGCTCAGGTTCAGCCGCTCTTCCGGGCTTGCGCCTCGCCAGTTGGCGCGACCGTCCGCCTGGACAGGCACAGGCCTTTTCTGTGGGAAAGCCCGCCAGCCGGCCAGGAGGTACTCGAACTCGGCTGACGGCATACCGGCAACGATCTCCTCGAGTGTGGGCAGGCGCGGAGCCGTCTCAGCGATAGCGTTCATATACCGAGGAATAAGAGTTGCTGAGAGGAGAAGTGTAGGGACGCAGCACGCTGCGTCCCTACGTTCCCATCCGAAGCCCAACTACCGATTCAGATGAACAGCGGTGCTAGGACCAGGGTCACGGTACTCAAGAGCTTCACCAGGACGTGCAGGCTGGGGCCGGCGGTGTCCTTGAACGGGTCGCCCACGGTGTCACCGATGACGGCGGCGGCGTGGGTCGGTGTGCCCTTGCCGACCGAGGCTCCGGCGTCATCGTGCAGATCGCCCGCCTCGATGTATTTCTTGGCGTTGTCCCAGGCGCCACCGCTGTTGTTGAAGAAGGTGGCCATCAGGATGCCCACGATCGTGCCGACGATCAGCACCCCGGCGACTGACTCCCAGCCGGCGTTGCCGCCGCGGATCACAAGGAAGACAACACCCACGGCGATCGGCAGGCCCACGGCCAGGATGCCGGGCGCGATCATCTGTTTCAGCGCAGCGCTGGCGGTGATATCCACGGCTCGTCCGTAGTCCGGCTTCGACGTGCCCGCCATGATCCCGGGGTCCTCCCGGAATTGCCTGCGCACCTCCTCGATGATCGATGAGGCTGTGTTGCCCACGGCACGGATGGCCAATGAGCTAAAGAGGAAGACGAGCATCGCGCCCATGAGGCCGCCGACGAAGGTCTCGACGTGCGAGAGGTTTACGGGGAGGGTATCGAGCAGAGGCTGCCCTGTCTCCTCGTACTGTCTCTCCTCCTCCGCCGCGAGGGCCTCACGGTCTTCTCCGATGAAATCGGCGTTGATGACCCCCAACTGCCGCAGGTCGTCCACGCTCAGCTCTTCCCGGACCTCGTCGAGGAAGGCGCTGAAGAGAAGGAAAGCAGCAAGACCGGCCGATACCACGGCGTAGCCCTTGGTCAGGGCCTTCGTCGTATTGCCGACGGCGTCGAGCCGGTCCGTGATTTGCCGCGCGTTCTCCGGTGCATCGGACATCTGCGTGATGCCACCCGCGTTGTCGGTGATCGGGCCGAAGGTGTCCATGGCCAGGATGTAGGCCGCGGACATCAGCATGCCCATGGTGGCGACGGCGGTGCCGTAGACTCCGCCGTTGGGCAGGCCACTTTCCTTGCCAATGAAGAACGAGGCGGTCAGGGCGATGCCGATCAGCAGGGCTGTGGCGAAGGTAGTCTCGAGACCGACCGCCGTACCGGAGATGATGTTGGTCGCGGGTCCTGTACGGGAGGCATCGGCGATCTCCTTAACCGGTCGCCAACCGCCCGCTGTGTAGTACTGGGTGATGAAGACTACCGCTATGCCCACGCCAATGCCGATGATGCCGGCGAAGAAGAAGAGGTACCAGTCTTCGAGCATGACGGCCGTGACCAGGGCCAGGAAGCCGACCGACAGGGCCGAGACGAGATAGTAGCCGTAGTTGAGTGTTGTCATCGCGTCGCGGTTTTCGTTGCGCGCGAAGATGGAGATTGAGAGCAGGCCGACCATCGTAGCGATGATGCCGAAGGAGCGCAGAACAAGAGGGAAGAGGATCCACTCCTGGTCGCCCGTTGCTTTAAAGATGGCGACCCCCAGGATCATGGCCCCGATGTTCTCGGCCGACATGGACTCGAAGAGGTCGGCGCCACGGCCGGCGCAGTCGCCAACGTTGTCGCCAACCAGGTCGGCGATCACAGCCGGGTTGCGGGGGTCGTCCTCGGGGATGCCCGCTTCGACCTTGCCGACGAGGTCGGCGCCGACGTCGGCGGCCTTGGTGTAGATACCGCCGCCGAGTTGGGCGAAGAGGGCCACGAAACTGGCCCCGAAGCCGAAGCCGACGATCAGGAAGGGCGTTTCGGCAATGTCTCGGCCGAGGATTTCCTTGTAGATGATGTAGATCGCGCCCACGCCCAGCAGGCTGAGGGCCACGACGAGGAAGCCGGAGACTGCGCCGCCGCGCAGCGAGACCGTCACGGCCTCGCCGAGGCTGCGCTGGGCGGCCGAGGCCGTCCGCGTGTTGGCCTGTACAGCGATGTACATACCGATGAAGCCGGCGGCTCCGGAGCAGACGGCGCCGGCGATGAAGGCTACGCCGGTGAGGATGCCGTCTTCGGTGCTCTCATCGAAGATGCCGACGATGACGCTGATGACGACGGCGGTGACGACGGCCAGCATCGCGATCGTGCGGTACTGGCGGAAGAGGAAGGCTCGTGCGCCCTCGAAGATCCAGCCTCCGACCTCTTGCATGGCGGGAGTCCCCTTGTCGCGGGAGAGGACATCCCTGGCCAGGTAGAGTGCGAAGAGCATGGCGCCGAACCCGGCAATCGGAATTACCGGCCATAGCTCCATAAGCTAAGCTCCTTCTCTTTGTGGTCTGTCGTGGGTCAGTTGGGGGTACCGGACGCGAATGCGGCCCCCGCATAGCGAGAGCCGTATCTGAGTGTATTTTAGGGCGTTATTAGCGGCCAACCGTGGGAAGAGCATCTGGAAAGAAGACCTCCACCTCTTTGATGACTTCCGGGCGAAAGTCGCGCCTGTTGTTGGTCAGCAACCGATCCGCGCCGGCCACGGCCGCCGTGGCCAGGTGGGTGGCGTCGACGGCTTTCAGGCCATAGACGCCGCCTAGCTTCGCCGCATAATGTGAAATCTCGTAGGTCAGGGGAATCAGCCTCAAGTATGACAAGGTGGCCTCGAGCTCGGCGACTTCAGCGCGATAGCCCCTTCCCAGCGGCTTAATCAACACCTCGGGCACGAGCACTGTCGAGCCTATGAACTCGTCGGCGTCCTGGCTGGACTCAAGTAGGGTGCGTACAGCCTGGCCTAACGAGTTACCCGGAGCGGCGGTGTAGATCAGGACATCGGCGTCAAATGCCCATCTCACTCCGCGTCGCGCTCTTCACGCAGCTCCCGAACATATTGCTCAGCACGCTCTGAGCTAATACCGGGCCCGAGTCCGAGGCGCTTCCGCTTCCCCCGCAGCGCCTCGATCCTCGCCATTCGCTCTCTTGCGTCGGCAAGCAACGCAGCGGCTTCCGGGCGCATCGAGAGCCTGTCCGGGCGCACGAGCACCGCTACAGGGGCACCGTGTTGGGTCAGCGTGATCTCCTCACCGGCCTGGACGCGTTGGACGAGGGAGCGAAGGTTGGCACGCACGGCGCTGATACTAACTGTAGCCATGTACAAATTGTACATTTTGTTCGTTCGCGGTACCGTGCGGTAACGCCGCCTTTGGCGAGGCCCCGCGTCGAGCTACTAAATAGGATCGACTCAAAAGGGATCCGAGGAGGAAAGGGATGATGGTAAGCAGCCTCGACCGACCCGATCTGATGCCGAAAGCGGAGATGGTCGAGGGGAAGTTGTTCACCGACGACGAGATTCGGCCGGTAGTCTTTGCGATGCTTCTCGAAACGTGGGCATCGACGCAGCGGTGAGGATCGGCGACTGGCGTTACTGCGGCTGTTCGGAGATCGTCGCGCCGCTCCCCCAGGCCAACCCCGGCTTCGGCGGGATCTTCGGCATCGGTCGCGACGGCGCGTCCGGCTCGCTTGGGGCCGGCGGCGTTGTCGGCGTCAATGCGGCTTCTGCCGTTGCGCCACCATCACCGTCGCCCTTGAGGAGGGCCAAAAGGGTCTTTCCGTCGATCGTTTCGTCCTCGATCAGCTTTTCGGCGATCAGGTCGAGCTTCTCCTTGTGCTCGGAGCAGATCTGGCGGGCGGTGTGGTAAGCCTTTTCGATGATCCGGCGGACCTCTTCGTCGATCTCCTCGGCGACCTTCTCTGAGTAGTCGCGCTGTTCGGAGATCTCGCGGCCCAGGAAGACTAGTTCTTCCTTCCTGCCGAAGGTGCGAGGCCCCAGGCGCTCGCTCATGCCCCAGCGGGTGACCATGGCGCGGGCGCGGGAGGTGGCCTGCTCGATGTCGTTGCTGGCGCCGGTAGTCATCTCGTTGAAGATGATCTCCTCGGCCGCCCGGCCGCCCATGGCGTAGGCCAGGTTCTTTTCGATGTAGGTGCGCGAGGGCAAGCGCATGTTGCTCTCGTCCTCGGGCAGGGCCATCGTGAAGCCGCCGGCGCTGATGCCGCGGGCGACGATGGTGACCTTCTGTACGGGGTCGAAGTCGGGGAGCATGGTGGCCACAAGGGCGTGGCCCGCCTCGTGATAGGCCTTGATGCGCTTTTCTTTCTCCGTGATGATGCGGCTCTTGCGCTCCGGGCCCATGACGATGCGGTCTACCGCCTCACTGAACTCGGGCATGCCGACTTTCTTCTTGTTGCGGCGGGCGGCGAGGATTGCGGCCTCGTTAACAAGGTTGGCGAGGTCGGCGCCGCTGAAGCCGGGCGTTTCCTTGGCCACGGCGTCGAGCTCGATCTCGGTGTCCAAGGGCTTGCCCTTGACGTGGACATCGAGGATGGCGCGGCGCCCGCGGACATCGGGCGCGTCGAGGACGACGCGGCGGTCGAAGCGGCCGGGCCGGAGCAGCGCTGGGTCGAGGATGTCGGGACGGTTGGTGGCGGCGACGACGATCACGTTGGTGTTGGTATCGAAGCCGTCCATCTCGACCAGGATCTGGTTAAGGGTCTGCTCACGCTCGTCGTGGCTGCCGCCCAGGCCGGCGCCGCGCTGGCGGCCGACGGCATCGATCTCGTCGACGAAGACGATGCAGGGGGCGTTGCGCTTAGCCTGCTCGAAGAGGTCGCGGACGCGCGAAGCACCCACGCCGACGAACATCTCGACGAATTCTGAACCTGAGATCGAGAAGAAGGGGACCCCGGCTTCGCCGGCGACCGCACGTGCCAGCAGGGTCTTACCCGTCCCGGGAGGACCTACCAAAAGGACGCCGCGCGGGATGCGGGCGCCCAGGGCGGCGAACTTCTCCGGGTACTTGAGGAACTCGACGACCTCCTGCAGCTCTTCCTTGGCTTCGTCGACGCCGGCGACGTCGAGGAAAGACACGGTGGGCCGGTTTCCGGTGAAGACGCGAGCCCGGCTCTTGCCGAAGCTCATGGCCTGGTTATTCGAGCCCTGGGCCTGCCGCATCATGAAGATCAGCAGGCCACCGAAGATGATCAGCGGCAGGAAGTTGAGGAGCAGTCCGAACCAGTTGCCGAATCGGCTCGGCTCCTTGACGTTGAGCTCGGGGATGGGCTCGACGCCGGCGTTCTGGAATGTCTCGTAGAGGCTCTGGCCCTCTTCCTTGCGGGACTTGTAGGTCTGGGCGTCCTTGAGGGTGACCGTGAGGGAGTTGCCGTCGACCTCGATCTCCTGGATGCGGCCCCCACGGGCGTCTTCGACTACCTGTGAGAAGTCGCGCTTGGGGTCGTCGTCGCCCTGCCCGAAGAGAGAGAAAACGATGGCAATGACCGCCACCAGGATGAGGAGATAGATGAAGGAGTTGCGAAACCAGCGTCCTGACATTTAACCGCCTAAAGAGTATCGATGGGCCTATCGTCGAAGCGGGTGCCCCGGGGGCCCCATACGCTCCGCCATTCTAGACGAATCGCGAGAGCCGACATAAGCCCGCAAGTAAACACTTGGATACATGATCAACGCCCGAGCCTGCGGCGCGGATGCTGGCAAAGTGATTATCGGCGGCGCTTCTTTCTCGACTAGTCCTCGCTGGCCAGCTTGCCGCCCTCGGCCCAGTTCTCCCGTTCGATGTCCTCGAAGACGATGATCGTGGCGTCGGCGGTCGTCTGGGCGATTTCAACCATGGCCTGGGTGATTGCCCGCGCGAGCTCCCGCTTCTGCGCCTCGCTGCGCCCTCTCCACATCTCTACTCTCACGATTGGCATCTTCGATCACCTCCGTCTGCTTCAGGTTGTTGCCTGGGGGCGCCGTGGGCAAGTGGGCGCCCGACGTTAAGTCCTCCCTCTCCGGGTTGGATCCCTACACGAAGAGAGAGACGACCACCGCATAGTGCAGGCCGCTGGCCGCGATCACCAGGAGGTGGAACACCTCGTGGTAGCCGAAGACGGTCGGCAAGGGATCGGGCCGGCGGAAGGCATAGATGAGGGCGCCCGCGGTGTACAGCGTCCCTCCGGCGGCCAGGGCCAGGCTGGCCGGGAGGGGCACGGCGATGGCGATCAGCGGCGCTGCGAGGACAGCCAGCCAGCCCAGGGCGAGGTAGGAGGAGACGGTCCAGCGGGTCGGCGCATCGATCCAGGCCAGCCTGAAGAAGACGCCAAGAATGGCCAGGGCCCAGATGGTCGCCAGGATGCCGGCGGCCAGCGCGCCATCCAGCACCAGGAGGCAGAAGGGCGTGTAGCTGCCAGCGATCAGCAGGAAGATCATCGAGTGGTCAAGCCGCTTCAGCAGGCGTTTGAGCGACGGGCGCCAGGGCAACGTGTGATAGGTGGCGCTGGTGGCGAAGAGGAGCACCAGGCTGGTGGAGTAGACGGCTGCGCTCACGTACTCAGCCGGCGAGCCGGCCAGCACATATAGGACAATCGCCCCGCAAAGCGCCGCGGCGCTGGCGATGGCGTGCGAGACGCCGCGCAAAAGTGGGCGCTGGGCAGCAACTTCCATGCGCGCTGAGTCTAGCTACTTCGGCAGGGGCATTTCGCGGCTGGCGGCGGGCTTGGGGCGAGCGGGGCGCCGCGGCTTCGGGGTCGAGGCGACGAGCAGGATGTCGCCGAAGGCCGAGTCCTGGCGGGCGCGGACCTTGTGGCCCTTGATCAGCTCGAGCACAGCGAGGAACTGGACGATGATCTCGGTCCGGTTGCGGCAGGACAGCATCAGCTCGCTGAAGCTGACCTTGCCGTTCTCCTTCAGATGCTCCTTGATCAGCTGGATCTTGTCGGCCACGGTGACCGTCTCCCGTTGGATCGTCTCAGTGTTCTCCGAGTCGACCGCCTGGCGGGCGAGGGTTTCCTGGAAGATCTTGGCCAACGCGTCCAGGGTCACGTCGCCGAGGCCCATCGGCAGCGGGATCTGCCGCTGCTGTTCGCCGGCGCCGGGCTTGCGTGTGAATGAGCGGCGGCCGCGCTCCTCGATCTCCTTGAAGTACGTCGCGACCTCGCGCAGCTGCTGGTATTCAGTGAGCAGCCCCGTCAGCTCGTCAGCGTTGTCGGCCTCCTCCTGCTCGCGCGCCGGGTTGCGGGGGAGAAGAGCTCGCGACTTCAGAAAAAGCAGACGCGCGCCGACGGAGATGAAGTCGGCCAGCGCGGCGGCGTTGACGTCGCCCGCCCTCAGGTGGGCGAGGTACTGGTCGGTGACCTGGACGAGCGAGACGGTGGTAATGTCGAGCTCTTCGCGCTCGATCAGGTGGAGGAGCAAGTCGAGGGGGCCCTCGAAGACGGGCAGCTTGAGCTCGAACACGGTCACCTCTGCGGAGCTAATAGACATGACCTCAGCGGACAGAGCCGCCTCCTGTACCTTATTCGCACGGCACTGCCGGGCGCTCAGCCGCCACTCGCTCGAAAGGTTCGAGCTTCGCAACTATAGGTCAATTGCTTAAGCAATTGCAAATTTCAGCAGCGGAAAGGCCACAGGGGTTCTCGTCACCCACGCCAGCCGCGCGCTGTTGGCATCGGCACGGGTCACGCGAGACCGCCAGCCCCTATAGATCCCGAAGGATCAACTGTAGAACCGATCTGCGTGACCCATGCCCTGGCAGCCCGCTGAAGTTACAGGGACGGGCCACCAGCCCGAACTTTACATCGTCCGCCTAAACAGCACAATCGCCTCATGGCGGTCGTTAAGTCGTTGGCCACGAGCGTAAAGTGTGGATGCCGTGGGAGGGCGAATGCAATGCGCCCCTACCCCTTATAGGTTTGCGTTCGTTGAGCGGGGCACTAAGCCAAGCGTCCATTACAATGCGCGCTAGCCATAGGCTAACCAAGGCTCTTTCGCGGGAGGGGCGCCCTGGGGAAAGACGTAACCAGCACGAACCTTGAGGTTCAAGACCTCTCGATCCGCTTCGGCGGCATCGTTGCCCTCGATGGCGTCAGCTTCGCCGTCAACGACCGCCAGATCGTCGGCCTCATCGGGCCTAACGGCGCCGGCAAGACCACGGTCTTCAACTGTATCACGCGGGTCTACGAGCCCACGCGCGGCGACATCGCCCTCAACGGCGAGAGCCTGCTTTCCGTGGCCCCCCACAATGTCATCCGCCGTGGCGTCGCCCGCACCTTCCAGAACGTTGAGCTGTTCAAAACGATGACCGTGCTGGACAACCTGCTAGTTGGGCAGCACACCCTGCTCAACCCGGTGAAGTCATTCCTCAGGGAGAAAGCCGCTCGTAACAAGACAGCCGACATGCTCGACTTCTTCAGTCTCGGCCGGCTCGCCGGCGTCCCTGCCGGCGGGCTGCCCTTCGCCGTGCAGAAGCGCGTCGAGATGGCCCGCGCATTGATCTCGGAGCCCAGTCTCCTGCTCCTCGACGAGCCGGCCAGCGGCCTGAACCACGAGGAGATCGGCGACCTCTCCGCGCTCGTCAAGCAGATCCGCGACGACCTGGGTGTGACCATCCTGCTTGTCGAGCATCATATGTCGATGGTCATGGCGATCTCCGACCTTCTTGTCGTGCTTGACTTCGGGCGCAAGATTGCCGAGGGCAAGCCGGCCGAGGTGTCGCGCGACCCTAAGGTCATCGAGGCCTACCTGGGGGAGGCGCCCTGATGCTGAAGGTTCGCGACCTCTGGGCTTCCTACGGGCCGATCCTCGCCCTCCAGGGCGTGTCCATCGACGTGCCCGAGGGCTCAGTTACGGCCATCCTGGGCGCCAACGGCGCCGGCAAGAGCACTACCCTGCGCACGATCTCCGGCCTGCTCCGGCCCACACGAGGCACCATCGAATATGAAGGCCGGCGCATCGACCGCCTCAGCGCCGAGAGCGTCGTCGAGTTGGGCATCTCGCAGGTGCTCGAGGGCCGCCAGCTCTTCACCGAGATGTCGGTGCTGGAGAACCTGAAGCTCGGCGCTTTTACGCGCCGCGACCGTGGGGTGTCAAGCGATCTCGAGCATATGTTTGAGCTGTTCCCAATCCTCAAGCAGCGCATCGGGCAAGCGGCTGGTCTGCTCAGCGGTGGCGAGCAGCAGCAGCTGGCGATCGCCCGCGCGTTGATGGCGAGGCCCCGTTTGCTGCTCCTCGACGAACCATCTCTAGGCCTGGCGCCGCTGGTCACCCGCAGCATCTACCAGGTGGTCAAGCAGATCAACGCCGACGGCATGACCATCCTCCTCGTCGAGCAGAACGTGAACCTCGCGCTCGATGTTTCCTCCTACGGCTACGTCATTGAATCCGGACGAGTGGCGGTCGAGGACGAAGCGACGAAGCTGCGCGAAAACGAAACCGTGCGCAAGTCCTACCTGGGGTACTGAATGAGTGCTGTGACGAACCGGCTGCTCACCAACATGCGCTCCATCGACGCGCGCGGGGCGGCGGCGTGGTTTGCCCTTGCCTTCGGGCCGTTGCTGATCCTCAGCATCGGCGTCCTCAGAGAGGACGACTTCGAGCTGTTCTCACGCCAGGTGGTTGCCGGGATTGCCACGGGAAGCCTCTACGCGATCATCGCCCTGGCGCTCGTGCTCATTTACAGATCGACCGACGTCGTGAACTTTGGGCAGGGCGAGATGGCGATGATCTGCACATTCTTCGCCTGGTCATTCCTCGAGAGCATGGACATGATCTTCGCTATTCCCTTGACGCTGTTCGTGGCGTTCATGATGGGGGCGATTATCGAGCGCGTGATCATCCGCCCAGTAGAGGATGCCCCGGTGCTCAATGCCGTCATCGTGACCCTGGGGCTTTTCGTGGTTTTCAACGGGGTGGCTCGCTGGATTTACGGTCCAGTGCCGCGGCCCTTCCCGTCCCCCTTTGGCGACGACCGTGTTGACTTCGCCTCGATCTCAGTTGCCTGGCATAGCGTGGGGGTGTTTGCCACGGCCCTTTGCGTGAGCCTGCTGCTGTTCCTCTTTTTCCAGCGCACCAAGCTCGGCCTCGCCGTGCGCGCGTCGGCGCAGAACCCCATCGCCGCGCGCCTCGTTGGGATCCGTGTCAACCGCATGCTAACGCTGGGTTGGGCGATGTCTTCGATGGTTGGCGCGCTGGCCGGGCTGCTCGTCGCGCACATCCTGCAGCTCGACTTCAACTTCATGCTGACCGTGTTGATCTTCGCCTTCGCGGCGGCCGTGCTTGGCGGCCTCGATAGCCCTGCGGGGGCAATCCTCGGTGGGCTGATCATTGGTGTCCTTGAGAACCTCGCCGGCGCGCTCGACTACTACGACATCGCGCAGATCAAGACAGTCGTGGCATTCCTGGCGATCGTCACCGTCCTCGTTATTCGGCCGACTGGCCTGCTCGGCCGCCATGGAGCAAGGCGCGCCTGATGGTGCGCTCCAGTTCCGAGAGTTGGGGAGCCTACGCCGATCGGCTGCGGCGCAATGACGCCGTGCGGGCTGCTGTCATGCTCGTCCTGCTGGCGGCGCTGATCTTCATCCTGCCGCGTTGGTCGCTGTTCTCACCGAATTTCCGGCTCACCCAGCTGACCAACCTGGCCGGCCTCGCGATTATCGCTATGGGGCTCAACCTGCTGACTGGTTACAACGGCCAGATATCCCTCGGCCATAGCGGGATCGCCCTGGCCGGGGCCTACGCCATGGGCGTTGCCATGACCATTGGCGTCGCGGGCGTCGAGTTCCACCCAATTCTCGCCGTGCTCTTTGCGGGCGCAGTCGGCGCGACTATAGGCGTTTTGATCGGTGTGCCGGCGTTGCGCCTTACCGGCCCGTACCTGGCGATCGCAACGCTGGCCCTGGCCCTGGCTATGCCTATCATCCTGAAATGGAACCAGATCGCTGAGGTCACCGGTGGCGCTACAGGGATACAACTCGGCGTAGACCCACGACCCCCGAGTTTCCTCGAGGACATCGTCGGCGGTGGCGACCTGATGGAGGCGCGCTGGGCCTTCTACATCGTGGCCTTTCCGGCACTGTTCATGGGCATCCTGGCCTGGAACCTGACGCGAACACGGATCGGCAGGGCGTGGATCGCAATCCGCGACTCCGAGATCGGCGCCCAGCAGATGGGCATCAACGTCGGTTTCTACAAAACCCTGGCCTTCTCGATCAGCGCGATGTACGCGGCGATCGGCGGCGCGCTCATTACCTACGCCAACCTCAGCTTCATCAGCCCCGAATCGTTCACACTTGTCGACTCCATCGCCTACCTGACGGCGATCGTCGTCGGGGGACTGGCGACGATACCCGGCGCCGTCCTCGGCGCGGCCTTCATCACCTTCCAGGAAGAGATCATCGACTGGGTATTGGCCGACGATTGGACATTCGCCGTTGGCAGTCACCTGCTCTTTTCCCTTCCTTCGCCGCTTACCTACGCGCTGGGGATACTGCAGAATCGCTGGGAGTGGGGCTTCCCTCCGGACCCCGAGCCCGCCACCAACGTGCAGGACCTGCGACTGCCGGTCTATGGTGTGATCCTGATCCTGGTCATGACCTTCCTCCCCTACGGCTTCTGGGGCCTCTTCAAGCGGATCGCTAACTGGCGACCGTGGCGCGACATCGGCACGGCCGGTGGCGTCGGCCCGTACTTCAACCAGCGGCTGCGCCAGCCCCTGCTTGATCGCCTGCGGCCAAGCAGGGGAACATGGACTGCACAGACTCCTGTCTCCCCGGATCCGCCGCTCGAGCCCGATACCGAGGGCTGAGCGCGACCAACGACCATAGGGGGTGAAGCTGATAGGGTGATCTAACTCCGGCTAGAGGCATGCCGGACAAACACGAGCATTTTCAGGAGGCAAACATGCAACTAAGGAAGGCGTTGCTCTTTTTCTTCTCCCTCCTCGCCATCTCGGCTTTCGTCATCTCCGCCTGCGGTGGCGACGACGACGATGCCGAGCCCACCGAGGCAGAGGGAACCGAAGAGCCAGAGGCGACTGAAGACGTAGACGCCACGGAGCCCGAGGGCACCGAGGTCGAGGGCACCGAAGAGCCGACCGAGGAGGAAGTAACCGAGGTCGTAGAGCATTCGGACAACCCGACCCAGGGCATCACGGACGATGAGATTGTCATCGGCGCCCACTTCCCCCTTTCGGGCCCGGTCGCGGTTTACGCGCCGATCGCTGACGCGATCCGCGCCTACTTCGAGAGCATTGGCCCGGTCAACGGCCGGACGATTCGCTACGAGACCCGCGACGACGGCTACAACCCGGCGCAGACGGTTGAGGTCACCAATCAGCTGGTCGAGCAGGAGGGCGTCGCCGCCTTCCTCGCCGGCCTCGGCACGCCGACCCACTCACAGGTTGTGGACACGCTGGCCGAGCAGGGCATACCCGACCTGCTAATAGCCTCCGGCTGTTCATGCTGGACCGACCCCCTGAGGCCGACGACGTTCGCCGCCAACGGCAACTACGTGGCCGAGGGCCGCAGCCTCGGGCAGTACATCGTCGACCAGGGCTTTGCCACAATCGCCGCCATCTACCAGAACGATGAGTTCGGCCAGGGCGGCTTCGAGGGCATGGTCGAAGTCGTCGGCGACAGCGCTGAGGTCATCAGTGAGGAGACTTACGAGGCTAACGCCCGTGACCTGACCTCGCAGACGATTAACGCGATCGCCGATAACCCCGACGTCCTTTACATCTTCGCCACGCCGGTCGAGACGGGTTCAGCGATCAACGCCGCCCGCTCCAACGGCTACGAGGGCCAGATCGTCATCTCGACGGTTGCCGCGACGGACTTCCTCGGCGCCCTCACCGGGACGCCGGAGAACCTGACGGGCACCGTGACCCTCGCCGGCCTCAAGCTGCTCAGCCAGAGCGATGACGCCGGCATCCAGGCCCACATCGAGCTGATGGAAGGCGCCGGCATCCAGGCCAGCAACTTCACTGTCTACGGCCAGGCTGTCGCCGAGATTTTCGTCGAGGCCCTGACCAACGCCGGTGCGGATGTGACCCGCGGTTCGCTGGTCGCCGCGATGGAAAGCATCACGGGCTTCCAGTGTTCGGTCTGTCTCGGTGAAATCAACTTTGGTCCCGATGACCACCGCGCTCTCGAGACCTTTATCTTCGTCACCTTCGACGGGACGGCATTCGTGCCGGTGGAGGGCGCTGAGCCCATCGCCGACGAAGGCAACTAGACCAACCAGGTTTGGTATAGAAAGGGGGTCGCCGCGAGGCGGCCCCCTTTTTCATTGCCTCGGCGTCCCCTAGCTTCACTACAAAGCTCGTCAGAGGAGGCGTTCATGGCCGGTCAGATGGTCAGTTTTCCCAGCAACGGCACGCAGGGCCAGGGCTACCTGGCAACCCCCGATTCGGGGAAGGGCGCCGGTGTCGTCGTGATCCAGGAGTGGTGGGGGCTCAATCAGAACATCAAGAGCGTCGCCGAGCGGCTGGCCGGCGAGGGCTACGTCGCCCTGGCGCCCGATCTCTACAAAGGCCAGGAGGCCAAGGAGCCTGACACGGCGCAGAAGCTAATGATGGCAATGAAGATGGACGAGGCGGCCCGGGATCTCTCGGGGGCGGTGGATTACCTCCTCGGCCACGAGGCTGTCGAGCCGACGAAGATCGGGAGCATCGGCTTCTGCCTCGGCGGCGGGCTGTCGCTTTACCTGGCGACGTTGAAGCCGATCGACGCCGCGGTCAGCTATTACGGGGTGCTGGGTGCGCAGCCGGATTTCAGCCAGGTCAAGGGCGCCGTCCTCGGCCACTACGCCGAGCACGATGACTTCGCCTCGCCGGATTCGGCGCGGGCGCTGGAGAAGAAGCTGAAGGAGCTGGGCAAAGACGCGGAGTTCCACGTCTACCCGCATACGACACACGGCTTTGCCCACGAGTTCTTCGAGACGGACATCGACACCGAGAAGATGGGATTGCCGATGCGTTACAGCAACGAGGCCGCAGAAATCAGCTGGCAGCGCACGCTGGACTTCTTCCGCAAGCACCTGTCCTGAGATAGCCACCCGTACCGTCCGAGTGCGCGATGGCGGAGTCCCTCACTGCTCCCGTCATCAGCACGCCATGGGCCGCTGGCGGCGTCCCATCTCGCTTTGACACCTGGGGACGTGCCGCTATCCTCGGACGGTTGGAGATAGAAATGTACAGACTGGTGATCCTTATTGCGCTGATCGCGATCTTCGTCGTGGCAGCCGCAACGATCCCAGCCTGAAGCCCTCCGCGCTACTCCACGTCTGCCCGCCCACAGGCGGGCTGGTGCTCCATTCCAGGATTTTTCCAGTCACTCGCCGCTGAAGGGGAAGCTCTCCTCGAGCCCGAACAGGCGGGCGGCGTTGTCGTAGAGGAGGCGGCGGCGGACCTCTGGGCGGAAGTCGGCCGCCTCGAAGTCGTCCAGCCAGCGCTTTGGCCTGATCCACGGGTAGTCGCTGCCAAACATCATCTTGTCGGTCGTTCGGAAGTTCGCGTAAGTGATGACGCTGGGGTCGAGGTACTTGGGACTGTAGCCCGAGAGCTCCATGTAGACGTTGGGCTTGTGCACTAGCACCGCTAGCTGCTCCTGCACCCAGGGCCATGCCTGGTGAGCCATGATGATCGTCAGCTCCGGAAACTCGACGGCGATGTCGTCGAGGTCCGGTATAGGCCGGCAGTATTTGGTCCTGACTCCTCCTCCACCGGGTTGCCCGGCGCCGATACCGGTCATGCCGGTGTGGAACATGATCGGCGCGCCGAGGCGGGCGCATTCGCTGTATTGCGCGTAGAAGCGCGCCTCGCCGGGGAAGAACTCCTGGAGCGAGGGATGGTACTTGATGCCGCGCAGCCCCAGCCCCTCCACCGCGCGATTGATGTCTTCCACCGCGCCGGGGGCTAGAGGGTCGACGCTACCGAAGCCAATCGGGAACTGCCGCGGGTACTTCTTGACCAAAGAGGCGATGTAGTCGTTGCCGGCGCCGGGGTCGTTGCGGGCCGTGGTGGCATCGATGGTCAGGAGGAGCCCGACGATGTCGAGCTCGGCATAGTAGTCCGCCATTTCGGCGCTGTCGCGGGGGAGGGGCTCGGAGCGGAAATACTTGCTGACGCGCTCCTGCTCGGCCCTGATCGCGGGCCTGTCGTCTACCGGCGGGTGGATGTGCAGGTCAATGGCGCGAGGCATGGCACCCGCAGGCTAACTAGCCGAAGAGGCTTACGCCAAGCGACTGAGCGCCCTGAATCAGTTTTCCACCTTGGGTCGCGAGAGGGAGGGAGCCGAGCTGCGCCAGCTCCAGGTAGGCGGCGTCGTAAGCTGAGAGGCTCCGCTCGCGAGCCAGCTCTGTCACCGAGTCATCGATTCGCGTTCGAGTGGATCTCATTGACCCGCGACTGGGGATTCAGGGACGTTTCAGGGTCACGCGCCGGGCGGGAGCTTCCTGTCTGGGTTGCGCAGCTTGAACGTTACCGGGTACTCCACCAGCTCACGGAAGAAAGGCGCGTTCCGCCATTGCTGCTCGAAGCCCTCGACCTCGGCGAGCGATTCGAAGCGCTCGATGATCGACGCGATGGCGACCCTCGCCTGCAGCCTCGCCAGGTTTGCGCCCAGGCAGTAGTGCGCGCCCATCCCGAAGGCCAAATGGTCACGCCGCCCACGCGCGATGTTGAACTCGGCAGGGCTCGCGAACTGCTGCGGGTCCCGGTTGGCAGCCGCGTAGAGGACGAGTAGTGCGTCGCCGGGTTTGATCTCCTTGCCCCCCAGTTCGGCAGGGATGGTGGCTCGACGGTAGAAGCACTGGAACGGCGACTCCCAGCGCAACGCCTCCTCTACGAGGTCCCCTATTAGGTCGGGTTGTCCGCGAAGCCGTGCGATCAGCTCAGGCTGCATGATCAACGCTCGCACGCCCGTGGCGATGAGGTCGGCGACCGCGTCGTTGCCCGAGACGATGAGCAGGACCGGGAAGTCGATGATCTCGTAGTCAGTCAGATGGACGCCGTCGACCTCGGCTGCAATCAGGCGCGTCACCAGGTCGTCGCGCGGCGCTGCCTTGCGGTTGGCCAAGATGCCTTCGAGATAGATGGACAACTGGGCGAACGCCCCCTCGCCGCGCGGCCCGAGCTCAACGTCACGATCTTCGTTGGACGAATCCTCATCTTGGAGCCCGGCCATCATCACGATCTCGTCGGACCAGCGCTTGAGGTCCTCGGAGCGCTCAGGCTCCACACCGATAATTTCGGCGGTGATCCGCCCGGGAAGCGGAGCCAGGTCGGCGATGACGTCGAAGACGGCCTTGCCTTCAACCAGGTCCAGGAGGTCATTCGCAGTTTGCCGGATGCGCGGCTCCCACAGACTGTCGAGAGTTCGTGGCGTGAAGGCTTTGGCCACAAGGCCGCGGAGCTGCTTGTGCCGGGCGCCGTCGGAGTTGATCAGGGACGGAAACTCGGCATCAAGCTCCGACGCGCCGGAGGTGACGTTCCTCGAGGAGTAGGTAGCGTTGTCTGTGAGCACGGCGAGAGCGTGCTCGTGACTGGTGACCAGCCAGGCCTCGATCTCAGAGCTCCATTGCACCGACTCGGTCTCCCGGACTTTGTCGTAGAACGGGTATGGGCAGGCCTTGACTTCGGGAGCGAAGGGGTTCACCGGCGGCTCCAGGGCGCGCGGCTTATGATGGCGTACCTTACCATGGCCGGCCATCGTCCGGGAGCGCTCCGAGCTGCCGGGCGACCGTCAGCGTGTCGTTCCCCAGCCATATCCTCACTATCTTCCCGTCGCGGAACTCGTAGATGTCATGGGCGCGCCAGCTGACTCGCCGACCGTGGGGTGGGAGCCCGAGCCACTCGTTGGCAAAGGTGGCTTGGAACTCCCCTCTGATCGCGACCTTGTATGTGCCCTCGACAAAGTCGATCACTTCGAACACAAGGTCGGGGAACGCCCTTCCGAGCGGGGCAAAGTACTCGTCGAGCAATCGCTGCTTTCCGCGAAGCTCTTTGCGGCCCCAACGCCAGTGGCTGGCGGTGACGTCGTCGTCAAGGAGAGCGACAACGCCCTGCCCACCGGCACCGCGGAAGAAAGCAATTAGCTTCGCGATCGCCTCTCGGTTCCGGTCATCTTTCATGAAATCTGCGTCCGGCTGAGCGCCTCGCTGTCCCCGTGAGCACCCAGCGCCGCCAGCGCCTCGTCGGCGGCACGGTAGCCGGAGCGCACAGCTCCTTCCATCTGGCCCGCGAACTCGACCGATGTCTCGGCTCCCGCCCAATGGATGGGACCAACGGCCTGCCGCAGCGCCTGGCCATAGGTCGTCCACACTCCGGGCGGAAGGTAGGTCACGTCGCCGCGGCTGTACTCCTCGTCTGCCCAATAGCGGTCGACATATTCGACGGGGTCGGCAGCTCTAGCGCCGAGGGCAGCCACCAGGGAGCTGACCACAAGGTCCCGCCGAACGTCGCCGGCCAGCGAATGCATTCGTTCGGAGCCGCCGCTATCGAAAAAGACCACGATGGCGCCAAAGCCACCGTCAGCCGGCGACCCGTCGAGCCCTACGAGCAGTGGCGACGCCGGCCGCATGAAGATTCGCCCCGATAGGCCTTCTTCCTTCCAGAAGGGTCGAGGGTAGACAACCTGGGCCTTGATGATGGACTTCATCGGCGTGCGCTGTGTCAGCAGGTCTCGGGCCGCGGGCAGCGGTGGATTGTATTGGATCCGCCCCGCCAGCGTTGGCGGAATAGCTACGATGGCGCGCCTCGCCCGAACCCGACAGTCGTCTCCGATTGCCTCGACGCCGTCGCTCGACCAGCGAACCGTGCGCACTGGCCGCGACAGCCAGAGGCTGTCGCCCGCCTCGTCCGCGAGAGACAGGGCCACGCGTTGAGCGCCTCCCTCGAAGAACTCATCGTCGTGTCGCTCGCCCATGCCGAAGAAAGAAGCCATGCCTCCGTTTGACCGGGCATAGAACAAGGCGTGAAGCAGGGATATCTCATCCGGCGTTGCCATGAAGCCCTCAATCGCGACGTTGAACTGAGAGATGGCGGCGGCGCTTTTGAGGTGCTCGCGCCCCCAGGCGCCCAAGCTGACCGAGTCAAGGCCGCCGGCGCCGGGGCAGCCCAAGGCGCCTCGCAGGGAACGCCGTCGGCCATTTCGTCGAGCAGCTCGACGGCGCGCCTCAGCTCGAGATACCACTCGGTGTCCTCGCCGGCGCGGGCGTCGCGTTCGGGAAGGACAACGTCTCGTCCCTCGACGGCGACGGCGTGGACAGGGATCCGGAACTCGTTGGCGAGCTCCCTGATGGCTGTTTGGGCCGGGCTGGTCCACTGCGCGCCCATATCGACGCTTCTGCCGCCGCCGATGGGGTGGTTGAGCACACGGCCGCCAACCCGGTCGCGAGCCTCGAGGACGACATAGGATTGCCCTGAGCGGGCGATTCTCCTGGCGGCGGCCAGTCCGGCGAAACCCGCACCGACGATAGCCACGTCGACCGCTGCTTCACGGATGTCATCAGAGCTGCGGGGCGCTGTCGCGCTCATTCGACCTCTCCGGCCCCCTGGCCACCTGATTGTCTCTTCGGGCGATGTAGTGGTCGATGATGTCGACCATCCTCTCGCGCCCGAAACTCGGGTCATGCCCGCCGTGTACCACCCTGACGGGGATATCCCTCAACCGTTTCATGGTCTCGACATACATCGGGATCGAGGACTCCGGGAGCTCATCTAGCAAGGGGCCATCATAGATGACGTCGCCAGAAAACAGGATTCCGTCCTGCTCGTCCCACAGACCGATACTGCCGGGCGTGTGGCCGGGCAGGTGGAGCACCCTGAATCGGCGGTCCCCGAGGTCGACGATGTCGCCATCCTCGACCGTGCCGGTCGGAGCGACTGGATTCATTGTGAACTGTGCCGGGTCGTAACCCTGGTATGGAAGGGCATCAATCGCTAGGTCTGGCATTGGGTAGCCCGCGGCCAGGAGGAAGTCTCGAACCTCAGCCGGGTAGCTTGAGGGCATCAGGGCGTTCACGCCGACGTCCTCGAAACCAGGGAGGCCGATGTCCAGCGGATGCATCAGTCGCTCGTCGAACTCCCACAGACCGCCGGTGTGGTCGACGTGGTTGTGGGTGGCGACGGCGACCAGGGGCTTATCGAGGACGTCCGGGAGGGCTCCGCGAAGGCCATCGATGCCCATGCCGGTATCGACGACCAGGTCGCGATCTTGTCCCCTGACGTGCCAGATGTTGGCACGAAACAATGGGTCGACGTGCGGTTCAATAAGGAGTGTGATGCCCCCGTCCAGTGGGGCCTTGGTGAACCACGATTTGGCGACGGGCAGCGTGGGAGTCTCCAAGTTTGGCGCCCCTACCAGGGCCGATCTTCCTCGGCTATGCAGCCCAGCTGACTGGCTACAGTAAGTGTGTCGTTGCCGAACCAGATCTCGACGATCTTCCCGTCCTTGAAGCGATAGATATCGTGCGCGGTCCAGCGCACGGGACGGCCATGCGCCCGGATCGTAATTGGCGAAGGGACCGTATCGATGCGGTAGTCGTTGACGAAGGTGCCGGTAAAGTCTCCTCTCGCGGTGACATACCCGTCCTCCGAAGTGCCGGCGAAGACCGCCTCCTCGAGCTCGAAGAAGACATCTGGAAACGACGCCGGCAGAGGGGCGAAGAACTTCGCCAGCACCTCATCGCGGCCCCTGAGGGTCACGCCCGGCAGCATCCAGTCCGTCACAATGAGGTCCGGCGCCAGGAGACCGACGGGGCTCTCTTCGCTATCCCGTTCGAACGAGCGGATGAAGGCGTCGAACACTGAATCGCTGGACCCTTGTACCGCCATCGGTGCCTCCGTGCGCCATGCCGGTTTGGAAAGCGTGGGGCCAAGTATATCGTGACGACAACTGGCGCACTGGACGCCGCCAGCCCCGCCCCGCAGATTAGATAGCGCGGAACCTACAGGAGGCAACCATGGGCAAGGGCGAGGAGCTGGCCGGCCGCTTCGAGCAGGCCAACAACGACTTCATCAAGGCAGTCAAGGCCAGCAGCGACGAGAGCTGGCAAAGCAAATCGGCCGCCGAGGGCCGCCAGGTCAACGTCATCGCCACCACGTCGCCTCGTCCCACGCCCAGTTATCTGAACTGGTCCAGGCGATCGCCAGCGGCGGCGAGGTACCTCAGTTCACGATGGAGATGATTAACGAGGCCAACGCCCAGCACGCGAAAGCGGCCGCCGGCGTCTCAAAATTCGAGACGCTTGAGTTGCTCCGCAGCGGGGGGAAAACGGCGGCTGACATGCTGCGGTCGCTCGACGACGAACAGCTGGCGACGACGGCCTCGCTGCCGGCGTTCGGGCCCCGGCGGGTCGAAGCCACCACCGTCGCCGAAATGGTCTTAATCGGTCACCCGAAGTCTCACCTGGAGAGTCTCAAGGGCGGCTGAGCCAATCAGCCAAGAGGGTTGGGCAGCTCGAGCACACGGTTGCCGTCGGGCAGGCAGATCATGACCTGCCCGCTGAGGCTTTCGTCCGAGGCCAGCGTGGCTACCGCCTCGGCTACCTGCGCAGGCTCGATCTTGCCCATGAAGTCGACGAGCGGCTTGATCTCCGGGATCACTTCGTTGCCCGGGCCCCGGTGACTAACAGCGAACCCACACGCGCAGTCATCGCGATCAGGCTAGCCGTTTGTTCAAATCCGCTCCCACATCGAGGTCCTCCACCGTCGACCTGGCGGCTGCGTGAAGCTGGTGCAGGCAGAAGACAGGGCCCCGGAGCTAAAGGCGCCCGGCGAACTGATATCTCTCGACTCCCAGCAGCCGCGAAGCAACAGGAGAACCCGATAACCGGCTGCACGGCAACCGTTGACCCAGGATGTTGCGACGAGCCGCGTTCTGGACCTCGCGCTCCGCCGACCGGCACTCAGGAAACGGGCCGTTCAGCCCCTGCGGGCGACAAGGGATCGTCGGAGGATCAGCCTGGGAGGTTCGGGTGTTTAAGACAATCATGGTCCCCCTGGACGGATCGCCGCTGGCCGAGCATGCCCTGCCCCAGGCTGTTGAGCTTGCCCGAAAGTTTGGCGCCGAGCTGGTGCTCGTCCGGGCGTTCGACCCGCTGTCAAACGCCTCTCTAGTGTATGGCGTCGGCGCAGCCGGCCCCGTGGCACCCTATGCCCTGGAGGAGACCACGAAGGCCCGAAAGGACGAGGCGGAGAAGTACCTCGAAGGGATGGTCGCGGCACTGCGCAGCGAGGAAGTGAGCGTCACTTCGCGAGTCCTTGAAGGCCCGATTGTTGAAGAGCTCGCCAGCGCCTCCCACGAACTGCCGTCGGCGTTAGTCGTCCTCACCAGCAGGGGCCGCAGCGGGCTGAAGCGCGTCGTGCTCGGCAGCGTGACCGACGCCTTGCTACGCAGGGTAGAAGTCCCCGTCCTCGTTGTCCCCAACCGTCCCGACCAAAACGGGCGCCAGACAGGGCCGCCGGAAAGGAGCAACGGATGACCCAAGCGTTGTCCACGACCGCAAGTGCCGCGATTGGCGGCCGCCCAGAGGGCAGTATGCTCGCCGCCCGCATCCATGCCTACAAGCAGCCGCTTGTCATCGACGAGGTGCCACGCCCGGTAGCGGGCCCCGGGCAGATCCTCGTTAGAGTCGCGGGCGCCGGATTCTGCCACAGCGACCTGCACATACTCGATGGCGAGATCCCGATCTTGCCACGGCTGCCATTGATTTTGGGCCACGAGAACGCCGGCTATGTAGCTGAGATCGGGGCCGGCGTCACGTCGGTGGCGGTTGGTCAGCCAGTAGTCGTCTTCGGAGGCTGGGGCTGCGGTCACTGTGACTACTGCGTAACTGGGATCGAGCAGCTCTGCGCGACGCCCGGCTGGGCCGGGCTGTCGGCAAACGACGGCGGCTATGCCGAGTACATCCTGGTCCCGGCCGAGCGCCACCTCGTGCCGCTGGCAAGACTCGACCCCGCGGTCGCTGCTCCTCTCACCGACGCCGCCCTGACACCCTACCGGGCCATCCGCAAGGCCATGCCCTTCCTCGAGCCGGATCACAAGGCCCTGGTGATCGGCGTGGGCGGGCTTGGACAATACGGCATCAAGCTCCTGCGCATCCTCACAGGCCTTGAGGTGATCGCGGTCGATGTCAGCGAAGAGAAGCTGCTACTGGCCGAGGAGTACGGCGCCGCCTACACCGTCAACGCGACGGACGGACAGGGCGCCGAGCAAGTTAGGAAGATCGCCCCCGCCGGCGTGGCCGTGGCCTTCGACTTCGTGGGTTCAGACGCGACCCTTGCCCTGGCTCTCGCTGCAACGAGGTCCCTTGGTAAGGTCACCCAAATCGGACTCGCAGGCGGCGAAGCACGCATGCGTGTGCTTCAGACCAACCCCTGGGAAGTCCTGTTCGAGACGACCATCTGGGGGACGATCAAAGAGCTGCGGGAGGTCGTCGCTCTTGCCGAGAGCGGGCGGTTGACCCTGATCGACACCGAGTTCGTGCCTCTGGCCGAGATTACCGAAGTTCCGGCGCGGCTCAAGCGAGGCGAAGCGCGGGGGCGCATCGTGATAACCCCTTGACAGAACCAATAAAGGCCGAGTCGGCGGGCCAGCAAGGCAAACGATCCGCAGCGGCCGCCATAGTATTGAGGCCGCCCTGGGAGGAGGAAAGGATGACCGTGGAAACCCTGATCAACTTGGAACTGCGCCAACGCATTGAGGAGTCAATCGCCGAGGAGCTGGCCCAAACAGCAGCCGCCATCGGTGTGGCCGTCGACGGCGAGGTGGCGACACTCACTGGACATGTCGCCAGCTTCCGCGAGAAGTGGGCAGCCGAGGAGAGCGCCCGGCGTGCGGGGCCGGCGGCAGTCGTCAACGAGCTGGAGGTGCGCTTGGCGGGGGAGGACACGCTGTCGGATGAAGACATCGCGCGGGCTGCGCTGAGCACCCTGAAATGGGAGCTACGGCTACCCTGCGAATGCCTGCAAGTCTCGGTCAGCCAGGGGGTCGTCGCCCTCGACGGGAAGGTCGACTGGGCCTACCAGGTGGCCAGCGCTTCGCAGAAGTTGGCCCACCTCCCGGGATGCGTGGCCTGACCAACCGCCTGACCGTTGAACCCCGCCTGTCAGGAGATGAGGTGCAGCGGCAAATCGGCGCCGCACTGGAGCGCGCTGCGGTCATCGACGCGTCACATGTCCAGGTCATCGTCAGCGGTAGCCGAGTGGTCCTCAGCGGCCATCTTCGCTCTTGGCCAGCGCTTGAGGATGCCGAGCGGGCCGCGGCGGCGGTGCCCGGGGTATCCGCTGTTGACAACCACCTGAGGATCGCGAACTGGTAGCGGGTTACGCAAGCAGAAGGAGACAGCCATGAGAGTTCTCGTAGCAATGGACGGGTCAACCGTAGGCGAAGGCGCGCTGGCGGCCGTCGCACCGTGGGCTTTAGCCTCGCGGGCCGACGTACATTTGATCACCGTCCTCCAACCATCGAGCGTCCATGAAACGGCGCGGGCGCGCATGGTCGCCGACGCGGCCGGGCCCGACCGCCGTCCCGAGCAAGCCCCAGGTCCGCACGATCGAGGACCGCACACAGGCACTTTCTCGCGTCCGCCAGGAAACCGAGGACTACCTGTCGCTGATGGCGCACCGCTACCT
This sequence comes from Dehalococcoidia bacterium, assembly GCA_040902555.1. Classification (GTDB taxonomy): domain Bacteria; phylum Chloroflexota; class Dehalococcoidia; order WHTO01; family WHTO01; genus DASTBR01. The sequence continues at coordinate 186,728 of JBBDXC010000019.1, forward strand.
GGGCCAGGTCGTCCATTCCGTCGCTGTGCAGTGGTCGGACGAACTGCCAGAAGCAATCTGCGAACTGGCAGAGACGCTTCGAGCCGATGTCATCGCCATGGGCACCCACGCCCGCACCGGCATCGGCCACGCCCTGCTCGGTAGCGTCGCCGAAGAGGTGATCAGGAAGGCGACGGTGCCGGTCCTCGTCGTGCGCAATGGCCTTGTCGAGCTGCGCAACTCGATTGAGGGCAGCGGCACAGACGGCAAGCAGTCGCCAGCGTCGCGCAGGATCGTCGGGAAGGAGAGGCTGATCGCCTATCTGCGCCGAAACGATGTGCCGTTTATGCTCGGCCACCACCGCGATACATTCAGCGCGGTCGGACTCGCCAACCTGGAAGGGGTCTCGGAGCAGCGGGTGGCAAAGGTAGTGGCGGCCTTCGCCGACGACGTTCTCGTGATGTTGGTTGTATCGGCTGGCTCCCGCGTTGACCGCGATAAGGTACGGCATCTGCTTGGAGCGCGCGACCTCCGTCTGCTTAACGAGGAGGCCCTCGCCGACCACTTCCCAGACTGCGAGGTCGGGGCGCTGCACCCGTTTGGCAATCTCTACGGTGTGCCGGTCTACCTCGATCGAGCGCTTGGGGGTCAGTCCCTGATCGCTTTCTCAGCGGGCAGCCACTCGGACACGCTTTGGGTGTCCCCGGCGGATCTAACACGCCTGGTGCAGCCCGTGGTCTGTGACATCGAGGAGCCTACCCAGTAACCGACGATGATGCCGACGGCCCAGCGTAATCCGACGTCTCCATCCCGCCGCCAATCCCTCGAAACTCGAGAGGCGCCGGCGCCGGAGAATCCGAGGCTGACCCAACATGAGTCCGCCTCGGGGCACGCGGGTGACGAGATGAGGACGGTCCGAGTGACCGTTGCGGTACGGGGGGTTCGATTCGGTGAATCGATTCCCGCCTGCTCCCAAGCTTCGTGGACTGCGAGACGCTGAGGGAGGGCCGAAGGGCACTGTTGAAACCTGCCCCCTGGCCCTCACGCCGAAACCGCACAAACGCGACGCTGAAATGGGAAAAGCACAGGGAGGCAGACATGGCCAGCAGCTCCGGTCACCACAGGCAAATTGACACACCCTTGCTCGAGGACCTCGGGGCGACACTGGCGGTCTTTGTACTGCTTGCAGGCCTCGTTGCCGTCAGGCTGCTTCCCATGCTGCTTTGAGCGCAAGAAAAGAGGACAAATAGATGAACCCGCGCACCTTCACCGCTGAAGAAGCCCGCGAGGTGGCCGCCGCCATCGGCATCGACTGGGGCGCCGCCCAGTTCGGCCTCGAAGACTTTCGGGCGGGAATGGATGTCGAGCTGGAGCACGGTCGCCGCGATGGCGACACCAACGTCACCGACGACGACCCGATGGCCACCGGCAAGATAGCCCTGGCCCACCTCAGAGAATTCCCCGACTATTACGCCAGGCTGAAGGACATGGAGGAGCACGCGGCCCGGGAGCGGGACGCAACCAGGGAGGCCCAGGACGCCGAAAGCGAGGAGGCTCTCGACGCCAACATCGAGAGCAGGAACGACACAGGCCAAGACACGCCCGCCGACGACGGGATCGGCACAGCCGAGGATGACGACGACGACGACGATGACGATGACGACGACGAGGACGAGGACGACGAGCACGATGCCGACGACGATGCCGAGATAATGACGCGGTGTGGGGCCGAGAAATAGCCAACTCGGCCACGCTTGCGCCGATGTTTGGGTGTCCAGGGCGTGCTGCAGGCCCGCCTGCCGGCCTCTTCCCGCAAGCTTGGACCTGTCCCACCTGGAGAGAGGCATAAGAACTATGACTGATGGCATGGAAGTAAACACGCAGCATCGGCGCCGCGATGATGGTGATACCAATGTCACCCAAGATGACGCGCTCGCTACGGGCAAAGGAGCCTACACCAGGCCGGAGGACCTGGAGAAGGGCGCAGAGAAGGCGCAGCTCCGACTGCTGGTTACGCTGGACGGCTCTGCGCTCGGTGACGCGGTCATCGAGCCCGCACTGAGGCTGGCTACCGCCACCGCAGCCGAGGTCCGTCTCTTCTCGGTGCTCATCGAAAGAGAGCTGTCTAACCTGGCAGCCCTGCCGCTGCCCGACGGCAGACCGCCCCGGCTGGGCGAGAGGCTCCACAAGGCTCGCCGCCGGTTAACCGCCGAGATCCGGGAGCGCCTCGGGGAGATCGCCAGCCGCTTCCGGGATGCGGGCGTGAGCGTCTCAACAGACGTGGACAACGGCGAGGCGCCGGCGCTGATTGTCGAAGAGGCGCGCGCCTGGGGCGCTGATCTGATCATGATGGCCACCCACAGCCTCAGCGGGATCGTCGAGCAACTGATGGGCAGCGTTTCGGCTGCCGTCGTCAGGGCGGGTGTGGCGCCCGTGGTTTTGGTCCAGCCGGGCGACTGACCGCTCCGCTCTTCACGCCACCTCGGGGACCAGCAGTCCGATGCCGCCACCGGCGACCACGAGACGATAGTCTCGTCCCCGAAGTCTCGCCTGGAGAGCTTGAAACCGCCCCGACTATCACAGCCGCTCGCAAAGGTCGCCGGCGCGGGCGCTCCTGATGCGGCCGATCGCACGTACCTGCACCGCGGCTATCCCCGGATTCCGCAGCAATTCGCTGTGCCGTTCTACCCATCACTTTGCGCCATGTGGCACTCCTAATCGCGCGAGGGCTTCCCTCAGGCTTAAGGTTGGAGGTTCACAAGTCTCATGCCCCTTCTCAGCATTACGACGCGCGCAGGGGGCGAGAGGGCCGCCGATCGCTGTGGCGTTTTGGGTCAGGGGAGCAGCCTCGTCAGGGGCGCCGCGGGCCTGGCCGGCTGAGGGATATGTTTGTTTATTACTTCGACCATATTGGGAAGCCGCTGGAAGTCGTGGCTCAAGGGCTCTGCCGGCTCTCGCAGCCGGACCTGGCCGACCTTGTAGGGCAGGCCTATGAGCTTGGTGAAGCAATGCGCACGCGGGTTTCTGTCGCCAACGGCTTCAAGCTCTCCAAGGAGCTTGAGGTCCGCCTTGGCCCGCCGGTGGAGGTGGTGGACGGGGTGGTGCTGCCAATCCATGTGCGGGCGACCGGCCCGGCAAGCCTTTTTCCGCGTCTCGAGGCCGATATTGAGCTGACGGGCCTGGGACCCGAGTTAACGCAACTGAGCCTCCGGGGTTCGTATAAGCCGCCAATGGCTTTCGTCGGTGAAGCCATCGACCGCCTCTTGCTCCACCGGGTAGCCGAGGCGGCCGTTAAGGCACTGGTGGAGCAGCTCTGCGCGGCCTTCGCCCAGGGGCCTGTCGGCGGGCGCGTGGCACCGCCGGAAGGCCCGCAATCTTAGGCCCAATGGCACCTGCCGGACCCTAACACCTTGACAAGCGTGAAAGTGAAGGAGGAAACCAGAGATGAAGGAAACCACCCAAACTTTCGAGCTAGCTGGACGCAGATTCGAGTACAAGGAGTACGGCCCAACCGTAATGCTCACCGCCTTCCTGGGGCGCATCGCATTCGGCTTCTACTTCCTCTACTCGGGCCTCGACAAGGCCTTGAACAACTTCACGGCGGAGGGCTTCTGCTCTTCGGGACGAAGGGCCCGTTCAAGGACATTTTCGTGGCGATTGGGGAGAGCCAGGCGGCGCTCAACATCGTGGATCCCATGGTCGTCTACGGGCAAATCTTCATTGGCGTGGCGCTGATCCTGGGCGCTTTCATTCGCTTCGCCTTGCTGATGGCGGCGCTACAGATGCTGCTCTTCTATCTGCCGGTCCTCTGGCCTGCCTACAACCCGGTCCTCGACGACCACATCTTCTACATCCTGGCCTTCGGATTCCTCGGAGCGGTCGGCGCAGGACGAGTTTTCGGGCTGGACGCCATCATCGAGAAGTGGCGGCCGGTCAAGGAGGCCCCGCAGCTGGCCTACGCTCTCGGCTAGTCCAGCACAGCGCTGCTGTGGAGGAGGCGGTCGCGACAACGACAGCCTCCTCTTTGCGTCGAGGGTTTGGCGCTGGCGTACGATGCAGATTGGTGGACGAAGTACAAACGGAGCACTCCCGCCTGCTGGCCTTGGTTGAAGCGTCTCGCGCGCTGACCTCCGAGTTGAACCTCGACCGCCTGCTGCAGCGCATAGCCGACGTTTCGCGCGAAGTAGTTGGCGCCAGCTACGCCGCTGTTGGGGTCCTGGATGACAAGGGAGACCTGGGCCAGTTTGTCTTCTCGGGACTGGACGAGGAGACAGCAGCGCGAATCGGGCATCGGCCCACCGGCGTCGGTGTGCTCGGCGCGATTATTGAAGAGAATCGCCCGCTGCGGCTGCGCGAGATTGCGGACCATCCGCGCTCCAGCGGCTTCCCCGACCACCACCCCCCGATGCATTCCTTTTTGGGTGTGCCCATCAGCGGGCGATCTGGAGCCTTCGGACGCCTCTACCTGACCGAAAAGCAAGGTGACGCCGAGTTCACCGCGGAGGACGAACGGATCGCATTGATGCTCGCCGGGCAGGCCTCGGTTGCCGTCGAGAACGCTCGCCTTTACGAGGAAGTCAGCCAGCGAAACAAAGAACTGGAACGGCTCCAGGACGCGTTGAAACACCTTGCCGTCTTTGAAGAGCGCGACCGCATCGCTCGAGAGTTACATGACGGCGTCGTCCAATCCATCTATTCGGTCGGTCTGTCTCTTCAAGGTTCGCTCTCGCTGCTATCGCGCGATCCGGCGGGGACCCGTGCCCGCATCGACGAGGCAATCAACGAGCTAGACAACGTTGTGCGCGATGTGCGCAGCTACATCTTCGAGCTAAGACCCAAGATTGTTGAGGAGAAGGGCCTCGCAGCCGCCATCGAGGAACTGGCCAAAGAGTTCGAAGTCAATACACTAGCACACGTTGACCTCGACATCGCTGCCGGTGACAGCGAACAGCTCGGCGCGGCCGCACAGGGGCACGTTATCCAGATAGTCCGCGAAGTCCTGTCCAACATCGCCCGCCACGCCGGCGCCATGGAAGTCACCGTGCGCCTGGCCGCCGGGAATGGCGAGGTACTGTTGTTGATTGATGACGACGGGCACGGATTCGACCCTTCCACTGTCAGTCGGGGTCACGGATTAAACAACATGAGCGACCGGGCCAGAAAGCTGAATGGCCAGCTCTTGATTGAAACGCGGGAGGGCGGGGGTACCAGGCACTCGCTGCGATTCCGCACGGAGGCAACTGGTGACTGAAAAACTGCGTATATTGCTTGTCGATGACCACGAGGTTGTGCGCCGGGGCTTGAAGTCACTGCTCTCGGCGGAGGCGGACATCGAAATCGTCGGCGAGGCGAGCTCGGGACGCGAGGCTGTCGAAAAGGCGGCTGCATATCAACCCCGCATCGTGGTCATGGATGTGCGGATGCCCGACGGCAACGGCGTGGAGGCATGTCGGGAAATTCGGGACGCCAACCCGGAAATCCAGGTCATCATGCTCACGTCCTACTCGGACGATGAGGCACTGTTCAACTCAATCATGGCCGGAGCCGCGGGTTTCGTACTGAAACAGATCCGCGGCCGTGATCTGGTCGACGCCATCCGCAAGGTTGGGGGTGGTCGATCTCTTCTCGATCCCGAAGTCACACAACGTGTCCTGGATCGGCTGCGCAAGGCGAAGTTCGAGGAGCCTGACCCCGGGCTGGCCAAGCTATCGGCACAGGAGGAGCGGATCCTGGAGCTGGTGGCTCGGGGCCTCACCAACAAGCAGATCTCTGAGGTCGTCTTCCTCTCCGACAAGACGGTCAAGAACTACGTTTCAACCATCCTCCAGAAGCTCAACGTATCGCGCCGGGCGGAGGCTGCCTCCTACCTGGCGCGGGCCAGGGCCGAGCACCCACGGCGCGGCGATTAACGCCGCCGCAGCAGCGCCGTTGCGCCCTGGCACTTGTGACCTTTGGCCCTTTCGGGCGGACCTCTCTCCCTGCTCGAATAGAAGCGCAACCTATTCGACAGGAGAGAAAATTGGGACCAACCAGAGATTCATTACTAATGCTCGGCGTGATCGGGCTGTTCGCGGCGGTGCTGATCGGCGTGGCGATACTGGCTTTCAACAAGGATGACGACACAGAACCCGCGCTGGCGGGCATCGCCGCCACGCCAACCGAGGAGGGTACGCAAGTCATGCCGGACGGCACGGAGATGTCGGCCGAGGCGATGGCCGCCCACGACGCTGAAGTAACCGGCTCCTTCCCGGCCGAAACAGAGGGCAAGGGCGGCCTCGTTCTAGAGCCCGTGATCGATGAGGATGGCGCGAAGGTCTTCGAGCTAACAGCCAGCGTCATCGAATGGGAGACCGACCCCGGAAATGTAGTCGAGGCCTGGGCTTACAACGGGATGGTGCCCGGCCCGACCCTGGTGGCAGAGCTGGGCGACCGAGTGAAGATCGTCCTCCACAACGAACTGCCGGAGCCCACAACCGTCCACCTGCACGGAATGACCGTCCCCGCGAACATGGATGGGGTCCCGGTCATCAGCCAGCCTGCCGTGCTACCGGGCGAGAGCTTCACTTACGACTTCGTCGTCCAGAACACGGGCAGCAACATGTACCACTCACACTTCAACGCCCAGAGCCAGGTTCCGCGTGGTCTCCTCGGCGCTTTCCTGATCAGCGACCCGGCGGACCCGCCCGCGGACATCGACTACACGATGATCCTCAACGACGGCCCGTTGGGTTTCACACTGAACGGCAAGGGCTTCCCGGCGACGGAGCCAATCGTCGCCGAGGAAGGTCAGACCGTCCGTGTCCGCTATATGAACGAGGGCCTGCAGATCCATCCCATGCACCTTCACGGGATGCCGCAGCTGGTGATAGCCAAGGACGGCCACCTGCTCGACCAGCCTTACATGGCCGACACGGTCCTCGTCGCGCCAGGCGAACGCTATGACGTACTCGTCCTGGCGACCGAGTTAGGGGTCTGGGCCTTTCACTGCCACATCCTGACCCACGCCGAGAGCCCTGAAGGGATGTTTGGGATGGTGACTGCGTTCATCGTCCAGTGACGGGACCGCGGAGGGTGGAGATTTCGGCGTTTCGCTGCGGCCGCGATGGGGCGTTATGCCAGTGGCGCTTAGAGTACGAGTGCCTGACGTCGAAGCCAAGGAGGGCTCATGAATAAGAACCCACGCATCCAGCTCGTCCTCGACGAGCTAGCCCGACACCGCCGCCAGTTCGAAGTCTTCTGCCGCTCGCTCAGCGAAGACGACCTGGCCACACCGGTCCCCGACTCACCCTGGACCGTCAAGGACTACATCGCCCACCTGGCGACCGTCGATGGGGTGATCGCCGCCGGCTTTCAGCGTGTCTCGGGGACCTCGGACGTAGTGGCCCCGGACATCCCCGCCGGTGAACCCTTCGACATCGACGACTGGAACGCAGCGGCCGTGGAGGCGCGTTCCGGCCGCAGCCTCGATGAACTGCTGAGTGAGGCTGCCGAGCACCGCGAGGACATGGCCCGCGTTTTCGCGGACCTCGATGACGCCCACCTGGGCATTCCGGTTCCCTACGGGATGCGGCGGGCGTCGGGCCTGCCGGACACCCCCGTGCCCCTGCGCGAAATCCTTTGGGCCATCTCGCTGCACGACCCGACGCACACGCGCGACATCTTGAGGGCGCTGCCTGATAAGTCGGAGGAGCCCTTCGTCAAGGAATGGCTGGCGTCAGTGCCCGCCGATACCGTGCACCCGGACATTGCCGCCCGCCGGGCCTGATTTTTGGGCCGGCGCTTCCGGCCGCAGCCTTACAGCCCATCCCACTCATCAGGCTCAATCGGCCGGTTCAGCGGCGCAGTCTACTACACGCCCGCGAGGACGACCCCTCGCCACCGCCCCAACCTCACCCTAGCCCTCTCCTTGCCAAGGAGAGGGGACAGGCTTTGGGGGCGCAGGGCTCGGCCCGGGCGCCTAGTTGGCATCCACGGCATCTGCCAGCGTAACGCTGTTCAGGTTGATGCCGTTGAGGATAGGCAGGTCATGCCCAAGCCTAAGCCTAAGCCCGACCAGCATCCAATCTTCGAGCGTCGACTTTAGTTCGGCTTCGATTTCGGACCGGTCGAGGGCGAAGGCGATGAGGCCGACACAGCCAGGCACACTGCCAGCCCAGCTCCCATCTTCGAGCTCTTCGTAAGTGCCACGGCTCATTGCCGCCGCGATGTAGTCCGTCAGAGCGAAGCGATGAGGCGCTGACCGCCGCTGTCGCATTGTCGCTGTCGTCATACAGCGCCATCATAGCCAACGGCGCCTGCTCAGCCGACGGCAACGCCGATTGTCGCGCTGGAACAGGTCTCCGCCGGGCCCTCGGTTGCGGAAGGTTCTATGTCGTTACCCGCGGTCAGGTGAGAGGTAGGGCGATAGCCTCCAGCGTCCGGAGGTCGAGCTTCGTCGAAGCGTGGTCGATGTCAAGGCCGACGACGTTGCCGTCGGCGTCAAAGTCGACCACAAGGCCGTCCGCCGCTATCTCCTGTGAGTCGACGCTTGTCTTCTCCGAGAGGTCTATGTAGGAGGGCAAGCAAATGAGACTTGAGTACTATCCGGAGACGGACTCGCTGTACGCTCGATGGTACGAAACCACGGTCGGGGAATGCGTTGTGCACAGTCTCACCGTCTTCCAGAGTGACGACTCTCAGCACTCGGCCACTGAGCTCGACGACGATAGCACCCCAGAAACGCACGCGACCATCCGGCTGGCGTTCGACTCGGAGTGGGCGCTCCAGCACTGCTGACACCATTCGTCGCGAAGGTAGGGCCTCTTGCGGCGAACCTGCTCCTCGAAATAGCGAGTTGTCTTCAAACTCAAGCTTCGGCTCGCCGTTGATTAAAACAGATCGCCGCCGGTGGCCGAGGCGGTGGTGCCGTGCTCCTTGTAGGCCTTGATCACGTTGCGGCCCACCGTCCACCTGTGCACTTCGTCCGGGCCGTCCACCAGCCTCTGCGAGCGGATGGACGTGTACCAGCGCGCCAGCGGGGTGTCGTGGCTGTAGCCCAGCGAGCCGTGGATCTGGATCGCGGTGTCGACCACCTTGTGGATCATGTTGGCCAGGAAGACCTTGGCGATGGAGTTCTCCTGCCGCATGTCCAGGTGGTTCTCCATCTTATAGGCGATGTGCATCAGCATCAGGCGGCCGATGTAGATCTGGCTGGCACACTCCGCGAGCATGAATTGGATCGCCTGGCGCTCGGCCAGCGGCTTTCCGAAGGTCGAGCGCTCCAGCGTCCGCTTCGCCGCCATGTCGAGCGCCCGTTGGGCCATGCCGATGTTGTGCATGCCATGACGCAGGCGGCCATAGCCGAGGCGGTGCTGGCCCATGGCGAAGCCGTTACCCTCGCCGCCGATCAGGTTGGCGTGTGGCACGACCAGGTCCTTGATGATGATCTCGCAGTGGCCGCCCCAGCGTTCGTGCTCCTCCTCGGTCGCGCCCATGATCGGGATGTTGCGCACGATCTCGTAGCCGGGGTCGGGCAGCTCCACGAGGAAGGTGCTGAACTGCTTGTGGCGCTCGGCGTCCGGGTTGGTCTTGGCCATGACCAGCGCGTAGTCGGCGAGATTGGCCGCGCTGGAGAACCACTTCTCCCCGTTGAGCACCCAGTTGTCGCCGTCGCGGACAGCCCTCGTCTGCATGCCGGTGGCGTCGGCGCCGGCCGCCCGCTCCGTCATCGAGAAGCAGACCCGCTTGTCGCCGTTGACCAGGGGCTTGAGGAAAGCTTCCTTCTGGTAGTCGGTGCCGTGGGTCGAGAGGGTGAGGATCGTGGCGTCGTCGGGACCCTGGGTGTTGAGGGCCAGGGCGCCCAGCCGGCTCTCGCCGAGCTCGATCTGGACCAGGGCGTTGGCGAGGGGGCTTAAGCCCATGCCACCGTATTCCTCAGCCAGGAAGGGCATCCAGAGGCCCTGGGCGCGCGCCTTCTGTTGCAGCGGCTTGACGACCTCGCGGACGGACTTGTTCGACAGGCCATCCTCGGCGGGGATGACAGTTTCCTGGACGAAGCTCCTGACCTTCTCGCGAACGGCCTGGGCCTCGGGGGGTATAGCGAAATCAACCATGTTTTGTCCTCCAGTCGGGGGTATGCCCCGCGTCTCTACAGGTTGGTGGCTCGCGGTCTAAAGGAACAGCGCCGGGAACGCCCCGCGGCCGGCGCTCAGTCGACGGGCCGCCCGCGCAGGAGCGAGACGCGGAAGGGGTGGAAGTCGGCGGTGATCAGGCCTGCCTTCACCGCCGGGTCGGCGGCGGCGATGGCGGCGGCGTGCTCTTCGTCGTCGGCTTCGAAGATTGTGATACCGAACCCGCCCTCCTCGAGCATCGGCCCGGCAAGCACCAGGTTGCCCTGCTCCAGCAGAGAGAGCAGGTAGTGGAAGTGGTCGCTCATGACAGCCCGCTCTTCTTCGCTGGCGTCGTTGATAAAGCTGGGCCGGGGCGGGCGGACGAAGTAGACGAACTCCATAGCGGCAATCTATCAGGACGGGCCAGCCGATCGCAGATGCCCCCTGACTCGAATGCCGCCTAGCTTGCCCCCTCCCCGCCCCGGCCTCACCCCTAACCCCTCTCCGTAAACAGAGAGGGGGACGGGGCTGTGTCTGGCAACGCGCCGGCTGCGAATGAGGCGCGATCTAAAGCTTTAGACCATCCTCGTTGGCGAGAAGGGCGCGATACTAAATAGGGTCGCACTCGCCCCAAAGGGCGGGGTGAGGGTGAAATAGACGGGAGTGCCAGATGACTGCTACTAACGCCACAGCCGCTGCCGGGCAGGCTGCCGCGAACGGGACCGACAATAGCCTGACGATCACCGACAACCGCACGGGCCGGAGCTACGAAGTCCCGATCACTGACGAAACCATCAAGGCCATCGACCTGCGCCAGATCAAGGTCAAAGACGATGACTTCGGCCTGATGACCTATGACCCGGCGTTCATGAATACGGCCTCCTGCCGCAGCGCCATCACCTGCATCGACGGCGACGCCGGCGTGCTCTGGTACCGCGGTATCCCGATCGACCAGCTCGCCGAGAAAAGCAGCTATCTCGAGACCGCCTACCTGCTGGTCAACGGCGACCTCCCCACCAACCCGGAGCTTGACAAGTGGGAGCACGACATCCGCTTCCACACGATGGTGCACGAGAATATCAAGTCGATCATGGACGGCTTCAAGAGTGATGCTCACCCGATGGGCATCCTCGTCGCGACCGTCGGCGCGCTTGGCACGTTCTACCCCGATTCCAAGAACGTGGGCGACCCGCAAGAGCGGATGATCAATATCCACCGCCTGATTGGCAAGACGCCGACGATAGCGGCCTGGGCGTACCGCCACATGTACGGCTTCCCCTACATCTACCCCGACAATGACCTGTCGTTCACGGCCAACTTCCTGAGCATGATGTTCCGCATGGTCGAGCCGAAGTACGAGGCGAACAAGGAGATCGAGGAAGCACTGGACATCCTCTTCATCCTTCACGCCGACCACGAGCAGAACTGCGGCACGAACGCCATGCGCAGCGTCGCCAGCTCGCGCACGGATCCATACTCCGCCGCCGCCGGCGCCATCGCCGCCCTCTACGGTCCCCTCCACGGCGGGGCCAACGAAGAGGCGTTGCGCATGCTGCGCCAGATCGGCAGCGTGCAGAACATCCCGGACTTCATAAAGCGCGTGAAGGCCGGCGAGGGCCGGCTGATGGGCTTCGGCCACCGCGTCTACAAGAACTTCGACCCGCGCGGCAAGATCATCAAGCAGATGACCGACCAGGTCATCGGCGTCACGGGCCGCAACCCGCTGCTCGACGTCGCCGTCGAGCTGGAGAGGATCGCCCTCGAGGACGAGTATTTCGTCAGCCGCAAGCTCTACCCCAACGTCGACTTCTACTCGGGCCTGATCTACGAGGCCCTGGGCCTGCCGGCCGAGATGTTCCCGGTGCTGTTCGCCATCGGGCGGATGTCGGGCTGGTGCGCGCAGTGGAACGAGATGATCGAGGACAGCGACCAGAAGATCGCCCGCCCGCGCCAGATCTACACGGGCGCGCAGGCCCGCGACTACACACCGCTCGCCAGCCGTTAGGAGTCCGGAATGGGACGACGCCCGCTGATTCGGAAGGTCGACTGTCCGCATTCCCGTACCGGACCTTGATTCTGGACTGGAGTTCTACCGCGACAAGCTCGGGCACGAGCTCAAGTGGCGGAACGATGAGGGCGCTGGTCTCTCGATGGGTGAGTCAGAGACCGAGATCGTCCTCCACACTCGCCTCGATCGGTACGAGCCTGATCTCCTCGTCCAATCCGCCGACGATGCGGCGAAGCTCTTCGAGGACAGCGGCGGCACAGTCCTGGCTCCGCCGTTCGACATTCCCGTGGGCCGCGTTGCGGTTGTCCGTGACCCCCTCGGCAACGTCCTATCGCTGGTCGACCTGAGTAAGGGCATTTTCCAGGTTGACCCCGAGACAAAGCAGGTACTCACAGTGTCTGAGGCGGCCGGCGACGCCGCGCCCGGCTAGGGGACGTTGGTCGTGGTTTCGCAGGTGGTGGCGGTGTCGCCGCTGACTTCGCCGCCGGTGCCGCCGTCGCAGGTGTCGTCACCGGGGCCGCCGCCCAGGGTGTCGTCTTCGGTACCTCCCAAGAGGGTGTCGTTGTCGGCGCTGCCCTTCAGCCAGTCCTGGCCCTGCTCGCCCATCAACCTGTCACGGCCGAAGCCGCCGTCTAGCCGATCGGCGAAGGTGCCCCCGAGCAAGGTATCGTTGCCCGCGCCGCCGCAGAGCCTGTCTTTCCCAGCCCCACCTTCGACGCGGTCGCGGCCGCCAAGGGCAACAATCACGTCGTTGCCGTTGGTGCCGGTGATGGTCTCGTCGCCTTCCGTGCCGGTGATGGTGGCCTGGACGCCGAGGCACTTGAGCGGGGTGCGCGCGGTGGCAGTGAAGCAAGCGCCGAACTCGGACGTGTTGTCGTTGGTGTCCGTCGCAGTCACCGTGACACCTTCGTCGGGCAGTTGCAGGCTTCCGGCGCCGTTGAAGGTGAACTCGACTTCGCCGGTGGCATCGGTGTGTACGGTCATCTTGCCCAGCAGGCTCCGCCCGCCCTTGCCGAAGAAGTCGCAGACCGCCGAGTAGAACTCGAGCTTGAAGTTCTGGTTCGGCTTACTCCTCAGCAGGCCCTCGGCCGTTATGCCGCCGCCTGAGAACACGGCCGAGAGCTCGGGGTAGTTCTGGAGGTTGTTGGCGCCCGTGTCGCCATCCCCGGCGTCGTTGTCGGTAAAGCCGTTGCTGTCGAGGTCGATGCCGAAGGTGACGCTGGACATGGTGTTGTTCAGGATTGCGTTCTTGGTGCCGCTGGCGACGTTCACGCCCCTGCCTGCGCAGCCGATGACGTTTTCGGTAACGAGGTTGTCGGTCCCGGCCAGGTGGACACCCACGGAAGCACAGCCCAGCGGTACCAGGCCTGTGATATCCGCCGCGATGTGATTGTCGCGCAGGATTGCCCGATCGCCTGTGATCGTGATCGCCGTGGACGATTGGGAGCTCAGTACGTTATCCAGGACGGCGGCCTCGTCGCCGGCCACGATCAGGGAGCCCCCGCCGCGGATCTGCGTCCCCGCCGGGTTCACGCCGATCATGTTGTTGCGGACCAGCGCTTCGTCGCCGTTGATGACAACGTTGCCGTTGATGACGTTGCCGTCCTCGGCGATCGGGCCGCCCAGCCTGGCGCCGGTGCTCTCGATGCCGACGCCCGTGACGATGGGCGTGGCGTAGGTGTTCCCCGAGCGCGTGAGGCCGAAGTAGTTGCCTTTGACGACCATGCCGGGGCCGATGAGCTGCGCGGACCCGGCGATGACGTTGCGCAGCGCAGGTTGCGACCCGCCAACTACCAGTCCGGTAACTCCGGTGGAGAGAAGTATGTTGTCGCCGCTGTTGACGCTGTCGGCGAGGGCTTCCGTGCCGGCGGTGTTCGTGTTCATGTAGTTGCCCTGGATCTTGACGCCCGTAGAGAGGCCTCCTCCAACGACCACGCCGTCGGCGATGAGGTTGCAGTCGCCCGAGCACGCCCCGCCCGGCGTGGCGTTCTGGCCGCCGATCTCTGTGGAAGGCGCGTTCTCCAACGAGATATCGCCCTCGCCGAGGCGCTCAGTGCCGGCGGCGTTGGTGCCGAGCCGGTTGCCCTGGATGGTGTTTCCGCCTGCGCCATCGACCGTTATCGCGTAGGCGAACAATCCCGAAACCACGAGGTTGCGGGCGGCGGCGACGGCGCCGCCGATCACGTTGTCGGCAGACTTGACGAGGATGCCGTCGTTGTTCGCCAGCGCGGTCTGGCCGTTGACGGTGACGCCGATGAAGTTGCCGAGGATCTCGTTGGCGTTGGCCGTGGCGCCCTCCAGCAGGATGCCAAGGTTCAACCCCGAAATGAGGTTGCAGTCTCCTGAACAGGGCCCGTTGGGCGTGACGCCGTCCGTCCCGCCAATCTGGTTGCCAGGCGAGTTGAAGATGCGGATGCCGGTGCCCTGGCCGGCGAACAGGGCCGCCGTCCCGGCGAGATTCGTCCCGATCTTGTTTCCGTGGACCTCGGTCCCTGTCGTCGCGCTGCCCTGGATTGAAATCCCGATTTGGGGGCCCGGCACGATCAGGTTCTGGAACACCTTGTTGTCTGTGCCGCCCTCGATCGAGACGCCAGCCCCGTTGTTGCCCTCGTAGACCGTGCCGCCCGGGTTCGTGCCGATGAAGTTGCCGTTGACCTCATTGTTCGAGCCTGAGACGATGACTCCCCCTCCGCTACCGTTGCGGGAAATCACGTTGGGCTGGATGAACAGGCCGATAGTGTTGTTATTCGACAGCACACGGATGCCCTCGCCGACACCGTTGGTTCCCATGCCCACGTTACCCAGGTAGTTGCCGTAGACGGTGATGCTGTCGGCGCCGGCAGCCAGGTAGATCTTTGTATTGAAGTTGCGGATCGCCATGTAGGTAACAGCACTGCCGTCCGCGCCATCCTCGAAGCGCAGACCCTGGTTGCTGACCGCCGTGCCGGCTCCCAGCAGAGTGATCAGCGGCGCCGCGCTGAAACTCGGTTGCGTGCCGGCGAGCAGATCGACGTCGGTGACGATCGTGGGCAGGGGTGAGGAAACAGTAATTGTTTGGGCGCCCCCGCCACCGACGTTGAAGTGAATGAGATCCTGGGCCGGCGTGTTATTGGCCTCCTGGATAGCGGCGCGCAGGGTGCACTGGTCGCCCACGGTCACGGTGTCAACGTCGCAGACCCCGTTGAGGGCCGGGTCGGCCTGGTCGGTGGTTAGGGTGACGGTGAAGGTGGCGGCGTAGGCCGGCGTCGGGTCGAGCAGGGCCGATGCGGCGGCAAGGACGACGATAAGCAGCGGCACCGCCGCGGCGATCAGGCGGAAAGGGTTGGAGGCACGCGTAAGGTTCAGGGTTGGCTCTTTTCCCGGCTCCTTGCGGATTTCCCGTCAGCTGGCCGTAATCTAGTCCCTTTTTGCCCATCGGGTCAACGCCCGTGGAGCCCCGGGGTGTGAAATGCCCGCGGAACGCTGCCTCGCTTCCAGGCGGTCTCGTTGGGCTGTAGAGGGCAATTAGCGGCACACACTAAACCTCCTTAATCGCCCTTATTCGTCGCTAAATGGCCTTAGTTGGCCGGGCCGGATCGGCTTACTTGGCGTTAATCGCCGCTATTCCGGCTTATTCGCTGTTAGTCGCGCTTATCGGGGCTTAGCTGCGCGCGGTTTTTGTTTTTTCGGTTTTGGGCTGGCGCTTGCGAATGGAGACGACCCCGCATCGCCGCCCACCTCACCCCCTAGCCCCCTCTCCGCAAGCGCAGAGAGGGGGGAACAGGCGCGGGGAATTGAACCAATTGAACCTTTGAACCGTTTGAACCAATTGAACCAATTGAACCTTTTGAACCTCGAGGCTCGGTTCGGGCACGCGGGCGGCGTTTGAGGGGGAGCGGCGATGGGTGCGAACGGGCGCTCGATGAGACGAGCCATAGCAGAGTCCTGTGGGGGGAGCATGGATATCCATAGTAGCACAGATGTGCTAAGCCTCCACGGGGCGGGAGGCGACAGAAACGGTCGCTAGTTGAGCACGCGGCGCCAGTTTGGCCGAACCCATCCTTCGACCGGACATCGACGGTTGTACGCAATGTAACCAGTGCCGGCTTCACGGCGATTTGCGACTGCAGAAACGGGTGCAGGCTGACAACGGCCATTGGAACAAACCGAGCTCCGCAGACGCTTCGAAACCGCTCCTACACCATTTCGCCCGAAGCCATGCCGGCCTGGGTAACGACAGCGCGGACGACACCTGCGAGACGACGTTGGCGTGCCCTAAGCATTGAAAACGGTAGCCTGCATTGCGCAGGGTCCCGATGCGGGCGCGGGCGACGCGTGCCACTCCTCGCGCCCTGGTGCGTCCGTTGGTCTTGCCCGCGAGACTCTGGTGTGGAGGAACCGAAATGTCCCAATCGAGCGTTGAGCAACTTGTACTTCAGCCGGGCGAGGGGCGACGAATCGACCTGGGCAACTTCGCCATGTCGCTCAAGGCGGCAGGCGAGGACACGGGCGGCGCCTTCTCCCTCCTCGAAGCGACGGAGCCGCCGGGTTTTGGCCCGCCCATGCACATTCACCATGACGCGGCTGAGGCCTTCTATGTGCTCGAGGGCGAGTACATCATCTTCATCGAGGAGAGGGAGTTCGTGTGCCGAGCGGGCGCATTCATCTACGTGCCGGTAGGCACGGCTCACGGCTTCCGCGTCGGCAACGTACCCAGCCGAAAGCTCAACCTCTACTGTCCGGCCGCGATGGTCGGCTACTTCGACGAGCTCAGCGAGGGCACGACAGCAGGGACCATGAACGACGATGCGCTCGCAGAGCTGGCCGGCAGGTACAAAATGGAGGTCATTGGCCCGGTCCCGGAGGGGTATCTTTAGCGGTCGCTGCTGATTCAGGCGGTGAAGCGGTAGCCGACGTTGCGGACCGTCTCGATGTAGACGCGGCCGTTCAGCTCGATCTTGCTGCGGATGCGGCGGATGTGGACATCGACGGTACGGGCGCCGCCGTAGTAGTTATAGCCCCAGACCCGGTTGAGCAGCGCCTCCCGGGTGAAGACCTTGCCGTCGTTGGTGGCGAGGAATTTCAGGAGCTCGTACTCCTTGTAGGTCAGGTCGACGGGCTCGTGGTTGATGGCAACGCGGTAGTTTTCGATGTCGATGACCAGGTCGCCGCGGCGCAAGGTGTCGGCCGACGCTTCGCCGCCCCGCCGCAGCAGGGCGAGCCGGACTCGGGCCACCAACTCGGCGTCGGTGAAGGGGGAGACGGCGATATCGGCGGCATATTCGAGGGTCGGAGCATCGAGCGCATGCTCTTCAATCACCGCCAGGAGGGGCGGGGCTGTCTCGCCCAGGGGCTTGACCAATACCCGCAGGTCGAGGGGGGCTCGGCGCATGTCGGCGACCAGCAGGGCCGTCTCCGCGGCGATGGCCGGGGCGAGGCCGGACTCGGAAATGCGCTCTGCCGTTACGCGGTAGCCGGCGTCGGTCAATATTCGGCCGAGGTCTGTGGCCGGCGAGTCGGGCGAGATGACGAGGATGGACTCCATGCCGCAGAGCTTACCAGCGTATTGTTTCCGGTTTGTGAACAGTGGCGCACGCGTTGACTTTGATTCCAGGCTTTCGGCAATGGCGCGCTCGGTCCCCCGCCCCGCCCCAACCTCATCCCCTGGCCCGCTCTCCGCAAGCAGAGAGGGAGAAGGCAGTTCCGCGCCTAGGTCAGGCCAGGCAACGGTCCTGGGAGTTTTGGTAGCCAAGCGGATAGTTGCGACGGTCCTGGTCGCGCAGGATGCGCAGGGCGTTGGGCTTGCCGTCGGCCGCCTGCCTCAGGGCGTCGACATAGAAGGCCTGGTAGGCGGCGCAGTTGTTGGAGGTTTCAAACGGCTCGATTATGGGGACTAAGGCCTCGAAGTTGCTGCGGCAGAATTGCGTCGTCGCCTGGACGAAGAAGCACTGGGGGAGGCTGCGCTCCATCGACGAGAACGCGGTGTCGAGAACATCGGTGAACACCTCGTCCTGGTTGGAGTTAGAAACGCCCGGAGCCTGTTCGGCGCTGTCGATTGCATTGTCGATCTCGGTGGCTACGCTGCAGACCGCCAATCCGACGGCGCCGAAGGGAAGAAGGAACAGTCCGAGGACGACGAGGGTGATGATCGGGCGGACGCTGCAGCCGCGCTGGACTGGCGCCGGCGGCGCGGGCGCCTCGTCGGGCGCCGGTTCCGGCTCGAACTCAGGCTCTGGGGGCTCTTCAAAGTCTGGGGGCCCTTCGGGGAGGTCGAGAGTCTTGCCGCCCCCAAGGTCGGCGTCGGCGTCCCAGGACTTCTCGCTCAGACGGCCCTCACACTGCAAGTAAACACCGGCAGGGGCAGGCAGTCGATAAGATCGAGCCGAGCACCCTCACCCTAGCCCTCTCCCTCGAGGGAGAGGGGAGATTGGATCGAGCGAAGCACCCTCACCCAGCCCTCCCCTTCAAGGGAAGAGAGTTAGATAGGGCGAGACACTCCTAGCCTTCTCCGGGGGAGAGGGGAAAGGCCCTGGCGCTATGCAGATTTCTGACCGCGTCCACTCCATCGATGCCGAAACCTCGATCTACACGGGCCCGCTGGTGCCCAACGTCTGGCTGATCGTCGATTGCGGCGAGGCAGCCATGATTGACACCGGCTTCGCGGACGAGAAGGCGCTGGAGGTGCGCCTGGGCTACCTCGAGAAGCTGTCCGGCGTGGTTTTGAAGGAGATCATCCTCACCCACCACCACTTCGATCATTCCTCGGCGGCCGACACGATCCGCCGCAAGACCGGCGCTCGCATAGCCGTACACGAGGACGAAGAGAAGTTCATCACGCACCCGGACGAGGGCGCACCGGAGGACATCGAGATCCCGGAGGACGCCAAAGAGCTGGCCGCGGCGGCGGCGCTGTGGAAGGAGGAGGCGGCCAAGGCTCGCCCTGACCACGTGCTCAAGGACGGCGACACGCTTCAGATCGGGTCGGCAACCATCCGCGCCATCCACACGCCGGGACACACGGAGGGCAGCGTCTGCCTGATGCTCGAGGAAGAGAAGGTCGTGTTCACGGGCGACACCGTCCTCGGGCGAGGGACGGTCGCGATCAGCCCTCCCCCCTACGGCAGCATGACGAAGTATCTGCAGTCCCTGGAGAAGCTCGAGGGCTCGGGGGCGGAGCGGCTCGCGCCGGGCCACGGCCCCCTGGTCGACAACCCGGCGCAGAAGTGCCGCGAGCTGATCGAGCACCGCCACGAGCGCGAGGCTCAAATCCTGAAGCTGCTGGCCAACGGGAAGATCACCGTCCAGCAGCTGCTGAACTCGATCTATCCGGAGGTCGACAAGCGCCTGTACTCGTTCGCGACGAACCAGATCCTGGCGCACCTGCATAAGTTTCGGGATGAGGGGGTCCTGGATTTCGAGGGGAAGGGCCGGGAGACGACGATCCGGCTGAAGGGGCCGTACTGAGCGGCTGTTGATATACGGGGTCCGCGTCAGTTTCCGTCGTGCTAATCGCCTAGGATGGGCCCTATGAACACCAGCTGAGCCCTCCGGCCGCTTGCGCCCGGACGGGAGCAAGCGGAGAGAAGGAGTGCCCAATGGCTGCGTCATTCACCCCAACCCGTGTCTATGGTCTCCACGGAGATCTCCCCTACTACACGGAAACCGAGCTCGACCCCGAGGACGGCTTCGTCCAAACCCGCGTCGACGTGATGGTCCCGGATGAAGAGGTCCTAACCGCCGGCTGGTTCTGGTGGGATGACAACGAGTTGGTCGCCCAGAAGCTGCCGCCCGCGGCGAGTGAGGATGAGCAACTGGAGAAGGTAGGGTCGGATGCCGGTTACGTCCTGGCCTCTGACGAAAACCACGCCGTGACGTTCTTGCTAGCCGGTTGGGTCAGCGATTAGTCGCGGCGGCCCGGAGAAGGTCGGTTACGGCTTGTTCCACGTCATATGTCGGACACGGAAGCCGAATGACCCTCATCCCGAAATGCGGTGCAAGCAGATCGCGAACGGCATCCAGTTAGGCTCTCTGGGCGGTGCGCCCTCCGGGAAAGGGGAAGTCAGGAGCCTCTTTGGTGGCCCGATACCGGTCGGCACGGGTCTTGTTTTCCTCGCAGAGCCGTTGATAGAGCAAAACATCAATCGTGTTTGGTAACTGCGAATATAGCTTCAGCGTCGCGAGCCGTTGCGAGCTGAAGTGCTGATACTCGTCGACCTCAACAATGGTTTGCGAGCCGAGCAAGAAGTCCACCCGGCATGCCATAGGCCGTTTGCTGGCCAAAAGATCCCCTCGCCCGCCCAACGCCGAGTGCATTTCGCGAAGACGATTAATGACTTCGGAGGGCGCTGCGGCGGCGGCTGGGTTTAGATGTCCTTTGCCAGACAACCAAGCGATCTCGCCGCGGGCGACCAAGGAAACGCCATGGGAGGCAGCGCGGGCAGCTACGTCCGCCGCGAAATCACCGACGGCCATCGTTCTTCCCCGTTTGTTTGGCGCGTTCGGAGTCCTGGAGCGCGGCTATGTCTTCTGCGGCGCGGCCGTAGATGTGGGGCGGGCCCCAGCCGTTAAGGCCGGCGTAGGTGTCGATCTGGCTGCGATGGTGGATGTCGTGCTCCACCATCATCAGCAGCACACGCCAGCCGGATAGGCCGCCGCCCGGCGTGTCGATCATCTCGACCTTGCGCTCCAGCCATTCGTCGGGCGTGCCTTCCAGCTGCCGGCGGAATTCGGCGGCGCTGTCCTCCAGGGCCGGCATCCAGTTGTCGCGGTTGCTGGTGTCGGGCGGTTGCGGGGTGATCCAGCCCTTCTGCAGATAGGCGCTGGCGAAGTACAAGCGCGAGCCCGCCATGTGACCTACGAGCTGGTTGATGCTCCACGAGTTCTCGCCCACGCCGGCGGCTGGCTTCCAGCCGTCCGCTTCCGGCGGCAGGGCGGCGATGTCCCGCATCGCCCTGCGGTTCACTCCGTCGAAGTACTTCAGGAACACTTCCAGCGACTTTGAACATCACTCCCTCCGCTTGTTTACAGTCTGCACGCCGGGCCATCGGGTTGTATGCTTCTCACACACCGCGCCGTTGCGGGGCAAGATCGAAACGGGCCAGAGGCATGAGGGGACGAGGAGCCCCCCCGCCCCACCCACCTCACCCCCGCTGCGGCTGGCCCTCTCCGCACCCGGAGAGGGAATTTAAGGGAGGACAGCAAAATGCCGCTCTACATGGATACCCATCAGAAAGTGGATGGCCTGACCGCCGATGCGGTAGCCGGCGCCCACAAGCGGGACCTAGAGACCCAGGACAAGCACGGCGTCAAGTACCTCAAGTATTGGTTCGACGAGGGCAGCGGGCGCGTTTACTGCCTGGTCGACGCCCCGAACAAAGAGGCCGCGGAGACAGTCCACCGCGAGGCGCACGGGCTGGTGGCCGACGATCTAGTCGAGGTCCAGGAAGGCTCCTAGGCCACGGCGATTGGGAGCCTGCGCGGCTCCGGCCCCACGTACTCGGCACGAGGTCTGATCAGGCGGTTGTTGCCCAACTGCTCGATGATGTGCGCCGACCAGCCGGCGATGCGGCTGATGGCGAAGATCGAGAGGCAGAGGTCGGGCCGGATGGCGAGCGCCCGGTAGACGAGGGCTGAGTAGTAGTCCACGTTGACCGGCAGCCCCTTTTCGCGCTGGACTACCTCGCGCACGGTCTCCGCCATCCTGAAGTCAGCGTCGTAGCCGTTCTCTTCGGCGAGCTGGCGCGCCATCTCACGCAGGTGGGCGGCGCGGGGGTCGTCGACCTTGTAGACGCGGTGGCCGAAGCCGGGGAAGCGCGCCTTGATCGACTGGCGTTCAGCCGGGGGAAGGGCCTCGCGCCAGGCGATCTTCTCGCGGATCCAGCCCTCGGCGCGCTCGGGGCTGCCGATCTCCTCGAGCATCTGGACGACGTCCTCGTTGGCGCCGCCGTGTTTCGGGCCTTTGAGGGCGGCGAGGGCTGCGATCACCGCTGAGTGGAAGTCGGCTTCGGTGCCGGCCACGGTGCGGGCGACGAAGGTCGAGGCGTTGAACTCGTGGTCGGCGTGGAGGACAAGGGCGACGTCCAGGGCCCGGGCCTGTCTTTCCGTCGGCTCGCTGCCGTGCAGCATCCAGAGGAAGTTTGCCGCGTGGCCGAGGTCCTCCCGAGGCTCTACCGGTTCAAGGCCGCGGCGCCGGCGGTCCCAGCGCGCCACGACGATGGGGAAAAACGACGTGAGACGCAGGCCCTTCTCCAGGTTAGATTCGGGGTCCATGAGCTCAGCGTCCGGGGCCAAAAGGCTGTCCATCGCCATGGCCTGGCGCAGGACGGCCAGCGGGTGGCAGCTGAGCGACAATTGATCGAGAAGTGAGTCGAGCCAGGCGGGGACAACACGGCTGGCCGCGAGCTGGGCCTGGAAGGCCCGCAGCTCATCACCGCGAGGGAGCTCGCCGTGGTTGAGGAGGAACCAAACCTCCTCAAAGGTGGCTTCGGTCGCGAGCTCGGCGATATTAAAGCCTCGGTAGAAGAGCCTGCCCTCGTCGCCGTTGACGGCGGTGATCGCCGAGGTCGTAACGACGACCCCCTCTAAGCCGGCCTTGAAGCTTGTCATTGTGCCCTCCTATCCCTGTGTTAGCGAATGTCTATACATTATGCATAATCTCTCGCGGGCAGAGCCGCAAGGGCCTAGGATGTGCCTGATGACCCTTTCTCTGCCGCTGGGCCAGCGGTCTCGCTCCAAAGCCGAAGCCGTTTGGGAAACGCTGCGGGCTGAGATACTCAGTGGCCGCGTCGCGGAAGGTACCCACCTGCGCCAGGATGAGCTCGCCGCCCACTGGGGCGTAAGCTCGACGCCGGTGCGCGAGGCCTTCCGCCGGCTGGAAGCCGAGGGCCTGGTGGAGCTTCTGCCCCACCGCGGCGTCCGCGTCTGTCCCCTTCCCGAGCGGGAGTCGCTGGTCGACGCCGGTAGCCTGCCCGGGGGCTCGGACTTCCCCTAGCGCACGGCTCAGGCTCTAGCCTTTTGCCATGAGACTGGCCGTTTTTCTGACCTGGTGTTTGCTCGTGGCCGCCTTCGTCGTGACAGGCTGCGGCGGTGACGACGACGCGAAGGACCCCACCCCGGAGCAAACCGCACGGGACGAGAGCTCGCCGAGCGCAGAAGAAGCGGCTTCGCCTGAGCAAACGGCGACGGAAGGGGAGGAGGCTTGGACCTCTCTCCCCCCGCTCCCCTCGGGGCCGCGCCAGGAGCTGGGCGTCGCCACGTTGCGCGGCGAGGTCTACACCGTCGGTGGCTTCGACACGACGGGCAACATCGTCGGCCTGGTGGAGGTCTACGACCCGGAGTCGGAGACATGGCGGACGGTGGCGCCGGTGCCCGCCGAGATTCACCACGCCAACGTCGTCGCCAGCGACGACCGCCTCTATGTGATCGGCTTCCAGACAGGACCCTTTATCGGCGACGGGCGGGTCTTCGAGTACGACCCGGACAGCGATTCCTGGACGCAAAAGGCCCCGATGCCGGCCGGGACCGAGCGCGGAGCCTCGGGCGCGGCTCTCGTCGATGGCTTCATCTACGTCGCCGGCGGCTTCCGTGAGGGGCAGGCCGTAAGCGACTTCGCCCGCTATGACCCGGCGAGCGACACCTGGGAAGAGCTGCCCGATATGCCGGCGGCGCGCGACCACCTGGCGGCGGCGGGCATCGATGGTCTCTTCTTCGCCATTGGCGGCCGGCTGGGGGCGATCAACTCCCACAGTCCTCTGGTCTTCTCGTTCGACCCCGCGACGGACGAATGGACTGAGAGGGCGCCGATGCCGACTTCGCGCGGCGGGATCGCCGCGGCCGTCCTCGAGGGCCTGATCTACGTGTTCGGAGGTGAGGGCAACGCGGCCGACCCTACCGGCGTGTTCGAGCAGGTCGAGGTGTACGACCCGGCGACCGACACCTGGAGCTCGGCCGGGAGCATGGCAGCGCCGCGGCACGGCACCGGCGCCGCCGTGATCGGCGACTTTATCTGCCTGCCGGGCGGCGCGGACGTGCAGGCCTTCGGGGCGGTGGACACCGCGGACGCCTTCCGCCCGCCCGACTGAGCCTCGCAGAAGTCGGCCCGCATCGATAATGTCCTCCATGGACGGCACATCGTACCTCGACGACATCAAACGGCAACTGGAGGCCGGAGCACGGGTCTGGCGCCGTGGCGACAAGGTGCTGGGTGCCTTTGGTTACACGCGTCGCCGTCAAAGCGCCGTCGATCTCATCAATTCGGAATTGGACAAACGTCAACTTAGGGCGGCGCCACCGATATCCAAGGAAATGGCCCTCGACACGAATGTGACATTTACGCTCAAGGGTCAACGAGCCGGTCGAGGACAAACGCCCGTAACTCCGCCCGAGCAAGAGGGTGCGGACGAGCCCACCACCACCGAGGCTTCTGACCCCGCTGACCGAGCAGTAGTTGTGGGGAATTTAAAGGCCGCAGAGCGAAAGCCCGATGAGATAAACCCCGAGGCAACCGTGGCCGAGGCTCTAACGAGAATGGACATCTTAAATACGCCCGTTCTGGTCGTCACCACGACCCCGACAAGCGTGAAGGGAACAATCTCCTATCGCGCCGTAGCTCGAGCTCAACTTCATGGGACGCCAACGAAAGTGGCCGATTGCCTCGACGAAACAACGCCGCAAGTGACGGCAGGCACGCCACTTTTTCAGGTCATAGAGAGCTTCGCAAAGCATGAGGCTGTCATCGTGATCGGTGTCAACCGTCAGGTAGCAGGAATGGTGACTCCTGTTGATGTAGCTAACGAGTTCAGTTCCATTGCGGGGCCTTTTCTGCTCATCGGCGAGATAGAGGAACATCTTCGAGCGCTTCTCAAGAGCATCGACCTGGCGACGGCCCTCACGGTGGCGCCCTCCACCGATACTCGCCAGGCTTCAAATCTCTCCGACTTAACGATTGGAGAGATGGAGCGGATACTTGAGCGTCCCGAACACTGGAACTCGGTTGGGACGGATTCGACCAGCGAACATTCTGCAAAGAGTTGGATACTATCCGCCTGCTCAGGAACCGAATCATGCATTTTGGTGAACCCCCCGAACCAGGTGAGCGACAGCGCATCGAACGGTTCGCGGGTGTAGTGAAGTCCGCCTACCTCGCTGACCAGCGATGGAGAAGAGCAAGCGCGCCGACTGTGACTCAAGGTCGGCGCTCCGCGGGTCGACGACGCAAGACAGTCGCTAAAATCGTGGCGGTGGACGGGTGGGCGCATGTTGCCAACGCGCGGGACGGTACACGCCTCCTGGGCGCGCGAGGCTGGAAACGTTGGCGCGTTGAGAAGCCCGATGGAAGCAGTGAAGAGTTTGTCACCGACCGATGGCGGAACCCTCGGCCTCCTGCTGGCCGTTGGGCTTGGCGGATCAGAACCAGCGCAGATGTTGTCTTCAACTAGCTGGAGAATTGACGATCTGCTCGCTGTCCCGATAGCATCCAATTAACCAAACGGACAACTGAATACGGTCAGCCTCTTATCAAGACGGGTGGAGGGAACCGGCCCTGCGAAGCCCGGCAACCCTCTCGCTAACGCGGGAGTAGGTGCCAAATCCGCTCTTTCAGCCCCGGACGGCTGGACGAGAAGATAAGAGGTATGGACTCGGCGTCCAGCCTCCATACCTCTTCTTCACGAAGAGGGTTTTCTTTCTGACCGAGAAGGATGGAGGAATGTCTTACGCAAGTGCCCTGAAGTGCCGCGAGTGCGGCCGCGAGTATCCCCTCGATGCTCGCTTCAGCTGCGAGTTCTGCTTCGGCCCCGTCGAGGTGGTCTACGACTACGAGCGCATCGGGCGGGACCTGACGCGCGAGGCCATCGAGCGCGGGCCTTCGACCCTCTGGCGCTACGCCCCCCTCTTGCCGGCCGACCCCGACAACCGGGTCGACATCGGCGCCGGGCTGACGCCCTTGGTGCGGGCGAAGAACCTTGGCGAGCAGCTCGGCCTGCGCAACCTCTACATCAAGAACGACACGCAGAACCCGACCTGGTCCTTCAAGGACCGCGTGGTGTCGGTGGCGCTGACGCGGGCGCGGGAGTTTGGCTTCGAGACCGTGGCCTGCGCCTCGACGGGGAACCTGGCGAACAGCGTGGCCGCGCATGCGGCCCACGCAGGGCTGAAGGCCGTCGTCTTCATTCCCTCGGACCTCGAGAGCGGCAAGATCGTCGGCTCGGCGATCTACAACCCAACGCTCGTCGCCGTCGAGGGCAGCTATGACGACGTGAACCGCCTCTGCACCGAGGTTGCCGACCGCTACCCCTGGGGCTTCGTCAATATCAACCTGCGGCCCTACTACTCGGAGGGCAGCAAGACCCTGGGCTACGAGGTCGCCGAGCAGCTTGGCTGGCGCACGCCCGACTACGTAGTAGGCCCGCTGGCCAGCGGCTCGCTCTACACCAAGATCTGGAAGGGCTTTAAGGAGCTGGCGCGCATCGGGCTCGTAGATGAGCCGCGGACAGTGATGTCCGGCGCCCAGGCCCAGGGCTGCGCGCCGATTGCGACGGCCTGGGAGGAGGGCAGCCTGAACTTTCGGCCCGTGAAGCCCAAGACCATCGCCCGCTCGCTGGCCATCGGCAACCCGGCGGATGGCTATTACGCTCTCAAGCTGCTCGCCGAGACCGGCGGCCGGGCCACGGCCTCCAGCGACGAGGAAATCGTCGCCGGGATCCGGCTGCTGGCCGAGAGCGAGGGTGTTTTCGCCGAAACCGCCGGCGGCGTCGTCATCGCCGGTTTGAAGAAGTTGGCCGAGGCCGGCGCCATCGACCGCGACGCCCTCACCGTGGCCTATATCACGGGCGGCGGCCTGAAGACCGTTGAGGCTGTATCCGACGTGCTGGGGCCGAGCTTCACGATCAAGCCGCGGCTGAGCGAGCTCGAGGATGCCCTCAACTCACCACCGGCAAAGACCGCGGGACCGTCGCGCGAAGCCACAGGCAGACCCAACACGCCTGAAATTCGGGCGCGCGTCGGCGAGCCGGTAGGATAAGCCTCATGAAACGCCGGGTCAGGCTGACCTTCGAGGCCGACCTCGTCAAGCGGCCGGTCGTCTACGAGCTGGGCAAGAACTTCGACCTGGTGACGAACATCCGCATGGCGGATGTCGAAGAGGACTTTGGCTGGGTTGTCCTGGAGATCGAGGGCGATGACGCCGAGATCGACCGCGGTCTCGAGTGGGTTGGCTCGGTGGGGGTCCGCGTCGACCCCGTTGCCGGCGACGTGGTCGAGGGCTGAGGAGGACGAGATATGGCAGTACGAGTGCGGATACCAACGCCGCTGCGCAACCTGACGGCCAACCAGGAGGTGGTGGACGCTGAGGGACCAAGCCTGGAGGCGGCTTTCGACAACCTGAACAGCGCCTTCCCCGGCCTCAAGGACCGGCTCTGCGACGAGCGGGGCGAGCTCCGCCGCTTTGTCAACGTCTACATCAACGGCGAGGACGTGCGGTTCCTGTCGGGTTTGGGGACGGAGCTGAAGGACGGCGACGAAGTCTCCATCGTGCCCGCCGTAGCGGGCGGTTGAGGCCCTTCGCGCAGCCCAGGGCATAGCCCCGAAGCCTATAATCAGGTAGCCCCCCAACCGCCTCAAGGAGGATTCCCTTTGCTTGCATCTTTAGTTGAAGCCGTCAAGAGAAATCACGGCCTGGAACACGCCACCGTCTCCGTCATGCTGGGCAAGATGGGCGGGCCCAAGCGGATGTTTGGCCACGCCATGCCCGACGGCTTCTACCTCTACGCTGACGTCCCGGACGAGCTGGTACACGAGTCAGCCCACGAGGCCTTGCAGAGGATGAAGACCGGCGAGGGCAACCTTGCGGTGTCGCCGCTCTGCGGGACGAACATCGTCATCGCCGGCGTCGCCACCGCGCTGATCTCGCTGTTCACCGTCAACCAGCCGACGCGCTTCTCGCGCTTCCCCAGCATCGTCAACGCGGCGACGCTTGGGATCATCGCCGGGCGGCCCCTCGGAGCGTGGTTCCAGAAGCACCTGACCACATCGCCACGTGTCGAGGACATGGAGATCGTGGAGATCAAGCGGGGGATGGGGCCGGGCAAGCCCTTCCTGGTCCGCACCCGCGTCAACGGGACGGCGGCGGAGGCGGCGTACGCCGAGCTGACCTAGCGCCTCAAGACGGGGCGCCCGCTCGCTAGAATTACGGGCGAGCCCCCGTAGCTCAGTGGATAGAGCATCGGACTTCTAATCCGACGGTCGCAGGTTCGAATCCTGCCGGGGGTGCCACTATTGGTGGCTCTAGCGGACCCGGCGGGAGTATCCTCGGACTCGATGGCGGTTGGACGAACCGGACCGTCATAAGGAGAACTCAATGAGCGAGCACCCAAACGCCGCTGTGATTCAGCGCCTCTACGACACCTTTACCAGCGGAGATATCGATGGAGCCCTCGCTAACTTCAGCGATGACGCGGTCTGGCACACCGCCGGCAACAACCCGACATCGGGCGATGCCCGCGGCAAGGAAGGGATAAGACAGGCCTTCCAACAGGTCGGGGAGCTCAGCGGAGGGACCTTCGCCCCCCGAGCTTCACGACATCGCCGCCAGCGACGAGCACGCCGTCTTCATCGGCAACATCAAGGGGCAGCGCGCCGGCAAGACCATGGACGAGCCGAACGTACTCGTCGTCCACATCAAGGACGGAAAGATCAGCGAGGCCTGGGAGTTCGCTTACAACCAGAAAGCCGTGGACGACTTCTGGGCCTAGGAATAGCCGGATGCGACTTCTTACCGAGTTCTAGCGGTCTTTCTTGAAGCCGGCGTAGGACTGGATCTTGTTGACCGCGATTTCTTTCGTCTTCGGGTCGAACGTCACCGTGACCTTCGTATTTTTGTCTTGTTCCTGGTCGGCCATGTTGGGCTCCTCCGGGGATTAGAGGTTGTTTGGAATCATAGCCTGACGGCTGGCCCAAAGACAAAGGCCAACGGCCTGGAGCGGAGCGTACGGAGTCAGTTCACATGAATGTAACGAGTGTCACCTGGTCAACTCCGGCTTGACCGCGTATTTACCTCGCGGGGTCCACTGGACTAGCCTCAGCCCATGACCACACAGCTCGCGCGCCCAACTACCTTCACCGGCCGGCCGGCCATGTTCGCCGTCGAGCGGGCCGAGGGCGCCTATCTGATCACCAGCGAGGGTAAGCGCGTGTTGGACGCCGCCGGCGGCGCCATTGTCGCCAACATCGGGCACGGGCGGCGCGAGGTGGCGGAGGTCGCCGCGCAGGCGCTCCAGGACGTGACCTACGTCGTGCCGCCCTTCGCCACGCCGGAGCGGACACGGCTGGTGGAGCGGCTGGTCAACAACTGGCTGCCCGAAGGCCTCAGCCACGTGCAGTTCGTCAGCGGGGGCTCCGAGTCCGTCGACGCGGCGATGCGGCTGGCGCGCCAGCACCACGTGGCGGCCGGGCGTACGGAGCGCTGGAAGATCATCGGCGGCGAGCTGTCCTACCACGGTGTGGCCATGGGCGGGCTGGCGGTGGGCAACCACATCCCGCGGAGGTCTACCTTCGAGCCGATGCTCACGAAATATCCAAAGACGCCGACGCCCTATTGCCTGTCGTGCTCGCTGGGGCGCAACGAGCACCAGCCGGACTGCCGGGAGGGCGCCGCCGATCGGCTGGAAGACGTCATCCTGCGCGAGGGCCCGGACACAGTCGCCGCGGTAATCATGGAGCCCGTCGTGGGCTCGGCGGCGGGCTGCTTCGTGCCGCCGGCCAGCTACTGGCCGCGGATCGCGGAAATTTCTCGCAAGTACGGCGTGCTGCTGATCGCCGACGAGGTGATGAGCGGCTTCGGCCGGACGGGCCGGAAGTTCGCGGTCGAGCACTGGGGCGTGACGCCAGACATCATGGTCGGCGGCAAGGGCCTGGCGGGCGGCTACGCCCCGATGGGCGGCGTCTACGCGACCGACGAAGTAGTGGCGCCGCTGGCAGAGCGGGGCGAGGACCTGATGTTCTATACCTTCTCGGCCCACCCGGCGTCCTGCGCCGTGGCCGACAAGGTGCTCGAGATCATGGAGCGCGAGGAGCTTGTGGCGCGGGCCGAAAGAATGGGTGATCTCCTCAAGTCGCGGCTGGTCGAGGCGCTCGATGGGCATACCAACGTCGGTGAGGTACGAGGGCTGGGCCTGATGCTGGGCGTCGAGCTCGTCCGCGACCGCGACACGCTGGAGCGCTTCCCGCCCGAAGCGCGGCTGGTGAACCAGGTCACGGCGGCGGGCTTGCAGCGCGGCGTCTTCTTCTATCCGGGTGGTTCCGTGGGCGCCCAGGACGTGGTCATGCTGGGGCCGCCCTTCATCATCAACGGCGAGGACATCGACCTGCTGGTCGAAGTCCTGGTGGATTCCATCGACGCGGCGGTAGCGAAGCTGGCGGAAATCAATGTGCCGTAGCATCAAGACCCTGCGCCGCGCGAACGAGCCGCCGACCGAGCTGGAGGTGCAGGAAGCCGCGCTGCAGTTCGTGCGCAAGATTAGTGGCTATCGCAGGCCCGCGCGCAAGAACGAACAACCCTTTAACGACGCCGTGGACGAGGTCGCGGAGGCCACCCGCCGGCTGCTCCAGGGCCTTAACCAGCCGGGTCCGACTTAGCTCCTTCGCTCATGCGCGAGCCCGTCCTCGTCATCCCGCCGTTCTGGATGTCGCCGCGCGCCTGCGAGGGTATACCGGGCCTGGCGGCAGCACTGGATGATCTGCGGAGGGCAGTTCGACGTCGCGGTGTTCTCCTCGCCTTGTCTGAAAGGTGGGTTGGGTGCGCCGACCTGGGAAACCGCGCGTGACCAGATTCGCGCCGTTTGTACGCCGGAGACCCACGTGGTGACGATCATCGACGCCACCGCGGTGGCCCTGACCGCGCTTGACCGCCAGCCCGGCCTCGCCCGCAGCCTGGCCATCGTTGGCATGTTCCTGCCTGATGCGTCGCTGCGAACCCTTGGCTTCGGCTCGTTTGTCGACGCCCTGACGAATTTAAATATCCGGGCGCCTCAACCTTACGACCTGACTCCGGGAATGAAGGACGCCAGCCCCGAGGAGCTGCAGATGGCAAATGCCCTCGTACTGCGCGACCTCGACCTCGATCGCTTCGCCGAGTTCGGCGTGTCATGGGAGGCAATGGACCTGCTTCGGCTGCGCCCGCTCGTCGAGCTCCCAGCGCTCTACCTGGAGTTGCCGGCGGCTTTCACTGTTTTCGCCGAGGGCGAGCTGTGGGACACCCTCCTCAGCTTCCTGCCGAGGGCTCAGCTGAAGGCTCTCCGCCAATGGCCCCTGAACCTGCACGACCCCGCCGGGAGTACTGAGATCTCCGATCCGGTCATCGAGTTCATCCTTGGCCTATCCGCGGCGGATACGAGCTAAAAGTTGCAAAGATCGCGGTTACGGCCTCATACTGCCTCGACAGTCACTAGTGGCTAGATTTCGCAAGGCGGGCAGACTTTGAGCGAGTGGAGGCCGGGCGGCCAGGGCGACGACGAGGATTCCTTCCCGTCTCGATCCCCGCGCCGTGACCCCTTCTCCAACGTGGGCCGCGGCGACGACCCGCCGCCCGAGCCCTTCTCGACGGCGCCGCAGAGGCGCGCCCGCTTCGACCAGGACGACGGGCTTCCGCCCTACCGCGGGCCTCTGGTCACGGACAGCGGCGGGGGCGGACCGGGCGGCTGGTTCATGTCGCAGCCGTTCGGGCTGCGCGTCGGCATGGCCGGCGCCTTCATCGGCATCCTCTTCGCGATCGTTTTCATCTTCCTCGCCGGCGGTCTCGGCGGAAACGGCGACGATGGGCAGACGGCGGGCGCCAGCACCACGCCAACAGCCGAGGAAACCGAGACTGGCACGCCATCGGCGACAGCGTCGGGCACGCCCGATGAGGACCCAAGTGGGACCCCCAGTGAGTCGCCCAGCGCCAGCCCCACTGGCTCGGCCACCGCTAGCCCGACATCCACATCCACCTCAACGCCTGGCGATGGCACCCACACCGTTGAATCGGGCGAAAACTGCGGCGAGATCGCCGCAGAGGAAGGCGTCAGCGTCGCCGACATCATCGCCGCCAACCCCTCGGTCAACGCGGACTGCACCAACCTGCAGATCGGCCAGGAGCTGGTAATCGACCCCAACGCGGCGGAGAACCAGGGGACAGCCACCGCAACGGCGACGGCTACGGCGACAGCGACAGCAACCGCAACCGCAACCGCAACAGCTACAGCGACAGCAACGGCTACGGCCACTGCAACTGCCACCGCAACCGCCACGGTTAGCCCGACCGCGACAGCAACGAGCAGCCCCTCGCCCACGGCGACAACCTGCATCGGCCCTGGTTGCCCCTAGGCCCGGCCGACAGGGATTCCTCCGCCTCAGGGGACGAGCAGCAGCCTGCCCAGCGTCAGCCCCGCTTCCAGCTCCATGCCGTCGGGCCCGCGGTCAAATGACTGACCCCGCTGTACCAGCACTCGCTCGGCCTCATCGAGGTCTGAGACCGCCAGTTCCAGCGTTGCGAGGCCGGTTGATTCCGCCGAGCTGACCAGTCGGATAGCCGCGCCGCCGGCGGCGTAGAGCTCGTCCGTGGCCAGCGGAGTCAGTCCCAGGCCCTCGCGATAGACATCCTTGAGGTTGGGAAGCTCCTCTTCGCGGACGCTTATCTCGACGCCGCGCACACCAATCACCGGCAGCTCGTGCTTGCCGCTGCGCAGGGCGCCTGCCCGCTCCTCGTCGCTGGCATCCCATTGGATGAGGAAGGGCCAGCCCCTGAGCATCGGCGCACCGCCCGGATGAGCAGCCGCCAGCCGAGCAGCTCGCCCAGCGGCGTGCGCCGGTTCATCGCCAGCGGCCCGACCGTGCCGGGCACGATCCTTCTAACCCGTTCGGCTTCAGCTTCTATGCCGTCCGTCGCCAGCGCAAAGCCCACCAGGCCTTCCTCGCCCCTCTCCAGCAGGTCGACAAGCACGCCGGTGCCCAGGCCTCGGCTCCGTGCTGCCTCCACGTCGTTCACGGCGATCAGCTCGATGTAGTCGAGACCGAAGCGGATCAGGGCGTTGTGCGTGCCGAGACCTGGATGTTCGCCGCCGGGCTCGACGTCAAAGCCCAGGCCTCTGAAGCGCGCCGAGGCTTCAGCAAGGTCGCGGACGGCGACGACGGCGTGGTCGAAGCGGGTAATCACCTTGGCCAGCCTAGTCGCCGTACTGGCGAGTCTCAGCCTTCTCGAAAAGGACGGCCAGCGCCGGCTCCTCGGCAATCGGCCTGTGCCGCGTGCCGGCCGGCACCACGACGACATCGCCGATATTGAGCTTCATTGACTCAGCGCCCTCGATCTCAATCCGAAAGCTTCCTTCGATGCAGTAGAACAGCTCGTCCTCGGCCTCGTGGGTGTGCCAGGGGAACTCGCCGTGGAGGCGACCCACCTTCATCTGAAAGCCGTTGGCCTCGCCGACGACCTCTGGTTTCCACAGCTCCAGGCCCGCAGCGACCTCGTTAACGTTCATGAGTTCTCCTCGAATCCGAATCGACTCGCAGCCAATTAAAGCGCACTGCATTCCCGCCGGCGGCCGATCTGCCTCGCCCGACCGGGAGGGGAGGGTTGCGCACTACAGCGGAGCTCTCGGTTCCGTTCATCCGCGCAACCCTCCCCTGCATGACATGTGGCAACTGCGCTGCGAGCCCGAAACCCAGCCTGTCGTGGCAGGTTGGGTCTCGGTTTCGGGGTCAATCGGGTGCCCGGTAAACTTGCCGAATGAAGGTGTCGGGCAGCGTTTCCTTCCGCAGCCCGCCGGAGGCCGTCTACGGCAAGTTTTTCGAGGGTGTCTTTGCGCACGCCATTGAGGAAGCGGGCCTCTCCATCGACCGGCCGGCGACAGTGTTGACTAGCTACGAGACGAAGGTCGGCCCCATGACGGTCGTGACGACGGAAGAGGCCACCCTCGACCCGGGACGGAGCATCACCTGGCGTCACAGGGATGGGCCCCTGTCGCCCTCCTCATGGGAGACTTTCAGCCTGGAACCAGACGGGGCCGGGACGACCGTCCTCTATGAGGCCGACATCGAGCCACGCAACCGGCTCTTGAAAGGCCCGTTAAACAGGTTCTGGGTAGCACCACAGACAAGGAAGATCTCGCTTCGCGCGCTGCGCCAGGCGCGCCGCGAGCTGGAAGGCAGTTAGACCCCCAGCCACTCGAGCGCGTGACCAGCCCTATACCCTGCTCGGCGCTTCGCTGAGAATTGGCCCCGTGGAACAGCATGCGTCCGGCTTGTCGCGCGTCGTCGTGGCGACCGACCGATCCGCCTCGGCGGACAAGGCCGTGCACTGGGCGGCCGAGTTCGCCGCCCGCCAGGGCAGCGAACTCGTCGTGGTCCAGGTGCTGGCGCCGCGGGCAGGCGAATCCGACCTCGCGCGGCTGAGCCGGGAACAAAGCGAGCTGGCCCTTGCGGACCTCGCCCGCCTGATCGCCGGGGGCGCGGCGCGGGGGGTCGTCGTCGAGAGCGAGGACGTTGCGCAGGCCATCCTCGACGTTGTCGAGGCTGAGCGGGCCGAGACGGTCGTTGTTGGCAACGTCGGCATGTCGGGGCGGCGCCAGTTCCTCCTTGGCAACGTGCCGAACCGTGTTTCCCACAATGCCCGCTGCAACGTGATCATCCTCAACACCTCGGTCGACGGAGCCGGCGCAAATGGCGCTGTCGTGCATGCCGTGGCGCCTGCTGAACCAGGCCGGGTGGGCGACGGACGGCTTCTGCGGCGGGCCTTCCGGATCGGCACAGTCCTGGCCCGCGCAGGCGTCGAGGAGTGGCAGGAGCGGCGGGGCCGCGGCAGCGATGAGGTCTCGCGGGCGACCGCGCGGCGCGCCCGAGAAGTGCTGAACGACCTGGGCCCCACCTTTGCCAAGCTGGGGCAAATCCTCTCCACGCGGCCGGACCTCCTTCCCGAGGAGTTCATCGAGGAGCTGTCTCACCTCCAGGAGCGGGTCACGCCGCTCAGCGAGGTCGAGGTCGTCTCGGTCATCGAGGAGGAGCTGCGCGTGCCCTGGGAGGACGTCTTCACGGAGCTGGAGTTCGAGCCAATGGCGGCGGGCACCATCGCCCAGGTCCACCGGGCGCGGCTCGAAAACGGCGAGCGCGTTGTCGTCAAGGTTCAGAGGCCCACCGCCGAGCAGGAGATAGCCCAGGACCTGGGCTTGCTCGAGATGTTCGCGGCGAGGGTCGGCGAGCGGCCGGCGTTCAAGCGGGCTTTCGACGTGAATGGCATCGTCGGCTTCCTTTCCGAATCGCTGCGTCGTGAGCTCGACTTCAAGCAAGAAGCAGCCAACATCGAGCGCATGCGCGAGGTCCTCGCCGGTTTTGAACGGCTGGGCGTGCCGGTCGTCCACCACGAGCTCTCCACCGCACGCCTCCTGGTCATGGAGGAGGTGGAGGGCGTGCCGCTGCGCGACGCGCCGGACGTGCCCGAGCGCCGCGAGGCCGCCCGTCAGCTCCTCGAGTCTTACTACCGCCAGGTGCTGACGGAGGGCTTTTTCCACGCCGACCCGCACGCGGGGAACCTGAAGTGGTGGCGCGACAGCGTGTACTTCCTCGACCTGGGGATGATCGGCCAGGTCGACCCCGAGGCACGCCACCTGATGACGATGCTGATGCTGGCCGTCTGGCAGGAGGACGCGCCGTTCCTCTCAGATGTCGTCCTGGCCCTCGCTGGGGGCGCCGAAGCTGCGCAGGACATAGACCTCGATGGTTTTCGCTCGGACCTCGGGGAGGTGGTCGCGCGCTACCGCAAGCTGCCTCTGCGCGAGATACAGCTCGGCCCGATGCTGCAAGAGGTTACGGAGATCTCGATGCACCACGGCGTCAGGCTGCCGGCTTCGCTGGCCCTGACCGCCAAAGCTTTCGCGCAGATGCAACTGGCCGTGGCCGAGCTCGACCCCGACCTGGAGCCGTTCGCCGTGGCCGGCTCATTCATGGTCAAGGACACGCTGAAGCAAATGGTCAGCGGCCTGAGCCCGCAGAACGTCGTCTACGAGACTCGGAAGGCCGGGAGCCGCTTCATGCGCATCCTCGACGCCATCGAATCCGTAGCCGGCAGCAAGCCAGGCCCACGCTTGCAGGTGCACTTCAAGGGCACCGAACGCCTGGAGTTCCAGATCGAGCAGGCGTCGACGAGGCTATCGCTCGCCCTGGGCTTCAGCGCCGCGATCGTCGGCGCGGCGATGACAGCGAACTCGCCGCTGATCTCCCGCTGGGTGCCGACTGTCCTGGGTGGGGCGGGCAGCGCCCTGGGGGTGGGGCTGGCGGTAAACCTGTTGCGCCGCAGGAAACCCTAGCTGACGTCGATCGTCCGCGTCCTCTTGCGCCGCTGACGCAGCGCGAACCACTCCAGGGCAATGGCGAGGAAGGTCATACCGACGCCGAGTAGCAGGCGTTCGGCCAGGGCGACGATGCGGCCTTTCATGGCCGGTCTATTCTGCTGCCGGCCAGCCCCTGTCGCCAGCTTCGGGACGCCGCGGCCGCGACAACTCAAACACCCGCGACGAGGAGCATGCGGGTGCTGCCGCATTGCTGGCGCAGGCCCTTGGCTTCGGCGTATTCGTCTGAGGCCCACCAGGCCTCGGCCTGCTCGAACGAGTCGAACTCAAGGATGACCAGGCGCGTTGGCAGGCCGGAACCCTCGAGTAGGCGGCTGCGCCCACCGCGGGCCAGGTAACGTCCGCCCATACTCTCGATGATCGGCCTAGCCATCTCTCGATAGCGGGCCATCTCGACCTCGTCGGTTGTTTCGACTTCGACTACTACGTAGGCGGCCATACACTCCTCATCCCGCAGCCGGCGAGAGCTGCTCCACCGGCTCCTCAGTTTTGTCCGTCTTTGGGCCTTCACCCTCATAGCGGCGCAGCTCCGGCATCTTCGCCGCCACGATTCCCACCACCGCCAGGCAGGCGACGCCACCCGAGACCACGGCGAAGGTCGCGCTGGTCAGGGCGGCGACGAAACCCGACTCCACCGCGCCGAGGTGGTTCGAGGCGCCGATGAAAAGCATGTTGATCGAGCTGACCCTGCCGCGAAGGTCGTCGGGCGTCGCCAGCTGCACGGTGGTCTGGCGCATGACAACGCTGATCTGGTCGGCCATGCCGACCCCCATGTAGGCGGCGATTGACAGCGGGAAGGACCGCGACAGGCCGAAGACGATAGTAGCGAGGGCGAAGGCGACAACCGTGAAGAGCAGTGCCCTCCCCGGCTTCTTAATCGGCGGCAGCAGTACCATGGCGATCGCCATCAGGAGGGCGCCGGCCTCCAACGAGGCGGCAAGGATGCCGTAGCCTCGCGGGCCGACCTCGAGAATCTCCAGGGCATAAATCGGCAGCAGGGCGCTGGCGCCGCCGAAGATCACCGCGAAAAGGTCGAGCGTCATGGAGCCGAGTAGGACCTGGCGCTGCCAGACGAAAGCCACGCCCTCCTTGATCCCGGCCACGCTGATGGCGGTGCGGCGGAACTCAGAGCTATTGATCCGCAGGGAGCCCAGGGTCACCAGCGAGCCGACGCAAAGCGCCGTGTGCACGAAGTAGGCGGCGTCGATCGAGAGCGTGGCGATGACTAGGCCAGCGACCGTCGGCCCGGTGACGAAGGAAAGCGACTGCACCGTCGAACCCATCGTGATCCCCGCGGCCAGCATCTCCCGCCGGATCAGGGCGGGGAGCAGCGCCTGGCGCGCCGGCGCCTCGAAGGCGGCCGCGACGGCGACCAGCGCGATAAGGCCGTAGATGAGCCCGACGGTTACCACGCCTGTGGCGGTAGTTATGCCCAGCGCCAGGGAACAGAGGAGAGGCACAACCGTGGCGGCCATCGCCACCAACCGGCGGTCATAGCGGTCGGCCACGGCGCCCGCGAACAGGCTGAGCGAAAACGAGGGAAGGAAACGCACCAGCCCGATCAGTCCCAGTTGGAGGGCCGAGTCGGTGATTTGAAAGATCTGGAAGGCGACCGTCGCCTGCAGCAGCGTCATCGCCATCCCCGACGTGAAGCGGCTGCCGGCGTAGAGGGCGAAGCTCGGCTCTTTGAGAGTGGCCAGCGGGCGCTGGCGCGGCTGCTCGCTCACCATCGAATGCTCGTTACTGGAACAAGGCTCGTCAAAAGTGGAGACGCACGGCCGCCGTGCCGCTAGTCTGCTGATTCAGGAGGGGATCGCGTGAACGTTCGTGAAATGTTCGACCTGTCCGGCAAGGCGGCGATTGTCACCGGAGGCTCGCGTGGCATCGGACTGGAACTGGCGGAGGGACTTGGTGAAGCCGGGGCCAGGGTCATTATCACCGGCCGCCGCCGTCAGTGGCTCGACGAGGCCGAGGCGAAGCTCAAAGCCGCGGGCATCGATGTGCTGGCGATCGAGGCCGATGTTACCGAGGAGGACGGCGTGCGCCGGACGGTAGAGGGGACCGTCGAGGCATTCGGTGGGGTCGACATCCTCGTCAACAACGCCGGGCTGTCCTGGGGCGCGCCGGCGCTGGATTACCCCAAAGAGAAGTGGGACCTGACGATCGCCGTGAACCTCACGGGCGTCTGGCTGATGAGCCAGGCGGCAGCGCCGCAGATGATCGAGCGCGGCGGCGGCAAAATAATCAACGTCAGCTCGCTGACCGGCCAGATGGGCACCGAGTCCGAGTTGCAGGACACAGTACCCTATTCGGCCTCCAAGGGTGGTGTGGACGCCCTGACGCGTGACCTGGCCGTGAAGTGGGCGCGGCACAACATCACCGTCAACGCAATCGCCCCGGGATACTTCCCGACGAGGATGACGCAGTACCTGGTGGCCACGGTCGAGGACAAGATGAAGGCGCTTTCTCCTTTCAACCGCATGGGTCGAGAGGGCGAGCTCAAGGGCGCGGTGGTCTTTCTCGCCTCTCCGGCTGCCGGATGGATAACCGGCCAGGTCCTGAACATCGACGGTGGGGCCTCGGTCTTCTAGCGCCGCGCCTCCCGTATGATCCGCTGACAGCGGAGGTGAGCCATGGCAGAGCGTGACGTAAGGTACGAGGTTGAGGGGCCGATAGCGCGGGTTACTTTGGACC
Organism: Dehalococcoidia bacterium; assembly: GCA_040902555.1. Classification (GTDB taxonomy): domain Bacteria; phylum Chloroflexota; class Dehalococcoidia; order WHTO01; family WHTO01; genus DASTBR01. The sequence goes on from JBBDXC010000019.1 coordinate 225,844, forward strand.
GCCCGCGCTACAGGAACGCGCAGAGCTGGCGCCTGCTCGACCAGCTGGACGAGGCCTTCGACCAGGCCGTGGCGGACGACAGCGTGAAGGTCATCGTCGTGCGCGGCGCCGGCGGCAATTTCTCGGCGGGCCACGACCTCGGCACGCCGGACCAGATCGAGGACCGAGAACAGCGCGGGGCTGCCGAGCACGGCATCGGGTACTACGACAACTTCCGCCACTACAACCTGGACCTGACGCTAAAGTGGCGGAACCTGCCCAAACCGACGATCGCCATGGTCGAGGGCTACTGCATCTACGGCGGCTGGATGATCGCCGCGGCGATGGACATCGTCTTCGCCGCACGCAGCGCCCAGTTCCTGACCGCCCTGCTGGAGTACTTCAGCGCGACCTGGGACGTTGGTCCACGCAAGGCCAAAGAGCTGCTGTTCGAGAGCCGCTTCGTCGGCGCCGAGGAGGCTCAAGAGCTGGGGTTCGTCAACCGGGTGGTGGACGACGAGGAGCTGGAGGCGGAAACCATGGCGTATGCCGGCCGCGTGGCCGAGAACTCGCGCTGGGCCCTGCGTATGGCCAAGGTGGCGGTGAACCGGGCGCAGGACATCCAGGGCTTCAGCGCCGCCGTCGAGGCCGGCTTCGCCGACTACCTGGTCGTGTCACGCCTCAGCAAATCGGATGGCCGGCGCGAGGGCGAGCGCCGGCTGCCGGGAGTCGATCTGGCGTTGCGGGGCCTCCGCGGAGAGCGTGGGGGCGGGCAAGGAGGCCCACCCGCTGCCCTGTAAAATCTTGACGCGAAGCCTTGACGGCCAAGAAACCTTTACGTAACCTTCGTCCACAATCCGAACGAGAGTCGAGGGGCCCCTATGACGAACTCACACCTCCGCCACCGACTGGTCCATCTCTGCGCCGCGCTGGTCCTGGCCTTGATCGCGGTATCGGCGCTGGGTTCGGCAGATGACGCGCAGGCCACGGCGCCAACGATCAAACTCCGCCTTCACAACTCCGCGCACCAGGAGATCGGCACTGCCCCACTCTTTCCAGCGACGCCTGTCCACGCCTGGGTCAGGGTTCGTAACGCGAGCGGTGGCAACGCCCCAGGCAACGTCGACTTTGAGCGCTGGGACAACGGCACGTGTGCCGGGTCTGCCGCCTACGTCCAGGCCGATGTCGCGCTGAGCAACGGGGTCGCCGAATCGTTCACCTTCACGGATAAGCGCCAGGGCGACAGGTCATACCGCGTCCACTACGACGGCGCCCCGGGTGTCGACCCAGCCCACTCGGCATGCCTCAGGTTCACGATCCAGAAGAAGCTTTCGCCCTGGTCAGTTGGCGTTTTCCGGTCGGACGGCACCGGGCCGGTCACGCACGTCGATTCGGGAGAAGCAGTCCATGCCTCGGTGCAGTTCCAGCGCGTCGGTGGGCGGATCCCCGGCGGCACGGTTGACTTCCTGCGCTGGGACAACGGGACGTGCAGCGGCCCGGCTGCCTTCACGCAGTCGCATGTAAACCTCGTCGAAGGGCACGCTTCGTCCTTCAACTTCACCGGCGGGCCTGGCGTCCGCGGCTACGTCGTCCGCTACCACGGCGACTCCAACTTCGTAGTCCGACAGAGCCGCTGCCTGCGCTTCGAGGTCGACCCCTAGGGGGCCTGCACAGCGAGCGAAGCGGCAGTCGATGATCAGGCCCGGCGTAGGGGCGTATTGCATCCGCCCACCCGTGGCATGGCGACGGCACATGACGGCGAAGGGATAGGACGAGAGCGCTAACTGCCGATAACGCGAGGCCTACGACCACCGATCCGGCGAGGGTTGCGGCGCCAGATTCGCAGTTTCTGAGGCCGACAACATTTGCAACCCTCCCTTACATGCGAATGTGGGCCGCTCCTAGGCTCATTGGGCCGGAGATTCTGTGGTCAGGGCCTCGTGGATCAGGCGCTGGAAGCGATGGATCAGGTGCTCGCTGTTCAGGAGCAGGCGGCCCTGGTTGACGATGCCGGAGCGCAGGCCGTGGTGCACCGCTTCGACCAGACCCTGGTCCTCGCGCGTCACCTGGGCCGAGAACTTGAACATGGCGCGTATGGCCCCCTCATCGACCCCTTCCGGGAAAAAGGCATCGCTGACCATCAGAGTCCTCTCGGCGTCAATTGGCCTGTAAACCGAGAAGATCAGATTGGGAGCGCCGGGGTAGGTGTTCAGCGTGCAATTGGGCCAGAGCAGGTGGAACTGGCTGTCCGCGATCTCGCCACGGGCCCAATCGGCGTCGGCGGCGCCGGCCCGCACTGACTCGCGGACCGGCCCGACCTGGCTCCAGACCCAGCCGGCCGAACTGAGCCTGTACTGCTCCGGTCGGACGTCTATGACCTTGCTGAACTCAGGGTGGGCGACCGGGCAGTGGTAGCACTCGAGGTAGTTCTCGACCGTGATCTTCCAGTTGGCCTTCAGCTCCCACTCGTCGTGCAGCTTGAAGCGCAGTGAGTCCACGTCGATGCCGCCCGCTCGTAGCTGGTCCGGCAAATCACCGAGAACCGACCCGAGCGGCGAAGCTTCTGCATCGACGTTGACGAAGACGAAGGGACCCCAAGTCTCGACATCCACGGGAAGGAGGGAGAACTCAGCGCAATCGAAGCCCGGCTCCGCCTCGGAGCGTGGTACCGCCCGCAGCTCCCCGTCGAGGTCGTAGGTCCAGGCGTGGTAGGGGCATTGCAGCGACTGTCCGCTGCCGGAGCCCTGCACCACCATCGTCCCCCGATGCCGGCAGACGTTGACGAAGGCCTTCAGCGCGCCGTCGCGCTGGCGCACGATGACCACTGGTACATCGCCGGCCTCAAAGGTGAGGTAGTCGCCGGGGTTTGCCGCCTGCCCGACATGCCCCGCGTACAGCCAGGAGCGCCGGAAAATGACACTGAGCTCCCGACTGAACAGCGCCGGGTCGGAGTACCAGGGTGCCGGGAGGGTGTAGCCCCGAGCCATCGAGGCCTTGAGGTCGGTAGCGGTCATGCTTCTATCTTGGTGCAGGCGGCACGGAGGGGCAGGGCCTGTGGGGAGGGCGAATTTTGGCGCGAGACCACGTGCTGCGCGCCAGACCCTGCCACCCCCCCGACCTCACCCTGCCCTCTCCTTGCCAAGGAGAGGGTGGTACGGAGAGTTTCGTCCACCCGCGCGCCGCCTGGCCCCTCTCCTTGGCAAGGAGAGGGCCAGCCGCAGCGGGGGTGAGGTTGAAGGCCTGCTACCAAGGTCATGGACCATGCTGAGAAGGCCTATAGGGTTGTTTGCTGCGCCGTGCCTTCTGGCCCCGCTGAAGGCAGTCTCGTGCGGGAGGCAGGTTGACTAGATTGGATTCGTATGACCGAGCGGATACTCTTCGTACCGACCTGGCGGATATCGCCGATCGCCTGCCGGTCCATGCCCGGCATCCGCACGGCGCTGGACGAGCTGAGGCGGAACTACACGGTCGACGTCCACACCTGGCCCTGTATCCGCGGCGGGCCTGAGGCGCCCGCGTCCTGGGCGGGGGCGGCCGAGTGCCTGGCGGACTCGATCACGCCAGAGACGCATCTCGTGGTCTTCGGAGCGGCGACTCCGATCTCCCTGATGGCGCTGGCCTCCGGCGCGGCCAAGCCTCTCTCATTCACGGCACTCGGCATGGCGGTGCCCAACGCAACGTTGCACGCCATAGGCGCGCCCGAGCTAGTCAATTCCCCGGAGCAAACCATTCGCTTCAGCCCCACGGAGACGTGGGCGGGGGGCCTGCTCAAGGGCGTTGACGCCGCCTCGCTTAAGACCCTGGTTTCGCGGATCGACGCGGAGATCGACTGGTCCTATCTCGCGGAGTTTCAGCGGTCGTTCGAGACTCTGAACCTGCTACACGAGAGACCCTTCATCGAGGTCCCCACGTTGTTCCTGAACACACCTCTCGACGTGGAGAGCCGCGAAACGATCACCAAGCTATTTTTGAAGTTTGTACCGGATGCTGAGCTGGGGGCGCTGGAGCTGTGGCCGGCCGACCTTGGCAGCCGCGAGGCGGGGCTTGAGCTCTCGGGGCGTGTGAGTCGATTCCTCGACTCCCTGTCGCGGCGCCGCATCTTCGCCGCCATCCTCTTCACGGATATCGTCGACTCGACGGTGCTGGCCGCCGAGATGGGCGACGGGAGGTGGGCGGAGGTTGTCCGCGCCCACGCGGGCCTCGTCAGGCGGCAGCTCAAGCGCAATAACGGCGCCCTGGTCAACACCTCGGGCGATGGCGTCTTTGCCGTCTTCGACAACCCGGCCAATGCCCTGCGCTGCGCCCGCCTGCTGGTGCGGCAGGTGCACGACCTGGGGTGCTCCATCCGGGCGGGGGTGCACATGGGCGAGTACGACGTGATCGACGATGAGGTGGGTGGGCTGGCGATCAACATTGCCGCGCGGGTCGCCGCCAAAGCCACAGCCGATGAGATCCTTGTCTCGGACACGATAAAGCAGTTGCTGGTGGGGTCGGATTTCGTTTTTGAGGACCGTGGGGTGCACACCCTGAAGGGCATCCCGGAGGAGTGGCGGGTACACATCCTGGCGAACTAGTCGCGGTCTCTGGTCTTTACAAAAGCGCTGTGCATATAATCCGCCGACAGGCGATCCGGTTTACATCCCCGCTTGGAGGCCCGGCGTTTTGGCCCACGTTGACGTCCTTTCGTACCTGCTTCTAGACCTCGTAATCATCATCATTGCCGCGCGCTTCTTCGGCGCGGCGGCGCGCAGGGTCGGCCAGCCCCCCGTGATCGGCGAGATCATCGCCGGCATCATGCTCGGCCCTACGGTCCTCGGCCGGATTGGCGCCGACATCCCCGGCGACATCTTCCCGGCCGAAGTCCCGTTGCGGCAGATCGCCGACCTCGGGCTTGTCTTCTTCATGTTCCTCGTCGGGCTCGAGCTCGACCCCAAGCTGATCCGCGGCCAGGGACGGCGGGCGGTGCAGATTTCGCTGGCAGGGATCGTCCTGCCGCTGGCGGGGGGCCTGCTGCTCGGCTACGCCCTGATCGACGTCAACAACGAGGGCAAGTTCTTCAGCGAGGGTGAGTACGTCGAAGCCGGTGAGACCTTCGAGGACGGCGAGGTCGCCGAGGAAGCCGAGGCCTTTGAGTTTGCGCTGTTCCTGGGTGCGGCTATGTGCATCACCGCCTTCCCCGTCCTGGCGCGAATCCTCGTAGAAACCGGGCTGTATAAGACGCGGGTGGGAGCGGCGACCCTCTGCGCCGCCGCCGTAGACGACGTCTTTGCCTGGATAATGTTGGCCGCCGTGATCGGCCTTGTGAATACAGGCTCGGTTAACGATGCCTTCCAGGCGCTGGGGCTGACCGCTGTATTCGCCGTTTTTATGGTCACAGGTGGCCGCTTCCTGCTGGGCTTGCTGGCCAAGTACTACGACCGGACGGGGCGCCTGACGGTCGACATGGTTGCGATCATCCTCGCCGGCGTCCTGGCCTCGGCGCTGGCCACCGAGGAGATCGGCATCCATTCGATCTTCGGCGCTTTCATCTTCGGCGCGATCATGCCGAAGCGCGCCGGGATCACCCGCGAGCTGGTCGACAAAGTCGAGGACTTCACGGTAATCGTCCTCCTGCCCGTGTTCTTCCTGGTGGCCGGCCTGCGCACAAACCTCTTTACCCTGGACGAGGTCGAGCTGGTGGGGTACACAGCCCTGATCGTGACCGTCGCCATCGTTGGGAAGTTCGTGGGCACGGGCCTGACGGCACGGCTGACCGGATCGTCGACCCGCGAGTCGATCGTCCTCGGCTCTTTGATGAACACGCGGGGCTTGACTGAGCTTGTGATCCTGAGCATCGGCCTCAGCCTGGGGGTCCTGACCGACCGGACCTTCGCGATGATGGTGATCATGGCTCTGACCACGACCTTTATGGCCGCGCCGATCGTCAACCGCCTGATGCCGCGTGAGCAGTTCCTGAAGGAGATCGCCAGCGCCGAAGAGGTGCCGGAGATGGCGCCGGCGACGAGGATCCTCGTCGCACTGGGCAACCCCGCCAACGCGGGGTCGCTGGTCGACGCCGGCATCCGCTTGACCGGAAAACGCCGGCCAGCCGAGCTCCTGCTCGTCCGCCTGATCCCAACCTCGCGCGCGCCGGAGTTCCGCAGCGGGCTGCAGGAAGCGGAGAGCGAGATCGACAGGTCGATCGATTCGATGCGCCGCCTGGTCGAGCAGGCCGAGGCCCACGGCATCAACGCCCGCACGATCTCCTTCCTTTCGGACGACGTGGGCAGCGACCTCTCGCTGGTGGCGGCCGACCAGAAGTGCGACGCCATCGTCCTGGGCTGGCACCGGGCCTCCCTGGAGCGCCGGATCATTCGCGCCCTGGTCCATCGCACCTTCCAACTGGCCCCCTGCGACGTCGTAGTCCTCGTCGACCAGGTTGGGATGGGCATACAGCCGGCGGTCGAGCCACGTGTGGTGGCGGCTCTATCCGGCGGCGTGCACGACGAGGCGGTAGCCCAGGTCGCCGCGCGGGTGGCCGAGAACATGGAAGCCGAACTGCGCCTCGCCGGCTACCTGCGCTCGCAAAACGGCCACTCGACAGAGGCGTCGAAGGACCTGGCTCTGCTGGCCGATCGTGTGCGCCAGGACAGCGGCCTCTGGGTTGTCCCCGCCTATGAGGAAGGCGACGCGCTGGCGGCGCTGGTGACCGAGACCGCGGGCGCATCGGTTGCTGTCGTCGGCCTGGGCCGGTTCTGGAGCCACCACCTGGACTTCGGCGAGCCGGCGGCCAGCTTTGCCGCGGCTGCCGGCTGCCCTGTGCTGGTCGTGCGGGCGGCGGGAGCCGCCGGCGAGGACGCCGGCGCCGAGTTGGCCGGCGTCACCCCGGTCGGCCGGCCGTAGGCGAAGCCGACACCTGCCTTGCGCCCCGAACCGCCGATCGGTCCGCGGCTACGACTGTAGCGGCGGGTGTCAGCAGCTGTCCGAATACGTCATCTGGCCGAGAGCTGACACCCGCCCAACCTTCGAGGACAAACCTCGCCACGGTTTTGCCACAAGCGACGGAGGGCGGGTGTCAGCAATTCTTCGAAGGGACGTTAACAGGCGAAGGCTGACACCCGACGCTACAGCTGACGAATTCGGCGCCCCGAAACCCATTTTGGAAGCCATCCGGCACGGACTTAAAGGAACGACGGAGTCTTCCCTTCGGCCTCATATTTCCGGCTTCAATCACGCCCCGAGGGGCAGAAGGCCGCTCGCTATCGGAGCCCTTGTCGGAATGCGGCCGGCCATCTGCCCCTACGAAACGGGCGTCGTACCGTGCGCTCAACCCTGCCGCGCTACGGGACGAAGTCGAGGCGGAACTGGAGGATGCCGGATTCGGCGTTGAGGCCGAAAGCGCCGACGGAGATGTAGTAGGTGGTGCCTGCCACCACGTCCCATTCGACGTACGACGTCGGCGTACCGACGACAACGTCGTCGTTGCAGGCCACCTCCACCAAGCTCCCACGCGTCCCAGTCCAAACCGCTACCACGGTGTCATAGGTGCTGCCCGTGGTGTCGACGAAGAGGCGGCCGCTGAATGTCGGCGCGAAGAGGAGGAACCACACAGTCTTGGAGTGCTGCTGGGCGCCGCAGGAAATGACTGGGTCATCTGGCGCCGTGGTCGTCGGGTTGACGTTAAGCAGAGTGCTGAAGGGCACGAAACCGATCTCCGCCGGGTTGTCGATGTCGTCGATGTTCTGGACGTCCATCGACAGGTGGAGGTTGCCGCCAGCGCCAGAGTCGCCATAGGCCATGATTTCGACGAGATAGCGGCGGCCGTTCTCCGCCGTAAAGCTGACGAGCGAGCTCGGGTCGCCCAGGACAACGTCGTCGTTGCAGTCCAACTGGACAAAGCCGTCCGTGAAGTCATACACGGCGACAACGGTGTCGTAGTCGCTGCCCGCCGTGCTGATCGTCGTCGGGATGGTCACGGGGTCCGCCTGCTGGTCGATCAAGTACCAGACGCTATGGGAGTTCTGGCCGAAGCCGCAGGTCGAAACGATTGGGTCCGTGTCGCTGGTGGTGGCGCCGGTGGTGTCGAGGTCAGTTGTGAAGGGCAGCGTCGCGATATTGGTCGGTGCGTCGCTTTCGTCGTTCGGCGGCCGCGGGCCGACCGGGCCGGGGGTCTCTGTTTCTTCCGGCGTTTCGGTTTCGGTCGGCGTTTCCTCTTCGGAGGTCCCGGTGGGGGTCTCGAAGCCGCCGGCCTCGCCTGAAACCGCCAATAGCAGGCCCCCGCCTTCGCCCTCGCCGGCGACGAAAATAAAGTACGTTTCGCCCTCGGCCGTGTGGAACGAGGCGAGGGACGAGAACGACGGGTTGCCGCCACTGTCGTCGTCGCAAGCTACCTCCTCCAGCTCGTCGTCGCGGTCGGCGAAAACGGCGACCCGGGTGTCGTAGTCGCTGCCGGCGGTACTGACCGTAACTTCTTCGGTCGCATCGGCCTCGTATTCGTACCAGACGGTGGAGACTGCTTCGTCGCCGGCGCACTCGTCCGCGACGTCATCCGCGCTCTCGAGCGTGGCCCCGCTGGAATCCAGCTCGTGCCTGAAGGGCAGGCTAGAAATCGAGCGTGCGTCATCGAACGCGTCGTTGGCCGGCGGACCGCCGTCGCCGCCACCGTCATCGCCGCCGCCCTGGGTCAGGATGAAGGCGCCGATGCCCAGGACTGCCAGCACCCCGAGCGCCCCGAGAACCATGACGACCGGCGAAGGTCCGCCACCCCCCGCGGCTGGTTGGGCTGTCCATTCCCGGGTCGCCGGCGGCGCGACGGGAGGGGGCGCGGGAGGTGTAGCCGCGGCGAACGGGTCAGCCGCGCGCGCGGGCGTCGTCGTCGGGCTGTCGGTAGTGGGCGGGCCACTGACGCCCGCCAGCTCGGTAGCGTCCGGCGCGGTACTCGGCGGTGGCGAACCGACTGTCGGCGCAAAAGTGGGCTCGGCAGGGGTAATGGTTTCCGGGGTGGCCTCAGTCGGGGACACGATGCCGGTGGTGTCAAGCGCAGCACCGGCGCTGGCTGCCGCCGCGGCCGCGATTTCGGTCTCTGGAGCCGGCGTTGGGATCGCTTGAGGGCCTGCCGGCGTGTGCAGCTCCGTTACCTCGCCTGGCGGCACCGGCGGGATGGCGGTGGGCGCCGCGGCCGCTGGAACTGGCGGCGCCGCGTCCGCCATCGGCGCTGTCCCTACGGCGTTCTGCGCACGGTCCATCGCCCCAGCCATCTCGGAGGCCGTGTTGTAGCGGTCGTCGGGGTTGCGCTGCAGAGCCTTGCGGGTGATGTCGATTACTTGCTCTGGCAGGCCGCGCTCGCGCAGCGGGCCGTCGGGGAAGATCTGCTCCGCCTGGCCGATCAACTCAAGGACGCCGCCCAGGTAGGGCGGGCGGCCGGCGAGTGCGTGATAGAGCGTGGCGCCGAGGGCGTAGAGGTCGGACCGGTGGTCGGAGCGGCCCATGGCCTGCTCCGGCGCAGCGTAGGCCATGGTTCCGAGGAAGCCGCCGGTCATCGTCAGCGTGCCGCCAGAGAGCTGTCGGGCGATGCCGAAGTCCGTGACCTTCACGGAGTCGCCGGGCTGCAGCATGACGTTCTCTGGCTTAATGTCGCGGTGGACGACTCCCCTGGCCTGCGCCTCTTCCAGCGCGCGGGACACCTGGACGCAGATGCCCAGCGCCCTCGCCGGCTGCAGGGGGCCCTTTTCCAGCTCGTCCTTGAGGGTGTGTCCCTCGATGAATTCCATGACCAGGAAGTAGTGGTCCTGGGCGAAGCCGTAGTCGAGAAGGTGGACGGTGTAGGGCGAGCGCAGGAGCGCGGCGACGTGGGCCTCGCGCTTGAACCTGTCCTGGAAGTTGCGGTCCTGGGCCAGGTGGTGGTGCAGCAGCTTCAGGGCGACCCTGCTGCGGTCGCGGCGGTCGGTGGCTTCGAAGACCATGCCCATACCGCCCTGGCCAAGCAGAGGGCCAAGGCGATAGTGCGACAGCACTTTGGGGATCTTAGGGATGAGGCGATCAGTCATCTGCCGGGTCTGGCCATAGTATAGGTAAGGAGCTTTTTGGGGCAGGCCCAAAGTAAGCGGAGGTTGGGGGAAGCAGCGATTGAGTTTCCTAAAATCCCTCTTCGGTAAGGGCAAAGACGAGCAGCCCGAATCGGCGGCGTCAGGCGGGCGCTTTGCCACGCGGACCGACCCGGGCAAGAGGCACTCGCACAATGAAGACTGCCCTGTCGCCCGCGAGCTGCCCGACGGCTCGATCCTGCTGGCGGTGGCCGACGGCGTGGGCGGGCTTGGCGGGGGCGAGGTCGCCAGCGCCGCGGCAATCGAGGCCGTAGTCGATGAGCTGTCGGCAGGCGACGGCGACATCGACGACAGGATCAGGAAGGCCTTCTCAACCGCGAACACGCGCGTGCGGGAGGCGGCGGCCGCGAGGGCCGACCTGCAGCGGATCGCCTGCACTCTGGCCCTCGCCGTTGTCCAGGGCCGGTCCGCGCGCATCGCCCACCTCGGGGACAGCCGTATCTATCTCTTCCACGACGGGTCGCTGCGCCAGCTCACGGAGGATCACTCGTGGGTGGCCGAACAGGTGCGGGCGGGCACGATGACGGAGGAGGACGCCGAGCAAAGCCAGTTCCGCAACGTCATCACGCGGGGCGTCGGGGTTGAGGAAACCGCGACCCTCGACGCCATCCAGGTAGTCCCGCTGCCGTCGCCCAGCGTGCTTCTTGTCTGCTCCGATGGCCTCTCCAAGGCTGTGGCTGAAGAGGAGCTCTACCCGGCATTGCGTTTGGAAGATCCGGAGCTAATGGCCGAGCGTCTGGTTGAGATGGCCAACGAGGCCGGCGGCCCCGACAACATCGCCGTCGCGGTCCTGCTGATAACAGACTGAGGCCCTGAGTCCGCGAGTCCGGCAAGGCGGAGCGGAATCGAGACGGAACCTGACGGTCCGCCGACGAGACTCTGCCGGCGTTCGGCCATTCTAAGGCGACGTGGACGTATTACGCTTTTCATCGTGGCCTACGATGAGCAGCTTGCCGAACGCATCCGCGAAATTCTTGGACCGCGACCCGATCTCGGCGAACGCAAGATGTTCGGAGGGCTGGCCTTCATGCTCGGCGGCAACATGGCCTGCGGTTTAATCCGCGACGAGCTGATCGTCCGCGTGGGCCCAGAGCGATACCATGACGCGCTGGCCCAACCTCATGCACGCGTGGTCGACCTGACCGGTCGCCCGATGAGAGGCATGGTCCTGGTCGCTCGTCAGGGAATCGCGGCCGACGGAGACCTCGAGGCGTGGATCGAGCGAGGCGCAACATTCGCCGCGTCACTTCCGCCGAAGTAGTACCGCGCAGCGTCGTCGCCGCCGCTCCGGGTCAGACTTCGGCTAATCTGGCTGCCAGCTCACCGGCGCTGTAGCGCTCCGCGGGATCCCCGCGCAGGCATCGAACGACGATGTCCACCACGTTGCCGGGGGTTCCAGCCAGTGGCTCGACGGACAGCTCTCCGGCCAGCCTCGCCTCCACTACCGCCTTGAACGAATCACCCCAGGGCGGTTTGCCGGCCAGCATGTGGTAGAGCGTCGCGCCCAGAGCGTAGACGTCCGAAGCCGCCTCCGGCCGCCCGGCCATCTGCTCCGGCGCGCAGTAGGCCGAAGTGCCGATGAACTCTCCGACTCGGGTTAAGGCTTCGCCCTCGGCCACGCGGGCAATCCCGAAGTCGAGCAGCCGCACGTTGCGGTCTGGGCGCAGGATGATGTTGTCGGGCTTAATGTCCCTGTGGATCACACCCTTGCTATGAGCCTCCTCCAACGCCAGCGCCACTTGCCTGCCCACGCGCAGGGTCGTGCCGGCGTCGACGCGCCCGCCTGCCAGCACCTGCCCCACGGAGTCACCTTCCACGAACTCCAGGGCCATGACATACAGGCCCTCCGCCTGTCCGAAGGCCAGCAGCCGGGCGACGTAGGGCGACGTGAGCAGAGCGATAACCTCCGCCTCCCGTTCGAAACGCTTCAAGAATCTGGCGTCGGCAGCCAGGTCCGGGTAGAGGATCTTTAGAGCGACGACTGTCCCGTCACGCTCGTCCACGGCCCTGTGCACGACCCCCATTCCGCCGGCGCCGAGGGCCGGCCCCAGGCGGTAATGGTGGATGACGCGGGGCAGCGCGGGCAGCGTCCTGGCGACCATCTCAGCCAATCTAGAGCCTGGTAGGCAACCTGGCGACCCGAAGGCGTAGACACAGCGCTGCCGGTTTAGTAGCTTTTGCGCAATTCGCCACGGGTTAGTAGGAGCGTCGGGATATGCCGGTATTTCCTCCGCAGACCACCCTTTCTTTCGTTCTCCTCGACATAGTGATCATCCTCGTCGCCGCCCGCCTCGTCGGGGCACTGGCGCAGAAGGTCGGACAGCCTCGCGTCGTCGGCGAGATCCTCGCCGGGGTCCTTCTCGGCCCAAGTCTCCTCGGCCCCGAGATCTTTCAGTGGGACAACCCCTGGGGCTTCCTCGATTGCAAGGATGCGCTCGCCCTCTCACCACAGGACGACCGGGCCAGCATCACCACCTGCTTCTTCCCACCTCAGTCGCGGCCGGTGATCGGCATAATCGGCCAGTTGGCCCTCGTCTTCTTCATGTTCCTGGTCGGGCTGGAGCTCGATTTTGATCTCCTCAAAGGCAAGCTCCGTGGCATAGCGACTCTCGCCCTGGGCGTCGTGGTGGTTCCTGTGGTCTTTGGACTTGGGGTTGGTGAGCTCCTCTATGACGAGAAGTTCGTTGCCAACTTCGGCGGTGATGCGGCGCCTTCCAAGCTCGCCTTCAGCCTCTTCATCGGCGCCATGCTGGCGGTCACCGCGTTCCCCGTGATGGCGCGCATCCTCCAGGAAAAGGGCCTGACACAGAGTCTGATGGGGGCGATCGGCGTCGCTGCCGCTGCCGTCGTCACTGTGCTCATGTTCCTTGTCACGGCAGCCGCCGACGGCGTTAAGAGCGACGACAGCACCAGCGATCACGTTCTGCGCTTCGTCTACGTCGCCGTCTACATCGGGGTGCTTTTCGCGGTCGTCCGGCCGCTGCTCAAGCCGCTCGGCCGAATATACGAGGAGAAGGGTCTGACGCCGGAAATCTTCGCCATCATCATCATCCTCCTCTTCGCCTCGGCCTACGTTGCCGACAGGCTGCAGGTCAACGTCATCGTGGGCGCTTTCTTGCTTGGCGCGATATTGCCGGCGCCACGCAAGCTCCTCTTCCGTGACCTGTCCGGGCGGCTCGCTGAAATCACAGCCATTGTCCTTCTGCCGATTTTCCTGGCCTTCTCAGGGTTGAATACGGACTTCACGGTGCTGCGCGCCGAGCACATCGCCGGCATTGGTCTGTTCCTCATCGCCGGTGTCGTAGGCAAGTGGGGCGCCGGCGCGGTCGCCGCCCGCCTTGGCGGCCTGAGCTGGCCCGAGGGCAACGTCCTCGGTATCCTCATGAACTGCCGCGGATTGCTCGTCCTGGTCGTGGCGCTAATTGCCCTTAACGGCGGCGTGATCACCCCGGCCATGCAGGTAGGCGGGGTGCTAATGGCATTGATTACTACTGCCATGACCGGGCCTTTGTTCGACCGTTTCGCAGGCAGCGTTGGCGCTCCGAAGGGAGGACCCGAAGAACCGCCGCGCTTCGTCACCGAGCACCGCCTTCCCGACTACTTCGGCGGCGCCAGCGCCGCGGAACCTGGTCCCCAGGCGGAGCCTCCGCCGGCGCCCGCCTAGGTTTCGGGCCAGGCGGCTCCGAGCGTCGCTATCTTGCTCGCGGGGCGAGGCGGCCAACTGCGCAGACGCACTAAATTTTCAGCACTACAATGCAGCCAAATCCCGCTGGAGATCTGCCAATGCCAGGCATCGTCCCAAGCCGCTTCGCACTAGAGTTGACGCCTCCCGGTGGGGCGCCGACCGAACGGGAGTTGCCAGAGGGCGAGGTCACCATTGGGCGCGCTGACTCGTCAGACATCGTCCTTGCCGACAGCCAGGTGTCGCGGACCCACGCCCGCATTCGCGTGGCCGGGGACTCGATCAGGCTCGAGGACGCCGGCAGCAGCAACGGCACCTACGTCAACGGCGAGCGCACGACCGCGATCGAGCTGCAGCCTGGTGATCATATCGGCATCGGCACGTCGGACCTGCGGCTGGTCGTTCGCGGCGTGGAAGCGGCCCCTACTCTGGTCCCACGAAAGATGGAGATTGCCGTCACCTCGGATGGCACGGTGGTGCTGCAAAACCTCGTCGTCGCGGACCCGCAGTCCACACAGATCCTGGCTCCGGTGGCTGCACCCCGGCCAGTTGCCCGCCAGGAGCGCGGCGTCGTCACCGACGAGATGCTCAGCCAGCCCGTCATCAGCGAACACGACCTCATCTCTAACGGGGTCGAGGTGAAGGTCGCCGAGTGCATGACACTGGGCGGGGGCATCGGCTCTTTCATCTTCACGAGCCACGCTCGCAGCTTCGGCGTGCCCCAGGAGCAGATGCTCGTGGCGAGCAACGAAACGAAGGGCTACGCACGCTATCGGCGCCTCGTCCAGAACTCCCAGATCCCCGACCACGAGCGCCTGCGCTCGAACTCGGACGCCTGTCCGGGCAACCCTTGGGGGTTTCCCGGCTACGCCGCCCGCGAGATCTTTCGCGAGCTGTTTCGGGGCAACATCCCCCTGGCCGCGCGCATCAGCTGGCAGATCTTCGCCGAGCCGACCTTCGCGCCCACCTTCACGCCACGCACGGGGGACGTCTGGCGAGAGATGGACCGCGAGGCTGCCCGCATCGGCTACGACACCATGCTCGTCGTCGGCCGGATCAGGGCCATTCGCAAGACGCGGGAAGGGCGCATCCTCGCCGTGGTCTCGCAAAGCGAGGGCTCCGAGCGCAAGCACGTGGCGGTGTCGGCTCGCTTCGTCCACCTCTGCCCGGGCTATCCCTCGCTGCAGTTTCTCGATGACCTTGCCACCTACCGGGAGAAGTACGACGACCGCACGCGCGTGGTCAACGCTTACGAGCAGCACGAACACGTGTACACGAAGCTACGCAAAGACGGCGGCACAGTGATCCTGCGCGGACGGGGCATCGTGGCCTCGCGCATCATCCAGCGCGTCTGGGAAGCCCGCAAGGAGAACAAGAACATCTCCGTCATCCATCTGCACCGCTCGAAGCTGACGGAGGGCGCTAAATTCGGGCTGGCGCGGCGCAAGATCAAGGACGACTTCGAGTTCCAGCCCTTCAACTGGCCCAAGTCGAACTGGACCGGCCAGAACAGGGTTCAGCTCGAAGCTGCGTCCCCTGAGGAGCGCAAGCGCCTGCTGGCCATCTGGGGAGGGACCACGACCGCTGACCGTCCGGACTGGATCAAGATGGTGTCCGACGGCAAGAAGGCGGGTTGGTACAGGGTTGAGTATGGGGCGGCCGAGGAGGTCAGCCTTTCGCCCGACGGCAAGGTTGTCACCCGCATCCAGAGCCGGGCGGCGGGCGGCGGCCGCATCGAGATCGAAGCCGACTTCGTCATCGACTGCACCGGCCTCATCGCGTCGCCTGAGCGCTCGCCGATGCTCGCCGACCTGATCGACACCTACGACCTGCCCAAGAACCCGCTCGGCCGCCTGCACGTCTCAAACGACTTCGAGATCGAGGCGATGCGCCACGACGGCGCGCGGATGTACGCTGCCGGCGCGATCATCCTGGGGGGGCCTTACGCCACCGTTGATAGCTTTCTCGGCCTGCAGTACGCAACCCTGCGCGCGCTGAAGCACATGAGGAGCCAGGGCCTGCGGAGCCTGCACAATTTCTGGCTCAATCCTCTCTATTCCTTCATTCAGTGGCTGAAGTGGGCTCGGGGTGCAAAGCCATGACGCCTATCCTGCTCGGCCGCTGGCAGACCCGCACCTTCCTGCTCGGGACGGTCGGGGCGCTCGTCACCTTCCTGGTGAGCCTGGCCTACGACGGTCCGGACGACATCTTCTGGGAGGTCCTGCTCTACGTCTGGATTTTCGGGTTGGGCTGGGACATCCTCTACCACGCTCTCCAGCAGTTCAAGTGGGACCGCGACTGGCCGCCCTACGCCCAGTGGGCGGCTTCAGCTTGGGAGGGCCTCTTCATCAGCCTGGTCATCGGCTACATCGGGCTGCCTGGCATCGACAAGGGCTTCTTTGGAGAGAACGACGTCCTCGACCGCTTCATCGTGCACTACACGCTGGTCTGGTTCTTCACTTTCTGGACGAGCCAGACGCTGATGCGCGCCCTGTTCCCGCTGTGGCGTTTCCACGGCGGCCGCCTCGTCTAGGGGTCCCTGGCGGCCTGGCCGGTGTTTGGCGGCGTATCCCGGAACGTGGCGTCATTCTCCGTGCTGGACGGCAGGTTGCCGTGCCCGGCGGGCGCGGTGGAGATATCCGGTCGTAGGGGCAGATTTCGAATTGCGGCACTAGCGGCCCTTAGATGACCTGAGAATCTGCCCGCCCGAAGGAGCGACGCCGAAGGGACGAGCGGCAGCTACATCGTCGGCACGGTCACAGAAATACCGCCTGCAAACCAGGTCGCTCCACCGCGGGCGGATTCTGGGCTTAGCCGTGGATCGCAGCCCCATCTAATTCGAAATCCGCCCCTACGAGCTATCGGACATCCGTCGCGATTGCCGAACACCTGAGGTCTACGAGGCGATGACCACGTAGGAGCCGCCGTCCACGGAAACTTCGTCGCCGGTGGCCAGGGCCGCGCCATCGGAGGCAGGCTGCCCACCCACCCGGACCTCTCCGGACAGGACGCGGAGCTTGATGCCGCCGCCGGCGGGTTCGATCGTCGCGCTGGCGCCGGCGGGGAGCTTCTCGGGGTGCCCGACTTCCGCCTCGCCGCCGGCCTTGAGGGCCAGGGCCTCGCCACTGAATATGTCGTACTTTTTTTCGCCGGCGAGGACGCGGCAGGCGGCGATTCTCCGCTCCTTGATCGTGGTTGGCGCGTTGACCAGGGAGGTGCCGCAGTACCAGCAGTCCTTGTCAGAGGCGGAGTTCTCGCGTTTGCAGTGGCTGCAGTTGGGGCCGGAAATCGTAGCCGAGGCCGCCAGGTCGTTGAAGACCAGGCGCACGGCGCCGACGTTAATCACGTCCTGGTCCTGCAGCTTTGCCAGGCCGCTGATCGGCTTCTCGTTGAGCTGGGTCGGATTGGTCGTGCTGAGGTTCTCGACCATGTAGGCGCCGTCTTCGCACTTGATGATCGCCTGCTGCCTGGAGATCGTGCGGTCATCGAGCATCACCATGGAGCCGGCGGCGCGGCCGACGAAATTGGGGGAATTCTCGCGCAGCTCGGCAACCCTTGTTTGGTCGCCTTCTTTCCAGACGATTGCAGCAGTGGCCATGTGTCACACCCGGCGAATTGAGATGACCTAATCGTAGTTCCCTTTGCGGGCTAAGGTAGTGTCCGAGCCCGTAGGCACGCCATCCGTTCGTACCAGCACCTGTAGGGGTGGGTCCCGTGGGAGATCATGCGTCGCAGCTCGACAGACGGGAGCCACCCCTACGTCTGCCGAGATCGAACCGGCGCCCTTAGGGTTGTCCCCGGCTGCCCGCATAGCCGCGCTTTGCTGTCGGCGGGATTAGAGTTCAGACAACAGACGACAGGGGCGGACGATGGCTGCACTCGACGGCATGAGGATCCTGGACCTGACCCAGTGGGAGGCCGGCACAAGCTGTACGCAGGCCCTGGCCTGGCTGGGCGCGGAAGTAATCAAGATCGAGCCGCCGCGGACGGGCGACCCCGGCCGCACCGCCGAGGGCGGCGACCGCGACGCACTCTACTTCCTCAGCTTCAACCACAACAAGCGCAGCCTCGCCCTCGACCTCAAGAGCTCCCAGGGCAAGGAGATCTTCCTGCGCCTTCTGCCGCGCTTCGACGTGGTCATCGAGAACTTCACGCTCGGGACGATGGAGGGCTTCGACCTCGGCTATGAGGTGCTGAAGACCCATAACCCGGCGATCGTCTACGCCACGATCAAGGGCTTCGGCGCCTCCGGCCCCTATAAGGACTACAAGTGCTTCGATCCCGTAGCCCAGGCGGCGGGCGGCATCCTCAGCGTGACCGGCGAGCGCGACGCCCCACCGGTGCGGCCCGCCGCGACCTTTGGCGACACGGGTAGCGGCGCCAACGCGGCGATGGGGATCATGGCCGCCTACATCCAGCGGCTGCGCACGGGCCTGGGGCAGGTCGTCGAGATATCGATGCAGGAAAGCATGATCAACTTCATGCGCACGCCCCTGTCGTTCCGTGAGCGCTATGACGACGGCGTTGTGCCGCGGCGCGGCAACAGGGCGATCTCGCCGACCAACCTCTATCCCTGCGCGCCGGGCGGCCCCAACGACTACGTGATGGTGATGGTGGTCACAGACCGCATGTGGGATGCCCTGATCACCGCCATCGGCCGGCCCGACCTGGGCACGGACGAGCGCTTCGCCACCGTGCGCGGCCGCCTGGACAACGGCGACGCACTCGACCAGGAGGTCTCGGCCTGGACAAGTCAGAGGACCAAGTTCGAGGTTATGGAATACCTGGCGGAGCACGGCGTCCCGGCCAGCGCCGTCTTCGACTCGCGCGACATCCTCGAACACCCGCACCTCCTGGAGCGGGGTCAGGTGGTCAACTACCAGCACCCGACAAGGGGCGACGTAAAGATGCCGGCCCCGCCCATTCATCTCAGCGATTCGGAGGTCGAGATGACCCGAGCGCCGCTGCTGGGCGAGCACAGCGCCGAGATACTGAGCCAGGAACTCGGTCTATCAAGAGCTGAGATCGAGCGGCTGGAGGAGGCGCGCGTCGTGAAAGCTGGTATCGCGGCGGCGGTGGCTTCCTAAGCCCGTTTTGTGGGGCGGCCGCCGGCCTCGCCCCGGCCCAGCCAGGGACGCAGGTAGTGCGAGACGATCAGCAGCAGCGCGCCTCCCGCCACCGACGACCCCACGGGCGCGAGGAAGTACTGGAGGAAACGGTCTTCTAACGGTGCGCCCATTTCCTTGCTGGCGGTGGCCATCGTCGTGCTGGACGTTTCGTCGGCGAGCGCCCCCGAGCCGTCCGGCGGCTCCTCGGTGAGGCGCACTTCGATCGACTCGCTCAAGCGTCCCAGGTAGACCTCGGGCTCGCCGGCGGCGAAAAGATCGATGGTGACATCGGGAGCGCCCTGTTCGCCGGGACGTGCGCGCAGGATCCAGGTCCAGTGCGCGCCCGACTCGATGCTCTGCGGGGATTCTTCGGCTTCGATCACGTCGAAGCCCACGGCGGTGAGGCGGGGCCTCACGGCCGCCGGCTGAAGCTCCTCGATGGCTACTTCGAGCTCGCTGAAGGCGGCGTCCTCAAATTCGATCATCTCGGCGATAGCCAGGTCGAGCCGCCAGGTTTCGTTAAGGCCAACCGCGGAGGGGATCTGCAACTCCACCAGCGGCTCGATGATGTCCGGCAGGATGGTGGGGGTGGGGGTGGCGGCAACATCGTCGTCGTCGTCGTCCCCTGTGGGGCCGCCCTCGTTGTAGTTGTCGTTGTCACTGGCCAGGATGAAGAAGCCGGTCAGCGCCAGCGCCAGCAGAACGCCGGCGAGGATTGTCAGAAAGCGCCTCTGCCTGACGAGCGCGGGCAGGTCGAGTCGCAGCCAGCCGAGCTCGCGCGCGGCCAGAGCGGCGAAGGCGGCAAGGACGACGGCAGCCACGATGAGACCGGCAATCAGCATTGGTTACCCACAGGACTAAGTGTGTCTCGTAACTTAGCCCCCTGCGACAAGCGGCGCCAGTCGGCAACGTCGCTCGCGGGACGCAACCGGAGTGGCGCGACCACCCGCGCAGTGCTAGAAACAGGTCACCGAGCGTGCGAACCCATGATCCGAATTAATAGCCTTCTCGCCCTCCTCGCGCTGGCGGCCGGCATCGCCCTTGCCGGCATCGCTTCTATGGCACCGGCCGCGGCTGCCGCCCCTCCCGCCCCGCCTGCCGCGCAAGAGGGCGAGCTTCCCCGGCTGCAAGGCGGGATCACAACCACGCCGGGCGAGGCGATGGCCTGGGGCCGCGACGCCGAGGGGCAGGTGGGAAACGACACTTGCTTCGCCGGGGGCAACCCAGGGGCTGAAGTCATCTGCCACGCCCCGGTGATCGTCCACCCCGGCGATGGATTGACGAAGGAAGTCGTGGCCATTTCGGCGGGCGGCGTCTCCGCCAGCGATGGGCACACCCTTGCCGTCCTCGATGACGGCAGCGTCTGGGCCTGGGGCAACGACGATTTCGGCCAGCTCGGCGATGGCGGCACGTTCAGCAACCGGAGCCGGCCCGTTCAAGTCGCTGGCCTCACGGACGTCGTCGCGGTGGCCGCCGGAGGGCGTCACTCGCTGGCGCTTAAGTCGAACGGCACCGTTGTGGCCTGGGGGTCTGACGTGGACGGCCAATTGGGCAACGGCGGAAGCTCCGCCAACCAGGTTTCACCTGTGCCCGTCAGCGGTATCGGCGGCCCGATTCAGAGCGACATCATCGAGATCGCGGCCGGTGGCTCGCACTCCCTCGCCCTTCGCGCCAACGGCAACGTCTACGCCTGGGGCAAGGACGATAATGGTCAGCTCGGCGAAGGCGCGGGCTCCGACGACCAGCAGGCTCCCGTGACGGTCACGGGGCTGAGCAACGTCAAGAGCATCGCCGCCGGGTTCATCCACTCGCTCGCATTGGAAGGCAACAAGGTGGCTGCCTGGGGCGATGACACGTCCGGTCAGCTCGGCAACGGTACAACGACGACCGCCGACCAGCACTCCTTCGTCTTTGTGACAACTGGCATCATCGGCAACTTCCTGACCGAGGTGGCAGCCGGCAAAAGCCACTCCCTGGCACGCGGCGGCGGCGACGTTTGGGCCTGGGGCAGCGACGGCCTTGGCCAACTGGGCAACGACACAACGCTTTCCTCGCGGAATGTCCCCACCGCGGTCCAGCTCGCAGACTCTATGTTCATCAGCGACATCGCCGCGGGGGGCGACACCTCGTTCGCCCTGGACAAAGGGGGGGCCCTGCGGGCCTGGGGCAGCGACAACAGCGGGCAGCTTGGTGAAGGCCTCGATAATCCCCCGTCCTTCGCCCCGATACCGATCACGGTGTCGGGTTCGGCTGGTGTTGGCGGGGTCACAGGCATCGCCGCAGGAGAGGGCCACGCCGTGGCGGTCCGCGCGCTCTGCGACGGCGTCCCGGCGACCAAAATCAGCGACGACAGCCTCTTCGGCAACGCGCTGGAAGGGACGAGCGGCAACGACGTGCTGGCAGGCACCAACGAGGGCGAGGACATCAACGGCCTCGGGGGCAACGACACCATCTGTGGCGGTGATGGTGACGACGTCATCGATGGCGGGACCGGCGACAACAAGCTGTTCGGGGGTCTCGGCAACGACACCGTCAAGTTCCCCGAGTCTCCGGTCGTCGTAAATTTGCAGACCGGCGATGCTACGCAGGGTAGCGACAGCGATGAGCTATCCAGCTTCATCAACGTCCGCGGGTCCGAAGGCAACGACACCATCACAGGGAACGCTCAGTCCAATGTGATCGAGGGCCTTGGCGGAAATGACACCCTCCATGGCGGCGCCCACGGTAGCGACACCCTGGTCGGGGGCGCGGGCGCTGACGACTTCAACGGCGGGAACGGGAGCGGCAGTGACACCGTGATCTATAGCGCTTCGTTCACCCTGAACCTTGACCTCAGCATCGACCGGGCGACATTCGATAGCACCACCGAAGACCTGATTGCCATCGAGAACGTGGTAGCTGGGGGCACGGGCGACCACGTGATCACCGGCGACGACCAGGTCAACAGGCTCGAAGGCGGCGGCGGTGACGACACGATCAAAGGCGGAGCTGCCAACGACACACTGCTGGGTGGTTTGGGCGATGACGACCTCGATGGCGGCCCCGGCCTCGACAACCTGGACGGCGGCTCGGGCAGGAACAAGGCGTTGTATCCGGACGACGGGCCGGTAGTCGTCGACCTCAATCTAAACACCGCGCAAACTCCCGGGGGTGTCGAAAGCGCCGTCTTCATCCAGGATGTCGTTGGTTCGCCCCTCAACGACACCCTCAAAGGTGGAGTAGAGATCAACTCGCTGGATGGCGCCGGCGGCAACGACATACTCCGCCCAACGAGCAACCCCGACGTGTTGGACGGCGGTGAGGACACGGACACCCTGGATCTGTCTCTGACCGTGCCCTTCGACGCCCAGGTCAACCTGGCCACCGGCTCCAACAACTTCCAGGCGACACTCCTGAGGCTGGAGAACATCCTCGGCAGCCCCAACGACGACACGCTGGTGGGCAGCGATGCCGACAACGAAATCGATGGCGCCGACGGCAACGACACGATCAACGGCAGGGCCGGCGGCGACACGCTCGACGGCGGGCCCGGCGTTGACATGATCAGCTACGAAGGCCTGCTGATACCCCTGACCCTGAGCCTGGCGGACCAGAGCAACGACCAGGGCGACAAGCTCTTCAACTTCGAAAACGCCCGCGGCTCTGCCGCCGGCGACACCCTCACCGGCAGCTTGGGCCCCAACGTCATCGAGGGTGGCAATGGCGGGGACACGATTAAGGGGGGCAGCGGCGATGACATCCTCAAGGGCGAGGCTGACGGTGACACCATTGACGGTGGTGCAGGCAGAGATGAGCTGGACGGCGGCGACGATATCGACACGCTGAGCTATGAGAGCTCGAGGAGAGAAGTCACTGTCGAGCTACGTGGTGGAACAAGCGACGAAGGCGACAAGCCAGCGGTCGCCTTTGAGAACATCAAGGGATCGAGGCTGGCAGATAACATCACGGGCGATGCCAGGGCCAATACCCTGGACGGCGGTGAGGGCGATGACGTGCTTGATGGGGCCGGCGGGGCGGACATCCTCGACGGTGGGGCCGGCCTGGACACCGTTAGTTTTGCGAATGCCCCCGGCCCCGTCACCCTGGGTCTGACCGATGGCAGCAACGACCAGGGCGCCACGCTCAGGAATTTTGAAAACGCTACGGGATCTCCGGAAGCCGACAACCTGACCGGCGACAGCAATGCCAACGTGCTCAAGGGCGGCGCGGGAAACGACACCATCGCCGGGCTGGGCGGCGCTGACACTCTCCAGGGCGAAACCGGCGATGACACCCTGGACGGGGGCGACGCCATCGACAACCTGAACGGCGGCGATAACGCCGACACGCTTAGCTATGCCAGCTCAGCGGCGGCCGTGAACGTGAACCTGGGGACCGGTGCCAACAGCCAGGGCGATACCCTGGCCGGCTTCGAGAACCTTCGCGGCTCGCCGTCCGGGGACATCCTGACCGGCGACGCCAACGCCAACATACTCGACGGCGCCGAGGGCAACGACCGGCTGAAGGGTGGCGGCGGGGCGGATAATTTCATCGGCGGCGCCGGCCTGGACACCCTGGACTACCTCGGTTCATCCGCCCTGGTCCTGAACCTGAACACGGGCAGCAACAACCAGGACGACACATTTTCCGAGGTCGAGAACGTGCGAGGCACCGCGGGCGTCGACAAAATCACCGGTGACGCCGAGGCCAATCGCCTGGAGGGCGGCGGCGGCGCCGATGTGCTATCGGGCCTGGGGGCCGACGACACGCTGCTTGGGCAGGGTGGGGCCGACAATCTGACCGGCGGTCCGGGCACAAACGACGTGTGCAATGGCGGCGCCGGGACCGACACCTTCGCCCCAAGCTGCGAGGTCAAACAGGGCACACCCTAGGCAGTTCCGCGCAAGCGCGGGCAAACTAGCGTCCGGCGGCTGAGGCTGTTAGAACAGTAGGCACTGCAAGGTGCGATTGATCAGACCAGCCAGCCTCCTCACCCTCCTCCTGCTGGCGGTCGCCATAGGCTATGCCGGCATCGCCTCAATGGCGCAGCATCGCCCAGTTGCTGCCGCCGCGGAAGCGCCGCCCGTGGCCACGACTGCAGTGGAAGAAGGGCACAGCGTGGCGTCCGGCGTCTCACCGGTCCCGGGCCTGGCCATGGCCTGGGGGTCCGACGCCAACGGCCAGCTCGGCAGCTCGGCCTGCACCCCCTGCTTTGCCCCCGTAACGGTGGGGGCGGGGGAAGGCATGACCCAGACAGTGATCGGCGTGGACGCCGGGGGACCGCGGACCATTGGCGCCAGCTTCCAGGACACCGGCCACTCCCTGGCCGTGCTCTCGAACGGCACGGTGTGGGCCTGGGGCAACGATACGGACAATCAGCTTGGCAACGGCGGCGCCAGCGAGAATGAACTCGCGCCCGTCCAGGTCCCCGGCGTGAGCAACGCCGTCGCGATCGCGGCGGGCGGCATGCATTCGCTGGCCCTGCTCGACAACGGTACGGTTATGGCCTGGGGCTCCGACGGTAGGGGCCAGATCGGCGACGGCGATTCTGGCGGGACGGAGTTGCCCACCGTGGTGTCCGCTTTGGCCGGCGTGACGGCCATCGCCGCCGGGGCCGAGCACTCCCTTGCTCTGCTGAACGACGGGACAGTGGTGGCATGGGGTCGCGACAACCGGGGCCAGCTTGGCGACAGCGAGAGTCTGTCGAACCGTTCGACGCCTGTACCGGTCAGCGGCCTCACCAATGTCGTCGCGATCGCCGCTGGCCGGGGTTTCTCTCTGGCCCTGCTCAGCAACGGGACCGTTATGGGCTGGGGGTCCAACCACCAGAGCGAGCTTGGCAACGGTGAAACCGACAATCAGAAGCCGACGCCCATCGCCGTGTCGAGCCTGACCAGCGTCAAAGCCATTGCCGCCGGCGCTCAGCACGCGCTGGCCCTGCGCACCGATGGCACGGTGCGCGCCTGGGGCGCGGAGTTTTCGGGAGAGCTGGGCGACGGGCTGCCCAAAAACGAGCTTGCCACAACCCCCATCACTGTCCCGGGCATGAGTGGGGTGCGGGCGATCGACGCCGGTTCGGAGACCTCATACGCCATCGACCTGAACGGGCGAGTGCGCGCCTGGGGGGACGACGCGGATGGTCAGGTTGGCGACGGGACGCCATCGACCGACAGGCCCTCCCCGACCTCCGTAATCGGCCCACTCGGCACCGGCGGGGCGACGGTGATCGCCGCCGGCCAGAGCCACACACTGGCCATCGTCCCTCTCTGCAACGGTGAGCGAGTGACTCATGTCGGAACGTCGGGCAGCCAGACCATGATCGGGACGAGCGGCAGCGACGTCATCCACGGGCTGGCCGGGATCGACCGCATCCGCGGAGGCGCCGGCAACGATACGATCTGCGGCGGCGACGGCGACGACATCCTTCGCGGCGACACCGGCGACAACGACATCTTCGGTGACGCCGGCAGCGACACCGCCGAGTTCCCCGAGGGCGCGGTCAACGCCAACCTGCTCCCGGGTCAGCGCTTCGCCATCCAGGGCGCCGATGAAGACTCCCTGATCAGTATCGAGAACCTGGAGGGTTCGGAGCAGGGGGATACCCTGACCGGCAGCGTCGGCGCAAACCGCATCGACGGTAACGGCGGCAGCGACGACATCAAAGGCTCGTTTGGCGACGACACCCTCAACGGGGGCTCTGGTAACGACGACATCAGCGGTGGACCTGACGACGACGTGATGAATGGCGGCAGCGGCGCCGATGACTTCGATGGCGATCAGGACATCGATACCGTTTCCTACCTCGGCGAGACGGCGGCGCTAATCATCGACCTCCAGCTCGACCGCGCCACCTTCCCCTCCACCACAGAAGACCTGCTGGAGATCGAGAACATTACCGGCGGCAACAGCGGCGACATCATCATCGGCGACCCCGGCACCAACATCCTCAGAGGTGGCGACGGTGAAGATATCGTCGCTGGCCGCGAGGGTGAAGATGAGATCTTTGGCGACGATGACAACGACAACCTCTCCGGTGGCCTCAACGCCGACCAGCTCGACGGCGGCGAAGGGAGCGATACCGCGATCTTCGGGGAGGAGGCCGTGGAGCTGGCCCTGGCTAATGATCTTGCGACGCTCGCCAGCGGGAACGACGCCGTGCTCAACATCGAGAACGCGACCGGCTCAGCCCAGACCGATACGCTGGTTGGCGATTCGGGCCCCAATGTCCTTGAGGGAGGCGGCGGCGCAGATACGATCAGGGGCCTGGAAGGCAACGACACCCTGACGGGTGGCCCGGGCGCGGACACCATCGAGCCGCTGACCGGAGTCGACGAGATCGACGGGGGTACAGAGCGCGACACCCTCATCTATGCCAGCGTAGGCGTAAACGTCAACCTGACACTGGGTACGACAACAGCGAGTGATGGCAACGACAGCGTCGACGCAATTGAAAACGTGGACGGCTCCAGCGTCGCCGACATTCTCGTCGGGGACGATGAAGACAACGTCCTCAGGGGGCTGGGCGGCAGCGATATCCTGCTCGGCCGTGTTGGCAACGACCTCCTGGAGGGGGGCGAGCTGAATGACATGCTGGTTGGCGCCGAGGGCAAGGACGAGCTCTTCGGAGGCACCGAGAACGACACGCTCATCGGCGGCGACGCCGCCGATACCCTTTCGGGCGAGAAGGGGACCGACACCATCTCGTACTCAGGGTCGACCCCTGTAATCGTTGACCTGTCGGACGGAAGCAACAACCAGGACGACACAATCCTCGACACGAACGGCGGCAGCGAGAACCTCACCGGCTCTTCTGGGAACGACACCCTCACCGGCACCGCTGACAGCAACGTCCTCGATGGCTTTGAGGGCGACGACACGCTCAAAGGCGGCGGTGGCGCCGATACCTTCAGGGGTGACATCGGCTCCGACACCGTGGACTACGCCGGGTCAACCGCCGTCACCCTCAACCTCAGCACCGGCGCTAACAACCAGGGGGACACCCTCTTCGCCATCGAGAACGTTCGCGGTTCCTCCCAGGGCGACACACTGACGGGCAACAGCGGCCCCAACATCCTCGACGGGGCTGTGGGCGCCGACACGCTCGACGGTGCGGGCGGCATCGACAGCTTCGTGGGGGACATCGGACTGGATACCGTGGACTACACAGGCTCGACTGCCGTCACCCTTAACCTGGGCGATGGCAGCAACAATCAGGGGGACACCTTTGCGGGCATCGAGAACGTCCTGGGCTCCTCTTTCGGCGACACGCTGACGGGGGATGGTAACGCCAACGTGCTCGACGGCGCCGACGGCGCCGACACGCTGAATGGTGCAGGCGGGGCCGATACCTTCATCGGCGGCCTGGGTTTGGACACCCTGGATTACACGGGCTCGTCTGCCCTGATCATCAGCCTGGCGACCGGGAACAATAACCAGGGCGACACCCTCTCCGAGATCGAGAACGTCCGCGGCACGGCGTTCGTCGACAACATCATCGGCAATGGACAAGCGAATATTCTGGAGGGCGGCGGCAGCGGCGACACCCTGCAGGGTGGCCCTGGATCAGATGACCAGCTCTTCGGCAACGACGGGGCTGACTCGCTCAACGGCGGCCCGGGCGTCAATGATCTCTGCGACGGCGGGCCGGGGGTAGATAGTTTCGCCGCGAGCTGCGAGGTCCAGCAAAACTGACGGAACCTCTCCCCCAGCCCCCTTCACCCAGGCGAATCTTCGATCTCCCGGCGGGGAGAGGGGGAGCAAGACGCGCCCGACGCGTGTCGCATTTCTCGTTCGCCTTCGCAGGTTGGCGCCGTGGTTGCGGGAGGCCCCGTTCCTGCCCGCCCCCGCCGGCGCCGAGTAAAGTGATGCAGAGGAACCCGGCTCGGGAGTTTCAATATGGCCGAAGAGTCACTACGGGAACGACGCGAAGCCGTGGTCCGCGAACACATGGAGTCAGAGAACACACAGGACTTCGACGTCACCCTGGCCACCTTCGCCCATCCCCGCTACGAGCTGATGGCGACGGGGCAGGTATACGACGGTCACGACGAGGTCTCCCGTTACTACGCCGCCAGCCGGGCAGTTTTCCCTGACCAGCGCAATGAGCTGCGCGCGCTGCATCACTCCGACGAGGCGGTGATCGTGGAGTTCGACCGTCTCGGCACCCACAAGGCCAGCGGGCGCGAGTTTCGATCACCGATGGTCGCGCTTTTCTTTTTCGAGGGTGACCGCATCGTCAACGAGCGGGTTTACTACGACCAGGCCTCGATCCAGCGGCAGCTGGGCCTGCCGGCCAGTTGAGGGCCGCGCAGCTTGCATTAAAGATCTCGCGAATTCTAGAACCGCATCGCGCCTCGAACAGCCAAGCGATCTGAGGGCAAGCCACCTCTGTAGCGGCGGGTGTCAGCAGTTGCCTAAGCACGTCAACTGTCTTTAGGGGCTGACACCCGCCCTTCGCCGGGAAACAAGATGCCGCTGAGGTCCTAATACATAGTCCGGAGGGCGGGTGTCAGCCCTTGCTCGAACGATGTAATCAACTGAGGGGCTGACACCCGCCGCTACACATTCACAACGAAACACCACAGTGTCCACTCGCGCGCAGTCACGGACAGGCATGCCAGTAATCGAGCCATGCGCCGACGATCCGGGCCATTGTCTGGAGCCGGCAGCTTGCTATCGAGAGAGGCCGGCGAGGAGGCAGGCCTCGGCGGCCTCCGCTTCGAGTGGCCGGTAGAATAGGTAACCCTGCGCGCGGGTGCAGCCCAGCGACTCCAGCAGGCGCGCCTCTGCCTTCGTCTCGACGCCCTCGGCGGTAACGTCGATGCCCAGGCGCTGCCCCAGCGACAGCAGGGCGCCGACGATCGCGGCCTTGTCCTCGTGCGTATCGATGTCGCTGACGAACGAGCGGTCGATCTTGATACAGTCGGGGGCCAGCCGGGTCAGGTAGGTGAGCGAGGAGTAGCCGGTACCGAAATCATCGATGGCCACGCCGACACCCAGCTCTTTGAGGCGGTGCAGCCGCTCTGCCATCTGCGGGTCGTCACCGAGGATTGTGCTTTCGGTCAGTTCGATCCTCAGAGCGGATGGCCGTAGCCGGCTGCGGCGCAGATTACGGCGGATCTGCTCAACCAGCTGGTCAGAGTCCTGCAATTGACGGGGCGACACATTGACGCCCATCACGAGGTGGCGAAGCCGCCGATCGCTGGTGCGCCAGGCAGCCATCTGCCGGCAGGCCGTTTCCAGCACCCATGCGCCGAGGGGCACGATCAGCCCCGTCTCTTCAGCTATTGGAATGAACTCCGCGGGCTCGATGAAGCTGCCGTCCGCCTGCGGCCAGCGCGCCAGCGCCTCGAACCCGAGAATGCGACCCGTTTTGATGTCGACCTCAGGCTGGTAGTGCAGCGTAAGTTCCCCCGCATCCAGGCTCCGCCGAAGGTCACTTTCGAGGCGTAGCTTGTTCGAGACCTGCGTTTTCATGCCCTCGTCGAACATGACGTAGCGCGCCTTGCCCTCGATCTTTGCCCTGTAGAGTGCTGTATCCGCGTCCCTTAGCAGCTCATCCGGGGTCGACCCCGCAGCGCTGATTGAGATGCCAATGCTGGCGGTCATGAAGATCTCTAACTTGCTAATGCTGAAGGGCTCGCGGAACTCGCCGAGGACCCGCATGGCGGCCAGGGCGGCCGCTGCCGCGTCGGAAAGGCCAGTCAGGAGCACAACAAACTCGTCGCCTCAGAAGCGTGCCACCGTGTCATCGGGACGCAGCGCCGCCTTCAGGCGTTCAGCGACCGCCGTGAGCAGTTGGTCGCCCACGCCGTGGCCATGCGTGTCGTTGAGCAGCTTGAAGCGGTCGAGGTCCAGGAACAGCACGCCGACGCGGTCGTGCGTTCGCCGCGCCGACGACAGGGCCTGTTCGAGACGGTCGGTAAATAGGGCGCGATTGGGAAGGCCGGTCAAGGGCTCGTAGAAGGCCCTTAGCCTGAGTTCCTCTTCAAAGGCCTTCTGTTCGGTGATGTCATGGGCGTTCATGACAATGCCGCCAACGCTGGGTTCATGGCGGAGGTTGCTGATCACGCCGCCGAGGTACCGCCACGAGCCGTCTGCGTGGCAGTAACGAAACTCGACCCGATGGGAAGCCCCGTCGCTTTTGCTTACGGCCTCGAGCGCCTGCTTGACTGCGCGCAGGTCTTGGGGATGCACGCGCGATAGGAGGGGTTCTTCGATCAGCTCCTCAGGTTTATAGCCAAGGATGTTGGTAGCGGCGGGACTCACGTATTCCACCCTACCGTCGAGACGGATGACGGATACGATGTCGCTCGAGTTCTGCACAAGCGCCCGGAAACGGCTTTCCCTGGCCAGTCGCTCCTGTTCAGCTCGTTTTCGCTCGCTGATGTCCCGGCCGATCCCCATAACAGCCACCGGAGCATGATTGTGGAAGACAACACGGCTGCTTACTTCCAGGGGGACCAGCCGTCCGTCACTGGCGCGAACCTCGACTTCGTACGTGACGGCGTGGCCCTCGACAGCCTTCTCAGTCGTAAGCTCAGTGGCACGCTCGATGTCCTCTCGCGAGATCGCCCCGCCGACATGGACGCCAATTAGATCCTTCGGCTCGTAGCCAAGCACCTTGGCTACCGCCTGGTTGACCGACGTCAGATTGCCATCGAGGTCGAGGGTAAACACAAGGTCCTGGGCGAAGTCGAACAGCTCGCGGTAGCGTTGCTCGCTCAGGCGCAGCTCTTCCTCGGCGCGGCGCAGCTCGCTGATGTCCGAGGAAACGGCCACCGCTCCGGCGAAGGCGCCATCCGGGTCGAACAGAGGCGAGCTGGCGATTCGCGCAGTGAACGGAGTCCCGTCGCGGCGGACGATGGTGGCGGTACCGAACCACGACTGGCCCTCCTGGAGCTCGCCAATGACGCCGGCGGCGCGGTCGCTCCCTACCACATCGGCGATGGGCGAGGCGATGCTGCGGCCGACCACGTCCCTGGCGCGCCAGCCATAGAGCTTCTCTGCGCCCTGGTTCCAGTAGGTCACGACGCCGGCCGGATCCGTGGCTACAACTGCTTCGCTGACGGTGTCCAGCAGATGAGCGTGGAAGTGTGGCGCCTTGGCCGCAGTCTCGAGGGTCGCCAGGTCCATGGCGCTGGCCAAAACGCCGGGAGGCTCGCCTTCCAGGTTCAGCTCGACCGCGGCGCAATCGAAGTCGTGCCAGGTGCCGTCCCCATGACGCAAGCGGATCTGGCGGCGCTGGATCGATGACGGCGGGTCCGGCCGCAGAAAGAATCGCGGGCTCTCCCGGGCGGCATCGCCCGGGTGGACCAGGGTAAGGATGTTTCGTCCCGTCATCCATGCCGCGGGATAGCCGAGTATCTCCTGGCATTCAGGGGCGATTCTGCGCACGTTGCCGTCGAGATCGAAGACTATCGTGACGGCAAGCCGCGTGGAGCTTGGTACAGTCGGGGACGGGGCAGCGGGGAGGCGTGTCCGACGACTCTGGCGACTCGTTTTACGGACTCCTTGTCTCAGCGGCACGAACTTGTGCCTATCTGAAGTAACGGCAGTCCCGAGCCGGAAATTACGTACATGAAGTTGGAAAATCCGCGGGCGCCGCGGCGTCCATCGAACTTTCCGGTCCGGTCCCTTCCGAGGGTTGTGTATAGAGTCGCCCCGGCGGGCGCAGCCATAATACGGTCCTGGAAGGGCCTCCGGATCATGACAATACCGCGAAAACGTAGACGCGGGGCCAAAATGGGGGACAGGCAGGGCCGGGCGGTCAGGGGTTGGTAGCGGGCGTGAAGGGTTGGCGGTGGCCGTCGCTTCTTCGGATCCGACGATGACCACGTAGAACGCGTGGCCTTCGATGTTGCAGGTGGCGGCGCCGGCGACCAGCGCACGCTCGTCGAGGATGGCGCGCTTGTGGCGCGAAGAAGCCCAGAGTCCCTCGGCCACTACCTCAGGCGCCACGGCGTTAGGAGTCCAGGCCAGGAGCTCCTTCGACCAGCCCTCGAAGCCGGCTGCCGACATCCGCGCCGAGATGCCGTCGCCCGCGGCGTCGTGGACCAGAGCGTCGGCCCAGTTGGCAAGCGAGGGCGCGTAGTTCTCGGTGAAGTAACGCCCAAGTGCCGGGCAATAGGCCCCGGCTGCGCCGGAAAGGCGCTCATCGGCGAGGAGGGCTTCCCTAGCCTCCTCCAGCCGCAGTGCGGAAAGCCTGGCCAGCAGCGCCTCGCCGGCTGTTAACGGGGTCGGCTCAGGTGTCGGTGTGGCGATCTCCTGGCTGTCCGGATAGCCCTCGCCGGTGTCAAGCGGGGTCCGCTGAAGCGTTGACTCCGCAAGAGCCAGCCCAGTGGTGGCGCTCTCAGGGGTCGCCGCGGTCGACACGGCGAAGATGTCATCCACACCAGCGTCGTCGCGGCCTTGATAGATGACGGCCAGCGCGATCGTCAACGAGGCAACAGCCAGCGACGCAACAAGGAAGGGGCTGAATAGCGTCAAGACGCGATCGCGAATACGGAAAGGCACTTATGTATTGTACGGAGGCGAGCATCCGCCAGACGCTCAGACCGAGCTGTTGAGAGGTGGTTGTGACGCCTAGTAGGCGCCGACCTCGACTACGTAGATGCCTCTTCCGCTCGGGCTGTTGCAAGAGGCAGCGCCCGCGTGGGTGAAGGCCGCCCCGCCATAGCCGGTGGCGGGCTCATAGAGCAGGGCGTGGTGTCCCGAGCTGTTCCACCACATCTGCGCGATCTCGTCGAAGAGGTCGCTGCTGGCCGCGTTACCCGTGTAGGCCAGCGTCTCGCCCCAGGCCGAGCCGGAGAAGCCGGCGGCGCGCAGGCGGTCGCCAATGCTGCCACCGATAGAGTGGCTCAGCTCACCCGTCTGATCCAGGAATTCACCAACCACCAGGCAATAGCTCTGCGCAGCCGCTGCGAGGACACCGTCGCTGATAAACGCAGGCTTGCCCACCGAAGCGCGGACGGCGTTTACGGCGTCGAGCAGACCGTTACCTGAGGGCGCGGGGGGCGGCTCCTGGGTGGGTTCCGGCGTGGGCGAGGCTGTTGGTTCGGGTGTGGGGGATTCGGTGGGTTCCGCCGTGGGGCTGGCGGTCGGCTCGGCGGTGCGCGCGCTGCCACGGGCGTTGCCGGCATCGTCGTCCGCGTCATCGTCCTCGGTCGGGTCGGGCGTCGGCATCTCTCGTTCCTCGTCCGCGGTCGCGCTGTCGTCGCGCGCAGTGTCGGCGGGGCCGAGGTCGGCGTCGGTTTCACCACCCTGGGGGTTGGCACGCACCTGGAGCAGGGACTCGGTCAGGGTTGCTTCGTCCTGGGGGGCAGCGGCGAGGTTTTCGCCCTGCGCGTAGGAAAGGCTCAGCCCCTCAGCGGAGCCGGAACCCGAATCGCCCGATAGCGACAGCCCGACCGCGCTTGCGACCACCGCGATGGCTGTGGAGAGGACTAGTGCGATCTTCATCAATGCGTTTTGCCAGGGACGCGTTCTCCCCTCCCGCAGAAGAGGCAACTCGACTGATTATAGGGTCGGGCTCCCGGATGGCCAACCCGAGCCGGAAGCCTCTCCCGGGCACGTCTGCTGGCTGGGGGAGAGAACCAAGTTTTACGGCGCCTCCGAATCCGGCTTAGTCATCTTCGTCCGCGGCCGTCTCGTCGTCATCGTCGGCCAGCGGGGGGATGGTCTCTCGCTTGTGGCCGTTGGAGCGGACGCAGGCGTGGCCCTCGGGCTCCATCGATTCGTGGCAGAGGAAGCAGATGGGCCGCCCGGCCGAGACGGTGGCCTCAGCCTGGTCGCAGAAGGCCATCGCGTGCTCGGCCGAGGTCAGGCAGCTGAAGGTCGGCGGGTCATCGTCAGCGGCGCCCACCTCGTAGGCCTGGATGATCAGTCGCTGCCGGGAGTCATCCCAGCCGAGCGCGAGCCGGCCGACCCTGAAGTCCACTGAGGGGTTGAGCGGAAAGTCGGGCATGGGGATGGGCCGAATCGTGTCGGGGCCGGGCTGTGCGGAGTGCTGTGCCTGTTCGAGGATCTGGCGGATGGCCAGGGAAAGCGCCTGCAGCTGCTGCTTTTCGAGCCACAGCGACGCCGTTTGCGCGCCTCCGCGGGCGCGGACGCGAAAGACCCTGTTACCCGGTTCACCGATCGCCTCGGCGTCTATCTCGTCCACGTACCCGAAGTCCATTTAAGCCTCGACCAATTCTAGGGGCTGAGCACAACGGGCTCCTTGGCGAAGCATGGGACGCGACCCTGCCGTGCTGCGGTCTACAGGTGTGCGATCCGCTCTCCCTTCTCCCTTGAGGGAGAGGGCTAGGGTGAGGGTGAGGGTGCTCCTGGCGGGTAAGGCTCGCGCATTCGGGACTGGGAGCAGCAGTCGGCGGTCAGTTGTCTCGCTAAGATATGTTGCTCTCGTCCAGAACACTATCACCCTCACCCTGCCTCTCCCTCAGGGAGAGGGGCGTGGATGCGGGGGGCCACCATGCGCGCTACGCCGTGACGCGGGGGGGGGGCGCGCGCC
>JBBDXC010000019.1:260194-299624 GCA_040902555.1 Dehalococcoidia bacterium
ACCCCGGGGCCACCCCGGGGTTCGCCGCACACACACGGGCCACCACGGACCGGAGGCCTTTAAATCAAGCCGTGACTCCTGCTGAACCGGCCCTCTCCGCGGATCAGGCCGAGCACGAAGTATCCCACGGCGTAGTAAAGGACGAAGGCGATGATGCTGGCCCACTCGATCTGACCATCGTCACCAACCTTTGTCCCATCCAGCACTCCAAAGAAGGGTTTTACCCAGAAGTCGCTCTTGTTGTATACGAAGTCGACCAGATCGCTGGACGCTTCGGCGCCGACGAGCAGCAGCAGGAAGCGGGCACCGACCAGCGCCAGGATGAAGATCCAGGCGATCTTGAGCGCCATGTAGACCAGGTGGCCGAGCATCAGACGGCCCCGTAGGCGCCGCGGCTACCAAAGTGCGCGGCAGCGCTCCTCGGTCGAGCCGGTGTAAGGGCGGGTTGGGCTTCGAGGCACGGCAGGCGCAACAGCGAAAGACGGCCGAACCTCTGCGAGGTCAGCGGGCCAGCCGCAACGGCGGCCGGCAGAGAAACTTCATGGTTGGCGTCCAAAGCCAGCGAGCGCGGCCCGAGGAGCCGCGGCGAGCCGGCCCACTCGGCCGGGGCCACGACCTCTACGGCGTCACCCACCTCATATGCTTCGGAAACGTACTGGATCGACGAAGCAGGGGAGAGAAGGCCGCCTAGACTCCGGAAAAACCCCTTCATAGCCGGGCTCCTTTCGCTGGCAATAGGCACGATAGTCTCCGGTCGCCACGCTACCTGTTAAAAGAGAGCCCATGTCGTTTCAGAGTCGTAAAGGTCTTGAGAACCTGCCCGGCGACCTCTCCTTAACCCTCTCCTTGTCAAGGCGAGGGGAGGCGAAAGGTTTTGCTCTTTATCGCTGACGGGGTAGGCGGCTACGATAGAGGAGCGCGGTGGGCGTAGCCGAGCGGTTAAGGCGCCAGGTTGTGGCCCTGGAGAACGAGGGTTCGAATCCCTCCGTCCACCCCAAAGCTCCAAATTCAGTCAACTCCAAATGGATGGGGGCCACATTGGCCTCCATCGTTCTTGTTTGGGAGATCGCATGCATCTAGCTCGCCCATTTCTGCTCACATTGCCCGTCATCGCTGTGATCCTGTCCGGCTGCGGCGCCTTCGGCGCGGATGAGGATGGAAACCGGCCGGCCGCGAGCGACGAGGAAGACGACAGCAGCGACGAGGAGCGCGGGCTCGAGGCTATCCTGCGCCCCTTCTTCGGCGTCGCCCAAGATCAGGACCTGAGGGTCGTGATCGGGCGCCTTCCTTCGGCCTTCCCCGAGGACTTTCCGCTGCCGGCCGGCGTGGACCCGATTACCGGCATCTCGTTGCAGGCTGTTGGCAACCCGATCATCGTTACCTTCTCTACCGCCGACGGGCCTGACGAGCTCGTCTCGTTTTACGAGGAAGAGCTCGGTCCCGAGGTTTCCAGCCTCCAGCGTGGACAGGACAACATTGTGGAGTTTCAAAGGGAGGATGGCAGCAGCGGCCAGGTGGTCATAGACCAGTTTGACGACGCCACCGACGAGAGCACGCTGATCATCAGCATCTTCGCTCCGGAGTCCGCGGAGCCCGTGGAGGAGGATCCGGAGCCCCTCGATATCGGCGAGGGCGTGGACCTGCCCGAGGGCTACCCGGAGGACCGCGTCCCCCTCTATCCGGGGTCGACCGTCATCCAGTCGGGCTTCGCCGGCGAGGCGGCCACCGGACTCCCAGGTTTCCGCCAATACAGCGTGGTCATGGTCACCGACGAACAGGACTTCGAGGCGATCATCGAGTTCTATGAGGGAGAGCTGGAGGACGCCGGCTACACCGTTTCGGTCGACGACCAGGGCGACGCCGTCCAGATCACGCTGGAGGACGAGGAGACGCCAGAGGCCAGCGGCGCCCTGCAGATCACCGTCTTCGCGGACGACCGCGAGCTGACCCAAATACAGATCCAGGTCAACGCGGAGTTCGCAGAGTAAGACCCTATTCGATTCGCCCGATCAGCAGGGCCGCGAGCCCCAGGAAGGTCAGGAAGCCCATCAGGTCGGTCAGCATCGTCACGAAGATGCCGGCGGCCAGGGCAGGGTCAAAGCCGAGGAAGCGCAGGGTCATCGGCACCAGGACGCCGCCGAGCGAGGCGATGATGCCGACGTTCGCGACCATGGCCGCGGTGACGACCAAGCCCAGCGTGAGGTTGCCCTGCCAGGCGAAGGCAATGAACCCCACGACGATCCCCACGGCAAGCCCATTGAGGATGCCGATCCCCAGCTGCTTCAGGAGGACCGGCCAGGAGTCACGCAGCTCCATCTCGCCCAGGGCGAGGCTGCGCACGATTATCGTCAGTGTCTGAATGCCGGCGTTGCCGCCCTGGCCGGCGACGACAGGCATGAAGACGGCCAGGACTGCCGCTTTCTCAATGGTGCCCTGGAAGAGGCTGACGACAATGGCTGCCGACAAGGCGGTGCCGATGTTCACAATCAGCCAGGGCAGCCGCCGCCGCACCGAGGTCTGGATAGGGCTCCAGGGGCCTTCGCCGACGCCGGTCACACCGTGCATCAGGTACATGTCCTCGGTAGCCTCCTCTTCGACCACGTCGATGATGTCGTCCTGGGTGACCACACCGACAATGCGGCCCTCGGCGTCGACAACCGGCAGGCTGCGCAGGTCATAGCGCGCGACCAGCCGGGCGACCTCCTCCTGGTCGAGGTCGGTTGATACGCTGAACGTCTCCTGGCTCATGATCTCGTCGATCTTGACGAGAGCCGGGGCCACGATCAGGTCGCGCAGGCTGACCACGCCCTTGAGGTGGTTGTCGCGGTCGACAACATAGAGGTAGTAAGTCTCCTGGGCGTCGGGCTTGACGAGGCGCAGGTACTCGATCGCCTCGTCGGCCGTCATGCCCTCGCGCAGCGTGACAAAGCCGCGCGTCATGATACCGCCGGCGCTGTCCTCCTCGTGCTGCAGGAGGGGGCGCACCTCGGCTGCGCGCTCCATGGCGTTGAGGGCCATGATGCGGTCGGCCGGCGCCAGCTGCTGGATTACGTCGGCGGCGACGTCGGTCTCCATGCGGTCGAGGATGCGCGTCAGGGCCGGCAGGGCGATGAGGGGCAGGAACTGCTGGAAGTCGTCCTCGTCGAAGTGCTCGAGGACGTCGGCCATGAAGTCGGCGGGGATGAGGGGGATAATGCGCAGGCGCTGCTCATCGTCGAGCTCGAGCAGGGCCTCGGCGGCGTCGGCCGGGTGGTAAGCGAGGATAGCGCGGCGCGCCGGCACGAGGCGGCCGTCTTCGATGAGTTCGCGGATCTCCTCCGGCCGAGTGAGAGTACCTCGCTCCATCTGAACGTCCTGCGGGCGCCTGCCGTCCAAAAAGAGAGCCCTTCCGGAAGCGGAAAGGCTCAGCGCCAGCTTGAGGACGTTAGACGCCTAATGTGAATCAGGCAGCGGTTTGTCGGGTTCCATCGCTTCCAGTCCGACTCTATTTGCGGGATGTCGGGGCCGTCAACCGGATAAGATCGTGATGCGCGCCCCGGTGTCAAATGGACAGCCGCAGGTCGCAACTGGAGGGATGATGAAATCTCAAGTCAAAGGCTCCGCCCATAGAGGCCGCGCGAAGGGCGTTTCTGTCGATGCGCCCTCTCTGAGTCAAGACCTGAGGGACCGCTTGGAAAGTTTTGTCACCTACGAAACCAATTGGGACGGCCAGGGCGGCGTCAAGATATCTCCCGAGGCCGCTCGACGAGCCGCAGAGATCGCGCAGGCGACCGTGAGTGCTCTGGGTAAGGAGCCCCTTCGCCGCGCCCTGTGGAGATGGAACCATTCTTTTGCTATGGGAACAGGGCGAC
The DNA here is from genome assembly GCA_040902555.1 of Dehalococcoidia bacterium. Classification (GTDB taxonomy): domain Bacteria; phylum Chloroflexota; class Dehalococcoidia; order WHTO01; family WHTO01; genus DASTBR01. Next base: position 264,046 of record JBBDXC010000019.1, read on the forward strand.
ACCACGATAGAGGTTTTTACCGACGAGACTTATCCCGCGGTGGCGGTGGCCGCAGACGTGAACGGGATCGACGAGATACCACTGTCCGAACCAGGAGACCTAATCAGTCTTCTCAACATGCGATTCGCTGGAGGTGTCCCGGCTGGCTGAGCCCTACCAGGACACCGAGACCGTACTCCGGCTAGTTCACCCCAACCAATTCATGAACGGCAAGCTGACCAGCTCTCTCTTCAAGGGTTCGGGGCCACTTTCCGTGTTCGGCAAGGAACGACTTCCGGACGATGGGGACTGCCTCCGCCGACAAGCCTTTGAGGATTTCGGCCGCGCCGCTCTTATTGTGGGAGCAGTACGCAGGCTGCGACGAACCCATGACGGCGCCCCGTGGGGCTTCGAGATCGAGCCCGATAGCGAAGGGTGCCGGGAACCTTTTCAGGGATTGGAGGAGGCACATAGCCCTATCTGGTCCTGCTACCGGAGCTGCTGCCGTCGCCCTGACGCGCTGCGCCAGCATCGATGCAGCCGCGCTGCGGCCAAGCATACTGGACGAGGCTTGAGTCCAATGTTGTGCATCGGACGTCATGACGGGATTCAGGGAAGCCAGAAGCCCTAGAATTGCTTCGCACGCCCCGGTAGCTCAATGGACAGAGCATCAGACTTCGGATCTGAGGGTTGGGGGTTCGAGTCCCTCCCGGGGTGCCATCTCGCGCCCACAGGCGCGGGCCCGCTTTCCTATCCTTGAGATGGCCCGCGGCGTTCAGCGCTTCGCACGAACTTCCGCTTTCACGAACCGCAAATCCCTACGTCCTAATGTCGGAGGTTCCTTGCGCAGCCACGCCGACCCGACGCCCATGATTGACGATGAGCCGCAGGGCGGCCAGGGCTCGGCGTGAAGCTCTCGCAGTTTGCCGTCCTGCTCGCACTTGGCCTGACGTGGGGCTCGTCTTACCTCTTTATCAAGGTCCTGGTCGACGACATCGACCCCATCCTGGTAGTGGGCGGCCGCATCCTCTTCGGCGTCCTCGTTTTGGTCTCGATCGTGCGGGTCAGAGGGCTTCCCCTTCCCCGGCGCCGGGCCACCTACGGATGGCTTTTCTTCATGGGCACGCTGGGCACCGCGACACCCTTCTTTCTGATTTCCTGGAGTGAGGAATACATCGATAGCGGCACCGCGGCCGTCCTCAACTCCACTGTGCCCCTGTTCGTCGCGATCCTGTCCATCTGGTTCCTCAGCGACGAGTACCTCTCGCCGGCCAAGATCCTTGGCCTTTGCGTCGGCTTCGCGGGAGTCGCCGTCCTCTCTGGAGGCGACTTGCTGAATTTCGATCGCGATGCCCTCTTCGGCGACGCTCTAATGCTGATCGCTTCGCTAAGTTACGGCCTCGCGGCAATCGTTGCCCGGCGGCACCTTCGCGGCGATCACCCGATCAGCCTCGCCGCCTGTCAGTTCTCCTTCGCTTTGGTCATCATGACTCCCCTCGTGCTCCTATTCGAGCCGCCAACGGAAGCCGCCCACTTGAGCGTCAAGGAGTGGGGCGCCTGGCTGGCCCTGGGCTTCGCCGGCACGGGCCTGGCCTACTGGGCTTACTACTGGCTGATCGGCGAAGTCGGCGCGGTCAGGACAACGATGGTCACCTTTATCCTGCCTGCCGTCGGTGTCTTCCTGGGCTGGCTGGCCCTCGACGAGGACCTCGGCTGGAACGCCCTGGCAGGCCTCGTGCTGATCCTCGCCGGCATAGCGTTGGTCATGGAGCTGGCCGTTTCACGACGCTGGCGCCGGCCTCTGCTCAACAACTACGGCAGCCGGCGCGGCACAGTCTCTGCCGCTGAGCCGGCAGCGGACTAGCCCAGGCGCCACTCCGTGCCCGCGGGCGTGTCCTCGATGGTTACGCCAAGGCCGGCAAGGCGGTCGCGGAGCAAGTCTGCCAGCTCGTACTGCCTGGCCCCGCGTAGCTCTCCGCGCAACTCGATCAGCAAGTCGATAAACGGACCGAGGTCGCCATCGCGGCGCTCGTCCTGGAGCTTCAGCCCCAGGATGCCCGCCAGCTCGATCAGCGACTGCTGTGCCTGGCCCACACCGTGACCCTCGTCCAGTGAGCGATTTATCTCACGAGATAGGTCGAAGAGGACCCCCAGCGCCCCCGCCGTATTCAGGTCGTCTTCCATCGCCTCGATGAAGCGCTCGCGGTAGGGCGCCGGGTCGGGCCCTTCCTCGTCAGCACCACCCTGGCGGCGGGCGGCGGTCCGCAGCCGCTCCGCGGCGCTCTTCGCGCCCTCGAGGCCCTCCTCGGAGTAGGCCAGGGGCTTGCGATAGTGCGAGTTGACGATGAAGAGGCGAATGGCGTCCGGCCCGTAGCGCTGAAGCCCTTCCTCGATGCTGATGATGTTCCCCAAGGACTTGCTCATCTTTTCGCCGGACAACTGCATCCAGCCGTGGTGCATCCAGATGCGGGAGAAGGGTTTACCGCTGTAGGCCTCGCTCTGGGCGATCTCGTTCTCGTGGTGGGGGAAGATCAGGTCCTCGCCGCCACCGTGGATGTCGAGCGTCTCGCCGAGGTAGCGCTGAGCCATCGCCGAGCACTCTATGTGCCAGCCCGGCCGGCCCTTGCCCCACGGCGAATCCCACGAGGGCTCTCCGGGCTTGGCGGCCTTCCAGAGGGCGAAATCAACCGGGTCATCCTTGAGCTCGCCAACTTCCACCCTCGCCCCCGCGCGAAGCTCGTCGACCTTCTTGCCCGACAGCTTGCCGTAGTCGGCCCAGGAGCGCACGCGGTAGTAGACGTCGCCCTGCGACTCATACGCCACGCCCTTCTCGACTAGGGAGCGGATGATTTCAATCATCCCGTCGATCTCCTCGGTGGCGCGGGGTGTCACGTGAGGGCGCAGGATGTTCAGGCCGCGGAACTCGGCTTCGAGCTGGGCGATGTGCCGCTCCGCCAGCTCCTTGACCGTCGTCCCTTCCTGGGGGGCGCGGTCGATCAGGCGGTCGTCGATATCGGTGTAGTTCGAGACGTGCCGCACCTTCTCGCCGCGGAACTCTAGGTAGCGTCGCAGGACGTCGAAGACAATGGCCGACATCGCGTGACCCAGGTGGCTGCGCGAGTAGGGCGTGACGCCGCAGACGTAGATCTTGATCTCGCTCCCCTGCGGCACTTCCTCGTAGGTCCGGCTCAGCGTGCTGTACAGCCTCATGACTGTTCCTCACGCAGGCTCGGGAGTGGCTCGTCCGATGGGCCCTGGCCGTCCAGGTCGTCGAGGGGTGGGTGTGAGTGGCCGAAGAGCTGCTCTTCCAGGTCCCTGACGCGCTGCTCCAGGATGTGCAGGCGGTCCCACTCGGGGTCGGGCAGGCGCACCGTGGTGTCGTCGCCGGGGTCGAGAAAGGCGACGACGTGGCCGGGAACACCCACCACGGTCGCGTTCGGCGGCACGTTCGAGACCACGACGGAGCCGGCGCCGATGCGCGCGTTGTCGCCCACGGTCACGGCGCCGATGACGTTCGCGCCCGCGCCGATGGTCACACCGTTGCCGATCGTCGGGTGGCGCTTCGCGCGCTGGGTGCTTGTGCCGCCCAGCGTGACCCCCTGGTAGAGGTGGCAGTCAGCGCCGATGATGGCGGTTTCGCCGATGACGACGCCCATCCCGTGGTCGATGAAGAGCCGGGGCCCGAGCCTGGCGCCCGGGTGGATCTCAATCCCCGTTACGGCGCGGCCGAGATGCGAGATCACCCGCGGCAGCAAAGGGATGTCGCGCAGATAGAGGGCGTGCGCCAGGCGGTGAAATTGGATCGCGTGGAAGCCCGGATAGGTCAGCGCTATCTCGATCGTGCCGCGGGCTGCGGGGTCCCGCCGCCGGGCGGCGGCGATGTCAGCTTTGAGGTCTGCTAAAAGGCCCATTGTCCTTCCCATCAGGCGTGTTTCGTCTGGTCAGCGCGGGGCCCGCCAATGGGCGGCGCCCCTCGAGACAGACGCAGTCCACCCCGCCGGGAAAGGACCTGGTGTCCAGACTGCTAGAGCCCTGTAATGAGTTACTCATCGGATTCTTCACGGACGAGGACGACAGCGTAGGCGGCGATTGCCTGGCCCCGACCTGTGGCGTCGAAGCCCTCGTTCGTCTTAAGTTTCACATTTACCCGATGCGAGTCAAGGCTGAGCAGCTTTGCCAGCGAATCTCGCATCGCCGCTTGGTAACCCGACAGCCGGGGGCGCCACGCAATGAGCGTCGTATCGACGTTGGCCGGGCGCAGCCCCGCCGCGTGGACCTGCGCCAGGACCAGGGCCAGGAGATCGGCGCTGGCGGCTCCCTTCCAGCGCTCCTGATCAGCCGGAAACAGCGCTCCGAGGTCGCCCAGCCCGGCCGCTCCGAGCAAGGCGTCGCAGACGGCATGAAGCAAGACGTCAGCGTCGCTATGACCCTGGAGTCGGAAGCCCTCCGCGGTCGCGATACCACCCAGCACCAACTGGCCGTCGCCCTGGGCCAGGCGGTGGATGTCGTAGCCGTGCCCGATCCGCATCTAAGCGGCCTCTGGGAGGCGCAGGACGCCCTCGATAACGGTGACGGCCTGTCCGCCCACCTGCGGCGTGAAGCGCCCTCCACGCTCGAGCACGCGCACGGTGACGCGTCCGTTGCGGCCGATCTCGATGCCCTGCTCCGAGACGTACTCCCGTTTGCCGTCGAGCAGCTTGTGCGCGGCGATGTAGATGCCAACGCAGCCGTTGCCGCTGCCGCAAACGGGGTCTTCGGGGATGCCGTCGGCCGGGGCGAAGGAGCGCGCCCGCACCGAGCATTCCGGCGCCGCGGCCGCGGGCGTGAACATCGTGATGCCCATGCCCTCGCGGACCTCGATACGCGCCAGAGCGCCAAGGTCGAACTGCATCGTGGAGATCGTCGCCAGGTCGCGAATCCCCGCGATCAACCAGGGAATGCCCACGTTGACGCGCTGGATCGGCGTATCCAGCAGCGACGACGGTTCAATGCCCAGCGCGGCGGCCAGCTCCTCCGGCGATGTTTCGGCGTCCTCCAGCGTCGCCTCGGCCTGAGTCATCAGGAGCACGGGGTGGTCGCCATTGCGTCGCACCTCGACCGGCAGGACGCCGACCCCCGTCTGCTGGTGGACGGTGAACTCGTCGCCGCGGTCAGCGAAGCGGCCCTCCTCCAGCAGGGTGTGCAGCGTGGCGATTGTCGGATGGCCAGCCAGCGCGAGCTCCTGCCCCGGCGTAAAGAAGCGGATGTGGTAGTCGGCGCCGGGCTCGCTCGCCGGAAAGACGAAGGTGGTCTCCGAGAGGTTCAGCTGGCGGGCGATTCGCTGCATCGTGGCTTTGTCGAGGCCCCGCGCCTCGCTGATGACAGCGGCCGGGTTGCCCGCCAGCGGCTCGGTGGCAAAGGCGTCGACGATTTTCACCGCGTACTCACGCATCGTCTGCTCGTCTCATGCCCAGGATGGCCTCGGCCAGCTCCAAATCCTCGCGCGTGGTCACCTTGATGTTGGAGGCTGGCCCCTCGACGAGCGCCACGCGGAGGCCAAGCCGCTCGACCAATGCCGCATCATCCGTGGCGTCGCCGGTGGACTCGTCGTGGGCGCCGAGTAGGAGGTCCCGGCGGAAGGCCTGGGGGGTCTGGACGGACCACAGATTCTTGCGGTCGACTGTTTCCACGATGTAGCCCTCGCCGTCTGCACGTTTGAGCGTGTCGCCGAGGGGCGTTCCCACCGTCGCAGCTCCGCTCGGGCAGGCGCCTTTGAGCACTCGCTCAACCATCTCGCCGTCGACAAAGGGCCGGGCGGCGTCGTGCACCACGACCCAGTCCACATCTCCAAGTGCTTCAAGCCCCGCCTTGACGGAGTCCTGTCGACGTTCGCCGCCGGCGACCAGCTTGTAGCGGGCAGCCAGCCGTGCGCCGAGCATCTCGGCGACCTCGAGTTCCCGCCCCGCGGGCACGACCAGCGCCAGCGCGGCGAACTGCCAATCAGCCATGACGCGCGCGCTGTGCAGGAAAAGCGGGATTCCGCCCAGTAGCGCGAACTGCTTTTCACCGCCGGCGCGCTCGCCGCGGCCGGCCGCCAGCAGGATCGCTCCGGTGGATGGGGACATACCTTGAACCTAGGCGCCTCGGCGCCCGGCTGACAAGGATGCCAGCTTTGGGAGCCGGAAGCGAGGGGACTGCAAGATCGCCCAACTAACCTGAAGCCGTGGACATGCCACGCCCACTCCAGCTACGCGATGCCGGCGGCCGCTTCGCCGGCGAGCTGCGTGCACTAATCCGGGGCGTAACGAAGCAATCGCTGGAAGACGACGTCGCCGCGCTCTCCGCCGAGGCGGCCTACCATTCGCTGCTGGCCTTCTTTCCCTTTTTGCTCTTCGTCGCGGCTTCGCTGGGCTATCTATCCGGAATCATCGACACCGACGGGGCGGTTGATGCCATCGTCGGCCAAGTCGAGGGGACGGCGCCTGACGATGCCAGCTCGACGCTTGAGGACCTGCTGAACGACCTGATCGATGATCGCCGGCCCGAGCTGCTGATCTTCGGCGCCTTGTTCGCGATCTGGTCCGGGAGCAACGCGGTGCGAACGCTGATCAAGGGCATCAATCGCATCCAGGGCGTGAAGGACCCGACCAAAGCGGTTGGGCGGCGTGTGCTGGCGTTTGCCTTCCTCGCCCTCTTCTTCGCCGTGTTGCTCGCTACACAACTGGTGGTGCACGGCAGTACTATCTAGCGGATGACATAGGCGTTCTCGGCCGGACCCTGGTCAGTGGCGTTGCCTGGTTGGGCGCGCTCGCCGTGGTCGCGGCCAGCATCGGGGTCTTCTATCGCTACGCCCCCGAGTCACGCCGCGGGGGCGGCGACCTTGTCAGCGTCGGCGGACTGGTCTTCGCCGTCCTCTGGTTGGTCGCGACCGCCGCCTACACCATCTATCTGCGCACGCTTGGCGGCCCGCAGTCGATCTTCGGTGGAATCGGCGTAGTCATTTTGCTGATGATCTGGTTCTACATGACCGCCCTGGCTGTCTTCATCGGCGCCGAGGTCGACCGCTACCTTGGCCGCCGGCTCGACAAGCCACGCAAGAAGGGCGCCGCCGCGAAGATCCGGAGCTAGGGGTAGATGCCGCGGATGTTGATGGCCTCGACCACCTTGGCCACCGCCACCGCCATCGCCGCTTCGCGCAGGGTGATCTTGTCCTGCAGCGACCTGGCGACCACGGCCTCGTAGGCCGTAGTGATCAGGCGGTGGAGCTTGGTGTCGACCTCGTTGTGCTCCCAGAAGAAGGACTGCAAGTCCTGGACCCACTCGAAGTAGGAGACGATGACGCCGCCAGCGTTGGCAATGATGTCGGGCACGACGAGGATGCCGCGCTCGTTGAAGATGGCGTCGGCGGCCGGCGTCGTGGGGCCGTTAGCGCCCTCGACGATGATCTTCGCCTGCACCCGGTCAGCGTTGTCGCCGCGCAGCTGCCCCTCGATGGCGGCCGGCACCAGGATGTCCACGGGTAACTCCAGGAGGTCGCTGTTGCCTATCTCGTCGCCCTGGTTGGCGTCGGTCAAGGGCCGGCGGTCTTTCTTGTACGACCACAGAGCCTCGATATCCAGCCCGTTGGCGTTGTAGATGCCGCCCGAGACGTCCGTCAGGCCGATCACCTTTGCCCCGGCCCCAGCCAGGTAGCGGGCGACGACGCTGCCCACGTTGCCAAAGCCCTGGACCGCGACTGTGCGGCCCTCAAGAGGAGTGTTGCGCGCCTTCATCGTGTCCTGGATGACGTAGAACAGGCCCTTCCCGGTGGCCTCCTCCCGGCCCATCGAGCCGCCGACGCTGACAGGCTTGCCGGTGACGACGCCGGACACGGTGTAGCCGTGGTGCATCGAGTAGGTGTCCATGATCCAGGCCATGATCTGGGGGTTGGTGCCCATGTCCGGGGCCGGCACGTCCTTGGCCGGCCCGATCAGCGAGCTGATCTCGGTGGCAAAGCGGCGCGTCAGCGTCTCCAGCTCGCGCAGGCTGAGGGTCTTGGGGTCCACGGCCACGCCACCCTTGGCGCCGCCGTAGGGCAGGTTGACCACCGCGCACTTCCAGGTCATCCACATGGCGAGCGCGCGCACCTCGTCCAGGTCGACGTCGGGATGGAAGCGCAACCCTCCCTTGACCGGGCCGCGGGCCTCGTTGTGGTGAATGCGGTAGCCCGTGTAGACGTCGGTCGTGCCGTCGTCCTTGCGCACCGGGAAGTGCACCGTCAGCTCACGCTTGCATTTCGTCAGGTAGTCGCGGATGCCCTGGTCGATGCCCAGGTGGTCTGCCGCGCTATTGAATTGGGCGATTGCGCTTTCAAGTGCGTTGGTCTTCTCCAGATTCAGCGCGCCGTAGTCAACGTTGGTCGCCATAGAACCTCCCGGGGCCAGTACGTTGATTATCCCACGCCCCTCAACGGCCCCGTTACCAATCCGCCCCTGGGACCGATATACGGGTAGCCCTCTGCTTGACACTGGCGCTTGCGGGGGGCCTATCATAGCCACCCCCCCGCCAAAAGAGAGGTGCTTCTATGAAAGAACCTGGTCACCTCGCCTGGCTGATTCCAGCCGCCGTTGGCATCATCGTCGGCCTCAGCGCGTTCACTCTGGTGGGCGCCGGAGGCGGCGAGCGGGCGGAGCCCAACACGCCGGGAGGCCCATCCTGGCGGCGCGACCCTGCGCCGGCCGAGCTCAGAGACAAAGCCACCACCGAGACTCACCCGGCGGTTGAGCAGGCCAGGCGCGACCTCGCCGCCGACCGCTCACAGCCGCGCTTCACGGGAGACCTGGGAGGATTCTCCATCGTCGGTTCCGAGCCGCTCAACAACTACTCCTGCGGCGCTTCTCGCTCCAGCGAACGCAACCGGCCAATCGGCTCCGAGCTCGACCCCGGCGACCGCCTGAGAAATGTCGAGAGCGTCCGTTGCGGAACATCTGTCTACGGCGTTTCCGGCGAAGGGCGTGCGCCCTCTGGGGCATCGGCGACGGTCCTTCGCAACTACTACCAGGGCGAAGTGCCACGGATCCCCATCGAAGCTCCCAGAGATCGACTGAAGACGTTAACGATTGCTGGTAAGCGGGCCGTCCTGGAGCTGCCGCCGCAGCAGCTGTTCGGGGAGTGCCGGCTCTTCGTCATCGAGCGGGCCTCGGCCGCCGCGGCGCCCGGAATCATCTGGGAGATATCAGGCTCGTTGAGCTGCGACGACGCAGTCGCGCTGGCTGAAGCCCTGCTTGGAGGGTCATCTTGAGGCGGGCGCTGCTCCAGCTAGCTGCCTGCTCTGCGATGGCGGTTGCCGTCTTTGCCCTACAGCTCGCCACCACGGGTGAGGCGAGCGGCCCCGAGCGGGTGGTGCTCCACTGGGAGTCCTTCGTGGCCAAAGGTGGCTCCAACGGACTGTTGAATGCCTGTGTCACAAACGGGCGCCATGGCACCTGGAACAACGCCTTCGACATCCGCCGCGGCCAGTGCTCTGACGGTAGCCAGGGCGAGCACGAAGTGGTCCTGCGCACGGTGGGCACCTGCTTCAACTGCCGACACAACGAACGCCACGTCTCACTGGCGGTGTTTCCCCGCTACCAGGGGCGCGACCTCAACGGCTGTACGAGGCTAGCCCTCAACATCGTCCAAGAGGCGACGGCGAGACTGGTTGCCACCTACCGCCTGCTCAACGTCGCCCCGACCAGCACCAGCCCCGATGCCTTTCAGATCTCCGTGGGCAGGTTCCCGCAGCGAGACACCGAGTTCCTCGGCGTTACGGTCGACGACCAGGCCGCCGGCTGCCCGGTCTTCACCGGCCGGCAGGTGCACCAGGAGGTTGAGGGCGGCGTAGGGGTCTACCAATCATGCTGGCCCGACCGCCCGAACTCGCCTAACGGGCTGGAGCTCTACCGCATCCCGGACGTCTGGAACTACGTGCGCTTCTGGGTGCACCGCTGGAAGTACACGGAGGGCACCATCGGCCTGACGGCCGACCCGCAGCCCACCTGTGGCTGAGGGGGTCACGGCGAGGATCGCGCGCGGGCCCACCGAAACTTAGGGGCGGGTTGCAGACGATTGCAGGTAGATCTTCGCGAATGCGATCTGCAACCCGCCCCAGATTGGTGAGAGAACATAGCCCGTGCCAATGAACTGCGTCAGGTGGACCAACACTTCGTTACTTTCCGCCGCGTCGGAACTATCCCTTTATGAGTTCGCATGTGAAGCTTCAAACCTTGGCCCTGCTGGCACCGGTTTTGGCCATCGTCGCTCTGGGCTTAGTCGCCATTCGTGCGACACAGCCAGATGCCAATGGGCCTGCCGGCCTCGCGAGCGAATCCACGGCGATGGACACCACGCCTCCTCAGAGTGAGGACGCCAGGCCCGAGGACACGTCGATCGCGGTCCGGACATCCCCGCGCCCCAGGATTGCGAAAGCGATAGCCGCTGTCGAGGCGGATGCCCTGAAACCGCGCTTCACCGGACTACTTGGCGAGTTCCACATAGTCGGTCCATCGGACCCCTTCCTTAACTTCGCCTGCGACAGCTATCCGACTCGTCCGACCGCCACCGAAATGGAGTCTTCAGAGCTGTACCTCCGACGACCTCTGCTTGGTTCACGCGAGGGAGCGATGTGCGATGGAACCGTTTACGTGGTCGGCGGCACGCAACTCATCGACGATGACGAGTCGACTGACATCGATCGGGGCTACTATCAAGGCCCGAAGCCACAGGCCTCGAGGAACGCCCCGCTGGACCGGCTGACGGTTACGACCATTGGCGGACGGCCCGCACTGGTCGAACAAGCCCGCCAGGAGTTATTTCCCGAGTGTCGGCTTCTGGTTATCGAGCGAACGCCGACGCCGTCAACCCCCGGGATATTCATGGATATCACCGGGAACCTGGAGTGTGCGACGGCGGTTGAGCTCGCGGCGCGCATCCTGCTAGAGCTGTACGGTCCGTAGGACGAGTCAGAAGGATCGATTCGATCCAACGCCTTAGCCGCGGCCAGGCGAGGCATTAGAGAAGAGAGCGACCCACCGGGCCACCCTCTTCTAAAACAGGCAACAGTCCAGGACCTCGGGCTAGAGCTCGTCCTCCGGGATTACCTCTTCGACGTCGAGCAGCTGTGAGGCTTCGATCTCCGGCTCCGGCCGGGCCTCCAGCTCGTCGTCGTCATCGTCCGGCTCGGCAACGTAGGCGCTGGGTAGCCACGTGGCCTCCTCCTCGTCCTCGGGCATCGTGGCGAAGTCCTCAAGGTCCTTCTCGAAGCCTTCATCCACGTCGCCGGGGACATCGGCGAGGATGTCGAACTCGTCGTCATCGCTGTCAATCGACCACTCCCCGTCCTCGCCCAGCAACGACGAACCTGATTCGCCGCCGATCAGGATCGGCTTCGGCTTGACGCCGGCGACGCGCATCTGGGTCTCCTCGTCGAAGTTGTCCAGGGCGCGCGCCGGAATTAGCTTGCCGATAATCACGTTTTCCTTCAGCCCCTTGAGGGCGTCCGTGCGGCCGGCGATCGATGCCTCTGTCAGGACTCGCGTCGTCTCCTGGAAGGAGGCCGCGGCGAGGAAGCTGTCGGTGTGCAGCGAGGCCTTGGTCACCCCAAGCAGCACGGGGCGCGCCGTTGCCGGCTCGCCACCCTGGGCGAGAACGCCCTCGTTCATGTGCTTGTAAGCGAAGACATCGACCAGCTCGCCGGGCAGATAGGGCGCGTCGCCAGCGGCGTCGACCATCACGCGGCGCAGCATCTGGCGAACGATCACCTCGATGTGCTTGTCGTTGATGGTCACACCCTGGTTGCGATAGACCTTCTGCACTTCCTCGACGAGGTAGCGCTGGGCCGCCTCGGGGCCGCGCACGCGCAGGATGTCCTGCGGGTTCACAGCGCCGTCGGTCAACGCCTGGCCGGGACCGACCATGTCGTCCTGGTCGACGAGCAGGCGGTCGGCGGCGCGCAGCGGGTACTCCCGCTCGTCGCGCTCCTCGTGGAAGATCGAGATCTTGTTGCCTTTGCGGATCTCGACGCGGCCGCCGATGCGGGCGGTAATCTCCTGTACCGTCGTCAGCGCTGCCGCCTCTTCCCTGGCCTTCTTCGACCGTGACTTGGGCTTGGCGCCGGCGATGGTGACGCGGGCGATGACTGAACCGTCCTCGACCATGTCGCCCTTCTTGACCAGGACATCGGCCCCCTTGGGGATCTCCAGCTCGTCCTCGAGCACCTCTGACGAGATGACCTTGACGCGCCTCACGTCGCCCTCGCGGACGATTTCGACGCGGCCGGCGATCTCGGTGATGATCGCCTGCCCCTTGGGCACGCGGGCTTCGAACAGCTCCTCGACCCTGGGCAGACCGCTGGTGATGTCCTTCACGCTGGCCACACCACCGGTGTGGAACGTGCGCATCGTCAACTGCGTGCCAGGCTCGCCGATGGACTCGGCGGCGATGATGCCGACCGCACCCATGTGCTTGACAAGCTCCCCGCTGGAGAGGTCTCGGCCATAGCAATAGCGGCAAATGCCGCGCTCGGTCTCACAGGTCAGGGGTGAGCGCGCGTAGACGCGCTCGATCCCGGCCTCCTCGATCTCGAGGGCCTTATCTGTCGTGATGTCGCCGTGGCGCTCCACGATGATCTCGCCCGTTTGCGGGTGAGCCACCGGCGCGGGGGCGTCGCGGCCGGCGATGCGCTCCGCCAGCGTCTCGATCAGGCCCGGGTCGTAGGGGCGGCTAATCCAGCTGCCCGCCTCGGTGCCACAGTCCTCTTCGAGGACGATCACGTCCTGAGCCACGTCGATCAGACGGCGGGTCAGGTAACCCGAGTCCGCCGTGCGCAGCGCCGTGTCGGCCAGGCCCTTGCGGGCGCCGTGGGTTGAGATGAAGTACTCGAGGACGCTGAGGCCCTCGCGGAAAGAGCTCTTGATCGGCAGCTCGATTATCTTTCCCGTCGGGTCCGACATCAGGCCGCGCATGCCGGCCATCTGGCGGATCTGGGCAATGTTACCCTTGGCCCCCGAGCTGGACATCATATTGACCGAGCCGTACTCGTCCAGGTTCTCCTTCATCGAGTCCTCGACATCGTCGGTGGCGTTGGTCCAGACGCGCACGGTTTCCTCGTAACGCTCGTCCTCGGTGATCAACCCCATCTCGAAGTTGTCCTCGATCTCGGCCACTTTGCGGGTCGCCTCGTCGATGATGCCAACCTTCGCCGCGGGCACTTCGATGTCGTTCACCGCGATGCTCACGCCGGACTGCGTGGCGAAGCGGAAGCCGGTGTTCTTGAGGTCGTTGACGAACTTGGCCGTGCCGTCCTGCCCGACTACACGGTAGCACTCCTCGACGATGTTTTTCAGGGCCTTCTTGTCCATGACCTTGTTGGCGCGGTCGAAGGACAGCTCTGCCGGCACGATCTCGTCGAAGATCACGCGGCCGACGGTCGTCTCGACCATCTGGTGGTCGGTCCGCGCGTCGCGGACCTTGATCTTCGCCTGCAGGCCGAGGTGGCCCGTGGCGTATGCCAGCTTCGCCTCGGTGAACGAGCCGTAGAAGCCGCGCGGCGGCATCTTGTCGGTCCACTCGCCTTTGCTGCCCGGCCGCATCAGCGTCAGGTAGTAGCAGCCCAGGACGATGTCCAGCGTCGGGGCCACGGTGGGCTCCCCGCTGCTGGGCAGAAGCTGGTTCTTGGTCGAAAGCATGACCAGCCGTGCCTCGGCCACTGCCTTGCTCGACAGCGGGACGTGGACGGCCATCTGGTCGCCGTCGAAGTCGGCGTTGAAGGCCGAGCAGACGAGCGGGTGGACCTGGATCGCGCTGCCATCGATCAGCACGGGCTCGAAGGCCTGGATGCCGAGGCGGTGCAGCGTCGGCGCGCGGTTCAGAAGGACCGGGCGTCGCTTGATGACCTCATCGAGGATGTCCCATACCTCCGGGCGCGCGCGCTCCACATAACGCTTGGCGCTCTTGATGTTGTGGGCGTGCCCCTGGGCGACCAGGGCGTGCATGACGAAGGGCTTGAACAACTCCAGCGCCATGCGCTTCGGCAGACCGCACTGGTGCAGCTCGAGCTCGGGGCCGACGACAATGACCGAGCGGCCGGAGTAGTCGACGCGCTTGCCCAGCAGGTTCTGGCGGAAACGCCCCTGCTTGCCCTTCAGCATGTCGGAAAGGCTCTTCAGCTTGTGGTTGCCCTGGCCCGAGACGGCCCGCCCGCGGCGGCCGTTGTCGATCAAGGAGTCAACAGCCTCCTGCAGCATGCGCTTCTCGTTGCGGATGATGATCTCCGGGGCGCCCAGCTCCAGCAGCCTCTTCAGGCGGTTGTTGCGGTTGATCACGCGGCGGTAGAGGTCGTTGAGGTCGCTCGTGGCGAAGCGGCCACCGTCGAGCTGGACCATCGGCCGCAGGTCTGGCGGCAGCACCGGGAGGACCGAGAAGATCATCCACTGGGGCTTATTGCCGGACTTACGCAAGGCCTCGACGACGCGCAGGCGCTTGGTGGCCTTCTTGCGCCTCTGGCCGCTCGACGACTGGATCTCGCCCAGCAGCTTCTCGCGCAGGCCTTCGAGGTTTACCTTCTCGAGGATCTGTACCAGGGCTTCCGCGCCCATGCCGGCGTGGAAGACCTCGCTGAAGCGCTCGTGCAGGTCGCGGTAGCGGGTCTCCTTCAGGAGGACGACGCTATCGGCCTCGATCGGGTCTCGCAGCTCCTCGACTGAAGCAATGATCTCCTCGTAGTCGCGCTCGACGTCCTCGTCGACGGCGTTGCGCTTCTCGGCCAGCGGCAACAGCAGCCCGTCGAAGTGGGCGTTGCGCTCGTCACGCGCGGCCTCCAGCAGGATGCGGGCGTCCTCGCGGGAGCGCTCGCGGTCCAGCTCGTAGGACGCAATCAACTGCTGCTTGGGCTCTTCGAGGCCGGCGGCAGCGTCCGGATCGATCATCGCGCCCTTGGCGACGATGACCTTGCCCTCCAGCGTGTGGTCCTTGCGTGAGGTCTTGCCAAGCTGCTTCTTGAAGTCGGCTTCCAGGGCAGAGGCAGCCTTGTTCATCGCCTCGACGCGGCGGTCGTATTCGGTGTCGGCGGCCTTCAGGTTGGCCTCGCCCTTGCCCTCGACTTCAGCCAGGCCAGCCTCGCGCTCACGCTCAATGGCTTCGACCTGCTCGCCGATCTCCGTAGAGCGGCGGATCTTCTCACCCTCGAGCTCCTCACGAATGTTGGCCAGGGCCCTTTCCTTGGCAGCCTGGTCGACGTGGCTCACAGCGTACTCGGCGAAGTAGAGGATGCGCTCCAGGTTGCGTGGCGAGATGTCGAGCAGCAGGCCCAGCCGGCTGGGCGTCCCCTTGACGAACCAGATGTGGGCTACCGGCGAGGCGAGCTCGATGTGTCCCATGCGCTCGCGGCGCACCTTGCTGCGCGCGACCTCGACGCCGCACTTGTCGCAGACGATGCCCTTGTAGCGGACGCGCTTGTACTTGCCGCAATAGCACTCGAAGTCCTTGGTGGGGCCGAAGATCTTCTCGCAGAAGAGGCCGTCCTTCTCGGGCTTGAGCGTGCGGTAGTTGATCGTTTCCGGCTTCGTGACCTCACCGTAAGACCAGGACTTGATCTGCTCGGGCGAGGCCAGTGAGATGCGGACTGCGTTGAAATCGTTAACTTCCATGGTTCCTCTTCATTACCTGCTGTTCTTCTCTTCTCATCTAGAGCGCGATATCGCTGCGCTCGAAACCGGTTAGGTCGATGCCGAGGTCCGTGACCCCGTCGCCGGGGTCCTCCGGGAAGCTGACGCGCTCCTCGTCCTCGTTTAGCACCTCAACGGCCAGGCCGAGGCTCTGCAGCTCCTTGACGAGCACCTTGAAGGACTCCGGCACGCCGGGCTCCATGATGTCCTCGCCCTTGACGATGGCTTCATAGGTCTTGACGCGCCCGACAACGTCGTCGGACTTGACCGTCAAGAGCTCCTGGAGGATGTGCGCGGCCCCGTAGGCCTCGAGCGCCCAGACCTCCATCTCGCCGAAGCGCTGGCCACCGAACTGCGCCTTACCACCCAGCGGCTGCTGCGTGATCAGCGAGTACGGTCCCGTCGAGCGGGCGTGGATCTTGTCCTCGACCAGGTGGACCAGCTTCATCATGTAGATGTAGCCAATGGTCACCGGCTGGTCGAAGGGCTCACCGGTGCGGCCGTCATACAACACCTGCTTGCCGAAGATCGGCGGAGCGATGCGGCGGTCGTGGGCGATGCCCTGGATCTTGTCCTCCAGCACGTCGACCGGCATACCACGCACCTTCTCCTCGCCCAGGCCCTCGAGCCAGAGCTCGAGGCAGGCGCGGCGGGCGGCGCCGATGTTGGTGATGTCCATGACGTCGTCGGGGCTGTAGTCGCGCTCGCCGATCCAGGCCCTGAGGGCTGCTTCGTCGATGCGCTCACCCATGCCACCGGTGCGGCCGTCCTCGGCGTAGTGCAGGGCGTCGGCCTGCAGGGCCATCCAGGCCCGCGCCAGGTCGTCCTCGATCGCCGCGTCCGTCGCCCCGTCGAAGACGGGGGTCAGGGCACGGAAGCCGAGGGTGGCTGCCGCCCAGCCGAGGTGCGTTTCCAGCACCTGCCCGACGTTCATGCGGCTCGGCACACCGATCGGGTTGAGGATGATGTCAACCGGAGTACCGTCCTCCAGGTAGGGCATGTCCTCGATCGGCAGGATGGCGGCGATGACGCCCTTGTTGCCGTGGCGTCCGGCCATCTTGTCGCCCTCGGAGATCTTGCGCCGCTGGGCAATCGAGACACGGACCATCTTGTTGACCCCGGCCGACAGCGTGTCGTTGTCGTCACCACGGTTGAAGACCCGGACTTCGATCACCTTCCCGCGCTCGCCGTGGGGCACGCGCAGGCTGGTGTCCTTAACCTCGCGCGCCTTCTCGCCGAAGATGGCGCGCAGCAGCTTCTCCTCCGCAGTCAGCTCGGTCTCGCCCTTGGGCGTGATCTTGCCGACCAGGATGTCGCCGGCCTGGACTTCGGCGCCGACGCGGATGATTCCGTTCTCGTCGAGGTCCTTGAGGCTCTCATCGCCGACGTTGGGGATGTCGCGCGTGATCTCCTCCGGGCCCAGCTTGGTGTCGCGGGCCTCGACCTCGTGCTTCTCGATGTGGATCGAGGTGAACTTGTCGTCCCGAGCCATCGCGCGGGAGATGATGATCGCGTCCTCGAAGTTGTAGCCCTCCCAGCTCATGAAGGCCACGAGCACGCTCTGGCCAAGGGCCAGCTCGCCACCATCGGTCGACGAGCTGTCGGCCAGCGCGTCGCCGCGCTGGAAGCGCTGCCCCTTCTGCACCAGGGGCCGCTGGTTGATGCAGGTGCCCTGGTTAGAGCGCATGAACTTGAGGATTGGGTAGGTGACTTCCTGGTTCGTGTCGTACTTGACGCGAATGTCCCGAGCCGTCGCGCTGAGGACGATGCCGTCCTCGCGGGCGGTGATCACCTGGCCCGAGTCACGGGCGGCGCGCGCCTCCATGCCCGTGCCGACCAGCGGCACTTCGGGCTTGAGCAGGGGCACCGCCTGGCGCTGCATGTTGGCGCCCATCAGGGCCCTGTTGGCGTCGTCGTGCTCAAGGAAGGGGATCAGCGAGGCGGCCACGCTGACGATCTGCTTGGGCGAGACGTCGAGGTAGTCGACGCGGTCGGGCGGCTCGTAGAGGAAGCGCTCGCCGTGGCGGGCCTCGATGCGGTCACCGAGCAGGTTCGCCCACTCGTCGCGGGGGGAGTTCGATTGGCCGATAACGAAGCGGTCCTCGGTGTCCGCCGACAGGTACTCGACGTCATCCGAGATGAAGGAGCGCACTGCGATGCGCGCTTTGGGATCGAGTTTCTCGATCGCCTTGGCGGTTGTCTCATCGATGCGGTCGCCGGCGGAGGCGATGGTCTTCTTGCCGTTGACCACGTCCTGACGGAGGATGCGGTTGACCAGCGCGTTGGCCTTGGCCACAACCTCGTGCTTGACGCGGCGGTACGGCGTCTCAATGAAGCCGTAGTCGTTGATCTGGCCATAGGTGGCCAGGGAGCCGATCAGGCCGATGTTCGGGCCCTCAGGCGTCTCAATCGGGCAGACGCGGCCGTAGTGGCTGTAGTGCACGTCGCGCACGTCGAAGCCGGCTCGGTCGCGGGACAGACCGCCGGGGCCAAGGGCCGAGAGGCGGCGCTTGTGCGTAAGCTCGGCCAGCGGGTTGGTCTGGTCCATGAACTGCGAGAGCTGCGAGCCGCCGAAGAACTCCTTGATCGCGGCCACTACGGGGCGGATGTTGATCAGGGCGCTCGGCGTGGCCTGGTCGGGATCCGTGATCGTCATGCGCTCGCGGATAACCCGCTCCATGCGCAGCAGGCCGATCCGGAACTGGTTCTGGATCAGCTCACCCACGGCGCGCACCCGGCGGTTGCCCAGGTGGTCGATGTCGTCGGTGTGGCCCAGGGTGCCCCAGTCGGCCTCTACACGGTTGACGCGGATGATCTCCTTGACGAGGCCAACGAGGTCGTTTCGCGTCAGGGTGCGCGTCGCCTGCGGCGTCTCCAGCTCGAGGCGTTTGTTGACCTTGTAGCGGCCAACGCGGCCGAGGTCGTAGCGGCGCGGGTTGAAGAACAGGCTGTGCAGCAGCGTGCGTGCGTTGTCCAGCGTGGGGGGGTCGCCCGGGCGCAGCCGGCGGTAGAACTCCATGACGGCCTGCTGCTTGTTCTCCACGGTGTCGCGGTCGAGGGTTGCCTGGATGTAGGAGTGCTCAGGGTCGTCGACGTCCTCGAATAGAGTTACCATGCGCTCGCGGCTACCCAGCTCGGCCTCCTCGAGGCCCTCGCCCTCATCGATGGCGCGCATCAGCGTGGTGACGGGGATCTTGCGCTTGCGGTCTACCTTGACCGAGATAACGCGCTTGTTGCTGGTCTCGAACTCCAGCCAGGCCCCGCGGTTGGGGATCAGCTTGGCGTTGCAGAGCTTGCGGCCGCTCGTCGGGTCTTCCTCGGTCGAGAAGTAGGAGCCCGGCGAACGCACGAGCTGCGAGACAACGACCCGCTCGGCACCGTTAATCACGAAGGTGCCTTCCTCAGTCATCAACGGGAAGTCGCCCAGGTAGATCTCCTGCTCCTTGACCTCGCCGGTCTCCTTGATAAGGAGCTCGACGATGACCTTGAGCGGGGCGGCGTAGGTGGAGTCGCGCTCGCGGCATTCGGCCTCGCTGAGCTTGGGGTCCTCGAAGCGGTAGTCGCGGAAGCTGATCTCCATGCGGCTGCCGGTGAAATCCTGGATGGGGTTGATCTCGTCGAAGAGCTCACGCAGCCCTTCGCGTACAAACCAGTCATAGGACCGGATTTGGACTTGGATCAGGTTTGGTATTTCGAGCACGTTGGGCAGGCGGCCGTAATTGCGGGCAACCTGGGGGGTGCCGGGGCGGATCGAAACCAGGTCCTGAGTCATCGTCATGGGTTTGGCAGCTCCTACAGACAGAAATAGCCCGGCCCGAAATCTCGGGTCAGGAACACACGAGCAAACAAGGGAAACCTAGGGAACTTGGAAGATGTGGGCCTCTCCAGCCGATTGAACAAACGGGTATAGGGGTCGCCTTCGCTGCTACTACGAACAGTCTAGACTAATCGGCCACTCGTTTTCAATCAACGCCGGGCACTAATTATCGGATTTCTTTACTTTATTGCAACGGGATCGGCGGCTGCAGGAATTGACTGCTGCTGTCGACCTCGATCCGCTCCACCCACTTGACCCAATCGAAGCCCCGATGCCCCGCGGCGACGAGGCGCAAGGGGAACCCGTGCCCGTGCGACAGCGGCTCTCCGGCGACGCTCGTGGCCAGGACGAAGCGACCGGCCTCATCGACCGCGAAGCGCCGGCTGAAGCCGGTCACAGAGGTGAAGCTCACGCTCTCGGCGGAGCCCTCGACCCCCGCCTCGGCCAGCAGGTCGCCTACCTTCATGCCACTCCAGACCTGCTCTGAATACCAGCCACCCGTGCAGTCGACAATCTGACGGTCCTCGGCCCGCGGCCTCGCGGCCAGCTCGCGATAGGTCAATTCCAGCGGCTTCTTGACGGCGCCGCGGACCGTCAGACGCCATCCTGCTTCGCTTACGCGGCTTGGGTCGTCCGCCAGCCAGCTAACCGTCGGGAAGTCCCCCGTTAGCGATCCGGTCTCATACGAGCCCGTGAAGCGGCGCGAGGCGCCCGGCAGCCCGATCACCAGCTTGCCCAGCCCACCGACGTTCCAGAGCGCCACGCCCGCCAAAGCCCCCGCGCCCAGCCGCAGGAAGGCCCGCCGGTCCCGCGCTTCTGGAAGGCGGAGGATGAAGCGCATGCTCAGGATGTGACTGACCATTAGGGTCGCGAGGAGGACCGCCAGGACGGTATGGATCGTGATCAGGCTGTAGCCCGCGATAGAGGTGCGCCCCGCCGCCGTCCAGATGATCCCGCTGAGCAGCGTGGCGCATAACAATCCCGACATAACGAGGAAGATCGGTCGGTCCGGCGGCGCCTGCTTGCGTCGCTGCAGGGAGTTGACCACCACCGCGGCCTTCCAACCCAAAATGGCGACGATATAGCCCAGCCGCCGGCGTCGTGGAGCCAGGTCAGCCAGCGGAAATCAGGGTTGCCGTTGGTCAGCGCAAAGTAGCCGCTGACGAGCTGGTGCGCGACCAGCACAAGCAGCGCAGTGTTAACCCAGGGGTGCCGCATGGTGTTCCCAACCTCAGGCTAGCCGCTCGCTTAGGCGGGGGTAGGTGCGAGACAGCAGCGTACGGTCGAAGCTTATGGAGTAAACCATGAGCGTACTGCGCATTCTCCCGTACGTGTTCTACGTCGTCGCCGTCCTCTTTTTCTTCGTACCTGGGGAAACGGTGGGCATAGTAATGGCGATAGGCGCGGTCTTCGCGGCCATGGGATTCGGCCACCTGGCCCAGAAGCAAGAAACCAGGAAACGCCGTCAGGCACTAGGAGACTTCGCCGTCGAGCGAGGGCTCACGTTCGTGGCGGAAGGCGATGCCGCATACGCAGGCTTGCCGCTTGCGCACACGACAAAGCACAAAGGCAAGGTTCTCTGGGTCATCCGCGGCCGCTACCTGGGTAGGGACATCGCCAGCTTCGACCACGAATACGTGGTTGGGTCCGGCAAGCGCCGGAAGGTGGTTCAGCGAACCATCGCGTTCGTGGAGTTTGACAGCGATCTTCCAGGTCTATCCCTCGACCACTGGTCAGATACCGTATTCATGAGGTTGGGCGAGCGTTTGGGGCTCGTGCACGATGTCAAGACCAGCGACATCGCTTTCGACAAGGCCTTTCAGGTCGAATCCCAGGACGAAGCTTTCGCTCTCCAGGTACTCTACCCGGCAATGCGCGAGTGGTTGCTGCGTGTATCTAGGGACTGGGCTTTCCAGGTGGCCGGCCGCTACGCCGCTTGCCTTGGGCCCGAGCGTCAAGCCATCGATGTTTCAAGGCTCCCTGACTTGTTGGAAGCATGCATCCAGTTCGAGCGGCAGATTCCATCCTGGGTGCTAAGCACGCCCTTTCGCGCGACACCAAGCGCTTGACGATGCGCCCTGAGAAGCCTCCCGGGGGTACTCTCCGGAATCCGCGGTTTGCCCACGACGAACCAGCGAATTCCTCGATGGCTGCCGCCCTGGTCGTCGTAGGGGCTGGTGTCCGGCGCCTTAGGTAGCTTCGCGAGGAGAAGGCCGTGCTCGGGTTGAGATCGCCTGCCATGAAGAGAAGACACCCGCCCCAGCGGCCCATCCATGAGAAGCCCACGAATTCTAAGATCCGCCTCGCCCCGTTCACCAGACGGCTGCGGTGGCGACAGCCGCCCCTGTAGCGGCGGGTGTCAGCAACTGTCTAAATGCGTCATCTGGCTAAGAGCTGACACCCGCCCTTCGCCCGAACTCCAAGATGCCATCGCGGCCTAATACAAGCTCCGGAGGGGCGGGTCTCAGCTTTCGTTCAAAGGACGTTATCAGACCAAGGCTGACACCCGCCGCTACAGACGCTCGGTGACGTCCCCCAATGGACTAGCCCAGCTCAGACGGGGCAGGCCCAATCGTCCGGCTACCGCGCTTGACTGCCTGAGCCCGGCCGGCCGTAGGGCTGGCGGAAGGTGAACGCCCCCGGCGACGCACCGCGCTCCTTCAAAATCTCCAGGCGCTCTTTGGCATCTTCGATTGTGGGGATGACGCCGGCGGGAATCCACCAGAGCGCCATGTAGAGCTCCATATGCTCGAACCACTGCCGCCGCCGGCGCATCACCGCAGTGTGTGCGCTGCTGTAGACGTAATCGCCTAGCGCCTCCAACGACTCCCAGACGGACATGTTGATGATCATCCGCTCGTCCTCGAACGGCTTTATCGACGTCGCGTCGCCGTCCTCGGTGGCCAGCCGCCAGACGAAGCCCGGCGTCTGATCGGCCAGGGCGTTGATCGGCGCCAGCGCCGCCACAAATTCCGCCATCTCCTCGCTATCAAGGGGAAAGCGCGTCCTGCCGATGTTGACCTGGGCGAGGTGGAAATCGCTCATAGCCTCTAGCCTCCGGCGGCCGCCACCGGTGCGCGTTCAGGATCCCGCGTCGCGGCCGGCGCAAGCTCAACCTCCAGGCTGCTCAACCCGCGGAGGATCATCGAGCCGTTCCATTCGGGCTTGGGATGGATCATACGCAGCTCAGGGAAACGCTGTAGGACCGTCGAGAACGCCGTTTGTCCCTCCGCCCGCGCCAGCTGCGCGCCGATACAAAAATGAATGCCCTGGCCAAAGGCCACATGTCGGTTCGGGCTGCGCATGATGTCGAAGCGGTCCGGCTCCGGGAACTGCTCCGGGTCGCGGTTGGCCGCGCCCACCGCGACCATCACGATCTGGCCTTTGCGCAGCTTTTTGCCACCCACTTCGACGTCCTCGATGGGAATGCGCACAGTCGACTGCACCGGGAATTCGTAGCGCAGCATCTCCTCGGTCGCCGACTCAATCAGTCCCGGCTGGCTCTTCAGGCGCTCCAGCTCAGCCGGGTGCTGCAGCAATGAGAGCAGGCCGTTGCCGATCAGGTTGGTCGTCGTCTCGTTGCCGGCGACGAGAAGGAGGACGCAGGTGCCAAGCATCTCGTTCTCGCTGAGCACGTCCCCCTGCTCCTCCGCCGCGATCATGGCGCTGATCAGGTCGTCGCGCGGCTCCAGCCTGCGGGCGGCGATCACGGCGCGGAAGTAGTCGGCCAGCTCCAGCACCGCGGCGTTGGCTCGTTCCTGGGCCGCCGGGTCACTGCCGAAATCCGCCAGCGTCGAAACCAGGTCGTCCGACCAAACCTTGAACTTGCCGCGGTCCGCCGGGTCGACACCCAGCATCTCCGCGATGACGATGACCGGCAGCGGCACCGCCAGGTCGCGGATGACGTCCATCCGCCCGCTCGCCGCCACGTCGTCCAGCAGGCTGTCGACGACGGCCTGGATGCGCGGCCGCATCTCCTCGATCCGCCGCGGCGTAAATGCCTTGCTGACGAGGGTCCGCAGGCGCGTGTGGTCCGGCGGGTCGACCAGCAGCATAGTCCGCGAGAGCATCTGGAAGGTAGGGTTCTCGAAGTCGATCTGGTCGGCCAGGCGGTCGTTCTCGATCCGGGCACGGTCGGCCGAGAACCGAGGATCCTTCAAGACCGAAACAACGTCGGCGTAGCGCGTCAGCACCCAGCCGTCGAGAAGGTCGCTGTGGTGCACAGGGCTTTTGGCGCGCAGCTCTCGGAAGCGAGGATGCGGGTCGAACTTCCAGTCGGGCGATAGCGGGTTGAAGGCGATCCCGCCCCGCAGCCGCTCCTTGGCCAGGATCAGCGGCACTCCGAACTTCAGCGCTAGCGTTTCCTTGATGCCCATGGGGAGGGTCCTTTCGCTAACGGGTTTTTCACCCGAACCTTAGGAGCTTCAGAGAGCCAGGGCTATAAGATACCCCGCGAAGAGCAGCAGGCCGACGGCGGCGTGCAGCTGGATGTTGGTGCCCATCGTTGCCATCAGCTCGTAGGGGCTGTTGTAGTACGCGCGGATGCCGCGGTAGATGCGTGGGACCAGGGGAAGAGGAAGCAGGGCGATAAGGCTGGTCCAGGGCAGCCAGCCGGCCACCCCCCCAACCAGTACCACAGCAAAGGCCGCCACCGCCGCAACCAGCCAGGCGTTGGTGATCACGTCAGCGGGCAGCCGCACAGGGAGCGTGCGCTTGCCGGCGATAGCATCACCCTTGCGGTCGGGGATCTCGTTCACGTAGAGGATGAGCGCAATCAGGATCGCGACGGGGATTGAGGCCAGCAGGGGCTCCCACGCCAGCTCCTTTGTCTGCACCACGTAAGCGCCAAGCACCATCAAAGGCCCAAAGCCAACCGCCACGGCGATCTCGCCGAAGCCGCGATAGACGAGTTTGAACGGCGGTGCCGTGTAAAAGACGCTGATGATCACACCGGCCACGCCAATCAGGAGAAGCTCCGTCGAAGAGCGGGCCACCGCCAGGTAAATGCCGATGGCAATCGCGACCGCGTAGAACACCGTCGCCAGGACAATGAGGTTCCGCATCGAAACGAGCCCGTACTGCACAACGCGCGAGCCGCCGCTGAACTGCGTGGGGTTGACGTTCGCCTGGTCCGCGCCACTCAGGGTGTCGAAGATGTCGTTGGCGACGTTGAGGCCGAGGTGGACGGCCGCCGCGCCAACGAGGGTCACGAGCGCGTACCAAAGGTTGAACTCCCCGTGATAGCCCGCAACCGCGATGCCCAGCAGGACCGGAATGATGGTGGCCGAGAGGAAGGGCAGGCGCGTTGTCCGCAGGGCCAACCAGCCAAAGCTGAGGCGCGGCTTGACTTCGACGCCGCGCTCCTTGGACAGCCCCTCAAGATAGCGCCGGCCGCGCTCCGTCGAGCGCTCGGAGTATTCGAAGAATGGGGTCTCGGCCTCGTCCCAGCCCCATGCCCGGTCGGGCTTCAGCTCCAGTGCATTGCCGGCGTCGGAAAGCTGACCCCAGACCTGGACGTAACGGCGCTGGTCGTAGCCGACGCCGGGCTGGGGGCGAATGTGGCTGACGATGAAGTTAACGCGCTGCCCTGCTGTGATCCCGATGCCGGCCGCCGACTCCCGGCTGAGCTCAATGACACCCCGCGCCGGGTCGGCCCTGAAGTCAGTTGCGGCGCTGATTGGGTAGCCGTCGGTGCCCACCGCGCTGAGGATCCCGTACGGGAAGGTCGCGATCTTTGTGAACAGCTTCTCGTTGATCTCCATCAGGCGGCCCCCACCACCTCGGTCACTTGCGGGGCGCCTTCAGTCTCGCCTCCCGGCCAGAAGAGCACCCGCCGCGGCGTGATCTCGATAATGCTGCGCTCGAAGAAGAGGGGCAGCGCCACGCGCTTGCCGAGGAAGAAGTCGATGGCCGGCTCCTTCTCGCGCCAGAGGGGCAGCACCTGCTCCCAGGTGGTGTGCGGGTCGTCCTCGATGATGCGGGCATCGCCCTGGATGGTGGCCCGGTCGGGGAGGCCGGCCATCGCCGTGCTGTTGCTGAGCGAGACGGCGACCTTCGGGTTGGCCTTAATGTTGTCCAGCTTCTTGGAAAAGATGACCGCCGAGGTCATGTAGATCTTCTCGCCGTCCCAGAGCGGGATGAGCGGGTGCGTGACCGGCTCGCCCTTGCTGTTGACGACGGTGAGCTCGCCCACCAGTGCCTTCTCGAGAAGCCGCTTAACCCCGTCCGGAAGATTCGTCATTCTGCTGCCGCCTGGTGCTTGTAATCGATTGTGAATTTCTTCACATATTCTAATGTGTCGCCTCAGAAGCCGCGAGGCTCTTCCACCAGATGCCGACCTCGACATTGTTCCCCAGCGCGTCGTCGATGTTGCGGTGAAAGGCTATCTCCGTGATTCGGTCGTCGTTGGGGTTATACGGCCTGCGCGGGTCATCGCCAAGGATTGGCCCCATAGCATCGCCAGCCGGCTTCCAAAGCGACGCCCAGTTTCGTCGGGAGGAACAACGGAACGCCATCGTACAAGCTACCGTTCCAGCCGGCGCCGCCTCCCAAACCACCGTTTCAATTCTGTCATGCAGGCGTTCCTTCCAGGCCCTGCTCGTGGCCGAGGAGCCCGCCATGCAGTCCACAAACGCCCAGGCAGCGAGGCCGTCCTCCGCGGGGGCTGCCGTACCAACGCTCAGCCATGAGCCTCCACCCACTACCTTTTCGGCGCTGACCAGGTCGAACCGCCGCGCACCAAGGTCAAAGACGAGGGGCGTTAGGTAGTTTTCCAGGTCGTAGTGCCGCGTCAGGCGTTCGGATGTTCCAACATCCACGTGGAGATGCACGCTGAGCTCCTTTTCGGGGAGCTGACCCAGCCTCTTCTTCACATCGTCCAGGTACGTGCGCAATCGTATCTGTGATGGGTGCGTTTTGCTGTCCCAACTGGCCAATAGGGGAGTCAGACCCTCAATGCGATTGAATTCTCTACCCTGCTGCCAGAGTGCCCAGGCATCACGCGAAGTCTTCGTCCGAGCCTGCGGCCAGTCCTCAGGGTCGAGCGACCCATAAAACATCTCGGCGAGCACAGGATCTGTCCGAGAGTCCACGTTGTCGTAGACCTCGTTGAGCCGCCTCGTAACATCGGACCCTAGTACCTCCTCGAGCTGCACCTGAAGCCATTCCCCGAGCGGCAGCCCGGCACGCTGCGCAGCCTCCTCAGCCTCGCGCACCAGCGACTCAGGCAGAAGCAGCTCAAGGATCCGGCGTTCAGGAATGTCCATCTACGAAGGAGCTTAGCCAAGCCAAAGCCATTTTCGGTCTCGCACACGTTGGATAGGTGGAAACAGGAGGGCGCATCGCGACGAGCCTACGCGGCTTGCGAGCCTTCCCTCTCCCTTGACAAGGAGAGGGCCAGCCGCTCGCAGAGTCGCCTTTGGAGACAGCGGGGGTGAGGTCGGGGAGGGGAGGGGCGACCGCTTGCCTTGAACCACAAGACACCGTTCGAGAAATGAAGAGGGCGTCCCCCACTAGGAAGGACGCCCCCACGGCTTAACAGCTGGTCTCCCCCCGCCTTGGAGGCCAGCAAAGCCTACAAAGTTAAGTGCCTCTCAGCTCTGCCACCTTTCGCTTGAAGCCCTCCATTATGGGCTTCCAGTCCCCCACCACCGCAAATCGAGAGGCCGCCAGGATATTTGCGTCGGGGTCCTTGTTGATCGTGACGATGTTCTTGGACCCGGCGCAACCAGCCATATGCTGGGATGCGCCAGAAATACCGACAGCGATGTAAAGAGTGGGGCTCACGACCTTCCCTGTCAAGCCCACCTGATGCGCAACCGGGTACCAACCCATGTCGCAGACGGCGCGCGAGGCGCCAACGGCCCCCTTCATCAGCTTCGCAACCTCCTCCAAAACCTGGAATCCTTCAGCCGATCCGAGACCCCGCCCGCCGGAAATTACGACGTCGGCGTCTTCGAGGCGAATTCCTTCCGCCTCAGGCTGCGTAGTCTCCAGCAGCTTCACTTTGAAGCTGGACGGGTCGGGCGCGGTGCTGATCGCGACGACCTCGGCCTTGCGCGCGGTGTCCGGCGCCGGCGCGTCCTGCGACTTCGGCCTGACCGTGGCGAAGGCGGGCGAGCCCTTGACCGTCACGTCTGCCCGGGCGCCGCCACCGAAAACGGGACGCGTAAAGTGGACCTTCCCGCCCTCGGTCTTGATTTCGATAACATCCATCGCCGCCCCACTGTTGTGCTTGAAGGCCAGCCGTGGCGCCAGGTCACGCCCGACGTTGCTCTGGCCCAGCAGCACCACCTCAGGGCTGGACTGCCCGATGATTTCCTCGACCACCGGCAAGAAGGCCTCGAGCTGGTAATCCTTGTAGCCTTCGTGGTCCGCCACGAAGACGCGGTCGGCGCCATAGCTGGCGACTTCGTTGGCCAGCCCGCTGACACCGCTGCCGATCAGCGCTGCGTCAACCTTGCCGCCCTCGGCAATCGCCCGTGCCGCGCCGATCATCTCGGCGCTCAGAGGCGCCAGCGACCCTTCGTCGTTGAACTCACAGATAACCAGTACGTTGGCCATGCTTCCTCCACCGCTCGAAGGGCGGTTAGATAATCTTTGCTTCCCGCAGACGCAGCGCCAGCTTCTCGCCGGCCTGCTCGGGCGTGTCGCCCTCGATAATCTCCGTCTGCAGGTCGTAGGTCGGCTTATAGAGCTTCTCGATGCTCAGCCCGCTCTCGGAGAGTTGGGCGGCGTCCAGTCCGAGGTCACCCGCGCTGTAGTTGGTCACCTGCTTGCGGGCCGCCATCATGATCTGCCTCAGCTGTGGGTAGCGCGGCTCGCCCAGCTCGTTGCTGACCGACACCACCGCCGGCAGCTCCGCTTCGACCTTCTGGAAGCCGTCGGTTAGCACACGTTCGGCCTGCACCTTGGAATCGGCCACCGAGACGGACTTGACGATGCTGACCGTCGGCCAGCCCAGGATCTCGCCGAGGCCCGCGCCGACCACACCCATGTCCCAGTCGGTTGCCTGGCGGCCGCAGAGCACCAGCTGGACATCGCCCAGCTTTTGCACCACCGCGGCCAGCACCCTGGCCGTGCCGAAGCTGTCGAGTTCGACCAGCGCCGGGTCGTTGACCAGGATGCCCTCATCGGCGCCCATCGCCAGCGCCTGCTTGATCACCTCGCGGGCGCCATCGGGTCCGACCGTGACGATGGTAATCGTCCCCTCGCCGGCCGCCTCCTTAATGCGCAGCGCCGCCTCGACGGCGATGGCGTCGAACTGGCTGACGACCGGGGCCACGCCCGGCGGCGCGCTGATCTTCTTCGTGGCGTCGTCGACGCGGAGGTTGGCGGCTGGCGTCTCGTAGTCGGCCACCTGCTTAACGCAGACTGCTATGTGCACGTTGGTCTCCTGAAGGGCTGGCGGACCACGCCCAAGCGGCGCGGGAAGCCGTAGTCAATTCAATCTAGGGCCAGCGGCAGATACGCGCCCCAACGCTTAAGTCATTCCCCCTCCCCTTGCCAAGGGAGGGGGCCAGGGCGAGAGGCACAAGACGCCCCCACCCCTCGCCCCTAACCTCAATTGGCAGGCGCCCAGAGCGCCGCCAGGAGGTTCCCATGGACAAGGACAAGGCTTTCATCTTCCCCGCGCTCAGGTACAAGAACGCAAACGCGGCCATCGGCTGGCTGGAGAAGGCATTCGGCTTCGAGCGCCTCATGGTCGTCCCCGGCGAGAACGGCGGCGTCGCCCACGCCGAGCTCAAGATTGGCGCCGGCGTGGTCATGCTTGGCGAGGGACCAGACGCCGGGGGCTCTGAGCGGTCCAAGGACCCCTCCGTCGGCGCCGGTCTCTATCTATACGTCCCAAACGTCGAAGCGGCCTTTGAGCGGGCGAAGGGCGCCGGCGCGGAGATCGTCAGGGAGCTCCAGGACACGGATTACGGCTCTCGCGAGTTCTCCGCGCTCGACCTGGAGGGCAACATCTGGTCGTTCGGCAGCTACGTGCCCGAGGGCATGGACTAGGTCGGATGGCTGAGCCGGCGCCGGACCCGCTCGATCTTCTGAGGGAGATCTGCCTCGGCCTGCCGGAAGTACCCGAGAAGCCGTCACACGGCACGCCGACCTTCTGGGTAGGCGGCAAGACGTTTGCCCAATACGAGGACCACTTGCACGGCGACACGCGCGTCGGCGTCTGGCTGATGGCCGAGGGCGGCGCCCAGGAAATCCTCGTCGGGGGCGATCCAGCGACGTTCTACCGTCCGCCTTACGTCGGCTACCTCGGCTGGGTCGGGATCAACCTCGGCGGCCACGTCGACTGGGACCAGGTCTCCATCCTGGTCGAAGCCGCCTACAGAGTACGGGCGCCTAAGCGCCTTGCCGGACTCCTCGACCCGGCGCTCGATTAACACACGGCGTCCTCGGATCGGGAAGACCAGAGGAGTTTGCAGGGGCAGATGACCGGCCCCTGGCGGGACGCGACCCCTTAAACCACTGAACCTTCTGCCCCGGCATGGGTTCGCCGTTTAAGACGCGCATTCACCAGCCCCGCGGGCAGGGCAGGTGGCTGTCCAATCGCTTTACGCTACGGCAGTCGCCTCAATCTCGATCAGCAAGTCTGGGAACGCGAGCCGCGTGACGCCGAGCAAGGTGCTGGCCGGACGCGTCTCCGGGAGATTTCCACCGAACTTCGGGAAGGCCGCCAGCGCGGCGTCGATATCGGTCGTGTAGTAGTTGAGCCTCACAACGTTCTCCATGCTCATCCCCGCCTGCTTGAGCACGGCTTCCAGGTTCTCGAAGGCCTTACCGACCTGTGCCTCCATGTTCCCCGCATTGATGGGGGTGCCGTTCTCGTCGACGGAGGTTTGACCGGCGACGAACAACACGCGTGAACCGTCCTTGACTTCATTTCCCTGGGCGAATCCGACCTGGTCCTGCCAGGTCCAGGGGTTTACGACGCGCTTCTCCAAGAAAGAGCCTCCTAGATGTTTTTCGAGGGGGCGCGGTTAGCGCCAGCGGCAATTCTAGGCCGCGTCCTGCCAACGTTCTTCTCTTAACGGCTGGCTAGGCCTTGGCGTCCGAACGACGAGCGCCCCTCTCCGCGATGAAAGCCGCGACCCTCTCCCCACAGCGCCGTCCGCATTCCCCATCATTGAGGACCTGGGTCGGGGCTTTCTCCACCGATTCTTCGCCCATTTCTTTAATCGAGCGAGCCGGGCCTTTCGGTCTGCTTAGCCCGGCTGCGCCGTTTCCAACGGGCCCTTGAACCACTCGTGGTGCATCCGGCTGTGGTGCGCATTTACGCCAAGCACTCCGCCGATCGTCCCATCCGCCCAGGGCGCACCGGGCAGCTTCTCGCCCAGCTGGTCGTCGCTGAGCTCCGACAACAGGGCCAGCGTCTCGCCTCTCACTCTCTGGGCCGTCGCGAAGACCTCGCTCAGGGACTTTCCGCGCTGGCTCTCCACCCATTCCTCGTTCCGGAGGTGCACGCCCTTCATGATCTCTTCCAGCGGCCGCCGCTCGCCGCTCTCGTCGGTCACCAGTCCACCCATCGGGTTCTGGTTGCCACCGAGGTGACTGCGTATCAGCTGGTTGAAGACCCGCTCGATTCCCAGGAGGTGGGCGAAGTGGTCGAGAGCGCTCCACATCGACGCGGGGTCGTGCTCGCTCGCCGTAAGCCCCCGGTTGAGGTCCTCCTCCGACATCGCGCCGTAGAGGTCAATCAACCAGTTGCGGTCTTCGTTCAGCGCCTTCTCGATCTCAACCCGCTTCATTCGTCCATCCGTCCCTCCAACCCGCGCGCACGCGTCACGGGCTCGCCAACCAACGACTAAACCTCGACTTGGGCCAGTTCCGGGGGCGCTGTTTCGACGGGCAATTCCTCGCCGGAGGCCGCGAGATCGTCGAGATAGAGACGTATCGCATCACGCGCGTTGTCCAGGGCCTCCTCAAGTGAGTCGCCCTCTGTGATGCACCCCGGCAGAGCCGGAACCGTGACGGTATACCCACCGTCTTCGGTATCCGGGGAGAGAACCGCGGTATATCTCCTCACAGCAGCTCCTTCAACTCGTCGGGCGAAATGTTCGCCTGCTCAAGTATGGCCGATAGGGTGCCTGCCTTGAGGGTCTTCCCTTTGTGCCGAGGGACCACCACTCGACCCGGTCGCAGCGCGTTCTTGAGAACTGCATGTGAACCGGACTGGCGGCTCACGTACCAACCCTCTTGGCGCAGAGCTCGGAGAAGCTCGTCCGAGGTCAGCCGCGGTTGCCGTCCGGCCACTACATCTCGTTGACTTCGGGTGCGGCCTCCACCGCCACCGCCGGCTCGGGCTCCCCTACGGGCTGCACCTCCGCCGGCGTCGCGCCATTCCTGGAGGGCAGCGTCGTTACCTCCAGCAGCTCCACGATGTCGAAGGCCCTCATGCGCTTCTCCTCGTCCGGCTGCACGGTCGGGATGCCGTCCTCGAACATCTGGATGCAGAAGGGGCAGCCCGTCGCGATCATATCGGCGTCCGTGGCGTAGGCGTGCTCGGTGCGCGCGTGGTTGATGCGCTTGCCCTTGCTCTCTTCGACCCACATATGCCCGCCCCCGGCGCCGCAGCAGAAGGCCTTGCGCCGGTTCCAGTCCATCTCGGCGTTGCGCCCGCCCATGCTCTCGATCAGCTCCCGCGGCGCCTCGAAGGAATTATTGTGGCGACCCATGTAGCAGGGGTCGTGGTAGGTGACGTTGAGCTGGTCGCCGTACTTGCCGCGGCCCAGCGACTTCTTGGGCTTCAGCGTCCCCTCTTTGACCAGGTTGTTGAAGAACTCGGTGTGGTGGATGACCTCGAACTCGTAGCCGAAGTCCGGGTATTCGTTCTTGAAGACGTTGAAGCAGTGCGGGCAGTTGGTCAGGACTTTCTTGACGCCGGCCGAGCGGAACGTCTCGATGTTCTGCTGGATCTGCGTCTGCGCCAGGTATTCGTTGCCGATCCGCCGCGCCGGGTCGCCGGAGCAGGTCTCCAGGTCTCCCAGTACGCCGTACGAGACACCGGCATGGTTCAGCAGGCTGGCCATGGCCTTCGTGATCGGGATGTTGCGGTCGGCCAGCGCCCCCGTGCAGCCCACCCAATAGAGGTACTCCTGGGAGCCGTCGAAGGTCGGGACGACCATGTCCTCCATCCAGCCGGTGCGCGTGTGGGCCGTCCCCCGCCACGGATGCCCGCGCTGCTCCAGGTTGGCCAGGGTCGCCTGCGCGGTCTCCGGCAGGCGCGCCTCGTCCATGACAAGGTAGCGGCGCATGTCGATGATCTCGGGGATGTGCTCGATGAATACGGGGCACTGCTCCATGCAGGCGCCGCAGGTCACGCAGTCCCAGATGGCGTTGAAGCCCTCGGCCTCGATCAGGGTCTCGCCCTCACCAGCGGAGGCGCCGTTGGCGCCGTTGGTCGCCTCACCCTTCTTTAGGGCAAAGGGCAGCAGCGGCGCGTCGAGCTTCCGCGTGATGTGCATGCGGGCGTTGTGCACAATCGCCTTCGGCGAAAGGTCCTTGCCGGTCAGGAAAGCGGGGCAGTTGACCTCGCAGCGGCCGCACTCCGTACAGGTGTAGAAGTCGAGCACATTCTTCCACGAGAAGTCCTCCCACTTGCCGACGCCGAAGGTCGGGATCACGTCCTCCTTGCCCGGCTCAGGTTCCGCC
This sequence comes from Dehalococcoidia bacterium, assembly GCA_040902555.1. Classification (GTDB taxonomy): domain Bacteria; phylum Chloroflexota; class Dehalococcoidia; order WHTO01; family WHTO01; genus DASTBR01. The sequence continues at coordinate 297,157 of JBBDXC010000019.1, forward strand.
AGCATGGCGTCCATGTCGAGCTTGCGCAGGTAGGCGTAATTCTCCTCGCGCTTGAAGAGCACGTTGAAGGGGACGGTGAAGATGTGCGAGTGCTTCGAGAAGGGGAGGAAGCAGAGGAAGCTCGTGAAGATCAGCAGGTGCGCGAACCACGACCCCGTGTGGAAGGCCTCCAGCACGTCGCGGTCCCAGCCCGCCATGTCGAGACCCTGCTGCACCCCGTTGGCGACGAACGACCACTCCGCCCACTCCGGCTCATAGAGGGCGATCTGGGCGGCGTTGACCAGGATGTCCGAAACCATGAGGACGCCGATCAGCCCGAGGATCGTCCAGGCGTCCCAGTTCAGGGTCAGCCGCTGTGGCCGCAGGACTAGCCGCTGGAACCCTGCCATAAGCACGCCCCCTATGACAAGGACATTGAAGACGTCCATGACGGGCCGGAACCACTTGTAGACCGGGTCACCCCATGCCTGGATAGCCAGACTCTCGTCGATTCCTTCGAGGATGAAGTTGAGCGTCCGCACCTGGAGGACCACGAAGCCCCAGAAGATGGCGCTGTGCAGGATGCCGCTGTACCAGTAGCGCGGCCGCGCCACGCGAGAGTTGCCCAGGACCAGCGGCACCAGCTCCACCGTCCGTTTGGCCAGGCTGAGTGGAGAGTAGATGCGGTTCTCGGGGCGCGCCGCCATCATCGGGCGCAGGATCCGCGCGTAGAGGGAGAAAGAGAAAAAGCCGATGGCGCCGAGGAGAATCGCCAGGTAGAAGATGATGCCCGGGAAATCCGACCCTGGCGTCTGGATCTCGGCGAGAAGGTACATAGGCTGAAACTCCTCTGAGGGACTTAACCCCCTCTCCCGGCCGGAGAGGGGCCAGGGGGGAGGTTAACCGCCGTTCCGCCTCGATTATGAGCGACAGAATCGGTTAAATCAGGGCGCCTCGCGGCGTCTGCTGCGTAACAGCTCCCGCCGCTACGGCGTTAGAGATAAGCGAAGAGCCCGAGCCAGCCGATGACTAAAGGAGCAGCATGCCCGTTATCGACCCTCGGCGCGTCGTCCCCCTTCTGGTTGGAGCCACGGCCCTGCTTGCGATCGGCATCGCAAGCCTTAGCGGCCCGCAAGCCCGCGCGGGCGACCCATCTTGCCTGGGCCAGGGTGCAACGCATACCGGCACCAGCGGCTCGGAGACCATCCGCGGCACCGCGGGAGACGACGTCATCGCCGCCGGGGGCGGCGCCGATGTCATCTATGGCCTCGGCGGCGACGACCTGATCTGCGGCGAAGGCGGCGATGATCAGGTCCACGGCGGATCTGGCAACGACACCGCCGACGGTGGCGCCGGCCACGACCAGCTCTTCGGCCAGTCCGGCAACGACACGCTGCGCGGCAGCACCGGCAACGACCTCCTGGGCGGGGGGCTCGGCACAGACGACTGCGACGGCCGCGGCGGCAGCGACGACGGGTACTGCGAGACAGAGGTCAATATCGAAAACAGCGGCGACCTGCCGGCGGGCTCTCCGCCAACGCTCGGGGACTGCCCCGTGTTGCCCGCCGACAACCCCTGGAACAGCGACGTGCGGAGCCTACCCCGGCACCCTCGGTCTGCTGAGTTCATCGCCAGCATCGGCGGTAGCGGCGGCAACGGATTGCTCCACGCCGACTTCGGCGGCAACCTCGAATACGGCATCCCCTTCATCACCGTCCCCGCTTCGGAGCCGAAGGTGCCCATCCAGTGGACCGCGTATGGGGATCAGAGCGACCCCGGCCCTTATCCCATTCCTCTCAACGCGCCAATCGAGGGGGGCAGCGACCGCCACGTCCTCTCGCTGCAGCAGACAACCTGCAAGCTCCATGAGCTCTTCGCCGCGGAGCCCGCGGCCAACCGCTGGAAGGCTGCTTCCGGTGCGATCTTCGACCTCCATTCGAATGCTCTGCGCCCCGAGGGCTGGACATCGGCCGACGCCGGCGGCCTGCCGATCTTCGTCGGCCTGGCAAGGTGCGCCGAGGTTGAAGCGGGCGAGATCAACCACGCCCTGCGCTTCACCGTCAGCCGCTCACAGAAGGGCTATATCCACCCCGCGACCCACTGGGCCAGCAACACAGACAGCCCCAACGACCCCCCGATGGGCCTGCGCCTGCGCCTGAAGGCCGGCTATGACATCAGCGGCTACCACGGACAGGCGAGGGTCATCCTCGAAGCACTGCGCAAGTACGGCATGATCGTCGCCGACAATGGGACAAGCTGGTTCATCACCGGCGCCCGCGAGTCCTGCTGGGACGACGAAGACCTCAACCAGCTCAAGGAAGTCCCCGGCACCGCCTTCGAGGCCGTCAAAACCGGCCCCATCATCAAAGACTAACTTCCATCGCGCGCCAAAATTCGACGGTGTTCCTGGGCAACGACAAGGAGCAAAACGGCTCGTAGCAACTGTATTGCGAGATCAGGCTTTTTGGGCGTGCTCCAGCCAGCGCGTT
>JBBDXC010000020.1:0-389 GCA_040902555.1 Dehalococcoidia bacterium
GCAGCGAGGCACCAGCCGACATCGCCGCTTGACGAAAGGAATGAAGTCCTACGTTTGGCGGTGCGCCCGGCATCGTCGGCCGCTACATCGACAGGTCGTCCTACGCCTGGGTGATCTCGGCATCCGAGGGCCAGCCGCGCCACGCGCCCCAGTTCCCGGCGATGACGCAAAGCGTCTACACAGCAAGTGCGGACGTCGAGAAGGGCGGTCGTCACCGGCGGTCGGTCGTGGCAGCGGCTTCCGCGAGGGCATCCTCCTTGCGGCCCAGTTCCCGCATCTTTGCGGTGCTGATCGCCACGCTTTTGGCCAGCACACCCCGCGCTGCCTTGATCGGATCCCGCGGTGTTGGAGGTGGCGTCATTACGATCTGGCGGGGGGCCCCCCCCCCC
>JBBDXC010000020.1:399-75781 GCA_040902555.1 Dehalococcoidia bacterium
GCGGGCAGCGCGACGACCGCGCTGCCTGGGGTCGTCTTCTGGCCGGCTTCGTTTTCCGTCCAGATCTCCAGCTCGACCAGGTTTTCGCCGTCCTCCTGCCACTTGCGCTTGACGGCGCCGGTCACCTTGAATTCTTTGTTGGGCTCGTCCATGCCGCGGTATTGGCATTGGAAGCTCTTGACGCGGCCGTCGGGCTGGGCCCACTCCCAGACCAGCTGGCCGAGGGTGGCGTATTTGAATCTGCCATGGACAATCGGCCCCTGCAGGCCCATGTTCTTGGCGAAGTCGAAATCGTAGTGCAGGGGGTTGAAGTCGCCTGAGCCGGCGGCGAACCAAACCAGCTGCTGCAGCGGGGGCTTCTTCGTGTGCACGGGCAACTCCTGGCCCTCGTTGATGTCCTCGAAGTAAGGCATTAGTCGCTCCTAGTAGTGGATCGAGGTCAGGCGCTGCTGCGCCACGACCTCGCCGTCGCGTTTGTAGACCGCTTCGTTGGTCACGAAGACCATGTTGCCGAGGGCGCCCTGCTTCTGACTGATATCGGCCAGCCGTTGCGTAACCTCAAGCGTGTCGCCCGAGCAGATCCAGTCCCCGGAGTACTCGGTGCTGGTGCCGCCATCCAGCAGGCCCTTCAGGGGGAGGTTGAGGCGCGGGCCCTGGCCGCGCGGGAAGCCGAACGTCGGGTCTGAGCGCTCAGGGTCGAAGATCGGAGTGCCCAGGTAGCCGGGCGGCACCGGTAGGCCGCGGTAGCCGCGACGCTTCGCCTCGTCGATGTCATAGAAAACCTTGTCGCTGTAACCGATGGCCCGCGCGTACATGCGCACACTGGTCGTCGTCACCTCGTAGGGCCAGGGTTCCGATTCCTGCCCGACCATCTTGCGGGCCTCGTCAATGTCGAACTCGTCAGCCATTCATCCTCCGCGTTTCGCTCTCAACCGGGCGAGATCAAAGGATATATCGCCCACGCGCTGGGGGCAGCGTGCCGCCTCACTCGGATGGCCGCGATACTGGCTGCGAGATGAAGCGCAAGGACGGGCGGCAGCCCAACGAGATGCGGCCGGTCAAGATCACCGCTAACTACCTGGCCTTCGCCGAGGGTTCCGCCTTGATCCAGGCCGGCGACACCTGGGTGCTCTGCGCGGCTTCGGTCGAAGACAGGGTCCCACCGTTTCTGCGCAACAGCGGCACCGGCTGGGTGACGGCCGAGTACAGCATGCTGCCGAGGGCTACCCCGACCCGCAACGAGCGCGAAGCGGCCCGCGGGCGAGTTGGGGGCCGCACCCACGAGATTCAGCGTCTGATCGGCCGCTCGCTGCGCGGGGTGATCGACACCACGCTGCTAGGCTCGCGCACCATCGCCCTCGATTGCGACGTACTGCAGGCCGATGGTGGCACGCGCACCGCAGCCATCACCGGGGCCTACGTCGCCCTGCGGCAGGCCTGCGCCGTTATTCGATCGCAGGGATTGATTGACAAGGACCCGATCAAGACACAGGTTGCGGCCGTCAGCGCCGGCATCGTGGAGGGCGTCCCGGTGCTCGACCTGCCCTACTACGAGGATTCCACCTCGGAGGTTGACTTCAACTTCGTGATGACCGGCGACAACCAGTTCATCGAGGTCCAGGGCACCGCGGAGCGCGGTTCCTTCGACCGCCCCACCATGAACCACCTGCTCGATCTGGCGGAAGACGGCATCCGCAAGCTATTCGAGCTGCAGCGGGTGGCCCTGGGCGAGATCGGCGTCGAGTAGCCCCCTCTCGGGTCCATACTCTACCGTCCTTGCCGCTCGTCGCTGCCCGCTTCCCGTAACTGGCGCTTGACCCGCCGCTGAGCTGGCGGATGCAGGCGAAGGGCGCCATCATCGACGACCCGGTTGTCAAATGGCTGAGGGCTGTCCTGATGATTGGCGCGGGGCGCCGCTTTCATTCCCGGGGCGTACCGCCGCTCGTCAGGTCGCCAATCGCCGACCCTAGTCGCCGGCGCCTGTGTCGCGAAACGCCTCCTGGACCAGGTCGTCCTCATGAGACCCGTGTTCTCTCAAGGCAGCCTCGAAACGGGTGACGAGCGGGCCAATAAGGGCGAGCTCACCGCGTGTCGAAAGTGCATTGAAGCTCTCAGCCAGCTCTTGTGCGAATTGGACCATCAGGTCGTGGTCGCGGCGCACCAGCTCCACTTCATGCGGGCGGCCGACCCGTGTCTCGACTTCGGCAAGAAGGCCTTCTTCTTCGGCAAAGTCGCGGTGTTCCCGGCAACCCTCAACTATAGCTCCGATCAGGTCGCCGACCCGTGCGGCGGTTGGCGGACCCGTACCCGCTCCGTCGCCGGCACCTGTCGCGATGGATTGGAGGGTCTGGGTCAGCTCGAAAAGAATCCCCAGTTCAGCCCAGCACCTGGCCGTGACGGAGAGGGGCGCGACCGGGGCGCGATCGCGTGTCACTGCGGAACCTCCTGGATATCACAGAGCACCGGCGCCACCAGGCGGATGAAGTCGGCCGGCGCCACCCAGAGGGTGTCTGAGTGACTTCCAGCCAGGAACGCGAACAGCGATTGGCTGGCAAGCGCGCGGTCGAGATAGACGGCAACGCCATAGAGGTTTCCGAACGGGTGCAACGCCCCCACTTCGCAGTCCGGGAAGTGGTCTGCAAGTGACTCCTCAGTGATCAGGTGAACGTCTCGTGCGCCAACCAGCCGCCGTACCTTGTCGCGGTCCACACGCGAACCCGCGGGGACAACCAGCATCACGGGAGCATTGTCAGCCAGAGCCGCAAGCACCTTAGCCACCCGCTGCTCGGGCACTCCTTCAAGGTTGGCGAGGCCGATGGCGCTAAACGTCTCGCGGTGGTGGCCAAGCATGAATGGCACATCGTTACGTCGCAGATAGGCGATCAGTCTCTCCTTACCGGCCATCCTGCGGCTGACTGAGGTCTCGCCTGTTGCTGCCGCGTCGTTGCCCTCGGCGGAGGCGCGCAAGTCGACGACGCCATTGCGGACCACAAGTACGGGCACGCTCGCCTCCCTGATCACCTCTTCGGCAATGCTGCCGAGCAGGGCGTGGCTGATTCCGGTGCGCGCGTGCGTCCCCACGACGATGAAATCGGCCTGAAGAGTTTCGGCGAGTTCACAGATCGCCCGTGATACATCGTCGGACCACTCGACGTTGACCGTGTGGACACCCTGGCTCAGGTAGCGGTGCGCCATCAGAGAGAGATAGTCCTCGGCTTCCTGGCGTGCTCGGGACAATGCCTGCGTGCGGTCCTCAATTGTCCGCACTCGAGGCTTCCTGGAGATCGGGACGGCTGCTGGTCCGGCGACATAGGCCATCTGCGCCCGCATCGTTTCGTGCACTCGGGATGGTTGAAGAACCGTTAACAGGTGAACGTCTGCTCCCGACGCCAACGCCCACAGTGCGACGGCTGCCAGTGCGCCCTCGCCAACCGTCGATCCATCCATTGGTGCAAGGACTCTCATGGCCAATTCCTCCCGCGGGTCCAGCCCGCTACCAATTCGCGATCTTCAGATGATTGGCGACCGCCGTCACCCCAGGCACGGCGGCCGCTGCCCGCTCGGCTTCCTCAAGCTCCGGCCAGGAGCGGACGTGTCCGCTGAGCATCACATGGGTGCTGCCGCTGACTGTCACCTTCACGTGTGACGCATCTATGACCGCTGCGCGCTCCAGGGCGGCTGTGATTTGACGTTCGACCTCGTCAGCGGAGACGCGGGGTTGCACGGCGAGACGGTTCGACAAAGCGCGCAGCCCGACAAGGTGAGCCAGCGCCTGCGAGGCGCTGGCCACCTGATAGGCCCAATCTACGGTGCCATCGAGGACAACGACTCCATGGTCGACCGAAACCTGAATGCGGTCCGAGGGCAGCCCGACATCCCATTTGAGCGTATTCACGGCGGCTCGCGCGATGTCGATATCCGTCCGCTCATCCTCTGGCAATAGGCGCACTTCCAGCTCGTTGACGATGGCTGATGGGCCGGCACGGCGGGCACCCTCTTCTGCCGCCCACTTCTCATGAAAGCTGGAAACGTGCCCGGCCAGCATAGCGACCTCGCCGTCCACGGCGACGCCGATTCCCGCGGCGACCTCGGCCAGCTCCTCTGTAATCGCCTCTTCGATGCGCTCCCGGAGCTCGAGGTTGATAGCTGCTACAGCGCTCATAGTCCCCTCCATGCTGATCCTCCAAGCTATGCAAGCCGGTGCGTCAGGGCCTTATGGACTACCGGCGCCGGGCCATTTGGCCCGTCTTCGGCCTGGCTCAAGGTGTGATCACAATCCGTCCCCGTACCTCGCCTCGCTTAAGCCGCGCTGGGACTGTGGCAATCTCAGACAACGGCACGAATTCGGTCTCGACTAGGGTCAGCCGGCCGGTCTCGGCAAGAGAAATGACCTCTCGCAGCTCTTTGATCCTTCCCCACAGCGGGCTCTCGAACAGGACCTCCAGGGGTTGGTCTCAAGGACGCGCATGCGGGCCTCACCGCCGGCGGGCCAGTCTGCGTCACCTTGCCAGGGTCCGAGTCGCAGAGGGCAAGGGTAAGGCTCTCGTTCGAGCCCACAAAGTGAAACAAGGCGGCGACCGGGCCAGCAGAATGGCTGGATCAGGCTTTGGGCGGACTATCGAAGCGGCAAAGTTCTCAACGCAAACCCCAGTACGCCCCGCTAGGCGTACTCCCCGAGAAACGTGCCTCCCAACAGGTGAACGTGCGGCCTCACATCCTCAGCCGCGGCGCCGCCGGCGAAGTGGCTCAGCAGGCGGAACCCGCCCGGGCTCTCCTTTTGACCGATTTGGACAAGCCGTGAAGTGACGGCCGATGGGTCCGACCAGAACTCCTCTTGGGTCTGCGACCGCTTGGGCCTCGCGTGCAGAGTCAGGGTGATCCAGGAGTGCTTGTTGCGATGGATAAGCACCTCTTCGTCCTCATAGAAAACCTCCTGCTCCGCCGGCTCGAAATGGTCCAGGAAGGGCTGACTGAGGATGTGGATGTGGGCGTGCGGCTGGCTCTGCATCGCGTCGCCACCGAAGTTTGCCACGAGCCGGAAGCCCTCGGGTATGTGCCGCCGGCCCAGCTCATAAGCAACGCGTGAGACGGGGCCGGGGTCGCGCCACATCTCCACCTGCGACTTGTGCTCGGTGGGCACTGCCAGCAGCATCACGGGCACCCACCGCAGGCGGTTGCGGAAGGCGACCACGTCGTCGTCGCGGTGGAAGTACTCCGCAGGCGAGCGCCCTGCGACTATCTCGCAGAAGACACAGAATGAGGATGAGCTGAACATCGTGACGCGAGGCGGCCCCGCCTCCCGAGCCTTAGCAGCGCCGGGCGATGCGTCAAGGGAGGACCGTTGGTAGACTTCCGGCCCTTTCGCGGCCTGCGCTACACCGCGAAGGCCGGTCCCCTCTCGGAGCTGATTTCGCCACCCTATGACGTTCTTTCCCTCGAGCAGGTGGACCAGCTTCGCGCCCGGAACCCCGCCAACGTCATCCAACTCGAGCACCCTGCCGTTGCTCTGCGTCGCGAGCCCCAGCCATACGCCGCCGCGGCGCGAAAGCTGGCGGAGTGGCGTGACCAGGGCCTCCTACGGCGCGATGAGGCGCCGGGGTACTACGTCTACGATCAACACTTCGTTGAGGGCGGGGACGAGAGGCGGCGCACCGTCATCTACGGGCGGCTGCGGCTCTCTCCATGGGAGCAAGGCGAAGTGCTTCCGCACGAGTACACGATGGCCGGGCCGAAGCAGGATCGCCTCCAGCTCATGGAGGCCCTCCGGGCGAACATCAGCCCCCTCTATCTGCTCTATGATGACCCTGACGGGCACCTGACCAGACTCGTCCGCCGGGCCGAAGAGTTTGGCCCCGTGGCCGAAGCTGAGGGGACCGGCGAACGACACGTCCTCCGCCTCCTCAACGATCCGGTAATAGTCGGCTCCCTCGAGCAGGAGTTCGTCCGCAAGCGGCTCTACATGGCCGACGGACACCACCGCTACGAGACGGCTGTTGCCTTCCGTGAGCGCCACCCCGACGAGCCGGGAGCGGGCTTTGCCATGGTTGGCCTGACCGCCGGCAGCGACCTCGGCCTGTCTGTACACGCAACTCATAGGCTCTATTCGGGAGACGTGGACGGGCGCGAGCTGAGGGAGAAAATGACGGGCGACTGGGCCATCGAAGCCGTGACCGAGGCCGACCTTCTTCATAGGCTCGAAGGCCCTAATGCCGTCTTGGGAGTCGCGGGGCTAGAAGACCGAGAGACGCTGTACCTACTTCGTCCACTCCACCTCGACGAGCTTGCCGCGAGGGTCGGGGAGGGACCCGAAGTGTGGAGGAGGCTCGATGTGAACCTTCTCCAACATGTAATTCTGGGAGAGTACCTCGGTCTCGACCCCACGGAGCCGAACCAGCCCGGGCTCAGCTACGTGCACACGGCCGAGGAGGCGATTGCAGCCGTCCGGGAGGGTAAGACCGAGCTTGCCTTCCTCCTCCGCCCAATCAGCCCTCGCGAGCTGTTCGCCGTCTCCGACACAGGCGTCCGCCTGCCGCAGAAGAGCACGTACTTCTATCCGAAACTCCCGACCGGTCTGGTGCTGAATCCCTTGGACTAGGGCTTGTCGTATTTCGGCTGGTAGAGCTGGACGGAGCCGCCGCCCGGGAGTTCAAATCGTGTTTCGTAACCCCAACCCTGGTCGCTGACCTCGCGCAGGAACTTGACGCCCTTGCCTTCTAGCTCGGCGACGGTGGCGTGGATGTCGTCGCAGTAGAAGGACACCTCGTGATGGACATCCCCCGGCGGCGCCGGGTGGACTCCGAAGTCTGCCTCGGGCGCCTGGAAAATCAGCCAGCCGTCACCGGCGTCGTTGCTGGGGAAGCCCAGGACATCGCGGAAGAACGCCCGCGCCTTCTCGGCATCGGATGCGAAGAAGAGGCCGTGCATGCCTTTGATCAATTGACCACCTCCTAGATGCGCGCCTGCTTGGCCGAGTAGAGGCCGGATATCGAGCTGAGGGTCAAGAGCTGCTCATCATTCAACGGCTCGTCGATGACCAGGACCATCATGGCGTGGCCCCGCTTGGTTTCGCGCCCCACATTCATGAACGACACATTGATGTCGAACTCGCCCAGGAGGTTCCCGACCGCGCCGATCATCCCGGGGCGGTCCATGTTGTCGCAGACGATAAGGTAACCCTCGGCGGGGGGCACGCTGACCGCGAACTCGTTGATCGAAACGATGTGCGGGCCGCCGTGGGCATAGGTGCCGCCGACGCTGATCGTGCCCTCGCCGGCGCTGAGACGGACGGTAATCAAGTTCGAGAACGTGCCGTTGGCGTCCCCGGAGGTTTCGCGGATGTGCAGGCCCCGGCTCTCTGCAACGAGGCCGGCGTTGACGATGGTCACGTTCTCTTCCGAGATCGGCGCCAGCAGGCCCCGGACCACGGCCGCTCTCAATGGCGTGTGGTCCAGCAGGGCGATGTCGCCGTCGTAGAGGATCTCGACGTTGTGGAGCTGGCCCTCGGCGAGCTGTGTTGCTAGCGAGCCGAGCATCGAGGCGACCTCCATGTAGGGCGCCAACTCCGTCATCGTCTCCGGCGCGATCAGCGGCGCGTTGACAGCGTACCTCGCCGGGCGGTTGGCGAGGACCTCGACCACCTGCTCGGCCACGTCGATCGAGACGCGTTCCTGGGCCTCGGTCGTCGATGCACCCAGGTGCGGCGTGAGGATCATGCCGGGCAAGGCTCGCAGCGGGCTCTCGCCCAGCGGCTCCTCCTCGAATACGTCGAGCGCCGCGCCGGCGATCACGCCATCGCGCACGGCGTCGTGCAGCGCCCGCTCGTCGATGATGCCGCCGCGAGAGGTGTTGATGATGCGCGCGCCGGGCTTCATCGACTTGAGCTCCTTCTCGCCAATCAAGTGCTTGGTCTGCGGGTTCAGCGTCACGTGCAGGGTCACGTAATCGGCCTGCTTGAGTAGCGCGTCTTTGGCCACGAGCTCGACGCCTATCGAGGCGGCGCGTTCTTCGGTGACGAAGGGGTCGAAGCCGATCAGGTGCATATCCAGGCCCGCCGCTCGACGCGCCACTTCGGCGCCGACCTGGCCAAGCCCAATCAGGCCCAGTGTCTTTCCACGGACTTCGGTGCCGAGGAAGCGCTTGCGGTCCCAGACGCCGGCCTTCATCGTGGCGTCTGCCTCCGGGATGTGGCGCGAAAGCGCCAACATCATGGCGATCGTGTGCTCGGCGGCGGAGATTGTGTTGCCTGTCGGCGCGTTAACGACGATGATCCCGCGCTGTGTCGCCGCCGGGATGTCGATGTTGTCGACGCCCACCCCCGCCCGCGCGACGACCTTCAGACTTCGCGCAGCTGCCAGCAGCTCGGAATTCACCTTTGTCTCGCTGCGCACTATCAGCGCCTCGTACTCGGGGATGATCCGCACCAGCTCCTCAGGCGGCAGGCCGGTGCGGACGTCAACCTCCGCATGTCGCCGCAGCAGCTCGATGCCGTCCTCGGCGATGGGGTCGCTAACTAAAACCTTGGGCATCTTCTTTTTCCTAACAGAAGGGGCCTCCCTGCGGAGGCCCCGTGAGTGCTTTTGGTGGTCTCCTCGGTCAGGCGGTGGCGCCGACTCCCGAGCGGGAATAGCCGAGCGCACCGAGACCGCGCTGGAGGACATCCAGCGAAATGTCGATGTCTGCGTCGCTTACCAGCCCAAGGTGGCCGATGCGGATAATCTTGCCGGTCAACTTGCCCTGGCCGCCCTGGAACTCGACGCCGAGCTCATCGCGGCAGTAGGCAATGAGCTTGCTCGAGTCGACGCCTTCCGGTGGGTAGGCGGCCGTGACGGTGTTCGAAGCGTATCTCTCATCGAGCGGGACGAGCTTGAAGCCGAGCTCCTTAACGCCGACGCGGGTGCGGTCCGCCAGGCGCTGGTGCCGGTCAAGGATGGCCTGGAGCCCTTCCCGCTCCAGCAGCTCGAAGGCTGCATCGAGGGCGAAGTAGCAGGAAATGGCGGGCGTCCAGGGCGGCTCGCCCTTCTCGCCGTAGCTCTTGTACTGACCGAGGTCGAAGTAGAGCTTGGGCATCGTGGACTGCTCGTAGGCCTGCCAGCCCCTCGGGCTGACCGAAACGAAGGAGATTCCGGGCGGGACCATCCAGCCCTTCTGCGAGCCCGTGCCGACGAAGTCGAGCTGCCATTCGTCGACCGGGCAATGGATCGAGCTTAGCGAGCTGATGGCATCGACCAGGATGAGCTTGTCGAACTCCTTGACCGCCGCGGCGATCTCACCGAGGGGGTTCGTGGTGCCGGTGGAGGTCTCGTTGTGCGTAACGAGCACCGCCTTTATGGACGGGTCGTTGCGCAGGGCATCGCGGATAGCGTCGGGGTCGGCAACGTCGCCCCATTCGCAGTTAAGCTGCGTGACGTCGGCGCCGAAGATCTCCGCGATCTTGGCGAAACGGTCGCCGAAGGCGCCGATGCTGACGGCCAAAACACGGTCGCCGGCCGACAGGGCGTTGACGACCATCGCCTCCATGACGCCGGTGCCGGAGGCGCTCACGATGTAGACGTCGTTCGTGGTTTGGAAGTATTTCTGAAGCTTCTCGGTCAGGCGCTTCTGGGTGGAAGTGAACTCCGGGCCCCTGTGATTGATCATCTCGTGGGACATCGCCGCGAGGACCTCGGGGGGGCAGGGGGTGGGGCCGGGGATGCGCAGATTTAGGGACAAGCGAACCTCCTGTTGGGACACCCTCATCCTACGAAAGGGGCTTCCCGCGCGCTATCTGGCACATCATGCAAGAAGTGGCACATCCTCGAGATCTGTGCCACAATTGGCTGGTCATGACAAGTACCGCTAGCGCGATAAAAGTGGGACCGCAGGGTCGGGTGGTCATCCCGGCCGAGCTTAGACGCGCCATGGACCTTCGGACCGGCGACACCTTGATGGCCTATTTGGACGATGGACGACTGGTACTGGAAACGCCCGAGCAAATCTGGGACCGACTTGAGGATCTGTTCAAACACGTCCCCAGCGACGTGAGCCTGGTCGATGAGTTGATCCGGGAGCGACGTGAGGAGGCGGAGCGAGAAAGCCGCGAGTGAACGGCGATCCGCGTTTCGTGCTTGATGCCTCAGCCCTGCTCGCCGCCATTCGCCGCGAGGAAGGCGGGGAGATTGTGCGCCGCCTTGCTATGGATTCCGCCATTTCCACGGTCAACTGGTCGGAAGTCCTGCAAAAGTCGCTGGCCTATGCCGTAACCCTCGAGAGGGCGAAGCTGTTCCTTCGCGCTCTGCGGATAACGATTGTTCCGTTCTCGGAAGAGGACGCGGAAACGACTGCCGCACTATGGCCAGACACGCGGCAGGCCGGATTGTCGCTCGCCGACCGCGCATGCATCGCCCTCGCTTCTCGTCTTGAGGCCGTTGCGGTTACGTCGGACAGCAAGTGGACAGAACTCAACTTGCCAATTCAAGTCCGCTTAATCCGCGAGCGGCGATCCCGCCCGTCGAGTTGAACGCAACAGCCGGCGTGTGCCGGGTGGCCCGAAGCGGCACATCCCTACGCGTTTGTGGCACGCTTGCGCTATGGGTTCGAACCATGACGAGGCTGAGGACAGTGTGGAAACCCGGGAGCAAATCATCGAGCGGATCCAGGCCGCCTTCGGCCCTCTCCCGCCGGGTGTCAGCGTGGTCGATGAACTGCTAGCGGAACGTCGCGAAGAGTTTCGCCGCGAGGCAGAATGGATGGATCGCCCGCCCCTGAAGGCAGAGGACGACCCTCTCCATTGATCCGCTAGCGGCGGCCCGGCCCGTATAGCGTCCGGCCCGCCAGGTTTCCGGCGAACTCGCCGTCGCGTAGCGTTACGACGCCGTTGACGATGACATCACGGACGCCCACCGCGTACTGCTGCGGGGCGTCGTAAGTCGAGCGGTCGGCCACAGTGTCCGGGTCGAAAATGACGATGTCGGCGAAGTGGCCCTCAGCGAGGCGCCCGCGCCGGTCGAGGCCGAGATTTCCCGCAGGCAGGCTGGTCATCCGGCGCACCGCCTCCGGTAGCGAGAGCAGCTTCTCCTCGCGCACGTACCTTCCCAGGACGCGCGCGAAGCACCCGTAGGCGCGCGGGTGAGTCGATGTCTTGAGGAAGACACCCTCCGGCGCCGTCGAGGGCGAGTCCGAGCCGAAGGATACCCACGGCTGCTGCATGACCAGCCGCATGTTGTCCTCGGAAATCATGAAGTAGGCCGTATCGACCCGTGAGCGGTCGCGGGCGACCAGGTCGAACAGGGCCTCAAGCGGGTCCGTGCCCTCCATCTCGGCGACCTGGGCCAGCGTCTTGCCCTGGTACTTCCGATTCTCGTCCTTGCGTGTGCCGAGAATCAGCACGCCCTCCGGCCCGCCAGCGCCGGCGTAGAGATTCTCCCAGTCAACGCCCTCGGTCGACTGGATCGCTTGACGCATCTCGGCGCGAGCTGCTGGATCCGCCAGCCGCTCGTAGAGCTTGGGCGAGCCACCCTCGTGGAACCAGGGCGGGATGCAGTTCGAGAGACCAGTGGCGCCGGCTGTATAGGGGTAGATATCGGCCGTAATCTTCAGGCCTTCGGCCCGGGCGGCCTCCACCCTGTCGATGGCGGCCTGCATCTTGTCCCAGTTGGTCTGGCCAGCCGCCTTGAAGTGCCAGATCTCGGCCGGCAGGCCAGCTTCGCGCGAGATCCTTACCAGCTCATCGATGGCCTCGAGCAGGCGCGTGCTCTCCGAGCGCATGTGCGAGATGTACTTGCCCCGGTAACGCGCGGCCACCTTCGCCAGCTCGATCAGCTCCTCGGTCGAGAAGAAAAACGCCGGCGGATAGATCAGCGAGGTCCCCAGGCCGAGCGCCCCGTCCGCCATCTCCTCCGCGAAGACCGCGCACATCGTCGCCATCTCCTCCCTGGTCGCCGGCCGGTTCTCGTGCCCGGGCCCGTGCATGCGCAACGTGGCCTCGCCGACGAAGGAGGCGAAGTTCTGGGAGGTACCTTTCTGCTGGAGATAGGCGAGGCACTCAGAGAGGCGCGTCCACGGGACGTCGAACTTCCAGACCGTCTGCTTCTCGACCAGCAGTCGGCGCTCCTCGGGAGTCAGCGGCCCGGGTGAGTTGCCCTCGCCGATGATCTGGGTGGTTACGCCCTGCTTTAGCTCGCTCATCGAGCGGGGGTCGACCAGCACCGAGTAGTACGAGTGGCTGAGCATATTGATGAAACCCGGCGCCACGGCCAGCCCGGTTGCCTCGACCACCTGGGCACCATCGGCATCAAGGCCCGGGGCAACGGCCGCGATCTGGTCGCCAGTTATCGCCAGGTCGGCGGCGTACGGCTCTCCGCCGAGGCCGTCGTAGATAGTCCCGCTGCGGACTACGAGGTCAAACACGACGGGCGATGCGTCCGTCCCAGCGGAACCACTCGATCTTGCCCGCGTCGTCGCGGATGAACTCCCCGCGGTTACCCCGCGAGGCGGTCCAGCCCGACCACGCGATCGGTGTCGTAGAAGGCGAGGCGAACGGGTGGGAACTGCGTCGGCACCAGCGTCGAGCCGAGCGGGTTCTGGGGCAGGTGGGCCCTGACCCGCAGCGCGCCGTCCTCCACGAACAGCTCAAGGTTCTCGAGGACGGCCCCATAGCGACCGGTATATTCCGTCAGTTCCTCAGTGGACAGCTCCATGAGCGTCCGTTTCGGCTCGTCGATACCGAGAAACTCGCTGGCCGCCCAGCGATTCACAAACTGCTCCAATTCGTGGCCATGGTCCGAATTCGCCAGGATGCTGACGGCGAAGTTCTGCTCAGGGAACATCACGAGTCCCGTCTGGAAGCCGTTGGTGCTGCCGCCGTGGCCAAGCGTGGGCGCGCCGCGGAACTCGTCCAGGAACCAGGTCAGGCCCATCCACTCACAGAGGCTGCCGGCGTCGACCTGGCGGGACTGCATGACGTCCAAAGAGTCGGGCTTCAGGACTTGCTCGCCCGTGGGGCCGCGACCGTCGCCCAGGTGGAATGCGGCGAAGCGCAGCTGGTCGACGACGCAAGATATGACCCCGCCTGCGGGCGCCATGCTGCGCGGCATGGCCCACGGCCGCGTCACTTTGAGGCCCTCGGCGGTCAGGACGTGGCCGACCGCGTGGCGTCGCGTCAGGGCTTCCTCGGGGAAGTAAAACGTGTCTTCGAGGCCCAGGGGGTCGAACACCAGGCGCTTGACCGCCAACTCGAAGGGCTCCTCCGTTACGGCCTCGATCACTCGCCCGGCCACGTTGAAGCCGGTGTTGTTGTAGGACCACAGGGCGCCGACGGGGTTCTGCTGGGGCGCCTTTTTCAGCTTGCCGACCATCGTCGTCAAGGCGTCGGCGCCCCGGCCGAAGTCCTTGAAGTAGTCCCCAACCCAACCGCCCATGTGCGTCAGCACGTGGGCAAGCGTGACCTGCCTCGAAATCGCCTCATCGGTCAGGGCGAAGTCCGGCAAGTAGGTCCGGATGGGCGCTGCCAGCTCAACGTTGCCCATCTCCACCAACCGCATCACCGCTGTCGCCGTGAAGGTCTTGGAGATGGAACCAATCTGGAAGACTGTGTGCTCGTCGACCGGCAGCGGGTTATCGAGGCTGGTCACCCCAAAGCCGGCGGTGTATACGCGACTCTCGTGGAGGACCCCCAGCGCCACGCCCGGGACCCCCAGCTCCTCCATCGCCGCCGGCACCATCGACGACAGCCGTTCGAACGCGGTTTCCGCAGACACCGCTGTGCTTGCGGCGGTCAACTAGCTTCCCTTGTAGGCCGGCGCCCGCTTCTCGACGAAGGCCCGGCCGGCCTCGCGGAAGTCCTCGGAGCGCAGGCAGTCCATCTGCCCCTCCAGGGCAAGCTGGACGCTTCGCCCGTCCGGCTCGAACGCGGCGTTGACGGCTCGCTTCGATCCACGCACGGCCAGTGGCGGGGCAGCGGCTATCTGCTCCGCCAGCGACTCGGCGGCGCCCTCCAGCTCGCCTTCGGGGACAACGCGATTCGCAATTCCGAGGCGTTGCGCCTCCGTGGCGTCTATCTGTGCCGCGGTGAAGATCAGCTCCTTGGCCACCGCCGGCCCGACCAGGCGGGTCAGCCACTCCGTGGCACCCATGTCAGGCAGCAGGCCGTAACGGAACTCAAGCAGTCCGACCTTGGTGCCCTCCGCGAAGATCCTGAGGTCGCAGGCCAGCGCCAGCTGGAACCCGGCCCCCAGCGCGTAGCCGCGGACGGCGGCGATTGATGGGTAAGGAGCCTTGTGGATCCAGTAGAACGGCAGTTGCTCCGGCCGCACCATCGGGGCGCCGTTCTGACTGGGCTGGTCGGGGACGCCATCGGCGATGCCGCCACCAACGATCAGGCTCTGGTCGAGTCCGGCGGAGAAGGCTCTGCCCTCACCGATGACGACGAGACAGCGCAGGTCGCCGTCCTCGCCGATCTCCCGCCCCAACTCGCGCATCTCATCCCACATCTGGCGGTTCTGGGCGTTCAGCTTGTCGGGCCTGGTCAGCGTCACCCAGCCGACCTGACCGCGGCGCTCAAACTTGATCATCTCCATGCTCTGTCTCCGTTCGTCCCGGGCGAAGGCGGGCGCCTCCGTCGGTCAATGCTTGATCGGGCGGGCAGCAGGTTCAACAAGAAGGGCCGGAGCGGCGGTCGTAAAGCCACTACACCCGGCCCCTTCGGAACGGCAGACACTTTAGACCGCTAGCACTTCGCCCTCCGCGGCCTTGAGCGTGAGCTCCCCATCCTCCACATCCACCAGGACGGTCATCCCGTCGTGGATCTCGCCCTCGAGGATCCGCATCGCCAGCGGGTCCATGATCCGCTTCTGGATCACCCTCTTCAGGGGGCGCGCGCCGTAGACAGGGTCGTAACCCTCCTCGACGAGTCGCTCGCGGGCGGCGTTGCTCAGCTTGAGAGTGATCCGCCGCTCGGCCAGGCGTTCCTGCAGCCGCAGGAGCTGGATCTCTACGACCTGGCTCAGCTGCGTGCGGCTCAGCGCTTCGAAGATGACGATCTCATCCACCCGGTTCAGGAACTCAGGGCGGAAGGTCGCTCGCAAGGCCTCCATTACGTGCTCGCGGACGCCCTCAGCGGAGGCCCCGCTGGCCAGGTAGTGGCTGCCGACGTTGCTGGTCATGATCACGATCGCGTTGCGGAAGTCGACTGTGCGCCCCTGTCCGTCGGTCAAGCGGCCGTCATCGAGGACCTGCAAGAGGACGTTGAATACGTCCGAGTGCGCCTTCTCGATTTCGTCGAAGAGCACCACGCTGTAGGGCCGCCGGCGCACAGCCTCGGTCAGCTGGCCGCCCTCCTCGTAGCCGATGTACCCGGGCGGCGCCCCAATCAGGCGCGCCACGGTGTGCTTCTCCATGTATTCCGACATGTCGAGCCGGATCATCGAGTGCTCGTCGTCGAACAGGAACTGGGCCAGCGCCCGCGCTAGCTCTGTCTTACCAACCCCGGTGGGGCCGAGAAAGATGAAGCTGCCGAGGGGCCGGTTGGGCTCCTGTATCCCAGCCCGCGAGCGCCGAATAGCGTTGCTGACCGCTTTAACAGCCTCGTCCTGGCCAACCACCCGCTGGTGCAGCCGCTCCTCCATTCGGATCAGCTTTTGCATTTCGCCTTCCAGCAGCCGGCTGATCAGTATCCCCGTCCAACGAGCGACTACCTCGGCGATGTCGTCCTCGTCGACCTCCTCCTTGAGCATCTTGTGGTCTTGCTGCAGCTCGGCGAGTCGTGCTTCGTGCTCGGCCATCTCCGCTTCGAGCTTCGCGATGGTCCCGTACTTCAGTTCGGCGGCGCGGCCGAAGTCGGCGGCGCGCTCGGCGTGCTCAACCTCGACTTTCGCTTGCTCGAGCTTTTCCTTGTGGGCCTGGATCTCGGTGATCGCCGCCTTTTCCTGGTCCCAGTGAGCACGCAGCCGCACCCTCTCTTCCGAGAGGTCGGCCAGCTCGCGCTCGAGGGTCGCCAACCGCTCTTTTGAGGCGTTGTCCGTTTCTTTGCGCAGGGCCTCGCGCTCGATCTCCAGCTGCAGGATCCGGCGCTCTACCTCGTCCAGCTCGGCCGGCAGGCTATCTATCTCCATGCGCAGCCGGCTCGCCGCCTCGTCGACCAAGTCGATCGCCTTATCGGGAAGGAAGCGGTCGGCGATATAGCGGTTCGAGAGCACTGCCGCCGCTACCAGGGCAGAGTCCTTGATGCGGACACCATGGTGCAACTCGTAACGCTCGCGCAGGCCACGCAGGATCGAGATCGTGTCTTCGACCGACGGCTCGCCGATCAAAACCGGCTGGAAGCGTCGCGCCAGCGCGGCGTCCTTCTCGATGTGCTTTCGGTACTCGTCCAGCGTCGTCGCGCCGATACAGTGCAGCTCACCACGCGCCAGCATCGGCTTGAGCATGTTCGAGGCGTCCAGGGAGCCTTCCGCGGCGCCCGCGCCGATCACCGTGTGCAGCTCGTCGATGAAGAGGATGACTTGCCCTTCCGACTCCTGCACCTCCTTGAGGACTGCCCGCAGCCGCTCCTCGAACTCGCCGCGGAACTTGGCGCCGGCGACCAGCGCGCCCATGTCCAGGGCCACGATCCGTCGCTCTTTCAAGCCCTCCGGGACGTCTCCGCGCTCGATGCGCTGGGCCAGACCTTCGGCGATGGCGGTCTTGCCCACGCCGGGGTCACCGATCAAGACAGGGTTGTTCTTGGTCCGGCGGGAGAGGACCTGGATCACGCGACGGATCTCCTCCTCGCGTCCGATTACCGGGTCCAGTTTGCCGGCACGGGCCATCGCCGTGAGGTCGCGGCCGTACTTCTCGAGGGCTTCGTACTTCTCCTCGGGATTCTGGTCGGTGACGCGCTGCGACCCGCGAATCGGGATTAGCGCCTTGAGCAGGGCATCGCGCGTCAGCCCCAGACGCTTGAATATGCCCGCAACGGGCTCGCCACCTGCCTCGGCGATCGCCAGCAGAAGGTGCTCAGTGCTGACGAACTCGTCGTGCATCTGCCTGGCCTCTTCCTCGGCCTGCTTGAACACGGCATTCAGCCGATGGCCCATCCGCAGCTGCACCGGGCCATAAGCCTTGGGCGCCGCGTCGAGGGCTTCGACGAGAGATCGTTCAAGGGCCTGGCGGTCCCCGCCGGCCTTCTCGATGATTCGTGCGGGCAGACCGTCCCCGTCCTCCAGCAGAGCTTCGGCGAGGTGTTCGACCTCTAGCTCTGTGCTGTTCCGCTCCTCCGCGAGCTCCTGGGCCCTGAGCAGGGCCTCCCGCGATTTCTCGGTTAATTTGTTGACGTTCATCCTATTCACCATCCATCTGGTCGTCGTGCTGGCCGAGCCATTCGAGGAAGGAGTGGATGTCTGCCGCCAGCTGCTTGCGGCTTCGGGTCGCGAGCTGCCTCCGGAACTCGCGCATGCGTCGCCCGATTTCTAGCGCCATCTCCACGCCGGAGAGGTTCAGGCCGCGCTCCTCCACGAGGTAGCGCACCGCGCGCAGTCGGCGTACGTCACCTTCAGAATAAAGCCGGACGTTGCCCCCGCTGCGCGCCGGCCTTATCAGGCCCTGGCGCTCATACTTGCGAAGCGTTTGCGGGTGCATTCCCGCCAGCTGCGAGGCAACGCTAATGGCATACCGCCCGCCGTTACTCGCCGGGCTCGTTCCATAACTTTCTCGACCAGTCGACTTGACCATGTGCGGTTAATAGCATTATATAAATTGATACGTCTTGTATCAAGTAAGATAGCGCTAGATGCCTGCCTGTCTCTCGCGTTGTCAAAAATCGAGTAACCCGCTTGCCGCGGCTTCTAGGCACCCTCTCCTTTGAGGGAGAGGATCAAGGTGAGGGTGACGGTGCTTCAGATGAGAGGGAGTCAGTAGATGAGACATGGCGTCGGCGGAAAGCATGGACGAGGCACCGATTTGAGTACGCTCAGTGTCCCTCATGTGTCATCCCGGCGTGTGCCGCCCGCCAGGCGGCGAGGGTTGCTTCCCCGGCGGCCGTCACCCGACCGCCGGCATCGCGGACCATGAAGATCCCGCTCATCCCGCCGTCCGAATGCTCCTGGACGTGGCAGTGGTACATCCACGCCCCCGGCCCGACGCGTTCGCCGGCGATCACCTGGAAGCCGAAGGAATCGCCGGGGCCCAGCGTCTTGTCGTCTATCACGGGCGATGAGTCCTGGATCGTGGCAAGCAGGCCTGTGCGGGTGTCGGCCCAGCGGTGGGCATGCAGATGGAAGGTGTGGAAGAGGTCGCCATGTCCGATGACCACGAACTCGACACGCTCGCCCACGTTGGCTTCGAAGACCGGCGTGTTGGGGGCGTACTTGAGGTTGATCGAGTCCTGGACCATGACGACGACAAAAGGTGGCCGATCGGGCAGCGGGTCGCCCGGCCGCCGCACGATCAGAGCGCCGAACAGCCCGCTGTTGACGCCCGTCGTCCCGTGGTCCGTCCCCATGCAGTGGTCGTGGTAGTGCCAGTAGCCGGCGCTGCCCGGCGCCGTGGTGCGATCGTCCCGTTGCGTCGGAGCGTGGGCGCCGAAGACATAGGTGCGGCGTCCGCCCGGCGGCGTGCAGCTCTCGCTGAGCGGTGTGCCGTCGCTCTCCACGGTGTAGTCGAGACCGTGGGTGTGGATGCTGACGTCGTCGGCGAGGTGGTTGACGAGTGTGATCGCCAGGCACTGGCCCTCACGCATCTCGATCGTGGGGCCTGGAATGGATGCGGTGCTGGGGGTCCGTCCATAGCCGAAGCCGTCGCCGACCACCTCGGCATAGAGCGTCATCGTCCGCGTCGGCCGGCAGACCTGTCCGGCTGGCGGCGGCTGCCCCTCTGACCCGCCTGACTGCGCCGGCCCCAAGGGGGATATCGGCGATAGAGCGCCGAGGACGGCGATAGCCAGCGCGGCCAGGACGATTTTGACGCGGTTTGGGATCCGGGACATGGGTACTCCTTGGCGGCGAATTCCAACCCGCCAATGCTACCCGCGGCCGACCCGAGGACGCTCGACCAGGGCCAGAACCTGGGTGGAGTTCGAGTCCACGTCGTCACGGCTTTGATTACCTGGCGCCTGCTCGTGCGGGACGAGCCGGCGCCCTTGATGTCCGTAGGCCCCACTTGTGAGCCCGGAAGCTGCGACAGCAGCTTCACGTTCGTTATCTTCTTACTACAGGTAAGGAGCGAACAACATGGCAACACTTACCCAACAGATGAAAGAGGCCATCACCAGCGTCCCCACGGACAAGACCCCGTGCCTGATCGGCACCGTGTCGGCGGACGGTTGGCCGAACATTAGCTACCGCGGCAGCGTGGCTGTCTACAGCGACGACTCGCTCTCGTTCTGGAACCGTCAGCGCAAGGACACCGTCGCCAATGTTGAAGCTCATCCTCAGGTCGTTATTTTCTACACGAATCGCGAGCGCATGGCTCAGTGGCGCTTCCTGGGGCGGGCCCGGGTCGTTGACGACCCCGTGGAGCGCGAACGGATCCTCTCGATCACGCCCCAGGTTGAGCTCGACGCGGACCCCGAACTAAAGGGCGTCGGCGTCATCGTCGAACTAGAGCGGATCCTCGACTACCAGAACAATGACGTCAGCGCTGGGGCCCCTCAGGCTGCTTGAGGGGCTGCAGCCGAGTTCAGCTGCTGCGGTCCTCGATCTCCCAGGCGTGGTCGAGAACATGCCAGGCGATGCGCCGGGCGGCGTAGCGGGCCGGCCAGCCCTTCGCCGCCGGCGGCGAACCATCCGAGGCCGAGCCGAGAGCCGTAGCGATGGCTGAGCGGAGGGCTTGCACAGCGTTGGCATCGTCAAGGGCTGGCTCGGGGTGGCGGATGCCGATCTTGCGGGCGTAAGCGGCCTCAGCGTTGAGCACGTGCTGGAGGATCTTGTCGCGGCCACGCCCGCCGCCGCGCGGCCCCTTGCGCAGGGAGGCGGGAGCGCCCGCCGCGACCCCATCAAGCACAGTCCAGGCAGCTTCGACCAGCGCGGACAACCGCCCGGCCCCGCTCGGCGATAGCTGCTGAAGATCGGCCGTTGCGACACCACCAGGCGCGCCGAAGTCAGTCGTTGACGACCCTGGGATTCTCTCGACGACCTTAAGGCCACTTAGCCGGCGGTCGAAAAGGCACACCCGCGATTTTGGCCACCTGGGCGTAGCGTTTGCCGGCGGCGGCGAGGCTCTCCAACGCTGCGTCCTCGTCCTTGCCAGGAGCGGCACCAACCTGGCCAGTCGAGGGCACAGGCAAACACCCGGCGGTTGCCTGATTCGAGGTAGACGGGGAACGCCTTGGAAACTGGCGTGGTCATGGTTGTTAGTAAGTTGGCGGAGCCGTTTCCGCGGGGCGACCCCGCGAGCGGGAACCCAAGAGAATTGGTGGAGCTGAGGGGACTCGAACCCCTGACCCGTCGCCTGGGCGACTGCTCTCTCAGCTTTCCTTGAGAATACGGTCGAGTTCGGCTCGTCCATGCCGACTTGAGGTACCTTTCCCTGCGAACGGCTTCTTGGCGAGATTCGTACGCCTCCGTGTGTAAGAGCTCAAACGGCCCGCCAGCCTTTGCATAAGGACCTTTACCACTGTTGTGCTCGGAGAGGCGTCGCGCGACATCGAGGGTCGACCCCGTGTAGCGGCGACCCTTCTTCACGCTTCTTAGGACGTACACGTAGAACAACGGCAGAGTAGTGGTGGAGCTGAGGGGACTCGAAACCCCTGACCCGTCGCCTGGGCGACTGCTCTCTCAACTCTCCTTGAGAATACGGTCGAGTTCGGCTCGTCCATGCCCTGACTTGAGGTACTTTTCCCGGCGAACGGCCTCTCGACGAGATTCGTAAGCCTCGGTGTGTAACAGCTCAAACGGCCCTCCGGCCTTTGCATAAGGACCTTTACCACTGTTGTGCTCGGAAAGGCGCCGCGCGACATCGAGGGTCGAGCCCGTGTAGCGGCGACCATTCTTCATGCTTCTCAGGACGTACACGTAGAACAACGGCAGAGTAGTGGTGGAGCTGAGGGGACTCGAACCCCTGACCCCCTGCATGCCATGCAGGTGCTCTCCCAGCTGAGCTACAGCCCCACGTGAATCGTGACCCGTCGCCTGGGCGACTGCTCTCCCAGCTGAGCTACAGCCCCACGCGGACGGCCGAATGATCCTAGCAGGATGGGTGCGCTGAATCAGCCGCCCCTCAACGGCTCGCCAGCAGCTCCAAGCACCGCCTGCCCGCCCATGTCGCACGCTCGCGATCGCCCTGCCGCCAGTGGTATTGGACCTGGCCCAGCCCGACGTGCAGCGCGTAACAAAGGCTTCGCTGCTCGAAGCCGGCGAGCCCGGCGAACACCTTGCGGTAGTGCTGCCAGTGGACCGGGAAGGACGGCGGCTGCTGCCAGAAGCGCGCCGTTGCCACGTCATAGAGCGGGTCACCGTACATGCCATCACCCCAGTCGATGACGGCCGTGATTCGCTTCCCGTCGGTGAGGACGTTGTTGGAACCAGAGTCCCCGTGGACAAGGACGCGCTCCTCAGGGCACCCCGCCGCGAGGGCCAGGTACCGATCAAGTACGCCCCGAAAGCCTGGAAGTTCCAGGTCATTGGCTATCAGCTCCCAGTCATGATTCTCGGCCATTGCCTGCAGGTAGTCCTGCCAGGTTACGTAGGGCGCGCTGCCATCGGGGTCGAAATCGCCGAATCCAACTCCCGGCGCCGGCACGTTCCAGATGGCGCGCATGACGTCGACCATTTCATCGAGGAGGTTCTCGACCGTGGCCGGGCTCGCGTCCTGCACCGTCTCGCCCTCGACGAACTGTGTGAGGCAAAACCAGAGGCCCTCAACGCTTTCAATCTTCAGCACTTCGGGGACGGGTACCGCCGTGAAGGAAAAACGCTCGAAGGCGAACAGGTCCTTGTCGAACAACCGGCGCTCCGGGTGCACACGAACGACCAGCCGCCGATTCGTCAGGTTCACCCCGTAGGCCTGGCACTCCTCGCCCTCGGCCAGCGGGAAGAGGCTGGTCTTTGCTCCGGGGAGCATGCCCTGGACAGCGGCCACTATCTCGGCTTCGGATAGCGATGGCTTAGGCAATGTCACATCCGCTGTTTTCGAAACTGGTCACCGACGGATTATCCTCTCAGGTTGCATCCCTGCAACGCCAGGTCAGGAGGTTTTCAATGCCCGCCTTAACTTCCAGCGAGATCGAGCAGTTTCTCTCGGAACCAGGTCATCTGTTGCGGGTTGGGACCGTCGACGAGGAAGGGACACCGCGCGTGGTACCGGTTTGGTTCCTCCACCGCGAGGGCGAGATCCTCTTCACGCCCCGGGGCCGATCCGTGCTCGAGCAGAACATCGTTCGCGACCCGCGCGTGGGTCTTTGCATCGATGAGGAGCAGGCGCCCTACCGCAAGCTGGTTGCCGGGGGCGCTGTGCGAATAGTTCAAGCGGCCGGACAGGAAGAGCAGTGGGCCGACATCTACCAGGCCATAGCCGAGCGCTACACGCCGCCGGCTTGGGCTAGCCACTACATAGAAAGCACGATGGACCAACCCCGCTCGCTCGTGGCTCTCAACCTGCCTGAGGCCGCGGTCAAGACCTGGCGGATGCCGAGGGAAGGCGAACCCGCTTCAGGCATCTGGGCGCGACACTACTACGTTCCCGGTACGCCGGCGCCGGAGCGCCTGGGCCAGTTCCCGCCGCAGCGGCCGGCGTAGGCCGACCTCGGTCCTTGGCCTGAGGTCCGCGACGGTCGAGGGTGACGCGGCAAAGCTGGCAGCCCTCAACGGCAAGCTCCTACGGCAGGTGCTGGAGGCTGGCCAGGTCGCGCTGGAGACGACTGTCGCCGTCGTCGCCCGGGGTTCATCCGGCCCCGTGGGGTCGGACCGGGACGTCCACGTAGAGTAATTGCCGTCGGCCTATCAAACGGCGCTCTGACGGAGCGGAGTCCCATTGGGCCCTTTAATCGCGGCCGTCTGTTAGGCCAGCTACTCGCCGGGCTTAGTTGAGCAGCCGCGCTTCGAGGAAATCATTGTTTTCCTTCAGACATTCGGGGCACTGGTCTGCGTTCCGGCTGGACCAAGGCTCGCCATAGTTCTTTACATCCAGAGTGAAGAGCCACATGGCAGGGAACGGGCCAGATGCCTTCGTGGTAAATGGGTCCGCGGCACGGTTGGCGAACAGAGCCAATGACACTACTTCACCACCGGCCTGCTCAACAGCAGTTCGCGCCGTGTGGACGCCTTCACCGGTCGTGAGGATGTCATTTACCAGCAAGGCTCTATCCCCGTTGCGAACCGAGTCCCCAACAAAACTCGTGGTCACCCGGTTGTCGAGGTCAGTCTTAAGAGTCAGCGAACTACTCGAGAGATTCGCGGCCTCTGCAATAGCGTCTGCCAGCAGGCCACCGGCAGTGTCCGGGGCGACAATGACATCGAACCGATCTCCATTTTGACGTAACGCCTGGGCTAGGTGGTTGGCCACCCAACTCAGATTCTCAGGGTTGGAGGCAAAGGTACGGAATCTAAGGAATACATCGCTGTGCTGCAGCGATTGGAGCCTGAAGTGGCCTTTAAGGATACAGCCCGACCTGAACAGACGGCCTACGAGTTCGTCCTCAAGAAATTTGAAGCGGGGACTGACCTTCACCAAGTCGGCGAGGGCTTCAAGAGTCTCAATGGGGCGTGCGGATAGGGTCGACACTTCCATGTGGGTCTTCACCTAGGGTATTCCTTCCTTTCTGGTAGCGCCTAGATCCAGGCAGAAGATTCGCAGCGAATCGTCTGGTTCGGCGCCAGCCGATCCAACACCGAAGAGGACGGCAACCCCGGCCACCTCAGCGCCTTCTTGAACCAGGAACCGCCGCGCTGTCTCGACGAAGCCGTCAGCGAGCTCAAGTATCTCCACGATGACCGCCTTCTTCCCCGTAGCCTCCGGGACGTAGGGGATCTCTCGACGGATGTGCTTGTCCATCAGTTGCTCCGCCCAAACGTTGTTGAGCCCCTGTAGTCGACGGGAGATCTCTTTAACAAACGCGTTGTAGTAAGTGACCTGTCCACCCCGTGATGGGGCGAGAACCGCCACGATTTCCACATCTGAGCCAAATCCGTCGATGACCATTTTCGCTGCCTCCTGCCACAGCCTCGGGTCCGCCTTCTTTAGGAAACGCTCGTACTCAAATGTCACCTCCCAATACCGAGTCCAGTCTGGCTTGCCAATCAGAGCCTGTCGGCGAGTCAACTCGCTCACGAACTGGTTCGCCAGCTTGCCGTCGGCTCGCGACCGACTGGCAAGAAACCGTTGTGCCACATCGTCTGCGGGGATTGGATGGGCTAGATCGGGCAGCATTATCAGTCCGCTGACCTGATTCTGCAGCCACGCGAAAATCGACTCTCTCTTTAAGAAGACGGCCAGCAGCCCGAACGCGATTAGCGATATCTCGCCGAGCTGGGCGATGTCAGCGGCGGGTGAGACCCAATCAGGCAACTTGGCTTTCTAGGGTTTGTGCCACGGTGTCGCGAATGGTCCGAGCTGCGGCGCGCCTGTTCGGGCTCCGCAGGATCGGCCGGCCGATGACCAGCAGATCGGATCCCGCAGCTATAGCTCCCGCAACAGTCGCTGTACGCTGCTGATCGTCGGGTACGTCGGACTGTTCACGTATCCCCGGAGTCACTATCAGGAAGTCAGATCCCAGGGCTGCCCTCAGGGCGAGTGTCTCAGCGGGAGAGGCTACAACGCCGTCGGCGCCGGCTTCCCTAGCCACCATGGCGAGCTGCAAAGTGAGATCCTCCGGACTTCGGTCCGAGGCCATGAGTTCAGCAATATCACTTTGGCCTAAGCTCGTGAGCAATGTCACGGCGAGAATCTTGGGCCGCGGCTTATCAAACCTGCCGCTCCACTGATCGGCGGCCGCGACGGCCGCGGCGATCATGTCCCGTCCGCCGAGCGCATGAACGTTTACCAACTCGGCTCCGAGTCCTGCTATTTCGGGGACAGCGCTGGCAACGGTGTTCGGGATGTCGTGGAGCTTTAGGTCTAAGAACACCCTTTGCCCAAAGAAGCGGAACGGCAGCACAGCTTCCGGGCCGTAAGCGGTGTAAAGCTGGAGCCCAACCTTGACCCAACCGACGAAGGGGCTGACATCCTCGGCGATTCGAAGGGCCACGCCGAGATTGGGGACGTCGAGTGCGAGACAAAGCCGCTCTCTTGCTTGGTCCGGTGTCGTAGCGGCTTGTGTCATCGTTCTCCGGTTTTAACCATGAGCCCGCCAGCCTACCCGTTCAAGCGGCCTTCTCGCACAGTTTTCACCAAGATTTTGTGTTTAAAGGCATAAGCGGTTGTGCAATTCTTAACCGAGAGGAGGTGCGAAGTCAAACTGGGTCGGTCTCCGGCGTTCCGGGTGGGCTGGCCTCCAGCAATAACTCCTCAGGTTAGGCGGGAGCCGGATCCCAAAGCGCATGCCCGCAGGCTCCATCTCCTCGACCGAGCGTGAGGCGCGATGACGACGTCACGGGCGGCTTTTTGGCACCCGGTCTGCCACGATGCCAATGTGAGCATTCGCATCGGCCTCGGCGTCGCCGGATTTCCATGGTCGTCTGCCGACGCCTTCCTCGATTGGGTCGACCTCTGCGAGGACTCGGACGTCGACTCCGTCTGGTTCAGCGAGCGATTGGTGTCCAGCCAGCCCACGCTGGAGCCGATGGTGGCGATGTCGCTGCTCGCCGGCCGCACCCGCCGCCTGAAGTTCGGCATGAACGCCATTGTCCTTCCCCTCCGTGACCCGCTTGTCCTGGCCAAGGAATGCGCCACGCTCGACTACCTTTCGGGCGGCCGCCTCCTCCCGGCCTTCGGCGTCGGCCGCGACACCGCGCCCGAGTTCCGCGCCACAAGCAATGACGGCGGCGGCCGCGGCGAGCGCTCCAACGAGATGCTTCAACTCCTTTCGCGGCTGTGGAGCGAGGAGCATGTCAGCTTCAAGGGCCGCTACTACGACTACGAAGACACGACGATCAGCCCGCGGCCGGTGCAGCAGCCGTTGCCTCTCTGGATCGGCGGCAGTAGCGCAGCGGCAATCAAGCGGACCGCGCTTTACGGCAGCGGCTGGCTCGGCGGCCTGCAGTCACCGGCGCAGGTCGCGCCGATCATCACCGCCATCAAGGCGGCGGTGGCCGAAGCCGGGCGCACGATCGACGAGGCCCACTACGGAGCGGGATTCAGCTACCGCTTCGGCAGCTGGGACGAGCCGGTAGTCCAGCAGTCCTCGGCCCTCCTCTCCCGCATCGGCGAAGGTCTCGACCCCAGCACCTACATGGCGGTCGGCGGCGCAGGCGAGATTATTGCCCGCGCCCGCGAGTACGTCGAGGCCGGGGTCTCCAAGTTCGTCCTGCGCCCCATCGGCGCCACGGACGAGGAGATCATGGAGCAGACGCGCCGCCTGGCCGACGAGGTGCTGCCTGCCGTCCATGACGCCGCCTGGGAAGCTAACCGCGCCCCGGTTGAGATCCCATGACGAATTAATGGGAGGTCAGGCAGGCCTGCGGGTCGGCGGCGCGGGTAATGGCGCACCCTACAAACGCCGGTTTGACGAAATCGGACACCGAGGCTATGGAGAACGTCGGCGTGTTTGCGGCGGTAAGAACGTCCACCCAGCACTCAACCGGGTCATTGAGGACGAAGGGGGAGCGCCAAACGGAGCTGTGGTTGTTGTCAAATCGGCAGTGAAGTCGACTTCTACTCGCCAACAACGTGGTTCTATTACCCTTGACAAATTCAATGGGGGTCTGAAGGTCGACCTCGAAAATCGAGACTTCATCCTTTTGGGTGGCGTCGATCGTATAGAACGGGACACCCGAGTGCACGCCAGCCCTGGCGATGGCGCTGACGATTCGTGAGACGCAACGGTCTGGATCCTGTGCCTGGTAATAGTTGTTGCACTTCAAGTCGAGCCAGGAGCGGCTGTCTTTTGGACAGGCGCTCGACAAGACGTTACGATGAGGGACACCCCTGAGGACGCCGTCGAACGTGATTACGGAGTTCACACGGCTCTGCATCTGCGGCCGAGTCGTTAGCCAATATGACGCCACCATGGCGCCCATGCTGTGGGCGACGATGTCAAACCTGGCATTCGGATACTTCGCCACCAGTTTCGTGGCCAGCGACTGAAGTCTACTGGCCGCGATTTTCACCCCGACGCAAGTGTCTTTAGCCTGGTAGCTGGGTTTGCGATAGTTCTCCACGCCGTTGTCCTTACAGTACGGCGTCATGTAACTGTAACTGAAATAGATGAAGTCGGCGGCGCTATTGAGGGTTGGAGCCACCTCCCGGATCCAAGAGCCATTGGGCCCGATTATGTAGTCGACCAGCCACTTGACGTTCGACCTTGAGGCGGCGCCGCAGGACCCGCTGAAACTGTCGATGCCCTGCACGAAGATGACCTTGCGATCTACCGGCGGCGGCGCTTGTTGCATCATGAAGTTGCACGTTATGGACTCCCCTTCATCTACATCAATAATCGCAGCCCGCCCCGGCAAGTCGACGCTTGTTCCACCGTCCGGGTCCTGGCAGACGATGCCGGTTAGGTTCCAGCCAGCGACACCACCTTCCACCACCATGTAACTTCCTGCCACAGCGGTAAACGCCTTGCAACCAACTACAAACCGCCGTGGAACCAGGAGAACAGCTAGAGATGGCCGAGAAGTACAACCCCCGCACCATTGAACAGAAGTGGCAGCAACGCTGGGAAGCGGACGAGCTCTACGTCGCCCGTGACGACGACCCGCGCCCGAAGTACTACCTCCTCACCATGCTGCCTTATACCTCGGGCGACCTCCATTTCGGGCACTACTACCCGATGGGGCCCTCGGACACGCTCGCCCGCTGGAAGACGATGAACGGCTACAACGTCCTCTTCCCGATGGGATTTGACGCCTTCGGGCTTCCGGCGGAGAACGCCGCCATCCAGCGCGGCATCCACCCGCGCGAGTGGACCTACGCCAACATCGAGCGCATGCGTGGTCAGCTCAAGCGCATGGGTGCGATGTTCGACTGGACCCGCGAGGTCGTCACCTGCGACCCCGAGTTCTACCGCTGGAACCAGTGGTTCTTCCTGAAGATGTTCGAACGGGGACTGGCTTACCGTGCCATGGCTCCCGCCAACTGGTGCCCCCAGGACAAAACCGTCCTGGCCAACGAGCAGGTCATCGACGGCCGCTGCGAGCGCTGCGGGACCGAGGTCATCCGCCGCGAGCTGGAGCAGTGGTTCTTCCGCATCACCGACTATGCCGACGAGCTGCTGGACCACTCCGGCATCGACTGGCCGCAGCCGGTGATCACGATGCAGCGCAACTGGATCGGGCGTAGCGAGGGCGTCGAGGTTTCCTTCGGCCTCGACGCGCCGGTGGGAGGCGAAGATGAGATCCGCGTCTTCACCACGCGTATCGACACGATTTACGGCGCAACGTTTATGGTCCTGGCGCCGGAACACAGGCTGGTCGCGGGGCTAACCACGCCTGACCGACAGCAGGAGGTCCGCGCCTATATCGAGCAGTCATCCAAGCAGACGGAGATCGAGCGCCTCTCGGCCGACCGCGAGAAGACCGGCGTCTTTATCGGGTCTCACTGCCGCAACCGCCTGACCGGTGAGGACATCCCGATCTACATCGGCGACTACGTGCTGAGCTCATACGGCACCGGCGCGGTGATGGGCGTCCCGGCGCACGACGCCCGCGACTTCGCCTTCGCCAAGAAGTACGGCCTGGCGATCCCGGTGGTCGTGGCGCCGCCCGGTTGGGACGGAGAACCGCTGAAGGAGGCCTACACCGGACCCGGCACGATGGTCAACTCAGGCTCCTTCGACGGGCTGCCCTCAGAAGAGGGCAAGCAGAAGATAGCCGAGCACATCGAGGCGCAAGGCTGGGGCAAGAGCACCGTGTCCTATCGCCTGCGCGACTGGCTGATCTCGCGCCAGCGTTCGTGGGGCACGCCCATCCCCATGATTTACTGCGAGACCGATGGGATTGTCGCCGTGCCGGAGGAGGACCTGCCCGTCATCCTGCCTGACGACGCCGAGTTCAAGCCGACGGGCGAGTCGCCGCTGGCCCGCCACGAAGGCTTTCTGAGGGTTGACTGTCCGAAGTGCGGCCGGCCGGCCCGGCGCGAGACCGACACCATGGACACCTTCATGGACTCCAACTGGTACTTCATGCGCTACGTCGACCCGCACAACCCCGAGAGACCCTTCGCCCGCGACAAAGCCGAAATGTGGATGCCCGTCGACCAGTACACCGGCGGCGCCGAGCACGCCGTCATGCATCTGCTCTATGCCCGCTTCTTCACCAAGGTTGTCCGCGACATGGGTCTGATCGGCTTCGGCGAGCCGTTCAAGCGCCTGTTCAACCAGGGCCAGATCCTGGGCCCGGACGGCCAACGGATGAGCAAGTCGCGCGGCAACGTGGTGTCCCCCGACAAAGAGGTCGAGCGTTGGGGCGCTGACTGTTTCCGCGCCCACCTGATGTTCATGGGTCCGTGGGACCAGGGAGGCCCCTTCAACACGGCGGGCCTGGCCGGCATCTGGCGCTGGATGAACCGCGCCTGGGGCGTCGTCCTCGAGGAGCCGGGCTATGGCGACGCCGACGATGGGTCCACCAAGGAGCTGCGCCACCAGACGCACGCGACAATCAAAGCCGTCAGCGAAGACATCGAGCGCTTCGGCTTTAACACGATGTTGGCGCGCCTCAT
This sequence comes from Dehalococcoidia bacterium, assembly GCA_040902555.1. Classification (GTDB taxonomy): domain Bacteria; phylum Chloroflexota; class Dehalococcoidia; order WHTO01; family WHTO01; genus DASTBR01. The sequence goes on from JBBDXC010000020.1 coordinate 30,100, forward strand.
GGAGTTCACCACGTTCCTGATCCACCTGCGCGACTCCGGCAAACCAGTCGACTATCCGGCCTGGCTGGAGGCGCGCGATTCCCTGATCCTGTTGATCGCCCCCAGCCTGCCACACCTGTCCGAGGAGCTCTGGGAGCGCACCGGCCACTCCTACAGCGTGCATCAGCGGAGCTGGCCCCAGTACGATGCTGCGCTGGCAGCGACCGAAGAGGTCACGCTGGTTGTGCAGGTGAACGGCAAAGTCCGCGAGCGAATCCAGGTGCCGGCCGGCATCGCCGAGGCCGAGGCCCGAGACCTGGCCCTCAACAGCCCGCGCATCAAGGAGGGCCTCGATGGCGCCGAGGTGGCGCGGGTTGTCTACGTCCCCGGCCGGCTGGTCAACGTAGTAACTAAGTGAGTCCGCGGGCGGCGGCCCTCCACCTGAATGTTTAGACTTTCAGTGGCGCCGCTCGCCGGACGCCAGCAAACGATTTGATTTCAGCAGGTATCAACGCTTGAGGACCCGCCGACCTCAGGTGCGCCGGCTCGCAATAGCCGCCGCGCGCTCGCTGGCCCCTCTCCTCTTCGCCATCCTCCTCTCGCTCGTCGCCGTGGAAACAGCGGCCGGGGGCGAGCCCACGCCCACGCCAACCGCGGAGGAAACACCGACAGAAGACGGCGGAGTCGAGGGCGGCGACGCCGCCAACAACACCGAGCTCACTGTCGACACTGCGATCACCTACGACGTCCAGCCGGCCGCCGAACAGGTGCACGTCACCGTCGAGGCGCTCGCCACCAACCAGAACCCCGAGTCCATCCGCCGCGAATTCGGCTCTATCACCTATTACCGCGGCTACGACCTCTACCTCCCGGCCTCGGCCGAGAACGTCGTCGCCGAGAGCGCCGGCGGCGCCGCGCTGGAGATCGAGGTTTCGAGCCTCGATGAGTTCTTCAACCAGGTGGCGGTCTTCTTCGACGCCCGCTTCTTCTTCGGCGAGACCTACCGCTTCGTGCTGCAGTACGACTTGCCCGGGCAGCGTGAGTCAAACCTCGTCATCTCCCAGAATTACCTCTACTTTCCGGCCTTCGCCGACGGCACCAGCTCGAACGTCCGCATCGTCACACCGGCGTCCGAAGGCTACGAGGCCACGGTCGACAATCCGGACTGCGCGGCCGCCGACGCCGGCGTATTTGAGTGCGCCGTCGTCGACCCGTTCACCTTCCTGGCTTTCGTCGAGGTTGTCCGCGAGGGCGCGATCGGCACGGTCGAGCGGGAGGTCAACCTTTCCGAGCGGTCCGTTTCCCTCGTCATCGAGTTCTTCGAGGGCGAGGAAGCCTGGGCCAACGAGATCGCCACGCTCATAGAGGAGGCCCTCCCCGCCCTGGAGGAGGCCAACGGCCACCCCTACGCCGGCCCCGACACGGTGACCATCCGCGAGGCCGCCCGCTCGGAGACCGAGGGTTACGCCGGGCGTGCGCAATCGGGCTGCCAGGATGACTGCGTCATCCAGCTTTTGCCCGTGACAAGCGACTTCGTGGCGTTGCACGAGGCCTCCCACCTCTGGTCCAACATCTTTACCGAGCGCTGGCTCTACGAGGGCTTCGCCGACTGGACGGCAGAGCGCGCAGCCGCCCAGCTCGATGTCAACGCCGATATCTCGACACCGGCGCTCGACAGCCTCGACGAACCCGACGGCGGCCTGCAACTGATCCAGTGGATGGAGCTGGAGTGCCCGCCGATCCGCTGCCCCGAGAACCGCGACCTCGATCTCTATGGCTATGCCAAATCCCTGGAGTTCATTCGCACGCTCGAGGCGACGGTTGGTGTCGAGGCACTGCTTGAGACGAATCGCCGGATCGCGGAGTCGGGGGAGCCGGTCGGCGCCCAGGACTACATGAACACGCTGGAAATTGTGTCGGGGCAGAACCTCGATGCCCTCTTCCTGGAGTGGGTCTATATGCCCGACTTCGAGCCGGTCCTGCGGCAGCGCCGCGAGGCCCGCGACCTGCTGACCGCGCTCAATGCCGACCTCGAGGGCACCGACCTCACGCTGCCCGAGACCATCGGGGAGCTGATTGACACCTGGGAGTTCGACCAGGCGCTGGAGCTGATCCCGCGCGCCTCCGCCGTCATCCCGGCCTACAAGGAGGCCACGGTTGCCGTCGAGGAGGATCGTAGCCTCTGGACGCGCATCGGCCTGATCGGCGAGGACCCCGACTCTGATGTCGACGAAGCGAGCAAGGCCTTCGGCGAGGGCCGCTTCGACGACTCCGAGGAAAGCTCGAACAACGCCATCGCCTCACTGGATGACGCCGAGAGCAACGGCCAGCAGCGAGGGATCATCGTCGGCGTACTTCTGGGTCTGGTGGTTGTGGGCGTTGTGGTCTTGCTGTTGCTGGCCGGGCGACGCCGGGTGCACCACAGCCCCTACCACTAGGTCTAGAGCTGCTTGTCCTCCAGCTGGGAGATGGAGCTGCGAACGTTGTCCACGTAGTTGCCCAGCTGCTGCTCCAGCTTGCGCATCAGCTCCAGGGCGTACTTGTCGGCCTCTTCCAGCTGCAGCGAGGCGCTCTGCGCCGCTTCGGCGACTCGCCGCGTGACCTCGTCTTCCGCCTCCTGGCGGCGGCGCTCGGCGTCCTCTTCGGCGCGGCGCAGGATCTCGTTGGCTTTCGACTGTGCAGTCTGCAGCGCCGGGTCGTTGGCGATCTCTGCCTCGGCGCGGCGCCGGGCGTCAGCGATGATGCGGTTGGCTTCCTCTTGCGCCGAGACGAGGGCGGCGTCGCGGTTTTCGACGACCTCGCTGGCCTGGAAGACCTCGTCGGGGACGGCGACGCGGAGCTGATCGATGAGGTCGTAGACGCGGGCGCGGTCGATCATCACGCTGCTGCTCAGCGGTGCTTTTTTGGCTTCGGCGACCATCTCCTCAAGCCGATCGATCAGATGCAGTACGTCGATGGCTAAGCCTCCACGTTGCGTTCAAACTTCACTTGCAGCGCCTCGAAAACGTGGTCGGGGACGAGGCCCCTGACATCATAACCCAAACTCGAAACCTCCCTGATTCGCGTGCCGCTCAGGAACAGGTGATCGATCGAGGCCATGAGGTAGACCGACTCGATTTCAGGCGCCATTTTCTTGTTCATCAGCGCCATGTCGAACTCGGCTTCGAAGCCGGTTACCGCGCGGATGCCACGGACAAGGACGCCGGCGCCCCTCTCCCGTGCAAAGTCGACGATCAGGCCCTTGAAGGGCTGGACGCTGATCCGCCCGTTGTCGCGGACCGCGCCGCTGAACATGGCGACGCGTTCTTCGGTGCTGAAGAGGGTCCGTTCGGACGGGAGGTCGTAGATGGCTATCACTACCTCGTCGAAGAGCGAGGCCGCACGCAGGGCGATGTCGAGGTGGCCGTTGGTCACGGGGTCAAAACGCCCGGGATAGATCGCGCGAACCATCAGGCCTCCCTGCCGTAGAAGGTAACCGCGCTATCGCCATAACGCTTCGAGCGAATCGGCCGCAGGCCCGCCAGCTCAGGCGGCGGCTCCCTGCGGCCGGAGTGCTCGAGGACGATCACGGTGTCATCGCCGATGGCAGTACCCAGGCCTTCGATGGCGGCGAGGGCTCCGTCATCGGCGTAGGGCGGGTCACAGAAGACGATGGCCAGGGGGCTGCGAATCCGCCCCACGGCCCGCGAGGCATCGGCGCAGACCACCTTGGCCCTGTCGGCCAGGGAAGCAGCCTGAAGATTCGCTTTGATCGCCTTGCAGGCGGCGCTGCGCGAGTCGACGAAGGTGCAGGAGTCGAGGCCTCGGCTCAGGGCCTCGATACCGAGGGCGCCGCTGCCGGCGTAGAGGTCGAGGCCCGCGCCCTCGAAGGGCACGATGGCCGCCAGGGCGTTGAAGATGGCCTGGCGCACGCGGTCCGTCGTCGGGCGTGTGCCCGGCGCTGCGACAAGGGGCCGGCCCCGGGCACTACCGCCGCTGATCCGCACTAGTTGCTGGGCGTCTCCGTGGGGGTTGCCGTCGGCGTTTCATCGCCGCCGCCGGGGTCGGCCGCGGCGACATCGACGGTCAGCTCGCTGCCGACACGGATGTCGCCGTCGCTGACGACCAGGGTTACGCAGCGCTGCGCGGCGGTGGTCGGGCCGAAGGTGCAGACACCGCCCGGCTGGTCGACGGCCGTCCAGCGGAAGCTGGGGCCGGTCTCGTTGGGCACGACGGTACCGTCGACGCGCCACTCGAGCACGAAGGCTTCGGGGGCGGGCTTGAGGAGGGTGGGGGCGCCGCCCTGCACGTAGCTGGCGATGGGCGTCCAGACATCGGCCAGCCCCTCGGTCGACGAGGCGTCGTCGACGGCGACGCCGGCGATCTGGAAGCGGGCCACGAGGTCGAGTTTGAACGGGATGGAGAACTGGTTCTCCAGGAAGTACTCATAGGTCCCGTTTTCCTCGTAGGAGAACTTCACAGCGAGCGCCTCGTCGTTCCAGGCAATGCCGCTGGCCCCGCTGCTGGCGTCGATCCTGTCACCGCGGAAGACGGCCTGGGTGCCGGCGGCCAGGGGCGGCTCGCCCTCAACCAGAGTCGGCGTTGCGGCCAGGGCCAGGGCCTCGGTCTCCTTGATGACGTTCACGCTGCCATCCGGGGCGCGGAAGGTGGAGTAGGCGCTGATGATCAGGATCAGCTTGTTGCGCGGCACGCCGGCTGTCAGGGCGTTGCGCAGCTGCTGGATGGTGGCTTCGCGGTAGATTGCCTGGTCGCGGATGGGGGCCAGTTTGATGAAGTCGACGACCTCCCCGAGGTCCTGCAGGGCGTACGGCCCGAAGTTGGCGCAAACATCGGGCGCGGGGACGATCACGCTCAGCCGCTTGTCCGCGCCGATGGCCGAGTCGAGGGCGATGATGAACTGGGTGAAGGCATCACCGAGGGTGGGGCCGAAGCAGCCATATTCGAGCTCGATACCGGCCAGCGCCTGGTCGACGACCAAGGCCACGATCGCCGTGGCGTGGGCCGTGCGCAGGGCCTCGTCGCTGAGCATTGTTTCTACCGCGAGCATCTCCTCGGGGGCGTCGGCGCGGATCACCGGGATGACCTCGAAGTCGCCGCTGACGGCGTCGACGCCGCCGATCAGCGAGCCGTCGGCCAGCGGGTTGGGGGAGAAGGCTATCGGGTTGACTACGTCGACGACGCTGGCTGCCGCTTCGTCGAGGGTGGCGCCGCCCGGCAGCAGACCTTCAACGCGGACGCTGCTGCCGGTCGAGCGCATAACGAGGACGTTTTCGGGCAGCTGAGCCAGTTGCCCGGTCACGGCGGTGCCATCGGTGGTCAGGGTGGCGTCGGCGATGCGCCGGTAGGAGTTGTTGTCGTATGTGTAGAAGCCCAGCCCGGCGGGGTCTTGCTCGAGATTGGTCAGGTTGAGGGTGATGTCCAGGGGCCCGCAGGGCAGCTGGTTGGCGCTCAGGTCGCGCAACGGGCTCACGGGCACCAGGTTCTGTGGGGCTGCCGGTATGTTCTCGCGGATGCTTTGCTCGACGCCATCGCAGACGTTGGGAATTTCGGAGGTCGGCGCGTTGTTGTTTTCGTTGCCCAGCAGCTCGAAAGGCGGCAGGAAGAGGGCGAAGACGAGCAGGGCGAGGACGAAGACGATGCCGCCGATGATGTAGGGCAGGGGGTCGCGGCTACGGCCGCGCGAGGGCGATCGGCGCGCCGTGCGCACCGGGGCCGTTGGCGCGGCCATGTACCGTGGATCCCCGCGCTGCGAGGCAGGGAAGGGGGCGGTCGAGAAGGCGTCAGCGGCGGGCGGACGTGGCTCGCGCCGGGGTGGTTCGTCGGCGCCCCAGGCCGGGAATGGCTCGGGCAGCGGCTCCCGGCGTTCGCCGCCGAGGGCTTCACCGAAGGGGCTCGGACGCGGCTCGCCTGCCGCAGGCGGCGGGGGCGGGGGTGTGGCAGCCGGCTCCTCGCGGGGGGGCTCCTCGCGGGGCTTGTCCGGTTTGCGGGGTGAGCCACCACCCATGAGGTCGTCGAAGGGGCCGGGGCGACGCTCGGTCAAGCCGGGCCTCTAGACGGGCGGAGTTCTTTCGACAACTTCAACCTCAACTACCTGCACCTGGGCGTTGCGCAGGATCTCCAGTACGGCCGTCGAGCCGGGCCGCAAGGGCTTCAAAAGGTTCAGAAACGGCTGCTCTTCCGATATCTCATCTTGATTGATGCTGAGTATTACGTCACCTGCCACGATGCCGGCCGCCACGGCGGGCCCGTTCGGGTCGACGGCGAGAACCACCGTGCCCTGCCTCGGGCCCTCGGCGAGCTGGATCGTCACCTCCTGGGTTTGGACGCCGAGGTCGGGGCGCTCGACCCTGCCCCGATCGATGATCTGGAAGGCGATATCGGCGATGGTGCGGCTGGAGATGGCGAAGGCGATGCCCTCGACAAGGTCGCCGTTGGGGGCGTTGCGCACGACGGTGGTCAGCATGCCGATCATCTCGCCCTGCATGTTGAGGAGGGCGCCGCCGCTGTTGCCCTGGTTGACGGCGGCGTCGGTCTGCACCAGGTCCTCCATGAAGACGTCGTCCTTGAAGAGGCGGCGGTGCGTCCCGCTGATCACGCCCGTGCTGACGCTGAGCGGGAGCGAAGAAAGGCTCTGGCCCAGGGCGATGACCGGCTGGCCGAGGATCAGCAGGTCGGAGTCGCCGAGCTCGGCGGGAGTGAGAAGGTCGCCGGTGACCTTAAGGACGGCCAGGTCGTTGAAGGGACGGTCGTCGCCGACCTTGCGGGCGGTCCTCTCCTCGCCGGAGGGCAGGACGACGGTGATCTGGTCGGCGTCGTTGATCACGTGCTCGTTGGTGACGATGAAGCCGTCCTCGGTGAGGACGACGCCGGAGCCGACGCTGGTGGTGTCGACGAGCACGCCCTGGTCCTCGCGGGTGCCGCGGCTGATCACGGTGACGACGGTCTCGTCGACGTCATCGACGATCTCGCTGACGGTGGGCGGGGAGATCTCCTCGACGGGCCCGGGCGGTTTGGGGTCGTCGTCGAAGACGACGGCGACGAGGAAGCCGCCGATGGCGCCGGCGATGAGGCCGTTGATGAGGAAGAGCCCGCCGAGCAAGCCCAGCAGGCGCCAGCGTCCAGACACGTCAAACTCCGGAGTCAAAGGTAGGCCCCGGCTGCGGAGCCTCGACAGGCAGAATCGTAGCAGACCTCACCCCCGGCCCCCTCGCAGAGTCGCCTGTGGAGACCTCCCCTTGCCAAGGGGAGGGTGATGCGGCTCTTGCCAGATACCCGTTTTCATCCACCGATACCACTCCTCACGCGCCGGCGCCCCGCCACCCCACAACCTCACCCCGCTGTCTCCTGGGCGACTCTGCGAGCGGCTGGCCCTTCGCCAAGGCGAATCTTCGATCTCCTTGCCCCCCGGCGGATTGGCAAACCGCGCGGGGACCCCGAGAGGGAGGCGTTGGGAACGCGGCGGTGCGCCAAGATGCCAAGTACAGCAACACGCGGCCACGAAAGGGACGCCCCGCCCCGCCACCCCCCAACCTCACCCTGCCCTCTCCTTGCCAAGGAGAGGGTGAGACGGACCGTGGCGGACGAGTTGTTTGATCGCAACAGGGTCAACGCCAGATTCCCCAGGCAGTTGTTGGGTTGTTTGAGTTGTTTGAGTTGTTTGATCGTTTCCTGCCTGGTCCCTCGCCTGGCAGAAGGGCGGGGTGGGCGTTGCGCGCCCTTCCGGCAAGGGCGGCAAGGCGAGGCACAGGTGTCATAAAGAGCGGCGAGTGCGCTGCGAAAAGGGATGAAACTAGCGGGCACTAAACCTCCTTAATCGGCCTTAATCGTCGTTAAATGGCCTTAGTTGGCGGGAGCGGAGCGGCTTATTTGGCCTTATTCGCCGCTAATCGGGCTTATTCGTCGCTAATCGCCCTTGTTCGGGCTTAACGGCGCGCGCATTTTGCTTTTCGTTCCCGGGGAACGAGGACGGGCCTCACCGCAGCCCCCCGACCTCACCCCCGCTGTCCCCGAAAGGCGACTCTGCGAGCCGCTGGCCCTCCCCTTGCCAGGGGAGGGAAGAGATAAGGCCGATTGGCTGGAGACGCCCCCCAGCCCCACCCACCTCACCCCCTAGCCCCCTCTCCGCAAGCAGAGAGGGGGAACGGATGGACGGGAATTGAACCAATTGAACCTTTTGAACCAATTGAACCCTTTGAACCAATTGAACCTTTTGAACCTCGAGGCCCGGCTCGCGGCCCGGAAGCCGGTTTTGACGGGCTACGGACATTCGCCGATGAGACAAGGCGAGGCCGGTAGCAGAGTCCTGCGGAGGGAGCATAGATGTCCAGACTAGCACAAATGTGCTAGCCCTCAAAGGGGAAGCGACAGAAACGGTCGCTGGTTTTAACGGCGCAAGTTTGGCCGGCGTCTCATCGGTCGGCAATGGTTTTGGGGACGCCCCTCGCCCCGCCCCGACCTCACCCCCGCTGCGGCTGGCCCTCTCCGCACCCGGGAGAGGGGGGAGGCCCGACGACCACGACGGCCGTAAAGCTGAGGCCCAGACCGCCGAAAACGTCGATTATTTATTCGTAGATTCGGCCGGCTGAGCAGGGTGACGAGCTACACGCACAACGAGGCGGGGAGGTTGACCGAACCGAGCAATCGATGCGCCGTGCCCTCGCGCGACCCCTTTGGACGAGCGCTGGGGTAGACGGTAGGGGGTGTGTCCCCTCGCGACCCTCACGGTCGGCGCGCAAGGGCCACACGGCGTGACGCCTCATGGCGGGAGCAGAGCCTAAGGCGCCGCCCGCCGCCCGACGTGACTAAGCGCACTTACACCAGCAACGGGGAAAGGGAAGCGTATCCCTCGCCGGCGTCACTTTCCGGATTGGTTGTCGTTCATGGCCGCAGGTCTAGGGATTTCCGAGCTAGTGAACCGACTCTGCGATGGCCATGCACTCGTCGGGGGTCAGAAGTATGCAGTCCACGTCAAAGCCGACATTGTCGTCCGTCCAGCCTATGCCGACCCGCTGATCCTCCGCGCGGGTGGCCATTCTGCCTGGGAGCCCGTTCACAAGTACCGGCTCTCCGACTCCCGGACCGACTTTCGGATCCGATGCGCGCCCCACGAAAACCTTGGCACTCTGAGTGGTGACGTACACTTCCTCGGGCGAAATCACCGTCCGGCCGTCATTCAGTTTCAACGGGTGGGCAGGGAAAATCCGGGTGGTTGTGACTGCGGGGTTTTCGATGACCGTCTCGATACGACAGACACCCGTAAGCGGAGTCCTTGGGCTATAGCCGTCGATTGTCGTTTCGCTGCTCCAGCCGGGCGGGACGTCGGGGAATCTGGCCTCAAAGGCCAGGACTGCGCCCGCCTCTTCCCGTGTAAGCCATGGCTCCATAGACGTTTTAGCTCTCGGATCGGATCGGATACCCTGCTGGTCTGTTCCGGCGCGCTGGAACAGTGATTGAATAAGCGCCTCATCGGCGGAGGTCTTGAGGCAGATACCGTCTGGTGCGGTCGGAAGGCCGGGCTGACCTCCGGCCGATTGCGTAGGTTGCGGCACGCCGCCGGCCGATCCTGTAGGTTGCAGCACACCACCGGCGAAAAGCGCGAGGCCGGTCAGCACAACGATCCCGATCAGGGATCCGGCGTATTTCACTTGTGGCCCCCCTGGCGGATCGGACCGTGTGGCAACCCCAGCACCGATCGCGTACTTCCTCAAACGGAAGTGTCAACTCGGGGGTCGCTAACTCCGTGTCCTGCCAGCGGGAGGCCGGAGCTCCTCATCGGCGCCGTCGCCCCCGGCGATTGGTCTATACTTCAGCCAGAAACCGCAGTTTCAGAGGTGACTGAGCCAGTCTCGGTCGCCTTTCTACTTTATTTGGGGGCAGGCGCCTACCCTGGCCTACCCCTCAAGCCGGAGGATTCCAGTGGTTGAAAAAACCGTCCCGCTCACCAAAGAAGGCATGGGAAGGCTCGAAGAGGAGCTGCGCGAGCTGACTCTCCGCGGGCGCCACGCCGTCGCCGAGAAGATTCACAACGCCAAAGAGCTGAGCACCACCCAGAACAACGCCGAGTACGACGAGGCGAAGAACGAGCAAGCGCGAATCGAAGGCCGCATCCTCGATATCCAGAACATCCTGGCGCGCTCGACCGTGATCGACGAAGACGGCGCCCACCACTCCAGCAAGGTCTCGGTCGGCGCCGACGTCACGGTGGTGGACGAGAACGGGCGCGAGCACAAGTACACCATCGTCGGCTCGCCGGAGGCAGACCCCACGGCCGGGCGCATCTCAAATGAATCACCTGTCGGCCAGGCACTGCTCGGGCGCAAGGTCGGGGAGGAGATCCAGGTCTCGGTGCCGGCCGGCCTGCGCAAGTACAAGGTCAAGAAGATCAGCTAACCCGCGGAGAGGGGACGGACCCAACGACCCCGCCACCATTGTTAGCCCGACGATGCGCCAGGACTGATAGTCGGGACGCGGTCGATGTTCGAAGATGCGGACAGGTGTCCTTTGCGTTCATGGATGAGGGTTTATCTATTACGACACCTGCGCCCTACAGGTGGCGCGTTGCGGCACATCTACTAGGACACCTGCACCCTACAGGTTGCGGCAGATAGCGCAGGTTAGCAGCACATGAGCGAAAGCGAACGTCACGAGGAGCTGGTAGCCCAGCGCATAGCCAAGGCTGAGCGCTGGCGCCAACGCGGGGCTGACCCCTATCCGGCGCGCGTGACGCGCACGCACACTGCGGTTGAGGCCGCGGCGCTCGCAAATGAAGCCGAGACACCCGAGGTTACGGTTGCCGGGCGCGTCACGGCGATGCGCGCGATGGGCAAGCTGGCCTTCCTCGACCTGACCGACGGCAGCGGGCGCATCCAGGTGCTGCTGCGGCGAGACGCTATTGGCGATGAGGCCTTCGAGGCCCTCGGCGACGTGGACCTGGGCGACTTCCTCGGCGCCACGGGCAAGCCGATCCGCAGCCGCACAGGCGAGCCCACGGTCGAGGCGTCCGGCTTCACGATGCTGGTCAAGGCCATCCAGCCGCCGCCCGAGAAGTGGCACGGGATCGCCGAGGTGGAGCAGCGCTACCGCCAGCGCTACCTCGACCTGATGACCAACGCCGAGGTCCGCAACATCTTCACGATCCGCAGCCGCGTCATCGCCGCGATCCGCCGCTTCATGGAGGCGCGCGGATACCTGGAGGTCGAGACGCCGATCCTGCACCCGCAGGCCGGCGGGGCGGCGGCCCAGCCATTCGTGACCCATCACAATGCCATCGACCGCGACCTCTACCTCCGCCTGGCGCTCGAGTTGCACCTCAAGCGGCTGCTCGTCGGCGGCTTTGAGCGCGTGTTCGAGATCGGCCCGATCTTCCGCAACGAGGGCTCGGACTCAACCCACAACCCCGAGTTCACGATGATGGAGTGGTACGAGGCTTACTCGGACTACCTGGCGATCGCCGAGATGTTCGAGACGATGGTCTCGCAAGTGGCGTCCGAGGCTGTGGGGACCACTACCGTGCCAAACCCGGCGGGCGGCACGATCGAGCTGGCCGCCCCATGGCGCCGACTGACGATGCGCGACGCGCTGCAGCAATACGCCGGCTTCGATTTCGAGTCTTATCGCCAGACCGAGAGCCTTCTCAGCCTCTACAGCGAGCGGGGTCTGCAGCCGGCGCCGGGCGCCAGCTGGGCGAAGCTGCTCGACGACCTGGTCAAGCACTACGTCGAGCCGGAGCTGGTGCAGCCGACGTTCCTCATGGACTATCCGGTGGAGCTCAGCCCGCTGGCCAAGAGGAAGCCGGGCGAACCGGGAATCGTGGAGCGCTGGGAGCCCTTCATCCGCAACTTCGAGTTGGGGAATGCCTACAGCGAGCTGAACGACCCGGTGGACCAGCGGAGGCGCTTCGAGGAGCAACTCGCGGCGAAAGCCGCCGGCGACGAGGAGGCGGAGCAGCTGGACGAGGACTTCCTGACGGCGATTGAATATGGGATGCCGCCGGCGGGTGGCGCGGGGCTGGGGGTGGACCGGCTGATCATGGTGCTGACGGGGCAGCGGTCGATCCGGGAGGTTATTTTGTTTCCGGCCATGAGGAGCTAGTCCTAACAGAGCTCTCGCCGTTGAGACCAGAAGGTTCCAACAACCCCCTTGGCTAAGGCCCCGACGCTGACAGCCCGATTCCTAGCCGTACCTCGATCGGTTCGCTTGCAGTGCGGATCCCACCCAATACCAACGATGTGGATTTGAGCACATCAAGATTACGCAGGGGGTCCCCAATGATCCGAACGATTGTTTCCCATCCTTCTTCAAGCCCGGATACAACTGCGAGGAAGTACTTCGTCCCGTCCTTTCGGGCGCGATCGAACTCATTCGCGGTGAGGGACACCTGATCTGGCATCGCCTGAGCAAAGGATTTGATCTCGAAGGCACGCTTCAACTCGTCCAAAGCATCAGCACCAATTCCCCGCAGATGCCGGAAGTCCTTCAAATCGGACTGTTCTCCGTTGATGGCGAGCTGCAGAGCGAGAAGTGCGAGGTGTTCCTTTTCCTGAGGCGAATAGGCGACCGGCCCCGACCGAGCCACCGGACGATTGCCCTCGTCAATGGGAAGTCCGACCGGAGCGTCTTGGCGGAGGCCTCGCCTACCAGAGGCCGTGGAGCTGTTACCTTGGCCGGTCGGACGAGTAACCTGCTCCACTACGAGGTCCGATGGCTTCTTCAATCGTCGGACTGATTGGCCGGCAAGCCTCGCACCATCGGATTTTGCTGTAGGTGTTTGGTCGCGCCCACTTACGGCCTTGCGGGACGTTGGCGCAAGACGAGCGGCTTGCTGGAACAATTCGTCCATGTCCAATGTGCTGGCAGGGTCCTCCGCGAGACGCATACCGGGCGTCGCCTCACCATGGCTAGCCCGCGACCACGCTTTGGCCCAAGCAAGAGCGACCTTATCTTGATCGCCGCGACCGAACAGCGACCCGACTAAGCGTCCACCCAACCCGTCCTCACCAATCTCTTCCCTGGACGCGAACGAAAACTGCAGCGGCTCCCTTTGGATGTGGCCCCGTGCTAACAGCTGAAGCGGCTTCCGCCCCGACAGGCGAAGTTGGAGACGCAATTCGCGCGGCAGCGCTATGAGCGGGCGACCAAGTTCGTCCCAGGGAACGTCGAGCTGGCGGTAGAGCGCCGGATCGTGACGACTGAGCCAGTCCATAAGGTGTTCGACGGCATGAAAGAAGGTTTCTGCCTCTGACTCTCCATTTGCGCAGTCGCTTGCCGTGACTAGTGGCCTGAAATCCTCGTCGCTAAGCTCCGTCACCTTCAATGCACCGAACAGCTCGCCCAATATTTGTGGAGATACGGGCGGCCGCCATATCGGTAGCTTCGCGGAAAGCTCCCGAGCGACTTCTGGGTTTCGTACCAAGTAAATTGGGCGCCCGCCTAACCATCGATCACCGAGCCACAAGGGAAGGCTCCCCATCGCGCGGACTTCGCCTCGTGATGCGATGGCCAAATGTTCGGCCATGTAGAGATAGGTGTTGACGACCGTTTGTTCGTCATTGGGGTACGGCGCCGAACGGCTAATGGTTCGCAAAACGCTAACGCAATCCGACAACGTGGGCTGCCTAATTCTCAGAAGCCGCCACAGCCTGTCAGCGAGTGGGCCGTCGGAAACAAACGCTCGATGCTCCCCCAATACGGGCTTGCCCCTCAAGACCTGCGAGGGCCGCCACCATCGACCATCTACATGGATCAGGCCAGCCTTTGCGCTAAACCTGGCCCGTAGCTGTCTAACAGTCACATCGCCAATCGCAGAGTCGGGCGCTGCGTCGACATTGGTTATCGCTGACGCAATCGCGGCATAACGAACATCGGCGCGCGCTTGATCAACTGCGGTGCGACTGAGTCTCAACTTAATTAGCTCCTCGAGGACCTCGCTGATTCGCGGATCAGTTTGGAGCCCAAGCGCGCGTGTGACTGGCCACGATGCAGCACTGAAATCCACTTCGCTTGCGTAGCGAGGCGATCTTGAGCCGTGAAGCGCTTCCATGGCCTTGGTTCGCACGATGAGGTGGCAAGGAGGGGTCGGCGTGCCGGCCTCCGTCGTCATCCAAGCCGAGTCCATTGCCGCGGCGATCCAAGTGGCCGGCAGTGTTGTGGCTTGATGCCACAAGTGATACGAGTAAACGGCGAGGGCTCTTTCGCGCCCTTCGTAAAGTCGACCCCACTCGCGATTCAGGGTTCTCATTAGGGCTCTAGCACGCTCCCGCCTTTTGCGCTTCGAACGTTCCTTCGTGATATCAGAAATGACAAGATCAAGCTCTGGTGCTAGCCGATCCCGTTGGAGATGCGTAGCATGAACGCCATCCAGCGCGCTTCTTTGAGAGGTGGTTAAGGCGTCGAAGTTGATCGGACTTGCCGGTTCACCATGCCGCGACTCAACGCTTTCCGGCTCCAGCAGTCGAGGCGCGATTTCGGCTCCGAGTAAACGGAACAAGGTATTGGCACCGGGTGCGTGTTTGTCTTTGTCAGTACGCCTTAGTACTGAGCGGTACCGAGATTCAATCCATAAAATGCCCGGAGTGAGAGCCGCCGCTTTAGCCCATCCATCGCTTCGGTCCTCGAGTCTCGCCGGCATGTACGAAGCCGCCGGCCTAACTCTCGTTCGAACTCTCCTACCCCGGTCCCAATAGAAGCCATGCACAGCGATTGCTCTACCGATGTCCGGGCCGAGCTTCTCGGGGTCCGCAGACTCGAGGTTGGCCAACGCATCACGCAGCGTGATTAGATCAAGATCCGAAAGCGCCAGCGGCTCAACCTGCCCGTCCGACCCGCGTTTCGCCAAGGCACGGAGTGTCGCCTCGTCGCCAACGTCGTCCAGCAGGAGATCCGCAGCCACTAACCATTCACTAACTTGGACGGCTTGTGCATTGTTCGATAGGTAGGCTGGGTGAATAACGCGCGCGAGCTTCAACTGCTGACCCAGTGAGTGCGCGTGCATTTTCCTGACCAAGACTTCCGCCTCATCTTCCGGATGCGGTGGGACTACTCGCGCTCCGTCAACCAGAACGACTGAGCGAGCCCATAGAAGACTGTTTCCTTCTCCTGCGCTGATCACGGCGCTGGCAAAGTTGATAAACCAGGCTACGGGCCTCTCGCGCATGGTTTGGTCGTCCCATTTGAGAATGCCAACGGCATCCTTCACTGTCAGTCGGGAAGATAGGCCGATTTCTGCGAGCACTTTTCGCCAGCGGCCGGCTCCGTCACGGAAGGTTGCGGGTAATGGGGCAGATTTTGGGAAGATACGAGTGAGATCGTCCATCGTTACGATCCCTTCCAGTTCCTCGGCCTCATAGACGAGGTCGCGGATTCGGCTTGTCTTTCCGTCGATAGGTAGGCGCGCCGACCGCGCGAGTTGGCCGTGAATGCTCATCGTTAGCTGGCCAAACTTCTCGCGAAGCCAGCGGTCTTCTAAGGACTGGACTTCGGCCAGCAAGGGTATAGCAATCCAAGCGGCTGCCGGCTGCGCCTCAAAGCGGGCACGGGTGACTGCGACGATCAACTCGGAGGCTCTATCCAGGAGCCAAGCATTCCAGCTATCGTGCTGAACGCCAGCGCGTGCGGTATCGACATTGAACTGGGCATTGACACTGACCGGCATCTCAATGTGCGGGACAACGGGGAGGCCAGCAAAGAGACCCGCCGGCTTTGCGGCCTTGGCATCTGCTGGAACTGCAATTCCGAGCGGTGTTGCCTTACCGGTGGCCTTGTGTTGACGTTTTGGTGCACCTGGCGGGACGGGTCGCTCAATCGTAAAGCGCCGCCACGAAAGGTCGTTCGCCCGATCCTTTAAGCCAGTCTCGGTGCATACAAGTGAGTGCCGCCCTACTACAAGTTCGAAAGAGCCTGCGTCCTCCTCTTCGAGGCGAGACTCGTGCACTGTTTTCTGGGAGCGCAGGTTCACGACTCGAATTGCCCGCACGCTATCGAGGAAGAGCAATGAGGAAGCTTGCAAGCTGCGAATCCATTCCGCAAATGCGCGAGTGTCAAATCCGGCCCGCAAACGAAGTTCGAGGAGAGTCTGTCCGCGATCCGGCTCATAAAAACCCCTAATCAGCCGGGCCGGCGGCGCGACACTGATCTGTCCGGCCACGATCGAAGCGTGATATGGGCCGCAGTGAACCGTTAGAACGTCGCCTAATCGGCCGAGGGTTTTCAGTCCGATGCCGAATCGACCCTTTGCCGTGGGATCATCGCGTTTAGTTGAGAGGAAAGCGAGAGCCATCGCGATCAGGTGGGGTAACCTGACCTGCTCTCCGTCATGCACGAAAAGTAGGTCCATGCCTCCGGATCGTGTTCGAGTTGCTATCCGCAACTCGGTCGCGTGAACGTCATCCGCATTTTGAAGGACCTCCAGCACCCCGTGGAACGGCTCGACGTTCAATTGCTCGGCGCTGATCTCCGCGCCACGCAGGGCTTCCCGGTATATTCCCGGTGTACTCTCCTTCTGGAGGCGTCCGAATTCCGCGATGGCTGCCCTGGCGAAGCTAGGTTCGAGAGGATCGTCGATAACTGCGTCCAGCCCATCCCTCCACAGGCGCGCAGCAGCGTCCCGGCCACTTTCGCTTAGGTCCGTCACAGGCCCTCCATGCCGAAGAGTCTCGATCCTAGCCAAACCAAACGCTACGGAGAGCGGAGGTTGAAGGGCGTTTTGTCGACCCCGCGACACGCGTGCCCGATCCTCGACTTGTGATCAGGCACTTTACGGCTACGGGGTTTGTGGTGGATGGGGAGCGGACGCTTTTGCACTGGCACCGCAAGCTGGACACCTGGATGCCGCCGGGGGGCCACATCGAGGAGGAAGAGGAGCCGATCGAGGCGCTGCTGCGCGAGATCCGCGAGGAGACGGCGTTGGAGGCAGAGGTGGTGACGGAGTTCCGGGAGCACGATTTTACCTCGCCGCGGCAGCTGCCACCGCCGCGGGTGATCCTCGTCGAGGACATCGGCGGGCCCAACCCCGACCACCAGCACATCGACCTGATTTACTTCTGCCGCTCGCTGGGGCCGGCGCTGGGATTTACGGCCGACAAGGAGATGAAGCAGCGCTGGGTCAGCCTGCAGGAACTCGAGGATTGCAGCGGACTGGAGCTCGACGGGCGGTTGCTGCCGATCGCCGACGACGTGCGAGTGCTGGCGATTGAGGCGATCCTGGCCGTGCGCGCGGCGACGCCGGCCGCGGCCGCCGGCTGATGCTGAGCCTGCAGCTCATCCGCTCAGACCCAGATCGAGTCCGCGAGGGGCTGCAGCGCAAGTTCGCCGACACCGCGCTCCTCGACGCCGTTATCCGCCTGGATGCGGAACACCGCGAGGTGCTCGTCGAGCTGGAGCAGCTGCGCGCCCGGCGCAACGCCGCCTCCAAGGAGATCGGTGCGACGAAGGACCCGGAGGAGCGCCAGCGCAAGATTGCAGCCACAAAGGAGATATCGACACGCCTCGAAGAGCTGGAAACGAAGGCGTCCGCCGTCGAGCCGGCTCTCCAGGAGATCCTCCTGCAACTTCCCAACATTCCCGACGACGACGTGCCGGTGGGCGAGGGCGAGGGCGCGAACCGGGTCATCGAGGAGGAGGGTGAGAAGAGGGACTTCGGCTTCATCCCGAAGGCCCACTGGGACCTGGCCCCGCGAATCGGTATCGACGTGCCGCGCGGGGCGAAGATGTCGGGCTCGCGCTTCTACCTTCTGGCCGGCGAGATCGCGCGGCTGCAGCGGGCCTTGATCACATGGATGCTCGACGTCCACACCCGTGACTTCGGCTTCACGGAGATCTATCCGCCGGCCATGCTGAAGGGCGAAAGCATGGTGGCCAGCGGGCACCTGCCGAAGTTCCAGGACAACCTCTACCGCGACGCCGAGGAGGACTATTACTGGGTGCCGTCGGCCGAGGCCCCGCTTGCCAACCTCTACCGCGACGAGATCATCCCGGCCGGCGCGCTGCCGCGCCGACTAACCGCGTACACGCCGTGCTTCCGCCGCGAGAAGATGAGCGCCGGACGCGATGTCAGGGGGATCAAGCGCGGGCATCAGTTCGACAAGGTCGAGATGTTCGTCTACTGCGAACCCCAGCAGTCGGACGACGAGCTCACGAAGCTGGTCGAGCAGGCGCGGGAGCTGATGCGTCGCCTGGAGATTCCGCATCGGGTCAAGGAGTTGGGGACCGGCGACCTCGACTTCAAGGCGACGAAGGCATTCGACATCGAGGCCTGGGCCCCCGGGTGCGACGAGTGGCTGGAGGTCAGCACCTGCTCGAACGTGCGCGACTTCCAGGCCCGCCGCGCCGCCATCCGCTACCGGCCCGATGGGGACTCGCGCCCGCAGTTTCCCCACATGCTGAACGCCTCGGGGCTGGGCTTGCCGCGTACCCTGATCTCAGTGGTTGAGAATTATCAGAACGAAGACGGCATGATCGCCGTGCCGAAGGTGCTGCTCCCCTACATGGCGAGTACAACTTCGATCGGGCCGGTGGAGCTCTAGTGGCCGACCTCGCCGGTAAGGTCGCGCTGGTCACGGGCTGCGGGAACTCGGCCGGGCTGGGCTGGGCGATCGCCCTGCGCCTCGCGCACGATGGCGCCGATGTGGCGGTGCACGGGAGGCCCAATGCCGAGGACGCCACGCGCGAGCTCGGCCGGCTGGTCGCGGGGTTCGGGCGGCGGGCGCTGCGCGTCACGGCCGACCTCAGCAAGGAGACGGACATCGTAAAGATGGTCGACACCGCCTACGACCACTTCAGCCGCATCGACATCCTCGTCAACAACGCCGCCGACACCGGGCCGTTCAAGGCCAGCACGGACCTGAGCGGCAGGGAATGGGACAGCGCGATCGCGGTGAACCTGCGCGGCGCCTTCCTTTGCTCCCGCGAGGTGGCCCGCGTGATGACCTCGCAGGGCACCGGGACGATCATCAACCTTGTCTCCGGCACTGCGCCGGGGGAGGTGCCGGGATCGCTGATCTACGCCACGACCAAGGCTGCCCTCGAGGCAATGACCCTCAGCCTGGCCCGCGAGCTGGAGCCGAAGGGGATCAGGGTCAATGCGCTGGCCCCCGGCTTCGTCGAGTCGCCGGTTGGCGCGAAGCTGCGCGACCAGGCGGACAAAGGGAAGCGCCTGCGCGAGGGCACCGCGCGCAAGGAGCTGGGGGCGGAGCTTGGCGGCGCACCTGAGGACGTGGCCGGGGCCGTGGCCTTCCTCGCCTCCGAGGACGCCCGGCAGGTCAACGGCCAGGTCATTCGCCTCGACTGACGTCTCCATGAAAATCCTCGCCATCGACATCGGCACGGGCACCCAGGACATCGTCCTCTTCGACGCGGACCAGCCGGCCGAGAACTCGGTCAAGCTGATCCTGCCCTCGCCGACCGAGATCGCCGCGAGGCGGGTGCGAGCGGCGACGGCTGAGGGGCAGGCCATCGTCTTCACGGGGTCGATCCAGGGGGGCGGGCCGTGCCACTGGGCGACGAACGACCACCTCGAGGCCGGCGGCGTGGTCTACGCCACGACGGAGGCGGCGCGGACCTTCGACGACGACCTCGAGAATGTGCGCAGCATGGGCGTCCACCTGGTCTCGGAGGAAGAGGCGGCCCAGTGTGTCGTGAGTGGCGCCGCGGAGGTCCGGCTGCGCGACCTGGATCTTGGGGCCATCCGCGCTGCCCTGGAACCCTTCGCGGTCGATACGGACTTTGATGGGCTAGCCCTGGGCTGCCTGGACCACGGCAACTCGCCGCCTGGCTACTCCGACCGGCTGTTCCGCTTCGAGCACCTGGCGCGGGTGGTGGAGGAGCGCAACGACCTGCTCAATTTCGCCTACCTTCCGGGCGAGCTGCCGGACTATCTGACGCGGGCGCAGGCCCTGATGGCGGCGGCTGCCGGCGAGGCGCCGCAGGTCAGCTTCATGGACACCGGGCCCGCGGCCGCGCTGGGCGCGCTGCAGGACGAGCGGGTGCCGGCGGACGGGCGGAGGACGGTGCTCAACGTCGGCAACATGCACACGCTGGCCTTCGACCTCGAAGGGCCACGGATCAACGGATTGTACGAGCACCACAGCGGCGAGATCAGCGGGGCCCAGATAGCGGACTTCACCCGCCGGCTGGCGACCAAAGAGCTGACCCACGACGAGGTCTTCAACTCGAAGGGCCACGGGACTTATTACGCCGCTGGAGAGCCGGAAGAAACGCCGTTTGTAGCCGTTACCGGGCCCCAGCGCGGGAAGGTGAGAGGCCTGCTGGATGGCTGCTTCGCCGCCCCCCACGGTGACATGATGGTCAGCGGCTGCTTCGGCCTCCTGCGGGGCTTCGGTGAATGCTATCCCGAGGCGCACAAGGCTATCGAGGGCCGGCTTTTGGCCGGGCAGCCGGCGCGCGCAGGTTGACAAAAGTCACACTCGGGGACGGAAGACGAGTCCTATACTTGGCCTCGGTAGACCATCACTTATGTCCGATCAAGCGCTGACTCTCGACCTCACGGGTATCACCCAGCTCAACGTGACCACGAGCTCGGGGAACGTCACGGTTATTGCCGAAGACCGCACCGACTTGCTGATCGAGTCGGGCGCCCCGGACCCGGAAAAGATTGAGCGGTACGCCGCGGGCGAAATGAGCGGAGCGATGGGTGAGGGGCACGCGAGCGAGTCCTCGCCGAAGTGGGGCTGGCGGCATCATCACGCTGAAAGCCACGCCGAAGACGGCCTTATCCACTTTCATTCGGCCAAGCGCGGCAGCGCGAACCTGGTCATGCGCTGCCCCACCAACTTCGGCCTGATCATCGGCAGTGCCTCGGGCGATGTCGGGCTCGAGGGCACGTACGGCAAGGTAAAGGTCACCACAGCCAGCGGCCGCATCGATGTCGACGCGGCGCGCGAGCTGGACCTGAGGAGCGTCTCGGGAAGCATCCGCGTGGGGCGCTGCGAGGGCACCTGCCGGCTCTCCACTGTGAGCGGAAAGACGGAGGTCGGCAGCTCCGAGGACACCGAGGCTTCATCAATCTCCGGCAAGATCCAGCTCACGCAGATCGGTGGCGGGGCGAAGGTACGAAGCGTCTCGGGCAGCGTCGAGATCAACACCGAAGGCAAGGGCAAGGTGGCCGTCCAGACAGTGTCTGGCTCGGTCCGCGTCGAAGTGCCTGAGGGGAGCAAGCCGGACGCAAACCTCTCCAGCATGACGTCGCGGCCGAGTTGCGAGTGCCCGAAAGGCAACGATTTCGAGATCAAGATCAAATCAATGAGCGGGAAAATAGACGTGGTACCGCACTAATGACGGCAGCCGCCCCGCCAGCGTTGCTCGAGGGCGCAGTCGTCTTCACCGACATCGTCGGCTTTACGGAGTACACCGCGCTCCAGGGCGACGAGCAGGCGCTTGCCCTGCTCGCCGTGCAGGACGGCTTCGTCGCCGACTCCCTGCCGGCCGATGGCCGGGTGGTCAAGGAGATCGGGGATGGCCTGATGCTCTGGCTGCCGGACGCCTGTGCGGCCCTGCTTACGGGCCTCCTGCTCAGCCAGCGCTTCGAGGAGTGGAGCGACGAGGCGATGATCCCGCTGGGCCTGCGGGTGGGGATGAACTACGGCCAGTTCATGCGCCGCGGCGACGACCTCGTTGGTCATTGCGTCAACGTGGCCTCGCGGATCGTCAATGTGGCAGGACCGGGCGAGGTGCTTGTGTCCGAGACCGTCGTCGGGCGGGTAAACGACCAGCTTGAGGGTGTCCTATTCGATGAGCTGGGCCCGGTCGTGATGAAGGGTGTGCCCGAGCCGGTGCGCCTTTTCCGCGCGCACCGCTAGTTGCTTCAGCGATTTACGACTTTGTTAGGTTGCCGCCGCTACGCGTAGCCCAACATCCGGCGCGGGGCATAGCTTTGGCGAAACGACTTAAGCACGGAGGCAACAGATGTCACCCTTGACCTCGCTCGTGATCATCCTCGTCGTCGTCCTGCTCGTCTCGCTGGTGGGCGGGGTAGGCCGGTACGGTGGCGGCGGACACCATCACGACGACCACTACTGGAAAAACGAGTAGCCACCCGAAAGAGGGGCGCCGATGGCCGCCCTCTTTCCCTGGGAGGAAGGGCAAAGCTGCTATTGCGAGGGCTCAAACTCCCAGACTTAGTTGCATGGGAGACCGTCACCCTCACCCTGCCCTCTCCCTCAAGGGAGAGGGGAATAATCGGTCCTGACCGGATACATTGCGGGCGCGAAGAATGCATCCGCAAACTGAGAACTGTAACCCATGTGCCTAGATAATGTGTAACCCATGCCCTTGGTAGCACAGTGAGGGTGACGGCGCTTCAGGCAGGTAAAGCGTCCCACTCCGGAGAGAGGGGATGCCCTATTGGCGCGGCGCGGTTGTGTGTGGATACTGTGGCTCTTCCGCGCGGGCGGCCTCGATCGCTGCGCGGGCTTCCTCGCGCTGCTGCTTCCACTCGGCTTCGCGTGCCGCTTCTTCAGCGTCGCGCAGGGCGCGCTCCTCGCGTTTCCTCGCCTTGCCTGCTTCCGCCTTTGCCTTGCGCTTCAGCATGATTTCGTGGAGGAGCGGCGGCATCAGCTCCAGCGGGCTGAACTCGCGGGTGATGTCGGTCAGGTCAAGCGTCCAGTTCAGGCCGGCGATGTAGCGCCAGGTGCGCAGCTTGACATCCTTGATACCTTCGGCCTTGAGCAGCTTCTTCGTCTCGTTGACGAAGCCGGCAGGGATGTAGAGGTAGAAGGGGACGCCGAGGCGGGCGAACTTGGCCCAGCGCTGACGGGCGCTCATGGCGTTGACGGTGTGGACGGTCTCGACCGCACCCACCAGCTGCAGGATGCCGTTGTCATCGACGACCACGATGTCCGGGCCGAGAATTTCGCCGCCGGGACCCTGTACGGGCATTTTGAGGACCGGCAGGTTGACGTGGGTCTGCAGGTTGGGGAACTCGTCGTTGGGAAAACCAAAGCGCTCAGCCGCGATGTCGGTGGCAGCGCGGTACTGGATGGTGGCGGTGGTTTCGTCGAGTGGCATCAGCTCTCCTCTCAACTCATCCTACGAAGCGTTGGAGAGAGGGAAAAGGAAGGCCACTCGGCTAAGATTGGTCGTGGAGGGGTGGCAGAGCGGTTTAATGCAACGGTCTTGAAAACCGTCCTCGGGCAACCGAGCGCAGGTTCGAATCCTGTCCCCTCCGCCAACCGGTCTGATCAAGCGCAAGCCCAGAAGCGAGGTCAAACGTGGTCCGGGTAGTCGTCCTTCTAGCCATTTTGGCCATTGCGTCCCTGGCCACGGTCGCCGTTGCCTCGTCGCCCTGGAGAAACCGCTGGACTCAACAGGCGATAACGGCCCGGCGCCCGCGCCTCACTACATCAAGAGCGGCGTAGGAACGGGGCCCGGCGGGCCCAACCAGGCGTCCCACCTCAGCGTCTCCTGCCCCGAAGAAGAAACCCTTATGGGCGCTGGCTACTGGAGCATCGAGCCGGGGACGAGAGTAACCAGCAGCCGCATCGTCGGCCTCGATCCCTACACCTGGCGGGTGGATTGGATCAATGACGGGACTGCCGATGAGGTTAAACTCACCGTCGTTTGCTGGCGGGCCGAGCCGTCGATCCAGATAACCAGCAGCGGCTTCGGATTGGGGGGCGGGGGCTTCGCGTCGCAGGGGTGCAGCGACACCCACCCTGAGCTCCTCCTGGGCGGGTTTATGCGGATCGCGCGGACGTCCCGTCTTCTGCAAAGCTCGCCCGAAAGCGAGACGAACTGGCAGGTGACCCTCAGGGTCCCCGCCGGGGAGTTCGACGACTTTCGGCTACAGGTCATCTGCACGGACGCGGGCTACAACACGTACCGGATCACGATCCCGTCCGATGGGGGCGGAGGTGCCAACCCGACCTTTACGGCCTCCTGTAAGCCCGGCGACGTGCTGACCGGGGTCGGCTTCGCCGAGCTGGCCGCGGGGTCGAGCCTGCGCGGCGTGTTTGCTATCGCGCTCGACACGGCACGCATCTCGTGGCAGAACGGGCCAAGCCCGGACACCGTCGAGCTGCGGATCGTCTGTCTCCAGGTAGTCACGTAGGGCTAGCGGCCAAGCCGCAGGCTGGCCTCGCTTACCAGAGAGCCCGTTCAACATCTAATCCTGCGCGTCTGAGTTGAGAACCTCGGCCGTCTGACGCCAACCCCTATCGAGGCCCTTGTTGAACAGGGCGCGGTGCTCCGACGGCATCTCACTCGATCTTGCCGCCGGGCTTGCGGAGACCCTTGACCCGCCGCTTAGACTTGTTGACAGCCGGCTCCCCGGGCGGCGAGGCAATGCAATGGCAGGAGACCTGACCCAGACCACCGGGGATGCAGTCGAGCGCTATCGGCGGGCGGCGCAATTTCTGGACTTCCGCGACGTGGACGTGCACCTCGTCAGCACCTCATCGCGCTTCGTCATCAGCCAACTCGACACGCTCGTTGACAACTTCTATGAGCGGATGAGCGCGTTCGCCGAAACGGAGCGCCTGTTCGTTAAGGCCCACGCCATTAGCGGCGAGTCAATGGACCACAGGACGTGGACGCTCAAGACCTGGGTGGGCCACGTCCTCGCCCTGCTTGAGAGGGCGCCCGCGCTCCTGCCCGACACGCTGGCGGTCACGGGCGCGGCCCACGCGGGCGAGGGCAAGTCCGGCGTCGTGATTCCGCACGAGCTGATGGTCCTGACGGTTAGCCTGCTCGAAGGCATCGTCGCCGAGGCCCTCCAGGGGGCGGCGCCGGGAAGTCTTGCCTCCTGGCACAAGTTCTGGTGGGTCTGCGCCGACGTCATGTCGTTCGGCTATCAGCGCGCCCTCACCGCCGGCCAGGCGAACAGGCCGCTTCTAGCCACTTAACGCCCCACCCACTAACTTCTCCCCAGTGCCGGAAGATCCCCGCCCCGATACCAACAGCGACGAGTTCTTCAAGACCTCCGTCGCCGCGCTCATCGCCGTCGTCGCCGTCGTCGGCGCGATCATCGTCTGGCGTGGCGCCCTCGCCGACGAGGAGGCTGACAACGGGGACTTCGCCGGCCTCACTGCCAACGTCAACAACGAGGAGGCGCAGGGCCTCAACACATCTCTGGCCTACCAGCACTACCGCGCCTTCACCGATTTCTCCGGCCACGCCGTCCTCGCCGACGCGCTCTTCGATGATTCCGGGGCCGCCTCCGACCCCGATGACGCTGAAGCGCTGGATGCCGCGTCCCGCGCCGAATACGACCTCGCCAGCAACAGTCAGTTCTTCTTCGACAACCGCTACCTCACCGACGACGGCTACGATGTCGACCGCGAGATCGATGAGCTGTATGCCGAAGATCTCGAAGCCGACGACCTTAACCCCGTCCCGCACTTCGAGGACGCCGACGATGCCCGCGACCGCTCGAGTTACCTGATTGCGCTGCTGGTCCTTCTTGCCGGCGCGTTGCTCTGCCTGACCCTCGCCGAGTCGATCAACCGCAACGCGGAGTACCTCATGGCCTTCCTGGGGGTGGCTTTCCTCGTCGCCTCGATCGTCGGCATCTTCGTCGCCGAGAGCCGCTACTGATGCTGCGCCGTTTCGCCTCGCGCGCCGACGCCTTCTTTGATGGCGACCTTTTCGGGCCCGTAACCGGCGGACTGATCGCGGCCCTGGCCGTGATCGCCGCGCTGGTGGCCTACCTCCAGTCGGATGCCGGCTCGAAGGCCGACGAGGCCAAGCGCGACGCCCAGACCCAATCCGTCCAGGCCCTGGGCTTACGGACGCGCGGCGAAGCCGAGGTGGCCTACGCCTACGAGGATGCCTATCGCATCTACTCCGAATACGACACGCTCGCCGTGGACGCCGAGCTCCGCGGCGATGAGGCCGCGGCCGAGCGCTACGCCACAGTCCGTGATGACATCGCCGAGCTCAGCGAGTTCCTGGCCCCGCCCTACTACGACCCCGAAGGAGAAGAGGAGCCCGATATCGACGCCTTCGAGGCCGAACGCTTCGTCGTCGACCCGACGCGCCTGGAAGAGCACTTCGAGGTCAACGCCGGCCTCGACGACGCCTGGGACCGGCGCGCCCGCCTCCACGTCTCCCACCTGACGCTGCTGGCCGTCGGCCTCGCCCTCTTCGGTCTTGCCGCGACGATCAGCTCACCGACCAGGCGCAAGATCTTCTTCGGTACGGGCGCGGGCTTGGCCGGGGTTGCGCTTGTCTGGTTGGCCCTGACTCTGTTGGAGGATGTCGATGAGATTCCTGATACCGCCATTGACGCCTACGCGGTCGGCGCGGGTCGTGCCTGGCAGGGTGACTCCGAGGGCGCCATCGATTCCTTCAGCGAGGCGCTGCGTGTCGAGCCCGGCTACGGCAACGCCCTCGTAGCCCGCGCCGAGCAACACTACAACCTCGGCAACTATCCAGAGGCGATCGCCGACTATGAAGACGCCCGCCAGCACGGTGAGGAACGCAACCCCATTCTCAACGAGCTCCTGGCCGGTTCCTACTACCTCAACGGCGACCTCGACAAGTCAATCGAGACCAGCCGGCGCACCCTGGAGCAGGACCCGGAACTTCTACCCTCACGCTTGAACCTGGGGCTGGCGCTGCTGGCCTCCGGCGAGATCGATGAGGCCCGCGCCGAGTATGACGAAGCCATGGCCCTGGCGACCCGGCGCGTGAACGAGGCCCTGGCGTCCGACGGCGAGGCATCGAGCACGCTCTATCTCTACCTGGACTTTGCCGCCTTCGACCTGGAGAATCTGGCCGTCATCGCGGACGGCGATGAGGAGCTCTTCGATGGTCCGCCGCCGGAGGACGTCGTCAATCCCGAAGAAGTCAGCGCGACGGCTGCCGAGCTCTTCGAGCAGATCAAGAGCCTCAACGTGTGGCTTGAGATCTACGATGCGGCCCCTGGCGCGGAACCTGATGTCACGGTCGGGGAATTCGATTTCGTTGCCTTCGATGAGGACGCAACGACGGGCGATGGCACGCTGCCCTCCGGCGAGGACGAGGAGGGGACCTCAATCCTCCCGCTCGAGACCCAAGAGGTCCTGCTGACCTTCGACTACGACGGCTTTGCGGACGGGCAGCCTTACGCCATCAAGGTCTACATCGACGGCGAAGAGGACCCTTCGCTGCGCATCTTCACCGAGTGGGACCTCGGTCCCTCAGGCAGCGCCGAGTTCTCGTTCACCTACAGCTACGGCGACGTCTTCGTCTTCGACCCCGGATACTACGAAGTCGAGCTTTATGTGGATTCGCACCTTGTCCAGCGCGGCTTCTTCGTAGTCGGCGAGTAGGGACTAAGAGCCCACCGGCGCGCAGGGGCCCGTCAATACAATTGACCTTTGCGTCCGCCGGATCCCTTTCGTAGAACGGCGCAGGCCGGCGTTGGATGCCGCGAGAGGGCAGGTATCGCCCTAGATTCGGCGCGGGCGCACTCCCACCACTGCGATACCTGCCCCTGCAAGATACCCAGATGCCGGGCGGGACTGAACTGGAACCCTCGCCTTCGCAAGGAGAGGGCAGGGCGGTGTCGCCTCGGTGGCGCGTGCCCCATGAGCCCGATCGCGGCCAACCAAAAGGGGCGGGCCCATGGGCCCGCCCTTAAAACTTTGATTCCCCCCGAACGCTACTCCGCGGTCGCCGCCAGCTCCGGCTTGTCAGTCCGGCTCAGGTTGACGATGACCACCTCGTCGCCGCCGATGTCGATCTGGACCTTCTCACCATCGACGAAACGCCCCTCCAGGAGAGCCTCGGACAAACGGTCCTCGATCTCGTTCTGGATCACGCGGCGCAGCGGGCGGGCGCCAAACACCTGGTCGTAGCCCTTCTCGCCCAGCCAGTCCTTGGCCGCATCTGTAACCTCGAGCACGACGTCCTTGGACATCAGGGTCTGAGCGACCTGCTTGAGCATCAGGTCCACGATCTGGCGGATGTGCTCCTTCGTCAGAGCATGGAAGACCAGCGTCTGGTCGATGCGGTTGAGGAACTCGGGCCTGAAGACATTCTTCATCTCGTTCAGGACCTTTTCCTTCATCTTCTCGTACTGGCCCTCGACCGTTTTCGCGTCCTGGCGCATGCCACCAAAGCCGAGGGCCGTCTCCTTGCGGATCAAGTCCGAGCCGACGTTGCTGGTCATGATGATGATCGTGTTGCGGAAGTCCACGCGGCGCCCCTTGGCATCCGTCAGGTGGCCCTCGTCAAAGATCTGCAACAGCATGTTGAAGACCTCGGGGTGCGCCTTCTCGATCTCGTCGAGCAGGATCAGGCAGTAGGACTTGCGGCGGACGGTGTCTGTCAACTGGCCGCCGTCGTCATAGCCGATGTAGCCGGGAGGCGCCCCGACAAGCCTCGCCACCGTGTGACGCTCCATGAACTCCGACATGTCCAGCTTCACCATGGCGTCCTCTGAGCCGAACATGAACTCGGCCAGGGTCCGCGCCAGGTCGGTCTTGCCGACACCTGTGGGTCCCAGGAAGACGAACACGCCGATCGGGCGCTTCGGATCCTTGAGCCCCGCACGCGCACGGCGCACTGCCTTGGAAACCGCGTTAATCGGCTCATCCTGGGCGATGATGCGCTCGTGGAGGACCGTCTCCATGTCGAGCAGCCGCTGCGACTCCTCGGCCGCGAGGCGGTTCAGTGGGATGCCCGTCCACATCGAGACAACTTCGGTGATGTCATCTTCGCCGACGGTCGGGCGCTGCTCCTCGCGCTCGGTCTGCCAGCCTTCCTCCATCTTCTCGATCTTGTCCTGGAGCTTGATCTCGCGGTCGCGCAGCTCGGCTGCGTATTCGTACTGCTGCGACGAGATCGCGGCGTCCTTCTCCTTGCGCAGGCTCTCCAGGCCGCGCATCGCCTCCTTGAGGGAGGGCGGGGTGGCCGAGCGGCGGATGCGGACGCGCGATGAGGCCTCGTCGATCAGGTCGATGGCCTTGTCGGGAAGCGACCGGTCGGGCACGTAACGGGCGGAGAGCTCGGCGGCGGCCTTGACGGCCTCGTCGCTGATCGTCAGCTTGTGGTGCTCCTCGTAGCGCTCGCGCACGCCTTTGAGGATCTCGATCGATTCCTCGACCGTGTTCTCCTCGACGACGATGGGCTGGAAGCGGCGCTCTAGCGCCGCGTCGCGCTCGATGTGCTTGCGGTACTCGTCAAGGGTGGTCGCGCCGATGCATTGCAGCTCGCCGCGGGCCAGCGATGGCTTGAGGATGTTGGCGGCGTCCACAGCGCCCTCAGCAGCGCCGGCGCCCACGAGCATGTGCAGCTCGTCGATGAAGAGCAGGCAGTTGCCTGAGCCGCGGATCTCGTCGATCACTTTGCGCAGGCGCTCTTCGAACTCGCCGCGGTACTTGGTACCGGCGACCAGGGCGCCGATGTCTAGGGTGAGCAGGCGCTTGCCCTGCAGGGTTTCCGGAACGTCGCCGGAGACGATGCGCTGGGCGAGGCCCTCGGCGATAGCCGTCTTGCCGACACCGGGTTCGCCGATCAGGACCGGGTTGTTCTTGGTGCGTCGCGAGAGGATCTGGACGACCCGCTCGATCTCCTTCTGGCGCCCGATCACGGGGTCCAGCTTGTTGTTGCGCGCCGCCTGCGTCAGGTCCATGCCGAGCTGGTCGACGGTTGGCGTCTTGGTCGTCGAGCGGCTGCTGGAGTGGCTGCCCTGGGGCATGCTCTGCGAGAGGATACGCTGGGTTTCCGCGCGCACCTTCTCGAGGTTGACGCCGAGGCTCTCGAGGACGCCGGCGGCGATCCCCTCGCCCTCGCGGACGAGGCCGAGAAGCAGGTGCTCGGTGCCGATGTAGTGGTGGTTGAGGCGCCGCGCCTCGTCGACGGCAAGCTCGATGACCTTCTTGGCGCGCGGGGTGAGGCCGATCTCGCCGGTGACGACGCGGTCGCCGCGGCCGATGATGAATTCGACGGCGGAGCGGACCTTGCTCAGCTCAACGCCAAGGTTGGCGAGGACCTTGGCGGCTACGCCCTCGCCCTCGCGGACGAGCCCGAGCAGAAGGTGCTCGGTGCCTATGTAGTTGTGGTTGAAGCGCTGTGCTTCTTCCTGGGCCAGGGTGAGAACTCTACGCGCGCGCTCGGTGAACTTATCGAATCTGTCGGCCATCTATCAGCTCCATCTCAGGTGGGAAGGAAAGGAGCCTTACCCCTCTCGCCTGACTTAAGTCTAGGCCAATGCCTGAACCCCCGGCTATCGAAGTTGGCTAGCCGTCCTTCTAGGTTTGGGGGCTTGACTGCGGAGGGCACCCCCCTTTTCCCCAATCCTGTCAAAACTATCGGCCGAGAACCCGCCGCCAATAGATAGTACGAGCGGGGATCGGTGGCGGGATGAGCGCCGGGGAGTTGTTTGATCGTTGTTGTGTTCATTTCAGATTCCCCAGCTAGTTGTTTGTTTGTTTGATTTGTTTGAATTGTTTGATCTCTCGGCCCGCTGACCCCATGGAACCGCGGCTGAAACCTCGCAGTGGTGTTCGAACTTTTCCTGGACTGGTGCCGCCGCGAGGCGGCGGAGGCGGGGGAGGGCGGTGGCGGGGACGATGCCGATGGCGAGGAGGGACAGGTTGTCGAGGGCGTTGGAAGCGAGCTGCCACTCTTCGAGGGCGCCGAGGGCGAGGGTTGCGATCTCTTGGAGTGTTTTTGGTTTGGTGGGCTCCTGGCCGAAGCTCGCGCCGCCGAAGGCGCGGAGCAGCTTTTGCTGCTCGATATAGATGCGGTAGAGGCCGTCCTCGCGGGCGCTGAGGAAGACGGCCGGTTGGGGAGGGACGGGCTCGCCGTTTTGCATGGCGGCGACGGCGGCGAGGTAATAGCGGACGAGCTCGGCCTTCTTGTGGATGGCGATGTTGAGGGCGGCGGCCTCGTAGCGTGACCAGCGGAAGGCTTTGTCCAACTCCGAGTCAGGCGAGGCCGCGACGGCCGGGACTTTGCGGAGCTGATGGAGGGCGCTGCGAGCGTCGATGACCTGCTGGAAACGGCGGCCGTGCTTGAGGGCGTTCTTGTTGCCTTCGGGGGCGCCGCGACCTCTCTCCCTAGCCCTCTCCCCTTGGCAAGGGGAGAGGGGACTGAGGACGTGGTCGAAGGTATCGGCCAGAGATGGGGACGGGGTAGGTTGCAAACTGAGACTCCTTCAAGGGGGGTTAAGGAAGCCTGAGGGATGACAACGACAGGTTTGGTCGTTTGGGGGAAGTGCGGGCAAAACCTTCCTGACAGGACAGAATTTGACGCCGAGGTCGCTAGTATCGTTGCTGTGGGAGGCACCTTGGTACGAGTCTCTGACGCGGCCACCGACCGGCGTTGGCACCTCTTCAACGAGTTCTCGCCAGGCGAAGACGAGGAGCTTCAATTGGCTCGTATCGCCTTAGACATCGGGGCGCTTCGGGTAGGCGGCCCACTGTCGACGAAAGAGGCCGAGCTGGTGGATCGGTCGGGCACCCTGCCTGAATCGCCAGCAGCCTTGCTAGAAGCCATCCGCGACGCAATCCACGAGGGCAAAGACCCGTTGGGCACGAGGTTGCTCGGCGCACGAGACGCCGTCGAGCGGCGCTCCCTTGGCAGCTTTTTCACCCCCGAGCCGATCGCCGACGCGATGGTGGCTTCCGTGTTAGGCGCTCAGCCGACGACCATCGTCGATCCGGGGTGCGGTAGCGGCCGGTTCCTCGTACGTGCCGCGTTGAAAGAGAGGCGAATCAAGCTCGTCGGGGTTGACATTGACCCTGTGGCGACCCTCGTTACCCGGGCGGCGCTTTCACTGCTGGACGTCGATGATGTGCGGATCCACAACGGCGACTTTCGGCAAATCGAGTTGACTGCGTCGGGCAAGACAGCGTTCGTGAGTAATCCCCCTTATGTTCGGCATCATGAGATTGACGAGGAAGGGAAGAGATGGGCCGACGAGGCTGCCCGGCGCCTTGGCTTGCGCATCTCCGGTCTGGCCGGACTCCACGTACACTTTTTTCTAGCGACTGCTCTTTTGTCTCAGCCGGGCGACATCGGGTGCTTCATCACCAGTGCAGAATGGCTCGATGTGAACTATGGCGAGTTCCTGCGCCAGCTTCTAACGAAGCAATTGAGGCTAACTTCCCTTCACTTGCTCGATCCGCTCGCACGCCCATTTCACGATGCGATGACCACCGCTGTGATTACGTGCTTTCAGGCCGGAAGCCAAAATGACAAGGTTCGCCTTCAATTTGCAGCAAGTCCGTCCGACCTTCACGACCTGCCGAGCAAGGGTTGGCCGCAGTCAATCGCCTCACTGGCGAGCGCCAACAGGTGGACGCAACAGCTGACACCGCGCAGCCCTTGGGAGCGAGACACCACGCGCCTGGGGCAGCTCTTCCGAGTTCACCGTGGGGACGTCACAGGGGCAAATGGGTTTTTCATTCTTAGTCGCACCGAAGCGCAGGAACGTGGCGTGGAGCGATGGTGCCGACCGGCCATTACAAGCGCCGAAGAGATCCTCTCGGGCGAGGGCGTGGTGCGTGACACGGCGGAGCGCCGTCTCTTGCTCGATGTTCCAAGAGAACTCGATCGAAGTTTGCATCCGTCACTGGACGCTTACCTCCGGCTAGGAGAACCCACGGGGATAAGCGGCAAGTATGTCACAAGCCACCGGAGGCCGTGGTGGTCGCTGAACCCGAAGAAACCGGCACCCATCGTGGCCTCATATATGGCCAGACGGGCGCCAGTTTTTGCGCTCAACCCCGATGGCCTGGCGCTCGTTAATATAGCGCATGGGCTCTACCCAGTTGTCGAGCTTGACGAGGTGGAGTTGGCCCGATTTGTTGAACTTCTAAACGGGCAGGCGTTCAACTTCCGCGGCCATGGGCGCACCTATCACGGGGGTCTCGAGAAATTCGAGCCGGGGGAGATGGAAAACCTCCGCCTGTCTGGGGTCTGATGGCGCTTGTAGATCCACCAAGATGGTCCGGAAATGAGCTTGAGGCCGCTCGAGGCGCAGCCAAGATTTCATTGCGGAACGCTCCATAGACGGAAGCCCGGTCTACCGCGAACTGTTCGAGGCAAACCTGCGGCACTTCGAAGAACTGTTTGCAGCAACCGAAGATCTGCTCTCCCTAGGCGACGGTATAGCGCTGCGCAACGCTGTCGATCTGATCAAATCAGCCCGTTACATCTGCGGTCCTCCGCTTTCGCACGATGACTTGAGTACGCTATCCAAAGCCACTATCCGCAAGAGCGGTATGTCGATGGACGACGTGACGGGGATTGCCCGGGTACTGCTTGCGTCTCTCGACCGAATCAGGTTTCCGTGGATCTTCGACATCCCAAAACGTAAACCCACCGCTCACGAGAGGGAAATAGCCCTTCGCTGGACAGCCGGCTTGCGGACAGTTCAAGACGTTCAAACGAGCCGCAAGATGAGGTCGGCCGCCCGCCAAGAGAAGGCGGTAGAGCTGCTGCTAAGTGCAACCGGTTTCAGCAAGGTCGCGCCCCGTGAGATAACTGTGGCTGGCGGCTTGAATCGCGGAGAGTTCTGCCGCGAATCGCTGGTGGCCGATAGGAAGTGCGATGTTCCTGTAGGTCTCCGAGACGGTCGTTTCCTATTAATCGAGTGCAAGGTCAGCAACAGCTCCACCAACAGCGTTAAGAGGCTCAACAGGGAAACCGGGGGCAAGGCGCGTGGCTGGACCGAGGTTTTCGGCCAGCGCGCAGTGACTGCGGTAGTCCTGGCAGGGGTGTACAAACTCAAGAACCTGGAGGATGCGCAGAACAAAGATCACGTAGTCATTTTTTGGGAGCGAGAACTCCAGCCCCTGCGCCGATTCCTCGAAGAGGCGACCTAACCGGTTTAGGGGCTGATCGTAAGTTTGCCCTGGGTAGCGGAATAGCTCGAACAACCCAGCAGCATCCGCTTAGGGATGCATGGCGACTCTGGACTATAAGGGCTCAACGAAAGCAACCCCCGCATCGGACAGAGCTGCTCATCCGCCGGGTTGGGGTTTAGCCTCCGTAGGGTCAGCTTGGTTTTGGTCGATGTAGTTTTCGGGTGGCGGAGCAGGTTGCGATAGCAGCGCGGCGGTGGCCGCCTTCGACGTGATTAGGTTTATCAGCCGATCAGCTTGGTGCAAGAGGTTGAACTGGTAGAAGAATGCGCCATCGCTGAAACGGCTGTCTACAGGCATTGCCACGAAAATATTCACCCGCTCCAAAGGGTCCGTTACACCGTTGAACATCACCTCCTTGCGCGTCAGCTCCAGGGTATGTCGTAAAGCATTTCGAAGCGTCTATCGTCTGGCATATTGGCGAATTGATCGCTATCTTCGTCGGCGGCATACCGGCTGGAAGATAGCATCAGGACCGGCATGTTAGGAATCTTTGCGACGTAGTACGTCTGGCCCACTCGGGTGTCGGTTATCGACAGTGCATCAGCGGATGCGGGCACGGTTACCATCTGAACCTGGTAACCCGTGCGAAACACCCAACCGCTGATCTCCTGCATGAGATCGCTGTCTGACATGTCCCGCCATCGTCTCGGGCCACGCCACACCTTCCACAGAACTGCAAGTGACAGGGACAGGGTGAGAGTGGCCAAAACGATGAGAATTAGTGCCCAAAGCGGTTGGTCGAGGATGTAGGCAGAAACAGCGCTGGCTGTGGCTGAGACCAGGAGCCCCGCCGCCAAGAGCACCCACTCCCGGCGACTTGGCATCCACATACTCCATTCGAACATTCAGGCGAGTTTATCACCCGACCTTGGGCCGCAGCCTTTAGGGCGACAGAAAGGGTCGCTATGCGCGGGTTGACAGGCGAACATCTGTGCTAGTACCTTGGATGTCCAGTGTTGGGAGAGAGGCTGTTTAGCGAGGGGTTGCGGATGGCGGCGGCTGTGGAGCGGCGGGATGCGCGCGACAAGGGCGGCGAAGGAAGCGACGTGGAGGTGAGGGCTCGGGAGTTGTTGCTGTACATGTTGGGACAGATGGGATTCTCGACCTCTCCCTCTGACCCCTCGCCGAGGCGAGTCTTCGACCTCCCCTTGCCAAGGGGAAGGGGAAAAGGAGGCGTTGAGCACGGGGAGGACGAGGCAAGCCTCGTCCCTACGGTCGGGCATGCGAAGGCCGAGCCGGAGTGAGTGCACGACTTGGGAAGCCGCCGGAGCTGAGGGCTTATCAGCGGGAGATCTGCTCGGCGGTGGTGCGGTCGGTGGCGGACGGGGCGGGGCGCAGCTTCTCGGTGATGGTGGCGCGGCAGGGCGGGAAGAACGAGATCTCGGCCTACATCGAAGCGGTGCTGCTGATCGCGAACGCGGAGCGCGGAGGGACGCTGGTGAAGACGGCGCCGACGTTGAGCCCGCAGTTGGGGATCTCGAAGCGGAGGCTGCTGGAGCGGCTGAGACGCGGGGGGTTGCGGGAGATGATGACCGTGCAGGGCGAGACGATAGGTGTGGGTGCGGCCACGATCACGTTCCTCTCGGGACAGGTGGACGCCAACGTCGTAGGGCACACGGCGTCGCTGCTGCTGGAGGTGGATGAGGCGCAGGACATCGATGCGGACAAGTTCGAGCGGGACTTCCGGCCGATGGTGCTGGCGACGGGCGCGACGGTGGTGTTCTACGGGACGGCCTGGGAGCCGAACTCGCTGCTGGAGCGCGTGAAGGCGCGCCACCTGGAGCTGGAGGCGAGAGACGGTATACGCCGCCATTTCGAATACGACTACCGAGCTGTGGCGCGGGACTTCCCGGAGTACGAGGCGCGGGCGCTAGAGCAGCGGGCGCTGCTGGGCGAGGCCTCGCCGATCTGGCTGTCGCAGTATTGCCTGTTGCCGCAGGAGGCGATCAACAAGCTGTTCACGCTGGAGGAGCTAGCAGGGATGCGTGGGGAGTTTGGGGAGTATCCGCAGGGTAACTTCGCGCCGGAGTCGCACGCTGAAAGGGTGGTCGAAACGGGGAATGCGTGGGTGGGCTACGTCGCGGGGCTGGACATCGGCGGGGCGATGCCGGGACCGGATCGGGACCCGACGGTGCTGACGATCGCGCGGGTTTTCGAGGAAACCTCTCCCCTAGCCCCTCTCCCACGCCATGGCGCGCAGGCGGTCGGGAGAGGGGAACATGGCAAGCGGGCCGAGGTGATCAAGATCGTGGCCTGGCAGTCGGCGTGGGACGACATCCTGGTTGACCTGCTGCGCTGGAACCGTTTCTTTCGGTTTGAGAAGGTGGCGGTCGATGCGACGGGATTGGGCCACCACGCGGCGCTATCGCTGGAGCGAGAGCTGGGGTCCTCGCGAGTCGAGCGGGTGAACTTCAGCGAGGGACGCAAGTCTGACCTGTGCTATGAGCTGCGGGACGCCGTCGAGGGTGGGCGGCTGCTGATGTACAAGGGTGAGAACCGGCACACGCGGTTGTTCTGGGAGCAGCTGGCGACGGCGCGCATGGAGACGAGGAACCGGACGGGGTTGATCACGTTCGGGGTGACCGGCCAGCACGACGATTATTTGATTTCGTTGGCGTTGTGTGTGAGGGCGATGGGGGTGAGCCGGAGGAGGGTGGCGGTGGGGTTTACGCGGAGGTGAGGGGTTTGCGGCATCGGTGGTGGGGCACGGTGGCCAAAACAATAGTCCGGCGGAAATCGGGAGGGGGCGGGCAGGTGTCTGGGGACGGTGCTGGGTCGAGGGTTGGTTAGCCTACGACACGCTGCCCCTACAGATCGTTCGATGGCCCGACGCGCGGCCCCTACATTTCGTGGGCCCGCCCGCTGTCCAGTTGCGGGCGCGGGCCTGACGGTAGAGGATCGTCATCACCAGCCTGCCCGAAGGAGATAGACATGGCCCAAGCCACACTCGACCAAACGGCGACCGCGACTCCCACGCATCCCCTCGAGCCCCTGACCCCCGATGAGATCAAGCGCGCGGCTGAGGTCGTGCGCAGCTCCGGACAGACCGGCGAGCGGCTGCGCTTTTCCGCCATCGTGCTGCAGGAACCGGAAAAGGAAGCCGTCTACGGTTTTCGGCCCGGCGCGCCCGTGGAGCGCCGCGCGGCCATCGTCGCGCTGGACGAGGCCACCGGGAAGACGTGGGTCGGCTCGGTCTCGCTCAGCCGCGGCGAGCTGAGCGCCTGGACCGAAGTGCCCGAGGGGCAGGCTTCCCTGCAACGCGAGGACTTCTTCGCGGCCATCGGGGCGGTCAAGCAGGACTCGCGCTGGCAGGAGGCGATGCGCAAGCGGGGAATCACAGACTTCGACAAGGTCCAGGTAGACCCCTGGATCCCCGGCAGCTTCGGCCTCGAAGTCGAGAAAGGCCGACGCCTGACGCGCTGCGTTTCCTACCTCCGCGAGGAGCCGACGGACCAGGGCTACGCCAAGCCGATCGAGGGCGTGCTCGCCTTCGTCGACCCGATCAGAGGCGAGGTTGTCGAGGTCCACGACTATGGCATGTCGCCCATCCCGCCGGAGAAGGGCAACCTGGACCCTGAGAGCAACGCCCCGCTCCGCCAGGACCTCAAGCCCATCTCGATCACCCAGCCCGAGGGCCCCAGCTTCACTGTTGAGGGCAACGCCGTGCGCTGGCAGAAGTGGAACTTCCGCGTCTCCCAGCATCCAATCGAGGGCCTCGTCCTGCACAACGTGGGCTACGAAGATGGGGGGCTGGTTCGGCCCATCCTCTACCGCGCCGCCCTGTCCGAGATGGTCGTTCCCTACGGCAGCATCTCCCCCATGCACTTCTGGAAGAACGCCTTTGACGCCGGCGAGGTCGGCCTGGGCAAGTGCGTCAATTCGTTGGAGCTGGGCTGTGACTGCCTGGGCGAGATCTACTACTTCGACAGCTACTTCGTCGATGGCGCCGGCGAGCCCGAACACCGGCCGAACTCCATCTGTATGCACGAGGAGGACTATGGCGTCCTCTGGAAGCACTACGACCTCTACACCGACCGCTCGGACGTCAGGCGATCGCGCCGGCTAGTCGTGTCGTCGTTCCACACCGTGGGCAACTACGACTACGGCTTCTTCTGGTACTTCTACCAGGACGGGACCATGCAGCTGGAGATCAAGCTGACCGGCTTCATGCAGACGATGGCCGTGGCCGACGGCGCAGCCGCCGGGGCGGCCCTCGTGGCCCCGAACCTGGCGGCGCCCCACCATCAGCACCTCTTCAACTTCCGCCTGGACTTCGATATCGACGGGATGGAGAACAGCGTCTATGAGGTCGACGTCGAAGCCGTAGCCGAGGGCGACGACAACCCCTACTCCAACCTCTTCGAGCCCAAGCTCACGCCGCTGAGGACGGAGAAGGAAGCGCAGCGGGTGGTCGACCCCTTCAAGAGCCGAACATGGCGGGTGGTCAATACACAGTCCAGGAACCGCCTGGGCCAGGAGGTCGGATACCGGCTGATGCCGAACTCGACACCCACGCTCTTCGCCGGCGAGAAGTCGGCAGTGCGCAGGCGCGCGGCCTTCGCCACGAAGAACCTCTGGGTCACGCCGTTCAGCGCGGCGGAGATGCACGCGGCGGGCGACTTCCCCAACCAGCATCCGGGCGGCGCCGGGCTCGGAGACTGGACCAGAGCCGATCGTTCGCTCGACAACAAGGATGTGGTGCTCTGGTACACGTTCGGCATTACGCACATCGCGCGGACCGAGGACTGGCCGATCGTGCCGGTCGAGTACACCGGCTTCATGCTGCAGCCGGTCAACTTCTTCGACCGCAACCCGGCGATGGACGTCCCGCCCCCGATGGCGAGCAACGGCCACTGTCACGATGAGTAGCCGGCTGTGACCGCCGATGCTGAGGGCCGGGAGCTCTGGCGGGCGCCAACGGTTGTCCCCGAGCTTGCATACCACGACGTGCCGGGGGCCGCCGAGTGGCTCTGCCGGGCTTTTGGCTTCAGCGAGCGTTCGACGGCACGGATCAGCGGCAAAGGCTTCGCGAGGGCATTTCTCGAGATTGGCGATGGCCTGATCAGCCTCAACACCGCCGGCGACCGAAGGGGGGAGAGCCCGCGCTCGGCCGAAACTCGCACGCAGTCGATTAAGGTCTACGTCGATGACGTCGACGCGCATTTCGAGCGGGCCAAAACCGCCGGCGCCACAATCTTCAGCGAGCCCGAGGACAGGTTCTGGGGCGGCCGCACCTACGAGGCGGGCGACCCCGAGGGCCACCGCTGGGAGTTCTCGCAGGTAGACCGCGAGCTAGCCGCAGAGCTCTGGGATTTGCCGCCGGGGGCCAAGCTTGGGTAGATTCGTGAACTAGCCGCTACCTATTCAAGAGATCCGGTAGGCCACCGACGAGAGTGGTTACTTACTCACCGCGAGGTCCGCCAGCCGCTCGCCGATCAAAGGCGCGAACTTGAAGCCGTGGCCGCTGCACGGCGACCCGACGACTACGTTGCCAAAGCGCTCGAGCACGAAGCCCTCGTCCGGCGTGTTGGTGTAGAGGCATGTCTCCACTTGCAAGGGCTCGGGGTCCGCCAGCGGGAACCTGTCGCGCACCCACTGCTTGACCCGGGCCAGCGAGGCCTCGTCCGGGCCGCCGACTTCGTCCGGGTCGACCGTCGGGCCGGCCTGGTGCTCGCCGGCCTTGATGCCGACGCCGGGCGCCGGCAGGGCATAGATAGCAGGGTGTCCCCACTCGACCAGCGGCGGCAGGACCTCGCCGCGAGTCGCGAAGTAGGCCACGGTCTCGCGGGTCGGCCGCAGGGGCAGGTCGATGCCCAGCGATCCGAGGATGCCTGCCGCCCATGCGCCGGCGGTTACTACAGCAACCTGCGCATGGACCATTCCCTCAGCAGTCTCGACCTCTACGCCATCGCCGGCAGCCTTGATCGAATCGACCCGGGAGCGCTCCCGAACCTCCGCGCCCGCGGTCACCGCCGAGGACACGAATGCCGAAACGCAGGCATCCGCCGCCAGGTACCCCGCGTCGCCCTGGAGCAGCACCGGCTCATCCGGGGGTAAGGACAGCCCTGCGAAACGTTGGTTTATGGCCGCCCCCTTGTGGATCTCATAGGACGCGCCGCACGAGCTGAGCGCCGCCGCGTTCTCGGCGATGTGGGGCCCGCGGTCGAGGCCGCCCGTGATTGTCAGAAGCGTCTCGCCGCTCTCCCGCTCCAGCTCCCGCCAGAGCGGCAGAGACTCCTGGGCCATCTTCACGTACTCGGCCGACGGATAGGAAAAGCGAAAGATGCGCGAAGTGCCGTGGCTCGACCCCCGCGTGTGCCCGACCTCGACCTGCTCGAGCAGGACGACCTTCTTGCCGCGCTTTGCCAGGGCCCGTGCCGTCGCCGCCCCCATAACGCCGGCGCCGATTACAGCCACGTCGAACGCCTTCACCCCAAGATCGTAAGCCGTGAGCTCGACCGGCTAGATCAAGCTGAGTCATCGCCACCCCGGGCCGACCAGGCGCTAAGCGTCCCAGAACATCGCCACACGGTCGAGCGCCGCCTGGTTGCGGGCCATGAAGGTCAGCCCACCGTCGCCCGACCACGGTATGCGGTGGTCGCCGGCGTCATCCCAGATGCCCACGGGGATGCCTCGCGGGAAGGCCTCGCAGGTGGGCGTCGCCAGGGCGCGCCCGCGCTCGTCGCGCCCGCGATAGCGCACGCAATCAAAGCACATCGGCGCCCGGTGCGTCTCCATCGGAGTATGAACCTAGTTGACGATGAACCAGCCGACCTTAACGTTGCTCGGGGCGGCTTTGTTGAGCAGGATTTTGATCGATGTGGGGCTAGTCTTCCTCACTCCGCGGACCCAAACCCCCGCTACATCGCCCTGGACCGTGGCCAGGAACAGAGCGTTCGAACTAAACGGAAGCCCGAAGCCACCTACCGTCGTCGAGGCCCGGCCCTGCAATACCACGGCGTAGCCGGTGCTGCTGAACACTGCCTTGCCGATCACCTGGAGACAGATTCCGTTGTAGTTCTGGGCTCTGACGCCAATGCCGGATGGTTCAGGCGTTTCACCGCTAACCCCGATCGGGCCGATCCCCAGGACGCCCACGCCGCTTGCCGACAATCCCTCCAGGCCGGCCCCGCTTCCCTGAGCCCAGCCACGTACCGCGGCGCCGTTACCGCCATGAATGGCAAAGACGCCATAACCGATGTCGTCGTCAGTGGAACCATGAAGGCCGTCGACTCCTGTCGCCAACCAGCAGGCGACATTGGCATCGGTACGTAGGATGGTCGTGTAAACGGCCGCGGTTTGGTTGTTGTGGCCAAGCTGGACACTGCCCCCGTGGTCCGCCTCCGCGGACGGCGGCCTGGCGACGCTTCCGGCCAGCAGGGCCGCAATACCGCCGACGGCCGCCGATAGGAAGTTGCGCCGGGTGTTGGAAGTCGTGCTTTCAGACATCTTTGCCTCCTGCTAGTTGACGATGAACCAACCCACAGTCACGTCGGTTGGTGCCGGCTTATTGAGAAGTACCCTGAACGACGTCGTGCTCGGGCGCTTCGGCCGGGGCAGCGTTCCGGCCACTATGCCGGCGATGGCCCCAAGAGCTGCACTGAGAAAGCCGCGTCGGTTGCTCGCCTGATTGTTTGCTTCCATACTTCTCCTTCGCCGTACTAACTGATCCCAAAGGGCCGATGCACACCTGGCGGCGGTTGAGGGTCGCGTTCGGGTGTCGCAATGCTAGGCGAAAGGGGCAGGCCCGCCGGGCAAATCTAGTTGACGATGAACCAGCCGACCTTCACGGTTGAAGGCGCCGGCTTGTTGAGGTGGAGGGTGAACGTGCCCGCCCCGGGGCTGAGCTTCACTCCCCGCACGAATAGCCCCGCGACGTCGCCCTGGATTGTCGCCAGCACCAGGGATTGCGTGTAGATCGGGGCGGCGTTGACCGTCTTCGAGCTGGCGCCGGCGTTGATGTTGACCTTGCCGCTGCGCTTCAGGAAGAGGCTTACGCCGTCGACGACCAGGGCGCTGCCGCCCTCAAGATCAGCGGTCGCTCTGACCCCGATTCCGAAGCCCGCTTCGGCCTCCAGGGCGACACCCCCATAGCCGGCGATGGCATGCACGCCGATGCCGTCCGGGGACTCACCAGATACGCCTGTCGCGCCGTAGGCCCTGACTGCTGTTTCGGGGCTCTGCGCAAGGACCCCAAAGCCTGAGCCGATGGCGTTAACGCCGACGTCACCCTCGCCCCACAGGCCAAAGCCCCCGGCAACGCCGACGCCGCGGAGACCTGCCGAGCGCAGACTGTTTGTAGCGTCGTAGAACTGGCCGGCGAGGCCGCAGGCTTCCCCGCTGGCAGCGACGATCTCCGTCATCCCGACAGCGGTGTTGTCCGCGGCAGCGCCGCCCAGGACGACGAATTCCTCGACGGCGTGCACCGTCTGTGGCTGGGCTATCCTCCCCGCAAGCAGGCCGGCCACCCCTCCCAGCGCCGCCGCCAGGAACCCCCGCCTGTCCTTCGTTGCCTTCGCTATCTCCATGTGCTTCCTTCTTTCAGTTGACGATGAACCAGCCGACCTTCACGGTTGAGGGCGCCGGCTTGTTGAGCCGGATCGTGAAACGGCCATGTGCCGGACTCGGCTGCACGCCCGCGACCCAAAGGCCGGCGACGTAGCCCTGGATGGTCGCCAGCACTAGAGCCTGCGGATAGATCGGAAAGGCGTTGACTGTCCTCGAGCTAGCGCCGGCGTTGATCGTCGTCTGGCCGCTACGCTTCTTGAAGCGGTTCACGCCGTCTACCTCCAGGGCGTAGCCCTGATCTACACCGGCCGTCGTCTTCACGCCGCCGTAGGTCCCTTCGGCCACCAGCGCGAACCCGCCGCCGAGTGCTATGGCATGCACCCCGATACCGTCGTTGCTGTTCGATGTCGACTCACCCTTAACTCCAACCGATCCGCTGGCGTCCACGCCCACTGAACTTCCCACGGCCTTGACGCCGAGGGGTCCGGCTGCGTCGAGGCCGATTAAAGTGCCCCTTCCGGTAATCGCGACGTCGCCCTTGGCGTAAACGCCGTTCTGCGGCCCCGTAGCGACCAAAGCAGCATAGACAGACCCACTACTCCCCGGGAGGTCGATCTCTCCCGCTATTTCACAGCGAGCGCCATTTTGGTGACGTATCGTGGTCGGCGTGTCCGAGACGTTGTCGCCGCCGAGGTGCACATCGCCATGACTAGCCTCGACTGTCTGCGCTGGGGCACCGATGCGCCCCGCCAGCAGCCCGGCTAGCCCGCCCACGGCCGCCGCCAGGAAACCCCGCCTATCCTTTGTTGCCTTCGTTATCTCCATCTGCTTCCTTCCTTTCAGTTGACGATGAACCAGCCGACTTTGACCGTCTGAGTGGCGGCCTTGTTCAGGTGAATGGTGAACGTTCCAGCACCGGGGCTAAGCTTGACTCCGCGCACGAAGAGCCCCGGGACGTCGCCCTGGATGGTCGCCAGCACCAGGGATTGCGTGTAGATCGGGGCGGCGTTGACCGTCTTCGAGTTGGCACCGGCGTTGATGACTGCTCTGCCGCTGCGTTTGAGGAACAGGCTCACGCCGTCGACCACCAGGGCGCTGCCACCGGCCAGGTCAGCCTTCGTCCTGACGCCAATCCCCAACCCCACATCAGCATCCAGCGCGACGCCCCCGCTTTCCGCACTTGCCTCGACGCCGATCAACCTTCCTTCGGCGCGCATGCCCACATTACCGAACCCGTAGACCCCGAGACCTCCTCCCTGCGCCGTCTCGCCTTGCTCTACGGTCGCGTTGTTATAGCCGTAGACGGCCATACCGTTCGAGCCAAAGTCAGCTCTCGACTCCCAGGCCAGGTTGTCGCGCCTGACGATGGTTGGAG
This sequence comes from Dehalococcoidia bacterium, assembly GCA_040902555.1. Lineage (GTDB taxonomy): Bacteria > Chloroflexota > Dehalococcoidia > WHTO01 > WHTO01 > DASTBR01. The sequence goes on from JBBDXC010000020.1 coordinate 73,771, forward strand.
TCTGCGACAGGTTGTCGGCTCCCATGAGAACGGCCTGGCCATCGAGAGCTCGGGCGGCTTGCGGGTGGGCAACACGCCCCGCAAGGAGCCCCATGACCCCACCCACGGCCGCCGCCAGGAACCCCCGCCTGTCCCTCGTTGCCTTCGCTATCTCCATCTAAATTCCTTCCTTCAGTTGACGATGAACCAGCCGACCTTGACGGTTGACGGCGCCGGCTTGTTGAGGTGGATGGTGAACGTCCCCGCCCCGGGGCTGAGCTTCACTCCCCGCACGAATAGCCCCGCGACGTCGCCCTGGATTGTCGCCAGCACCAGGGATTGCGTGTAGATCGGGGCGGCGTTGACCGTCTTCGAGCTGGCGCCGGCGTTGATGTTGACCTTGCCGCTGCGCTTCAGGAAGAGGCTTACGCCGTCGACGATCAAGGCGCTGCCGCCGGCGAGATCAGCTGTCGCTCTGACCCCGATTCCGAGGCCCACCGCGGCCTCCAGCGCAACGCCGCCACTCTCGGCGGTTGTCTCAACGCCGATTAAACTTCCGGTGGCCCTGACACCCACCTGGCCGTTGCCGAATACGCCGGCCCCTGGTATGCCGCCAGTCTGCTCGGCGGTTGCATTATTGAAACCGCCCAGCCCGATGGTAGTGTCGGCGAAGCCGGCGGTGGAACTCCAGGCGAGGTCGTCGCGTTGGAGGCCGGTCGCGCTCTGGGCCGTATTGAAAATTTCACCAATGGTGATGGGGTCGTCGTCGTTGGCGCGAGCTGGGCGGGGCTGGGATATCCGGCCGGCCAGTAGTCCGGCGAGCCCTCCCACCGCCGCCGCCAGGAACCCCCGCCGGTCCTTCGTTGCCTTCGCTATCTCCATTTGATCCCTTCCTTCAATTGACGATGAACCAGCCGACCTTGACGGTTGACGGCGCCGGCTTGTTGAGGTGGATTGTGAAGCGGCCGTTGTTCACGTTCGGCTGCACGCCGGTGATCCAGAGGCCGGGCACGTGGCCCTGGATGTTCGCCAGCACCAGGGACTCCGGGTAGACCGGAAAGGCGTTGACCGTTCTCGAACTGGCGCCCGCGGCGATATTTACCTTGCCGCTGCGCTTCAAGAAGATGCTCAGGCCGTCGACGACCAGGGCGGCCCCGCCATCGACCTGCGCCGCCGCCTTAACCCCAATCCCTGTCTGAGCTTCGGCCAGCAACGCTGCGCCGCCGCTGATCGCGACCGCATGCACGCCGATGCCGTCAACGCTGTTGTCCGCAATAGACTGACCCCTAACTCCGACGGTCCCCTCGCCGACAACGCCAGTGCCGCCACCCTGCGCCGCGGTCCCGTCGTTGGAACCGCGCAGGCCGTACTGTGCCCCGGCGAGGTCGGCCCGCGAGTTCCAGGCCAGGTCGTCCCGGTAGAGCCGGGTCGGGCTCTGCGCAGTCTGGCCCAGCTCATTCCCGATGATCACAGCCTGGCCGTCGTCGGCGCGGGCTACCTGCGGCTCTGCTAGGCGCCCGGCAAGCAGCCCGGCAAGCCCGCCCACCGCCGCGGCCAGGAAGCTCCGCCGTGTATTCGGGGTTAACTTTGGCGCGATATCAGTCATACGTTGTCGCCTCTCTTCGGCCTCATCTCAAGGCTGTATCTGCTGCGTCAAACTCGTCGTGGGTGGCGTGTGACGTTCTGGTGAAGAAAGGGTTCTGGGCAGCTCGAGCGACGGCCCGTGGTTTTGGGGATTAGATGGGGGCGCAGGGATACCTCTCGGTCTTTCCCCGCAAGTGGGCTCGTGAGCTGGCACACGTTATGCGCCTGTGGGGTGGTTCCCTAAAACTCTATGGCTTCTCGCCGCCCCTGTCCCGTTCGTCCGACCGGCGGGTCGATTCTCAGCTCGTCTAAGCCCAGCGTCATCGTGGCTGGAAATCTGCTCCTACCTTCGGGCGGCGCCGATGTCACACGCTATGGCGCCGTCCACCCGCGCGTAGGACTTCATTCCTTTCGTCAAGCGGCGATGTCGGCTGGTGCCTCGCTGCGG
>JBBDXC010000021.1:0-153851 GCA_040902555.1 Dehalococcoidia bacterium
CAGAACACGAAAGCTGGGCGAAGACAACCGAAAGGTAGAGGGGCAGATTTCGAACAAGGATGGCAGTCGGACTAGTCGAGCCCTGAATCTGCCCGCGGGCGCTGGTGGGATCCGATGCGGGCGATATCGAACAAAATGCCGCATGAACCAAAGCGGACCGGGCAGGCGGATTGGGGCGTTGAATTAAGGCGAGGGGCCAACGAGATCCAAAATCCGCCCCTACGGTGCGTAGATGCGCGACGGCGTGGACGCCAGAGTTAGGTGCTGGATAGCGGGGAAGCGTGCAGGTCGCTATCGCCTACGGCCCGCGCTTTGTATCTTGAGCGCCGACTGCGGAACGAAGTCGTCGGAGTAGAAAGCCATGACCAAACACCTTGAAGGCCGCGTGGCCGTTATCACGGGCTCGGGGCGTGGCATCGGCCGCGAGGTCGCCCTCTTCTTCGCCAACGAGGGCGCGAAGATCGTCGTCAACGACCCGGGCGTGAACTCGGATGGCACCGGTCACGACGGGGGGCCCGCCGATGACGTCGTCAACGAAATCAAAGCCGCCGGCGGCGAGGCCGCGGCCAACTACGAGTCCGTGGCCACGGTGGATGGCGGCGAGAGCATCATCCAGACCGCGATGGACAGCTTCGGGCGGATCGACATCCTCGTCAACATCGCCGGCATCCTGCGCGACCGCATGATCTTCAACATGTCCGAGGAGGAGTGGGACGCCGTGATCGCCGTCCACCTCAAGGGCCATTTCGCCTGCACCAAGCCGGCCTCCATCGTCATGCGCCAGCAGCGCTTCGGCCGGATCATCAACTTCACCTCCACGTCGGGCGTCTGGGGCAACGCCGGCCAGGCCAACTACGGCGCGGCCAAGTCCGGGATCGCCGGCTTCACCCGCGTCGTCGCCCGCGACCTCGGGCGTTACGGCGTGACAGTAAACGCCATCGCGCCGGCCGCCCAGACGCGCATGATCGGCACCATCCCTGGCGGCTTCTCGCTGCCGGGGCCGGAGTTCATCCCGCCGATGGTCGCCTACCTCGCTTCGGACTACGCCTGGAACATCAACGGCCAGGTCTTCTATGTCGTTGGCGGCCAGGTTCATCTCCTGAACCATCCCACCCCCGGAAAGACCATTTTCAAGCCCGGCAAGTGGACGCTGGACGAGTTGGAGGAACGCGTGCCGAAGGACCTGATGGCCGGCGTCAGGAACCCCGCGCCGCCGCCCGAGGACCTCAATATTCCAGGCCGCGAGGAGAAGACGGCGGAGGCGGTGAACGCATGAACAGGCTCGATGGAAAAGTTGCCGTAGTCACAGGCGCCGGCCGTGGCATTGGGCGTGAGGTTGCCTTGCTGCTCGCCGAGGAGGGCGCGAAGGTCGTTGTTAACGACCCGGGCGTCAACGTCGATGGCACCGGCAACGATGGCGGGCCCGCCGACCAGGTGGTGGCGGAGATTAAGGCCGCCGGCGGCGACGCCGTCGGGAACTACGAATCGGTAGCCACCATGGATGGCGGCGAAGCGATCATCCAGATGGCAATGGACAGCTATGGCCGGCTCGACATCCTGATCACGCCGGCGGGCATCCTGCGCGACCGCATGATCTTCAACATGGCGGAGGAGGAGTGGGACGCCGTGATCGCTGTCCACCTCAAGGGTCATTTTTCTGTGATCAAGCCGGCCTCCATCATTTTTCGCCAGCAGCGCTACGGCCGGATCATCACCTTCTCGTCTGTTTCCGGCCTCACCGGGATCGCCGGTCAGGCGAACTACGGCGCCGCCAAGGCGGGCATCGCCGGGCTGACGCGGGTGGCGGCCAGGGACCTCGGTAAGTATGGGGTGACGGTGAACTGCATCGCGCCGGGCGCGGCCACACGGATGACGGCGACGGTACCAACGGCCGCCCGCACGATGAACGCGCAGCGCGGCATCGTCAACACCCTGCCCCAGCGGGTAGCGAGCGACCTGGCCGAGAGCCTGCGCACACCCGACCTCGTGGCGCCGATGGTTGTCTACCTGGCGACGGACAAGGCCTGGAACATCAACGGGCAGATCTTCCATGTGGCGGGCGGGAACGTCTCGCTGGCGATGGAGGAGCGCCCCTACCGGTCGCTGATCAAGGAAGGCAAGTGGACCGTGGAGGAGCTGGCCATCGCCGTGCCAACGCTGATGCAGGCCACGGTAAACCCCGCGCCGCCGCCGCCCGACCTCGACCTACCGGGCCGCCCGGTGGCCGCGCCCGGAGCTTAAGCCAACTACCGTCGCTGCTATCCGGCGATTTTCTTCGCCACGGAGTCGACGAACTTCACCACTTCGGGCAACGTCGCCTGGGGATCGACCTCGCGGTTGCGCCATTCTTCGCGCCAGGCCATGGCGCTCTGGATGAGACCGGCCCACTCCGGCAAGCGCTCCGCAGCCCAGGCGGCGGCGCGTTTCTTGGACGCCTGCGCGCCAAGCTCGTGGGCATAAAACGCCCGGCACATCGTGAGGACTGCGTAGCCCTGGTAAGGACGGGATGGCTGAAGTTCCCTGATCCAGGCGGGCCAATCAGCCGCCTGCTTACGCGAGGCGGCGATCACCTCAGCATTCGATATCGGCTCGATGATCGTGGCGGGCGGCGGACCGAAGAGCGTGATTCCTTCCTCACTCACCATCCACCAATTGATCAGCCAATCGGCGCCCACTTCCTTGAAGTGAAAAGGCTCGCCGGGGCTGATGATCGCCGCCCTCGACGGCTGAATCTTGAAGGTGCGCAGGGCCTGGAGCGAAAGGTAGGCGATCTCAAGACGGTCCTGCCATTCGCTGCGCGCTGAAATGAATGAGTTGTGCATTGCATCGAGGCGGGAGAAGTCAGCATCGTTGATCTCGTCGCTTGTCACTGCCAGGAGGTCGATGTCGCTGATTCCCTCGTCGGAGTCTCCCGTTACGAGTGATCCGTAGACATAGAGCCCAACCAGCCGATCACCGAGGTGCTCGCGGATCTCCGTCAGCAGGTCCTCCAGAAGACTATCAACGGCCGGATAAGCAACTACTCCCACTTACGCGAGAGTAGACCGATTCGATAGCAGTCGAGCGAAACACATTACCCCGGTGGTGAGGCGCGCAGCCGGCGAAGATTGCAACAAATCAGTCACGGAAAATTTACAAAGGGACAACGATAGTGGCTTGCCAGGTGCTATTGTTGAGACGCCGCCCTAAGGCGAGCCGCAAGAGCCTACCCTGGCGATGCGGTACTTTAGCCGCATGGTTTTAAACCTCCTGCTCTACGCGCAGTGGTAGGGCCACGTCTCCGCGTGGTCTAGAAGGAGGAGGTTATGGCGACGTTTCGTCAGTCAATCCCCTGGCGCCTGGGGGCGTCTGCCCTGTTGGCAGTTGTAGCCATGTTGGTCGCGCTGCTGCCGATCGAAGAGAGCTCGGCCGCGTGGGGCTGGTGTTTGGGCGACCCCATTTTCACACTCAGCAGCGTCGACGCCGATGGCCGGGCTGTTGAGGCGGTCGTTGAGACCGACATCCTTTTCGAAGCCAATAATCTTCCGCAGGTCACCGCCGGGGGCTACGTCACGCGCATCACCGTGCCGTCGAACGTCAATGTCAGCGTCGACCCGGCCAGCCTGGTGGCCTACATCGACGGCATCCCAATGCCGGGCCTGATGAACATCGCGGTCGAGTGGTCACACTCGAACGAGGTCTGGGACGGCGTGGGCAAGATCAGCATTGAGATCGAGACCATTCTCTACGCCTCGGATCCAGGGTTCCAGGTTCGGTCCTACTACCGTTACATCGACCAGGGCGAAACCACGGTTGACTTCCGCTACGGGCGGTCCAACAAGTGGATGAGCAAGCAGATCCAGGTGTCGGCTTATCCCAGGGCAGGGTAGGGCTACTGCGAGGTGACTGCGCAAGCACAACCTGTCGCTAACGAGCGCAGGCTCTATGGCTTTATCACCGCGGTGGTGTTGTCAGCCGTCGGGCTCAGCATAATCGCCGGTTTGCAACACTATCCGCTGGAGCGCGCGCAGGTGGCGGACGCCGTGACGCTGGGATTGGTCGTGGCGATCGCCAGGCGCTTTCCCCTGGAGCTGTCTCGCAAGACAAAGTTCTACGCCGACGGCGCGGTCATCCTTGCGGCTGTGCTCCTCCTGCCACCCCTGGTGGCGGTCCTGACGGTCGTTGCGGGCGTGGCCGCCAGCGAGTTGCCGAAACGGGCTCCCTTGCAAATGGCCTTTAACGTCGCGGAGACGGCAATTTCGGTCTCAGCCGCCTCGCTGGTCTTCCACGCTCTTGCCCACGACGGCTTCGGATACGGCGCGGTGGCCAGCATCGACATCCCGGCAATCATGGCCGCGGCGGTCGTCCTCTACCTGGTCAACACACTGCTGGTCGACGCCGTCGTCGCGATCTACACGGGCGGATTCGACTTATCCGAGATGCGCCAGAGGCACCGACAAGACATTGCGCAGCAAATCGGCTTGGCCTCCCTTGGGCTGGTGACCGCGCTCACCGGCTACCACTACCCGCTGTTGCTGCCGCTGGCCGTGACGCCCGCGGTGTTCGGCTACATTTCGCTGCGCCAAAACCTGAGCCTCAAGCGCCGCATCGGCCTGGAGAAAGAGCTGGAGCGCCAGGCCCTCTACGACAGCCTGACAAAACTGCCCAACCGCAGGCTTTTCCTGACGAGGCTTGAGCACGCGCTGCTCAAAGCACGGGGGCAGGATTCGATGGCCGTCATGTTCCTGGATCTGGACCGCTTCAAGGTGATCAACGATAGCGTCGGCCACTCGATTGGCGATCAGGTTCTTGGGCAGGTGGCCGACCGCCTGCGGATGGTGGTACGGCCCACGGACACGGTTGCCCGCTTCGGCGGCGACGAGTTCACGATCCTCATCGAACGCCTGGGTGACAGAAACGAAGCAGAGGAGGTAGCGACACGAGTCCTGTGGGCCGTCGGTGAACCATTCTTGATCGACGGGCGAAAGCTGTACGTTACCTGCAGCATCGGCATCGCCCACAACAGCCTGAAAACGCAAACCGCGGACGATCTTCTGCGCAACGCCGACCTTGCCATGTATCGAGCCAAGAACCGAGGCAAGGCTCAGCTCGCTGTCTACGCCGAGGCGATGAGCTCGCAAACGCTTGACCGGCTGGAGCTCGAGAGCGACCTGCGTCGGGCGGTGGAGCATTCGGGATTGCACGTCGCCTTCCAACCTGAAATTGAGCTGGCGACTGGTGCGCTGACCGCAGTTGAAGCCCTGGCCCGCTGGGATCATCCCACTCGCGGTGCGGTTGATCCCATTGAGTTCATCGAGCTGGCCGAACAGAGCGAGCTGATCATGCCCCTCGGGCGATTTGTTCTGGAGCAAGCCTGCCGCCAGGCGGAGATCCTGAAGGCGCTGCCCGGGGCAACAGGTGTCCGAGTCGGCGTCAACGTCTCAATCCGTCAACTGCGGCGGCCCGACCTTGCCGACGAGGTCTGGGCCTGCCTGGCCTCGCACGATGTCGAACCAACCACCCTGAGGCTGGAGGTTACCGAGAGCATAGCCCTGGTCGAGGACCCTGTTGTTGCCGCCAACCTGGCGAGCCTGCAGGCAGGAGGCGTCGAGCTCGCAATCGACGATTTCGGTGCGGGCCACTCGTCATTGACCTATCTGGACCGCATGCACGTCAGCTGCCTGAAGATCGACCGCACGTTTGTGGCTGGGCTGGACGGTGACAGCCGCAAGCAATCGATTGTCCGGGCGCTGATAGCGCTGGGCAGGAGCATCGACATGATTGTGATCGCCGAGGGTGTCGAAACGGCTGCGGAAGTGCGCTGGCTACAGATGAACGGCTGTCCACGTGCTCAGGGCTTCTACTTCGCGCGCCCGCTTGAATCGGCCAAACTCGGCGAGTTCATCGAGCACAGGCCGTCGCTCAGATTGGTTACCACGCCGGAGTAGGCCACAGGCCCGGCGCCCTTGCAGGATCTGGCCGGTTGCGAGCACGGCTTCGTGACTCCTGACCGGATCCGTGCCCGCAGCGGTCGAACCTCAAGGTAGCCGCCAGACGTCGCTAGTCGATGACCAGCGTGTCGGAGGCCGCCTGGGCCGGCAGCGGTGTCCCGATTTGGCCGCCGGCGGCGAAGTTCAGGCGCCGCCACTCATTCGGGGTGGCTTTCAGCCTCGTGATCTGCCCGTCACCGCTGATGTCCAGGGCCTGGATGCCGTGCTGGAAGGTGTCCATAAAAAGTGCGTCTTCGCTACAGTTCCAGTTCAAGGGTCCGTTGCGGGCGTGCCAGCCGCCCTTTATGAACCCGCCCAACTCTGCAGGACAGGACCAGAAGGCCCAGTATTTGTTGACCTGGGGAGGGCCACCGAGGCCCACGAATTCATCCATGTGGGCTTCGTTTACGGCCGGCAGCGCCCAGCGCTGGTAGTCGACTACCTCTTGCGGCCCGCTGCTGGCCGAGGCCTGGTAGTAAATGGGGCCACTCATGTTGCTAATGCGGTTGGGCGCGGGGTCGTGGTCCATCCCGAAGCCGTGGCCAATCTCGTGCATGAAGACCAGGGTGAAGGCGGCGTCGGCGCCGATCGCGAAGCGGGAACCATAGTTGATGCCGTAGGCGCTGCAAAGCCGATGAACTACGGCCGCGTGGTGGAACACGGGCCAGCGCTTCATGGCCATCTTGGCGCCGTTGGGACCGAACGGCTCGCCCGTCGGGGAGCAGGGCTGTGAAGCAGTGAAGCCATTCGAGCCGCCGAGGTTGTAACTGCGGCTGGGGCAGGTCTTGCCGGCGTCCAGGTGCAGCGTGATGCCGGTTGAACCGTTGGGGTTAGACACCGGCGCCTTGCGGAAGGCATCGACCAGCGCGTCCAGTCTGTCGCAGGCGATGTTGTTGCGCAGGGCCGGACTGGAGAAATCCATCTCTACGAAAACGTCCTTGCGGCCCTCCCTGGCGCCCAGGGCCTTGAGGTCGAGTCCGTCCGGCGTGACGCCGTTTTCCCACGAGTCGGGGAGGGCATCGCCGTCGCTGTCTGTCGCAGCGTAGACTTTGGCCGTCTCGCCGCCCAGCAACGTTACGAAGACGAAGGCCAGGGCGAGGCTGGAGAAGATGAGGGCCGCTTTGAAGCGCATTGGGGAGGCTCCGTTTCCACCAGGGAAAGCGCGCGGGTCTGTTCAGACCCGCTCGCTAGAGACCCTAGCACACTGGCACCGCCGGGATGGCCACTTCTAGCCGTCCGGGTGTCGGGCGCGTAGGGGCGTGTTGCACCGCCCCCCCGGTCAGAGTCGGCATGCTCGCGAAATGGCCAAGACCGCCTTTTGGGCAGTGAGCAACCCCTCGTACGCGGCACGGGAGGGCGGTTGCAAAACGCCCCTACCCGATCTTGATAAGACAATGCGGGAACCTCGTCCCTTTGAAGGTGTGGTGCTCGATGTGTGCGGCTCAGTACCCTTGCCTCTGCGAGGACAAGGAGACGACATGACCACCGACACGGGCGCCACGAAGCAACTTCCGACGGGGATTCAGCTCACCCCGCTGGATCCCGAGTTCCAGCGCGAGCCCTATCCGATCCTCGCCCAGATGCGGGAGGCTGAACCCGTCCACTACGACTCCGTGCTCAAGCGCTGGCTGTTGTTCCGCGCTGAGGAGGTTGACGCGTTGTTGCGTGACCGCAGCCTCGCGGTCAACCCGAAGCTGGCCGGCCCCGGCAGCTACATGGCGATGTTCCTGGGCGGCGCGGACTTCTCGCACGACGGCGAGCCCAACATGCTCTTCGCTGACCCGCCGTATCACACGCGCCTGCGCAGCCTGGTCACGAAGGCTTTCAGCGCGCGCGCCGTCGAGGCAATGGCGCCGCGGATACAGGAGATCGTCGACGAGCTGTTGGACGCCGTGGAGGGCTCCGCGGGGTTCGACCTGATCGCCTCCTTCGCGGCCCCGCTACCGACGATCGTTATCGCCGAGATGCTCGGCGTTGACCCGGCCGACCGCGACGACTTCAAGCGCTGGTCCGACATCGGCATCCAGGGCTTCGACCCGACGCTCTCAGCAGAGAAGCACGCCGAGGTCCGGCAGGCGGAGGGCGAGCTGGATGCCTACCTGGAGCGCGTCCTCGAGGAGCGCAAGCAGGAGCCGCGTGATGACCTCATTAGCATGTTGATTGCAGCGGAGGTCGAAGGCGATCACCTGAGCGACCACGAGATCATGGCCATGGTCAGCCTCCTCCTGGCCGCGGGCAATGTCACAACAACTGATCTGATCGGCAACGGGGTGTTAGCGCTGGTGACCAATCGCTCGGCGTGGCAGAAGCTGCAGGCCGACCCCTCCTTGATCAAGAACGCAGTCGAGGAGATGCTGCGCTACGACAGCCCGGTTACGCAGACCGGCCGCATTCCCCTGGCCGACACGACGATCGGCGGCTGCCCGATGCGCGCCGGCGACTCGATAACGCCCTCGCTGGCGGCGGCCAACCACGACCCCGCCCTCAACCCTGACCCGGAACGCTTCGACATCACGCGGCAAAGCCCCAAGCACTTCTCGTTCGGTGGCGGAGTGCACTATTGCCTGGGGGCGCCGCTGGCGCGGCTGGAGGCTCAGATCGCCGTCCTGTCGCTGGTCCGCCGCTTCCCGAACTTGCGGATCGCGGGAGAAGCTCTAGAATGGCGGCGGATTCCTTCGTTCAGGGGACTGGCCAAACTGCCGATGATCACCTGAGCAACCCTGGCCGGTGTGACCGAGTCCAAACAACCTAACCTGCCAGGACCGAGAGCCCAATGCCCTCGCAAAAGCTGCCCATAGAGCCCTTCCGACTTTCCATCCCGATATCCCGGCGCGGCCTGATTACCGGTGCCGCCGGCGCCGCCTCGGCGCTGGCTATCAGCGCGACTCTCGGAGGTCCGGCAGCGGCCGCGTTCGGCGGCGACTCGCCACGACGCTGGGGTGTCTGGCAGCCGGGGGCGCCGATTCACATGGACAAGCTACTGCGTGTGACGCAAACTGCCGGCGAAAAACCGGCGGCGATCCACTGGTTCACCGCCTGGGGCAACAAGTCCGGCATTTTCGAGCGCTCCCGCTTCGAGAAGGTGGCCGCCTACGGCGCCCTGCCGGTGGTCACCTGGGAACCGCAGCGTCTGCGCCGGGGCCTCGTGCAGCCCGACTACACCCCGCGCAAGATCGCGGACGGCGAGTTCGACGACTACGTGAAGACCTGGGCGCGTGGGCTACGCGATTTCGGGCAGACAGTCCTTCTCCGTTTCGGCCACGAGATGAATCACCCCCACTTCCCCTGGGCCGTCGGGGTCGGCGGCAACACGGCGCAGGACTATGTCGACGCCTGGCGCCACCTGCGACAGGTCTTCTGGGCTGAGGACTGCTTCAACGTGAGCTGGGTCTGGGCGCCGCAGGCCGAGTACTACGGCACGACGCCCTTCCACCAGGTGTACCCCGGCCACGACTACGTCGATTGGGTGGGGATGACCGGTTTCAATGGCGGGAACGAGCTCGACTGGGGCGGCTGGCGCAGCTTCCGCGACATCTTCTTCTCGTCCTATCACAAGCTCGAGACGTACAACAAGCCGATGGCGGTGTGTGAGGTCGGGTCGGCCGAAGGCGGCGGCAACAAGGCGCAGTGGATCCTCGAGGCAATGAAGGATGTGATCCCGAACCAGATGTCGAAGATCTACCTGCTGCTCTGGTTCAACGAGGTCGCGCAAGCCGACTGGCGGATTTACTCGTCGCGGGCCTCGGCATATGCCTTCCGGAGCGCTGTCGAGGTCTGGCAGGGCGCGTCAGGGACCACTTCGCCTTCGCTAGCCGACATCGAGGCGCGCTTCAAATAACCATGTCGCGGGTCAGGGCGCCAATGGCCGGCGCCCCCAACAGCGCCATGGTCACCAGCAGCTCGGCGCGCAGGATATCGATGGCCTTGCGCACGCCCTCCTCGCCCCCGGCCGCCAGCGCATAGAGGTAAGGGCGGCCCACGAAGACCGCCGTGGCCCCGAGGGCGATGGCGATCGCTACGTCGGCCCCGCGCCGGACCCCGCCGTCCAGGTAGACCTCGGCGGCGCCATCCACCGAGGCCACGATCTCCTCCAGGGCGTCGATGCTGGCCTGCGTACGGTCGAGCTGGCGGCCGCCGTGGTTTGATACGACGAGGCCGGCCGCGCCGTGCTCCACGGCGAGCCGCGCATCGTCGCCGCGCATGATTCCCTTGATCACCAGGGGCAGCGAGCTGAGGCTGCGCACCCAGGCGATGTCATTCCAGGTGAGCGACTGGTCGTTGAGGAAGGCCACGACGCCGGCGAGCGTGGCATCGCCCATACTCGGCATCCGCAGGTTGCCGTAGTCCGCGGGGTCGACGGCGAACGTACCGCGCAGCTCGCGCTCGCGGTAGCCGGTGACCGGAAGGTCAACGGTCAGGACGATGGCCTCGTAGCCGGCAGCTTCCGCCCGCTGCACGAGGTCGCGCGACACAGACCGATCCTTGTGGACATAGAGCTGGAACCAGAGCCGGCCGCCGGCCGCCCCTACCTCCTCAACCGAGCAGCTGGAGAGAGTGGAGAGGGCGTAGATGATGCCGGCGTCAGCGGCCGCGCGGGCGGCCGCCACCTCGCCCTGGTCGTGGGCCAGCCTCTGCAGGGCCGCCGGCGCCAGCCCGACGGGAAAAGAAGCGAGCTTGCCGAGAATCTGGGTATTGATGGCGACCGACGAGACGTCAACGAGGACGCGGGGCCGCAGGCGACGGCGCTGAAAGGCGGCGATGTTCTCGCCCAGCGTAAGCTCGTCGGCGGCTCCGCCGGCGTAGTAATCAAAGGCAGGCCCGTCCATTTGGGCGCGGGCCAGCACTTCGAAGTCTTCGAGGCGGACAACATCCATCTGCAAGCGATGGTACGAAGCAAACACTTTGACGACTCTTTTTCCGCCTCCGGATGGATGGGACTAGCGTGAGGCGTGAACCGAAGGGGTTTGGCAGCTTTTTGGTGGCTCTTTCGGGCAATCGATCATTCAGCCGCCCCTACGTTAAGCCGAGACTTACGATGGCAGGGATTGTCTCTGCGGGCAGTCCCGCGAAGCCCCCCTAGCGACCAATGAAACAGAAATTGGTATCACGTTACAGCCGGAGGGCCGTCCTCAAGGGCGGCCTGGGTGCGGCTGTCGCCATCCCGTTCCTGCGCCTGGGAAGGCATGAAGTTCCGGCGGCCACGGCGGGCGCTCCTGGCACTCCACGCGGCTATGCAGTCCAGCTCCACGTTCACGCCCACAGCACACACCCGGCGGTCCAGTTCCAGAACGAGCCAGGACGGCTGCCATCGATGGCCTGGCAGGCGAACCGCGCGCAGCAGGACGGGATGGACACCCTCTGGTGGTCCGAGCACGACCACGCCTTCGACCACGACCACATCTGGTCGAAGACCTGGAATCCCCCTGAGCGCGTCGAGGACGCCGTGCTGGTTCTGGCCCCGCAAACCCAGGGCGGGGCCGCGCGTACCTACCCATTCCTCGCAGCGCAACCGCGGCTGACTCTGCGCTATCGCCGAGGCATGATGCGCCCCGGCGATCGACTGCGCATCCATTTCAACCTCTCCTGGCACCGCGCTGCGGATGGCTCGGCCAAACGGCACGTCTACGAGGTCTTCCTGGTCCACGCGGAAGGCGGTGGTCCTCCGGTCACGCTCTCCGAGGGCCGCGTGCGCCAGCGGATCGGCGCGCCACCCAAGGGCCAGATCACGATTCCGGTTTTCCCCGACGCCGCGGACCCCAACCAGCCTCCCTTGAGCCTCGACAACGTCCTCGGCAACATCCGTGTTATCGCCAGCGGTAATGCCTGGATCGAGATCAGCGAAGCTACTGTCCACTGCGGCATCACGGATCGCCAGATCCTGTACCAACAGCTGAAGTCGATATCCGAGGAGAACTCGGCGGTCAGCGGCCTCCGCCAGTTCTATAGCCTCGAGCACACCGTAATCTTTGGGCCGCATTGCAACGCCTATTTGCCAGATGGGGACGTTGTTCCCGAAGAACGCCTCAGCGATCCCGAAATGGCTGCGCAGATCCACGCGAAGGGAGGCCTGCTTTCGCTCAATCACCCGTTTGGTACAGCCCTCTGGAGCGCCCGGCGGCATGGCGAGACGGAAGAATCATGGGTGCGCAACTATGCCGACGTACTCCTCCAAGCAGACGTCTTTTCCGGCGACCTGATGGAAGTGGGCTATCTTGACGGACGCGGTGGAGTTTCGGGCCAGGGACACATGTTGCTCTGGGACCTCCTCCTGGCCAACCGGGCCTTTCTGCCGAACCCGCGCACAATCCTCGGCGTCGGCGTCAGCGACACACACGGCGAGGCTGATGGCAGGGCGCCCACGGGCGGCTCGATGTGTACCTGGCTGCTGCCGGACGGCGGCGCGCAGCCCAGCCGCGCCCAGGCCGTTGAGCTGATGCGCACGGGGAGGATGTTCTTCGGCAACTATCGGGCGGTCCACACCAGCGCGGTGTTCGACTTCTCGCTCGGTCCGCTGCGGATGGGGGAGGAAGGTGACCCGGGCACAGACACCTCGGAGTTGCTCTATACAATCGAGCCGCGGCCCGAGGGCGCGGTCGTCTTCCTGCGCGAGACGCCGATCTTGACGGAAGGGCCGGACTTCGCCCTGGAGCTGCCCGCAGCAGTGGAGCTTGGCGGAGGCGCTGCCTCGGTGGAGACTCCGCCGGGGACGGCAAAAGCCATACGCCTGGAGCTGCGCGCATCGTCAGGAGAGTTGATCGCGGCCACCAATCCGATCATCGTCGTGCGCGCGCCGGGCGGGGAACCCGCCGGGGAGCCGCCGCCGGTGGATGTCACGCCGACACCGGAGGCTACCCCGGAGACTACGCCCGAGGATCCAGCTCAGCCGGTCGATGAGCTGCTGCCGCTCGACCGCGAGTAGTCGAGCCCGAAGACAAGCTCCTCACCGTCCTCATCGTCCCACTGCACGCCGGTCGGCTCAAAGCCGAGCTTGCGCGCCACCGAGAGCGAGGGCTCGTTATCGGGCGAGATCGAAAGCACGAAGCGCGAAATGCCTTTGGCGCTGCGCGCCCAGTCCATCAGGGCCAGCGAAACTTCCGTCGCGTAGCCCTTGCGGCGGTGCTCGGGAAAAATGGAATAGCCGAACTCCAGTTCTCCGCCCTCTCGGGGAGGCTCGTGGAAGCCGGCGTGGCCGATCATCTCGCCGATCTCGGGTAAGACAACCGCCCGTCCGAGCCACCATTGCCACGTTGGGTCGGCCCGTAGCTGGCCCAGCCGCAGGCGCAGCCAGTGCTCATCGCCCGCGTCAGGGCGTGGCCCGGTCAGCTTTAGATTGAGCAGCGCCTCGGCGTCGGCCCGACGATCCTCGAGCAGGGCCTCGATAAAGGGCGGCGTCATCGGCCGCAGCTCCAGCCGTTGCGAGCGGATGATGGGGACGTTGGGGGTGGCTTTCTTTTGCTCAGTGGTCATACTTGGCCCACTGAACCTAAGCGAACCGCGCTCTATTGGCGCAGCAGGAGTTAGGCATGAATAACAAGGCGGTGCGTGTCGAACGCAGCGGCAATTACCTGACCATCACGATGGACCGGGCGCGGCAGCGAAACGTGCTCTCGCTGGCCTTCATGGCGGAGCTGATCGAAGCCTTCAAGGGCGCCGGCGAGAGCGACGCCCTGGCCGTCATTCTCGCCGCCGAAGGCCCGGTCTTCAGCGCGGGCCATGACCTCAGGGAGATGTCCGGCGCCAACCTGCCAGAGATGCGGAAGCTGCTCTGGACCTGCACCGAGTTGATGACCCTGATGCAGCGCATCCCCCAGGTGGTCGTCGCCCGGGTGCAGGGGCTGGCGACGGCGGCAGGCTGTCAGCTTGTGGCCTCCGCCGACCTCGCCGTAGCGGCCGAAACCGCGCGCTTCGCCACGCCGGGCGGAAAGGGTGGCTGGTTCTGCCACACTCCGCAGGTCGCTGTGGCCCGCAACATCGGCCGCAAGCGGGCGATGGAGATGGCCCTGACAGGGGAGGAGATCGACGCCTCTACTGCCCTCGACTGGGGGCTGGTCAACCGGGTTGTCCCAATCGACGCCCTGGAGGCGGCGACGCTTGAGCTGCTGGAGCTGGCGACGCGCGGCAGCCCGATGTCGAAAGGCATCGGCAAGCAGGCCTTCTATGCCCAGCTCGATATGCCTCAGCACCAAGCCTACGCCTACGCGGTCGAAGTGATGGCCTCGACGAGTCAGACGGCGGATGCCCGCGAGCGCATGAACGCCTTTCTCGAGAAGCGTCCGCCGAATTTCGTTAACTACTAGTTGCCGACGAGTTCGCCCTTCATGTCGTCGTGTCCTTCGACTGTGCATGCCAGAACGACCGCACCCGCCCTTCCGCAGGCGCCACAGACATCTCCCTCAAGGTTTACCTCCCACTCGAAATCGTGCTCAGAATAGCGTGAGTTCCGACGAGCGGTAAGGCGGTGACGCCCGTCACTCCGGAGTCGTGGCAACGGGCCGGCGCCTCCACAAAGGTGTGCCCACCAGCGGCGGGCGGGGCTATCCTTGGCCAGATGCTGGCAGCCTCCCCAGAACGAGACCGCGCCCGTGGCTGACGCCGCGGTGTTGGCGGCACCCGTCGCCGCCGAACCCATCGTCACCCGCAACCCCTTTGCCAACGCCAATTACCGGCGCTGGTGGGCGGCCTCGGTTGTCGCCGGGCTCGGCGTCGGCATCCAGCTCGTCACCGTGCCTCTCTTCGTCCGCGACCGCGTCGACCCCGATTACCGGGCGATCGCCCTCGCCGGCGCGCTGATCTGCCAGACGCTGCCGGCCGCATTTCTGGTCCTGATTGGTGGGGTGGTGGCCGACCGCGTAGAACGCCGCAGCATCCTCGTCCGCACCTATGGCGCCGCGGCGCTGGTCTCCACTGCCTACGTCTTTCTGGTGGCCTCCGATGTGCGCTCAATCTGGCCGGTCTTCCCCCTGGCGGCGATTGTCGGGGCCGCCAACGCGTTTACGCAGCCGGCACGGCAGGCGATGATGCCGGCGATGCTGGCGCCATCGCAGCTGCAAAACGGCATAATCCTCGGCACCGTGGCCTTCATGGCGGCCTTTCAGTTCGGGGGGCCGGGGCTTGCCGGGATCACCGCTGACGGCGTCGGCCTCGAGTTCGCCTTTGGCTTAGAGGTCGTGTTCCTGGCGGTGGGGGCATTTCTCTATTCGCGGATCAGCACGGACATCCCGCCGAGGACCGGCCGCTCCATCCGTGTCGACCTGGCCGAGGGCATGTCTTACGCGCGCCGCAACGTGGCCATTCTCGGCCTGCTTTTGATCTCGGCGCTGCCGGGCATTTTCTTCATCGCGCCCTTTAACGTGACCCTCGTGCTCATCGTCGAGGACGTGCTGCATGAGGCTGACCGCTACGTCGGACTGCTCACGGCATCCTTCGGCCTCGGCGTTGTCCTCGGCTCGCTGGCGATGACGCTTGGCAGGTTGCCGCGCCGTGGCTGGCTCCTGCTGGGCTCCTCGATCACCGGTGGGCTGATCCTGGTTGCCTACGGACTCAGCGAGTCGCTGCCGGTAACCATGGCAGTGCTATTCGTCTGGGGGCTGAGCGCCGCTATCTTCATCAACCTGGCGGTAGCCCTGCTCCAGGAGAACACGGAGGGCTCGGTTATGGGCCGCGTGATGAGCATGTACAGCCTGGCCTTCATGGCGTCCCTGCCGATCGGCTACCTCCAGGCGGGCATCCTGGCCAGCCTGCTTGGGCCGCAGGAGGCCCTGGTCATCAGCGGCATCATCGTAGCCAGCGTGGGCGTCTCTTTCCTGCTGTTCCTGGGCCCGGTGCGCCGGCTGGCCTGAACATCAGGCGCGACGGGGGTATACTCGCCGCCAGCCACCCGGAGGAGGCACCATGGAGCTCTTCGAAGCCATCAACACTACGCGCGCCATCCGCCGCTACACGGATGAGCCAGTGACGGACGACGAAATCATGACCTGCATGCGGGCGGCTGTGCAGGCGCCCAGCGGCGGCAACATCCAACCCTGGCAGTTCCTCGTCATCACCGACCCCGAGGTCAAGCGCAAGGTTGGCGAGATCTACAAGCGCTCCTGGGACCGCTACGCGCCGGCCGTCGCCAAAGCGATGCCGGCGCCTCGGACCGATGAGGAGCGAGACGCCCGCGACCGCACGCTGCGCTCGGCCATCTACCTCGCCGAGAACATCGGCACGGCGCCGGCGATGGTGGCCTTCCTGATGCCGAACATCCGCATGACCCTGAGCGACGAGCAGGGCGAGCTGGATACGGGCACCGGCCACGCCTCGATCCTGCCGGCCGTCCAAAACTTCATGCTGGCCGCGCGGGGCCTCGGCATCGGCACCGCCCTGACCACTGTCTACCGCATCTACCAGGACGACCTGCGGGAGCTGCTGTCTATCCCCGAGAGCTTTGAGGTCATCGCGCTCGTGCCGATGGGGCGTCCCAAAGGGAAGTTCGGCGTCGCCCCGCGGCGTCCGGCGGAAAAGTCGACCCACTGGAACAGCTTTGGCAACCGGCGCTGAGCCCGGACCGGACAGTTCCCTCGCCAGCGAGGAGTACTGCTACTTGACCACGGTCGGGCGCAAGACGGGAAAGCCGCACCGGATCGAGATCTGGTTCGCCCTCCGCGACCCGACGGTCTTCATGCTCTCCGGCGGGCGCAATAAATCGGATTGGGTCAAAAACCTCGTCGCCAACCCGGCGGTGAAGCTGGAGCTGAGCGTTGAAACCATCGCCGCGACGGCCCGCAGTGAGGTCACGCCCGAAGAAGACGCCTGGGCGCGGCAGGCGCTGGTCGCCAAGTACCAGCCCGGCTACGACGGCGACCTGACGAACTGGGGCAAGACCTCCCTGGTGGTCGCCCACGACATCGCGCCCGCCTAAGAGGGGTCGAAGAGCAGGGGCAGGGTCTTCAGTCCGCGCACCAGCGGGTTGTCCATACGCACACGCGGGCCCTCGCCCAGGCGAATGTTCTTCATCCGCGCCAGCACCTCCTCCAGCAGGAGGCGCGCCTCAAGCCTGGCCAGGGCGGCGCCCAGGCAGTAGTGGATGCCGGCGGCGAAGGCTATGTGGCCGTTGGGCTCGCGGTCGACCTTGAAGCGCTCGGGTTCGTCGAATTGCTCCGGGTCACGGTTGGCTGACCCGTAGATCAGCATCACCTTGCTGTCGGCCGGGATCGTCACGCCGTCGATCTCAAAGTCGCGGGTCGTCGTGCGGAACGAGCCCTGGATCGGCGAATCGTAGCGCAGACACTCCTCGACCGCCGAGTTGACCAGGCCGGGGTCCTCGCGCAGCTTCGTCGCCTCGTCCATGTTCTCCAGCAGGGCGAGGGCGCCGTTGGTTATCAGGTTTGTCGTCGTCTCGTTACCGGCGACGAGCAGCAACAGGTTGAAGTTGAGGATCTCGCTGCGCGTCAGGGCGTCGTCGCCATCGGGGGCGACGAGCCGGCTCATCAGGTCGTCCTTCGGGTCGGCGCGGCGCTCTTCGATCTTCTCGCTGAAGTAGGTCTTGAACTCCTGCCAGGCGGCCATGTACTCGCTGAGGTCGAAGCTGGCGTCGGCGCCGAGGATACCGATGGTGGCGTCGGACCAGCGCTTGAAGGCCTTGCGCTGGCTCGCCTCGACGCCCAGCATTTCGGCGATCACGATCACCGGCAGCGGCTCCGCCACCTGCTGCACAAGGTCGAACGAGCCGTGCTCGACGGCGGCATCGAGCAGGTGGCGCAGGATCTCGCGGATGCGGGGCTCCATCTGCGCGACCATGCGTGGGGTAAAGGCGCGGTTGACCAGCGCCCGCAGGCGCGTGTGGTCCGGCGGGTCCTTGGTGATCATCATCGGCACGTTGACGCGCTCCGGCCCGACGCCCTGGGCCGACGAGAAGACCTCGTGGTTGCGCAGGGCAGCGTTGACGTCGCGGTGGCGGCTGAGGGCCCAGATGTCGAGGCGCTCGTTGTGGTAGACCGGCGCCTCGCGCCGCAGCCATTCGTAGTAAGGGTAGGGGTCCTCCTTCACCTCGGCGGCGAAGGGGTCGTACTCGGTTACGGTGACCAACGTTCACCTCCGTGAGCTGCAGACTCATCGCGGGTCGCTCGGAAGAGGCCTGCGAACCGCGCCTCTGGGCGTGATGGATTCTATCAGGCGGATTCGCCAAACGGCCGTCGCCGTAGAATCAGCGGGCAATGGCCGAGCGCGTGCTCTTCGTCCCGTCATGGATCGTATCCCCCCAAGGCTGTGAGACGATACCGGCCAGCCGCTATGCGCTCAATCAGTTCCGACAGCACTTCGAGGTCGACGTCTTCACGTGGCCGCTGATGAAGGCAGGGCCGAAAGCCCCCCCGACCTGGGAGGGGGCGGTCTCAGCGCTGCGGGAGGCCTTCGAGCCCGGTTGCCACCTCGTGACCATGGAAACCGCGACGCCGGCCACCCTGATGGCGTTGAATGGCTACGACGAGGACAGCCCCGTGCGATCGTGGTCCAACGTTGGCATCGCTTTTTCTCCAGCCACACTGCGCTCTCTCAACATGGCCGCGCTGGCCAGCGCCGCCGAGGCTGGGTCGCTGTTCGCCGGCAGCTATCAGTTCGTGCGCCACACCATGCAGGGAGCCGGGGAGGCCGAATGGCGGCGCTTCTCGGAGCTGCTGGATGAGGATATCGACTGGAACTACGTCGCCGACTTCCGCCGCTCCTACGACAACCTGGACTTGATCCGGGAGCAGCCGCACGTGACGCGGCCGACGCTCTACCTGGACAAGCCGGCCAGCCGCTCGACCTTCGGCGCGGCCGTCCGCCGCGAGGTCTTCCAGGGCTTCGCGCCCGGCTGTGAAGTTCGCGACCTGCGGGCCGAGTTCGGCAACCAGCTGCAGGATGGGAGCACGGGCCGCGACCTCTCTCAGCCCTCAATCGAGTTCATTCAGCGGGTGGCGTCGGCGGTCTAGCTCAGGCCGTCTTGCGGAAGACGATCTGCAGGTCGCCCGTGGTCTTGGTCAGGAAGCAGGCCTCGCTGGCCGCAAGGTAATAGTCCCACATGCGGATGAAGCGCTCGTCAAAGCCGAGGGCTCGAACCTTATCAAGGTTGGCTAGAAAACGCTCCCGCCAGATGTGCATCGTGCCGACATAGTGCTGCCCGATCTCCTCGGTGTTCTGGATCTCCAGGGCGGTCGGGGCGGCCGCTTCGCGGATAGCCTGCAGAGAAGGCAGCATCCCGCCGGGGAAGATGTACTTCTGCATGAAGTTGACGCCGTCGCGCAAGTCCACGAAGGCCCGATCGGGTACCGTGATCGTTTGCAGCACAAAGAGGCCGCCCGGCTTGAGGGCGCGGTCGCAGACCTTGAAAAATTCTTCGTAGTATTCGGCCCCGACCTGCTCGATCATGCCCATGACAACGACTTTGTCGAACTGGCCCTCGATCTCCCGGTAGTCGCGCAACTGGATCTCCACAAGGTCATCCAGGCCCGTATCGGCGACCCGCTGCCGGGCCAGCTCGACCTGGTCGGCCGAAATATTGACCATCGTGACGTGGACGCCATAGTGGCCCGCCGCGTAGATGGCGTAGCCGCCCCAGCCGCCACCGATCTCGAGGATCCGCTGGCCGGGACTGAGCTCTGCCTTTTCGCTAAGGATCCGGTACTTGTTGGCCTGCGCGTCCTCGAGCGATTCGTCGTTCGACTCGAAGATGGCGCAGGAGTAGGACAGGGTATCGTCGAGGAAAAGCTCGAAAAGCTCGTTGCTCAGGTCGTAGTGGGCGTGCATGTTGTTGCGTGCCCTCTCGACCGTGTTGCGGTTGTGCCGATGGAAGCGGCGGTTAGACAGCCGCGAGATGGCGCTGAGCCAGCGTAACCCCCCACCCACCCTCGTCCGCCCCTCCAGCCCCACCGCCAGCAGCGAAAGCAGGTCGTCGGTCTCAAAGAGCCCGTCCATGTAGGCCTCGGCGAAACCGATCTCGCCATCGGCCAGCACCTTGCGGAAGAACTTGTTGTCGAGCACCCGCAATGTCGCACCGCGGCCCGAGCTGGGCATGCCGGCGGTCAGGCGGTAGCCATCGGTGAAGACGATGGTGATCAGGCCGCTGTCCAGCTGCGAGAGGACGCGGGGAAGCAGGCGCCGGGCCAGCGCGGCAGCAGCGGCGTCGAGGATGCTCACAGGCCAGGGCCGACCGGGATGGGCGCCTCGCCCGCCTTGAACTCCAGGTCCAGCTTGCCGGCGATCCAGGTGCGCAGGAGGCCGCGAACTTTTTCGTATACGCCGCCGTATGGCGCCAGGGCGCGCTCGCCCTCACGCGGCTTGAAGAGATAGGGCAGGTTCATCTTCTCGAGTAGAGCCTCGCCCAGAAGGCCGTAGCCGGGGCCGCCTAGCCGGTTGACGACAGCCCTGATCTGGGCGGCCGACAGCGGCCCCAGCCGGTAACCCTTCTCCGCGGCCAGTTGGACGATCAGCCGGCCCGTCTGGCTGACGTCGCCGAGGGTCGAGTGCACGAGCCGCACAAGGTCCCTGGCCATCTGGTCGAAGTCGACGCCCATGTGCGGCAGCCAGCCCGCCACCTTGTCCTGCAGGTCGGGCGCTACCTGGTTGGCCGGCATCTGGAACTTCAGCAGCGCCTCGGCCACGGCGGTCAGTTGGCTCGGGTCGTCCTCAAGCTGCAGCGCGGTCATGTCGCGGTACCACATGGTGTGCAGGGTCTCGCGGCGCTTGACTCGGTTGGCCATGTAGGCGGCCTCGGGGGCCGCCTCCTTGAGGAGCTTCGCAACCAGCCCGTGCCAGTTGTCGGTCAGGTACTCCTGGACGAAGCCGAAGGTCGTGACCTGGATCGGCAGGTCGCCGCCGCGGTGCTCAAAGGGCAACGCCTGCGTTTCGCGGATCTCGCGGTCTAGCTCCTCCTCCGACAGGCCGAGGTTGAGCAGGATCAGCTTGTAGGGCGTGTGGTGCGTAAGCTCGTCCGGCAGCCAGACGCGGTTGTTGAAGCGCGAGAGCCAGCCCGCGTCAAAGCGCTCGGCGCGCTCGTCGATCGCAAGACCGAAGGTCTCGGCCGCACATTCGGTCAGCAAGGCGAGGCGCAGGATGCCGGCCAGGTCTTCTTCCGAGAGTTCTTCCGGCAGCGTGCGGATGACGGCCCGCACGTCCATCTGCCGCTCCAGCTCGAGAAACTCGCCGGGTTTGATTGTGTGGCCGGGCTCGACCTCAATCCGATCGACGAGCTGATCGAGCCGCTTACGGCCCTCGGCGGATGGTCTGGCAAACTGCAAGGGGCGCTCCCCGCCCGCGGTGATTGGCTGAGTTTCGCGGGCAACCTGGAAGTGCCCGGAGTTGAGCTTGCTTCCAAGGCGAGATTACCCTCTTCTTCACTCACCTGCTGGTAGATAAGGCGGATCAAGACATGCCAACCTATGAAACCCTGCTCTTCGAGGAACGCGACCGCGTCGCGCTGGTCACCCTCAACCGGCCCGAAAAACTCAACGCCTGGACGCAAACGATGGAACAGGAGTTCATCGACGCCGTAAACACCGTGGCCGACAACAACTCGTTGAACGCGATGGTGGTTACGGGGGCCGGGAGGGGCTTCTGCGCCGGCGCCGACCTCAGAGACTTCAACGCTGCGCTGGAGGGCCAGAGCCCGCGCCAGCCCGCCCCCTTCATGCTGGAACAGAACAGCAGCCAGGAGGTGCCGCACGCCCTGATGCGCGGCAAGCCGGTGATCGCGGCGATCAACGGGCCCTGCGTCGGCGTCGGCCTGACGATGACGCTGGCCTGCGACGTCCGTATCGCCTCTACGGCCGCCCGCTTCTCTGCCCGCTTCGTCAAGGTCGGCCTGTCGCCTGAGTGCGGCAGCACGCGCTACCTGCCGCTGGTCGCTGGCTTCTCCAACGCGCTCTTCCTGGCCCTGACCGGCCGCATCATCGACGCCGAGGAGGCCCTGAAACGAGGGCTGGTGGAGCGGTTGGTGGAGCCGGAGAGCCTGCTCGACGAGGCGCTGGAGCTGGCCAACGAGATCGCCGGCAACCCGATTGAAGCCGTCTGGATGGCCAAGCGCCTGATCCACATGAACGCCAATGAGCAGGACCTCCGCCGCGTTGTCACCCAGGAGAACCACGCCATCCGAGATCTGCGGGCCCGTGCCGGCCACCGTGAGGCGATAACGGCATTCCTGGAGAAGCGCGAGCCGCGGTTCAACCAGCCCGCGGAATAACGCCGCGCCGGCTAACCCTGGCGGCCAGAGACCGCCGGGCCATCGTTGTGATTGGCGCCGGGGCCGGTCTCTCACCTCTGTAGTGGCGGGTGTCAGCCCCTGGACCAATACCGTCCTTCGCACAGGAGCTGACACCCGCCCTGGTTTGGTCCGTGTTGGTACTGGCGAGGGCAATCACCCCGATGATGGGTTTCCCCAGATTGAGTCGCTTAACGCCGGCGCCGTTGCCCACCTCCGTAGCGGCGGGTGTCAGCCGTTGTGCGGATTACGTTATTGGTTCAAGGGCTCACACCCGCCGCTACAGTTGGCTGCGTTGGTCGTCGTGAGGACGGCGACGTCCCCTAGAACCGCTAAACCAGATCTTCGGACGGGACGCCCAGGTAGTAACCCTGGGCCAGGTCGACGCCGATCAAGCGGATCTGCTCCAGGGTCGCTTCGTTCTCTACGAACTCGGCGGTTGTGCTCTTGCCGGTGGCGTGCGCCACGTCGTTGATCGAGCGCACGATGGCCTGGCTGACCGGGTTGGTGGCCAGGTCGCGGATGAAGCGGCCGTCGATCTTCAAGGAGTCGACCGGCAGCTCTGAGAGGTAAGCAAAGGACGAGAAGCCGCTACCGAAATCATCGAGCGCGAAGCGGCAGCCACTGGCGCGAAGCGCCCGGATATTGGCCGCCGCCTCCGTGAGGTTGGTCATGACCGCGGTCTCCGTGATCTCGAAGCTGAGCAGCGTGGGGTCGAGCGGGAAGGCCTCAAGCTCATGCCAGATGTAGCCCAGCATCGTCTGCTCGCGCAGGCTGATCCCCGAGAGGTTGATCGCCACGCGGAACGGATGCCCGGCGGCCTGTTCGCGGCGCATCCTGTCCATTCCCTCGCGGATCACCCAGCGGTCGATCTCCTGGATAAGCCCAACCCGCTCGGCGGCCGCGATGAACGTGCCGGCCTCGATCAGCTGGCCATCGGCGGCGACCAGGCGGATCAGCGCTTCGTAGTGGTCGATCTTGCCGTCGGCTACGTTGACCACCGGCTGGTAAAGGAGGCGGAAACGGTCGCCGCGGAGGGCGTCGTTGAGCTGGACCGCCCAGCGCGCGTCTCCCGAGAGCATCTCCAACTCCTCGGAGCCGGCGCGGTGGAACTCCACACGGTTACGGCCGCGCGCTTTAGCTGAGTAGCAGGCCAGGTCGGCGTGGGCCAGCACCTCGGCGTCGCTCTCCTCCCCGCTGATCGTCGCGATGCCGATGCTGACGCGCGGGTAGAAGACGTGACCGGACTCGACGTGACGGAGGCTGCTGATCCTGGCGCGAATCTTCTCGGCGATGGCCAGGGCTTCGGCCGACCTGACGTCGTGGAGGAGCACGGCGAACTCGTCGCCACCGAGGCGGGCGACGACATCCTCCTCGCGCACCACCCGCCGCAACGACGAGGCCAGAGCGATCAGCAGGCGGTCACCGCCGGCGTGGCCCAGGGTGTCGTTGACGACCTTGAACTGGTCGAGGTCGAGGTAGAGCAGGGCGCTGGGGTTGCCGCGTTTCGCCCGAGCAACGGCAGTCTTCAGCCGGCCCTCGAGCGAGAAGCGGTTGGGCAGGCCGCTGAGCGAGTCGTGCTGGGCCAGGTAGACGAGGCGGGCCTCGTAGCGCTTGCGCTCGCGGATGTCGCGGGCGATGCCCTGGAGGCCGGTCGGATGGCCGTCCTTCAGGATCAATCGACTGCTCACTTCCAGTGGGATCCTTTGCCCCGACTTGGTCAGGATCTCGACCTCGTAGGCTGTCGTCGTGTTGCCGACGAACCTCCTCTCGAACATCTCCTGGCTGAGCTTGCGGTACTCTGGCGCCAGGACGTCGAGGCTGGACATGCCCAGCAGCTCGGCACGCGAGTATCCCGTGACGCGCTCCATGGCGAAGTTGACCGAGGTCAGATGCTGGTTGAGGTCCTCGGTGAAGATGAGGTCGATGGCGTTCTCGAAGAGCTCGCGATAGCGCTCCTCGCTGGCCCGCAGCTCGAGCTCGGCGTTGCGCCGCTCGCTGATGTCGCGGGCGATGCCCTGCACGGCCACGACCTGGCCGTCCTGGCGGATGAACTGCGCCCTGACCTCGACCGGCCGGCGGCGACCGTCGGCCATCATGAACTCGATCTCGTCCATGCCCTGTTCGTTGCCGGGGTCGGTGTCTTCGGGGGTCAGGAAGGTGAGGGCGAGGTCCTGGGCCGGCACCAGGTCGGAGATGTTCATCGCCAGCAGCTTCTCGCGGCTGTAGCCGGTCATGTGCTCGAAGGCCCTGTTGACCGAAGTGAAACGGCCCTCCAGGTCGCGCGTGTAGACGCCATCGTGGGCGTTTTCGAAGAGCTCGCGATAGCGCTCGTCGCTGGCCTTGAGAGCCTCCTCGGTGGCCATGACCTGGCTCGTGTCTACTGACACGTCTAGCATGCCCTCGAGGTTGCCGCCGGCGCCGTAGATCGGCGACGCGGTGGTCATGAGGGGCAGAAGGAGGCCGTTGCGCGCCTCTATGGACTGCTCGCCCAGCCAGCGCTCGCCGCTGACGATCTTCTGTCGCACCTCGTCGGCCAGCTCGCGGTATATTGGCGCGGCGGTGACCTGGGCGATCTTCCTGCCGACGACCTCGGCCGCGCTCCAGCCGTAGAGCTTCTCGGCGTGGCGGTTCCAGAAGGTGATTACGCCATCGAGGTCGGTGGCGACGACCGCTTCGAGAATCATGTCGAGCAGGTCGCCCTGGAAGCGGGCGCGTTTCTCCGCGCGCTCGCGCGAGGTGGCGGCGCCGACGACATTGGCAACTGACTGGAGGAAGCTGATGTCGCTTGGCGTGAAGTAGCGCCGCTGCGTGGTGTAGGCGCTGACGATGCCGGTCGGCCCAGATGGGCTGTGAACGACCACGCTCATGCCGCTGACCACGCCACGCGCCAGCAGAGCCGGGTGGCTGGCGAATCTCGTCTCGGTCGCGTAGTCATCGACGACCACCGGGATGCGGGTGGCCAGGGTGTAGCCGGCGAGGGATTCCGGACTGGCGGGGACGCGCAGGCGCCCGGCCAGACCCTCCCCCGGGCTCAACGTCGTGTTGACTTCGAGCTCCTGGCCGCCGGGAAGCAGCTCCATGATGTCTGCGAACTGCACGGCCAGCGTGCGGGCGACGAGGTCAACCGCTTCCCTCAGGACAGTGGTGAGCCCCAGTCCGGCGAGGGCGCGCACGCCCAGGTCGGCTACGGCCGCCTGTTGGCGAAGGCGACGCTCGAGCTCGCCCTCCTGGCTCAGCTTCGGGCTTGAATGGGTGAGAGTCATAGCATGGCGATCCAGCGCGCCGGCCAGTACGGCTCGCTTCCCTTTACTAATCGGCGGGTCGGGCTGTTTTCTGTGGGGTCTGCACGCTGATTTGGGCGGCTCTTGAGAACCTGAACGACTGGCCGCTTGATCTCATCGCCTCCGAGTCGCCATGATGCGTTCAGTCCCGTCTCTCGCCGCGGCTGGCAATCCGCGAGGCGCACGGGCATGGGGGAAAGATGCATCTAGACCGACTCAAGGCGTTTCTCGAGGCCACAGCGGGCCCGGGATACGAGGTCTCGGAGCTGCAGCCGCTCTCCGGCGGCTACAGCAATGAGACCTTTGCTTTCCAGGCACACCACAAGGGCAAAGACCACCACATGATCCTGCGCAAGCAGATGGAATCGGGCGGCATCCTGCAGACGGACCTGGCGGCGGAGTTCCGGGCGATAGAGTGCCTGCACCGCCGCGGCTTCCCGGTGTGCAAGGTGCACTGGCTGGACGCGACCGGCGAGTTTCTCGGACAGCCCGGTTTCGTCATGGAGCGCGTGGGCGGTACGTCCAAGCCCGAGCCGCTGTTCCAGCCCGGCGCCGAGCCTCTTCTGAAGAAGGTCTCTACAGAGATCATCGACGCGCTGGGCGAGCTGCACTCGCTGGAACCTTCGGAGCTCAGCGACACCGGACTTGCCGTCCCCGACGACTGGGAGGGCTACATCAACGCCCAGATCAACGAGATGGAGGCCGGCTTTGACGCCATCCTCCTGGAGGGCCTCCCGGCCGTCGCCGAGATGTTCCGCTGGCTGCGGCGCAACATCCCCGAGCCGCTGCCCTTCCGGCTGGTCCATTGCGACTACCAAATGGCGAACTTCATGTACGACGATACGGGGCTGAAGGCCATCATCGACTGGGAGCTGGTCCACTTCGGCGACCCACGGGAGGACCTGGGCTGGCTGCAGATCATGTGTCTGCTGTTCGGCTTCGACATCCGCCCCCACGTCGAGGGCGGCTTCCTGGAGCGCTATAGCGAGCGGAGCGGCCTGCCCGTCACCCCGGAGGGCGTGCTCTTCTTCCAGATCCTGCGCGGCCTTGCCGTGACCTGGGGGGTCATGCGCAACGCGCACGGGTTCGCGGTCGGCACCCACCGCGACATCATGGCCCCCTATTTGCAGATCCCGGTGCAGAAGGGCACCCGTTTGCAGCTTGAATCAATGGGCATGACCCACGAGCGGCTGGGACAACTCCAGGAGATGACAAAAGCGGGGGTGGCCTAGATGTTTACGCGACTGAACAACAAAGAGCTGCTCGAGGGTACCCGCTATCACATCGAGAACACGCTTGTGCCTGAGCTTAAGCACAGCGACTACGCCGTTGTGCTAGCCCAGATCGTCGGCGATCTGATGGGCGTCGTGCAGCGCCGGCTCGAGAACGGGCCGCAGTGGCTGATGGAGGAGTGCGACATCATGCTGAGCCTCCTGGGCCGGGCGCGCGAGGAGCTGGGCTCGATGGACATCGCGGAAGCCAAAGAGGCCGTGGACGAGATCGACCGTGCGCTCTCTCTGCCTGTGCCGGAGGGCTACGAGTCCTTCAGCCTGGCCTACCTCGAGGACCGCTATAGCACCATCAGCTTCGCCGTGTCGCGCACGATCCGCGCCCTCGGCTTCGCGCCCGACGAGGCGGCGGTTCAGCCCCTGGTCGAGGAATTTCAGCGCTATATGTTGTTGCGCAGTGACCACGAGATGGTGATCGCAGGGAACGACCCGGCGCGCGGACGCGGCTAGGCCTTAGCCGTATCGCCGGCGGCGGCTTGCTGGGCGGCGAGGACGGGCGGCGGCTCCGGCTCGTCCGCATGACGACGGGTCATCGTGCCGGCGGCCTCCTTGTCGTCGATCAGCAGGGTTGCCACGAGGCCGATGGCGGCCAGGATCGCGGCGGCCACGAAGGCCTCGTGGAA
This sequence comes from Dehalococcoidia bacterium, assembly GCA_040902555.1. Classification (GTDB taxonomy): domain Bacteria; phylum Chloroflexota; class Dehalococcoidia; order WHTO01; family WHTO01; genus DASTBR01. The sequence continues at coordinate 27,379 of JBBDXC010000021.1, forward strand.
GGCGGTGATGGCGGGGCCTGTCGTCGCCGGGTCGCCGAGGACAGCGCCGTTGGCGTCGAGGCGGCTGGTCAAGACGGTGGCCAGGAGGGCAACGCCGAAGCTCGCCGCGACCTGGCGGCCGGTGTTGAAGATCGCCGAGGCGCGGCCGGTGTCGATGGCGCTAATCGTGGCGAAGGTCGCCGCCTGCAGGGGGATCAGGGTGAGCGCGAAGCCGCCACCGCGGAAGAGCTGGATCAGCATGATCCAGGCACGGTTCGTCTCCAGGTCGACCATCAGGAAGGCTAGCGTCGTGACGACGATGACCGCCATGCCGGCCATCATCATCCGCCGCGGGCCAAGCCGCGGGTAGATCTTCCCGGCCGGCTGGGACATCAAGGCCACGCCGATGGCCTGCGGGAACGTCGTCAGGCCCGACTCAAGGGGGCTCAGGCCCTTCTCGGCCTGCAGGAGGAGCGGCAGCAGGAAGAGCGCTCCTTGCAAACCCCCCTGGCTCAGGAATTGCACAGAGTTCGCCGCGCTGAAGAGCTTGTTGCGGAAGAGTCGGATGTCGATCATCGGCTGCGGAACGCGAAGCTCGACGACGCAGAAGGCCGCCAGCATCGCCAGCCCCGTGAGGCCGAAGATCAGGACCCGCGGGTCGTCGAAGCCGCGCTGGCCGGCCTCAGCCAGCCCGTAGAGCAGGGCACCTAGCCCGGCGGCCGAGAGCACGAATCCGGGCACGTCGAGCTTGCCGGCGTTGGCCTGGCGCTCCTCGCGCAGGCCGACGATGGCGAAGGCCACGCCCAGGAGACCGACCGGCACGTTGATCAGGAAGATCCAGCGCCAGTCCTGGTACTCGACAAGGTAGCCGCCGACGATCGGTCCGCTGGCGGGGGCGATGACGATCGGAATGGTGAGGATGGCGGCGGCCGCGGCGCGCTCGGCGGGCGGGAAGGCGCGGAAGAGCATCGATTGCCCGGTGGGGGCGATCATCCCGCCGGCCACCCCCTGAAGCACGCGGAAGAAGATCAGCGACTCGATGTTCCAGGCCAGCCCGCAGGCCAGGGAGGCCAGCGTGAACAGCGACAGCGAGGCGACATAGATGCGTTTGGTGCCGAAGCGGTCCCCTGCCCAGCCGCTGACGGGGATGAAGACACCGAGGGCGAGGAGGTAGGCCGTGACGACCCACTGGATGCTGGTGGTGCTGGCGTCGAACTCGCCCTGCAGGGTGGGCAGGGCGACGTTGACGATCGTCGTGTCGAGGAGGTTGATGAAGATGCCGATCACGAAGGTGACGGCAACGACGTACTTGTAGGGCATCCGCCCGATCAACTACTTGGCTCCACCCACAGGCATCGGCTCAGGCTCGCCCTTCAGGACGGTGTCGTCGTCCTTTTGGGCCCTGCGCATCGAGGGTGCGGCCGCCTTGTCGCTGACCATCAGGGCGGCCACGATGCCGATTAGCCCGAGCACGGTGGCGACTATGAAGGCCTCCTGGAAGGCGTCGAGCGAGGCCGAAGGCAGGGCGCCGTCGGGGCCGAGGGCGGCGCCGTGGAAGGCGAGGCGGTCCGTCAGGACGGTGGCCAGGAGGGCGACGCCGAAGCTCGCCGAAACCTGGCGGCCGGTGTTGAAGAGCGCACTGGCGCGGCCGGTGTCGCGCAGGCTAATCGTGGCGAAGGTGGCGGTCTGCATCGGCACCATGGTGATGGCGAAGGCCACGCCGCGCAGCCACATCAGCCCGCGGATCCACCAGAGGCTAGTGTCGAACTCGACGAAGGCGAAGGCCAGGGTGGTCAGGCTGACCATCGTCATGCCGACGATCAGCATCCGCCGCGGGCCGATGTGTCCGTAGACTCGACCGGCGATGGGTATCGTCATGCCCACCCCTATGGCCTGGGGGAAGGTCACGAGCCCCGATTCCAGGGCGCCCAGCCCACGCTCCGCCTGCAGCAGGAGGGGAAGCAGGAAGAGCGCCCCGGCGAAGCTGGCGAAGGCCACGAACTGGACGGTGTTTCCGGCGCGGAACAGCGCGTTCTTAAAGAGGCGGATGTCGATCATGGGCTCGCGGGTGCGCAGCTCGGTGATGCAGAACGAGGCAATCATGAGCACGCCCAGGCTACCGAAGAGTAGGACCTGCGAGTCGGTCCAGCCGTTATCGCCGGCGCGGGAGAGGGCGTAAAGCAGCGACCCCAAGCCCGCGGCCGAGAGCACGAAGCCGGGCACGTCGAGGCGGCCCGGGCTCTCCTGCTTCTCCTCCTTGAGGAAGAAGAAGGCCATGGCCAGGGCGGCGATGCCGATAGGGATGTTGATCAGGAAGATCCAGGGCCACGACCAGTACTCGACGAGATAGCCGCCGAGGACCGGTCCGCTGGCCGGCGCGACGGCAATGGGGATGCTGAAGATGGCGGCGCCCTGGGCCCGCTCGTCCGGCGGGAAGGCGCGGTAGAGCATGGCTGTGCCGACCGGCACGAGCATGCCGCCGCCGACGCCCTGGACAACGCGGAAGAAGATCAGGGACTCGATGCTCCAGGCGGCGGCGCAGGCCAGCGAGGCGAGTGTGAAGACCGTCAGCGCCAGCATGAAGGTCTTCTTGGTTCCCCAGCGGTCGCCGATCCAGCCGCTGAAGGGGATGAAGACGGCGAGGCCGAGCAGGTAGCCCGTGACAACCCATTGGATCGAGCTGGTGCCGGCGTCGAACTCCTCGGACAGAGTGGGCAGGGCAACGTTGGTGATCGTCATGTCCAGGAGCTCCATGAACATGCCGAAGACGAAGATGATGCCGACGATGTACTTGTAGGGCAGGCGGTTCACGGCCTCGCCTCCACTCGGCTTCGAGAACCCGCCCAGCCCCGCCGCCCCTCAACCTCACCCCCGCTGCGGCTGGCCCTCTCCTTGCCAAGAAGAGGGAGGGAATGAGCTCGGGAGGAGCGCCTTGCTGGATCAGTTGCTTGGTGGCATGCAGGGCTCACGCCAGATTCCCCAGGCAGTTGTTGGGTTGTTTGAGTTGTTTGATCGTTGGGCCGGCCGACAGGCCGCGCGCTAGCAGCTGGGCTGTCCGGACGCAGAAGTCACGGACCTCGTCACGTGGCATGGCGAAGACAACCTGGGCCATGAAGCCCTCGGCGAAGCTGAAGCCGTTTATCACGCGAGCGGCCGTCTGGACATCCGCCTTACTGGCGATGCGCCCGGCAGCACGCTGGAGCTCGAGCCGCTCGGCTATGGCGCCAAGGCGGTGTTGGTTGATGGCCTCGCCGAGGGAGCGGCCAAGCTCGGGGTCGATGGTCGCGCGGGAGATCGAGGTCCGCATGAAGTCGCGGCGTTGCCACATGGTCTCGACCTGCCAGAGCAAGATCTGCTCGATCTCCGCCGCCAGCGATTCGCCGACCGGAAGGTCGGAACGCAGCTCGGCGGCGAGCTCCTGCGCCTTGTTTTCGAGGAGGGTCATGAGGAGGCCGCGCTTGCCGTTGAAATAGCGGTGGATCAGACCCTCGGAGCAGCCGGCTCGGTCGGCTATCTCGCGGGTGGTGGCGGCGTCGTAGCCCTTCTCGGCGAAGACGGCGGTGGCGGCGTCGATCAATGCGCGCTGGCGGCCGGGCTTGTCGTGTTTGCGTGGGCAGATGTCGGTCTGGGAGATCATAAAAGTGCGCGTGCGCTCATTTTGGTTGGTTTGCTGCGGGCCGTTCAAGCTTTTGGGTCGTGACACTTCTCACGCGGCTGGACTGTTCAGGCGAGAGCGGGTCGCCCGGCCCCGTATCGGTGGGAGTGGATAGCCGAAGGGCTGGCGCCCGTTGAGGCCTGTTATCCACCCACCATCTTGCACCCAGGCCTCGGGCGAGTTGCGTGGCGGATTCGAAGGTTGATCTCTGTATCATCTGCAACTCGCCCTACGCCAATGCATGTTGCACATTCATCGGTGCCCTGCCTGGATCGCCACGGGCGGGCAGATTAGGGCGCTGACTAAGGCAAGCGCCATCTAGTGCGAAATCTGCCCCTACGACGAACGGCGAGGGTGCCAGCATCAGAGCCGTTATCCGTTTGTAGAGAACCCTAGGCGGTCTTTTGCTCGATGGTGGTCAGCAGCAGGGCTACGGCGATGCCGAGCCGGCGATCCAGGGCGCCCTCGGTGTCCGGCGAGAAGTCGAGGCTGATCTTCTGCACGAAGGGGTTGAAGTTGCGGCGGAAGGTGCAGACGGTCCGGCCGCGGACTGTGCCGGTGTACCTCTGCGGGAAAAGGAAGGCGATGATGCCACCGAAGCGGCGGAGAAGCGCTAGGCCGGTGCCATCCTCCTGGACGAGGCCGATTTCCTGGTCCTCGCGGTCCATCAGGATCCATTCGTCCTTCAAGATCGACTTAAAGCCCTTGCGCTTCAGGGCTCCGACCTTTTCGCCCGTCGCCGTGTCCGCCACGTCGTAAGCGGCTGAGAAATCGAGGATGTTGCGGGCAAGGATGGTCAGGACTTCCTCGCTGGCGGACTCGTCGCCGAAGATGCGGATGTCCTCGCGCAGCTTGAAGGCCTTTTGCTTGGAGAAGAAGACGACGTTCCCCTGGGGGTCGAAGACCTTGAAGCTCGCCCCGAAGAGCTGAAAGACCTTGCGGCGGATTTCGTATTGCTGGTGCTGGTAGCGAGTGTCGATGGGACTTCTCCTTTGCCGGTCTGACTGCGGTCAGTCTTCCTCGTGGCCATGGTCGGCGTGCTCGTGCTTGTGGTCCTCAGCCTCCTCGTAGAACTGGTAGAGCACGCCGCCGCTGTCGCGCGGGTGGACGAAGGTCTCGCGCCAGCCGCCCTCGTCGCGCACACCGCCGAAAGGCTTGATGCCCTTCGCCCGCAGGTGGTCGGCCCAGCGGTAGGTGTCGTCCACCTCGAACGTGATGTGGTGGAGTCCGGGGCCGCGCTCCTCGAGGAAGCGGGCGACAAAGCTGGTCTCCGTGGTGGGCGAAATAAACTCGAACTCCATGCCGCCGCCCTCGAAGGCCAGGGTGGCTCCCTTGAATTCCTGGTGTTCTGAGTGCCAGCGGCCAACGACCTTCATCCCGTAGCGCTCGCGGAAGAGCTTGATTTGAGCGTCGAGGTCGTGCACGGCCATGCTGACGTGGTCTATCTTCCTGGGCTTTTCAGGCATGCAGGTATTTCCTCGCGACGCAGTCTCGTCCAGAGCCGATGCTAGCATTGGCCGTGTCCATGAACCCTGAGTCCATACTGGTCGTCGCGAACCCGACCTCACGCCACATGCCCAAGCGGGAAAAGCTGCTGGAACAACTGCAGCCGCTGATCGACGAGGGGCACCGTGTTGAGTTGGTCTCGACGGCGGCGCCGGGGGATGCCGTCGGGATCGCGCAGGAGGCGTCCAGGGCCGGCTTCACCCGCATCGCGGCCTGCGGCGGCGACGGGACCCTCAACGAGGTGATCAACGGCGTCGGCGGCGACGGGCCGGTGGTCGGGGTGCTGCCGGCGGGGACCGGCAACGTCTGGGCCAAGGAAGTCGGGATCAGTTGGAATATCGGAAAGGCCGCGCGGCTATTGGTCGAGGGGCCCGTGCGGCGGGTTGACCTGGGGGTGGCCAACGAACGCAAGTTTCTGCTGATGTGCAGCGGCGGGCTGGACGGCGCGGTGACGGCGCGCGTTTCGATGAAGATGAAGCGCCGCCTTGGCTCCACCGCCTACGTCCTCCGCGGGCTCAAAATGCTACCGGGGTACACGCCTCTGACCAGCCAGTTCGAGCTCGATGGAGAGACGCTGGAGTCCACGTATTACATCTTTGTGGTGGGCAACAGCCGCAGCTACGGGGGCGCTGTCAATATCACGCGGCGGGCCTTCGTCGACGACGGGCTGCTGGATGTCTGCATGATCGGGGGGGATTCCCTGACGAGGTTGGCGAGGCACGCCCTGCGCGTGGTCCTGAAGACTCACCCCAGCGCACACGACATCCTCTATCGGCGCGTGCGGAGCTTCAAGCTTGAGCAGGCCGGGATCCCGTTGCAGATCGATGGGGAGGCCTTCGGCGAGAGCCCGTTGACGATCGGGGTGGCGCCGGCGGCAGTGCGGATGGTGATCCCCGACAATCCATCGATTTTTGCCCATCCGCCGCTGGTCTAGCCGGATTGGCGGGACATCCCCGGGGTCCCGAGGCCGCCCCGGATTAGATGTATCTGGAGGTGTCGCAGAGCACAGCGGTTGAACTTGCGCGAACCCAGACCCCAGCCCCACCCCGACCTCACCCTTTTGCCCCCTTCGCTACGGCGAATCGTCGATCTCCGTAAACAGAGGCGGGAACGGGAGACGGGTAGGGACCTACCGGCGTCGCAGGGGAAATGGCTGAACTCGGGTCGTTGGTGCACCACGCCACGTAGGGGCGGGTCCCGTCTACCGACTCGTTTCGGATTGTTGTCTCCTTCGGGACCCGCCCCTACGTTCGGTCGAGGCGGACGACGGTGTTCCCAGCTACTCGCTGTCTCGATGAAGCGGGTGCTCGTCCTATAGCCAGCCGGCGGCGCGATACCAGGCGGCGGTGGCGGCAAGGCCCTCTTCGTGCGGCGTCGTCGCGGTAAACCCTAGATCGCGCTCGGCTTTCTCCGTGGAGCAGACCCAGCCGGGCTGCGTTATCTCGCGGGCTTTGTCGCGGTTGAGGGCGGCGGTGCGGCCGAGAAGTCCCATGGCGGTCTCGCTGATGAGAGCCGCGCCCTTGATGACCGGGGCCGGGATGGGCACCGTTACACCCCTCTTGCCCATGACACGGGCCAGTGCGTCGCCGAGCCCGCCCATCGTTGTGGGCTCGGGGTGGGCGAGGAAGTAGACCCGGCCATCGGCCGCGTCGCTGGTCCCGGCTTTGAGCATCCCTTCCACGAGGTCTTCAACGTAGATGAGGCTTAGCGGGCGGTTGCTGCCGGGGGTGGGGCGGATGGGGCTGCGGGCCAGCTTGAAGACCGTGAGCATGGCCCGGTCGCGCGGTCCATAGACGACGGGCGGCCGCACGATAACCCAGGGGAGGCGCCCGCTGTAGGCTCGTACCCCCTCCTCGCCGGCCAGTTTGCTGCGCCCGTAGTCGGACACCGGCTCTGGCGGCATCCCCTCGTCGCGCGGAACCACCCCCCGGCTAGGGCCGGCCGCGGCCTGGCTGCTGACGTAGACGAAGCGAGGCGGGATTTCCTGGTCGGCGCACGCCCCGAGGAGGTTGAGCGTCAGTCCGGCGTTGACCTGCAGGAACTCCTCCCGCGACGAGGCGTTGATTGCGCCGGCGACGTGGAAGACGAGGTCGACGTTGAAGAGCGCCTTCTTGATCTCATCGACCCTGCGCAGGTCGCAGGGCACGAGCTGGGCGCCCGTGCCCTTAAGCCAGCGGGGATCGCTGGTCGAGCGCACTGTGCAGGTTACGGGCCGTCCCGCCGTCAGCAGGCCCTCAACCAGGTGGCTGCCGACGAACCCGGTGCCGCCGGTGACGAGGCAGCGCTGGTGCATCAGGAGCCGGCCAGGGCGCGCTCGTAGAGGCCGTAGCTGCGGTAGCGCGGGAGTCCGAGCTTGGTCAGCACATTGATGGCCTGCGTGTTCTCCTCGAGCACCCAGGACACCTCCATGTACTGGTAGCCAGCCGCCAGGGCACGCTTGAACATCTCAAGCGTCATCAAGGCCTCGATGCCTTTGCGCCTATGGTCCGCCATCACGCCGAGCGCCATCGTCCGCAGCCCGTCCATCTTGCGCCTGTACCAGAGCGCCTTGAGGGCGTTGAAAGGAGTCAGGCGGCCGTTGAGGTGGCGGAGGACCTGGTTCCAGTCGGGAATGGCCATGGCGAAGCCCACCGGCTCGTCGTCGATCGAGGCGATCAGCACCATGCGCTCGTCGGCCAGGGAGGTTAGCTTCTTGGTCAGGTAGACCGCCTCCTCCTTGGTCAGCGGCACGGCGCCCCAGAGCTCGCTCCAGGCCTCGCGGTAGATCTTCTCCAGGATGGCGGCCTCGTTCTCGGCGTCCTTGACGCGGGCGTTGCGCAGGACGATTTTGTAGCGCTTGCGGACGGCTTCGCCCAGGCGGACCTGCTTCTCAGTAGGGTTGTTGACGTCGCGTCGCGCCACATAGGCGTAGAGCGTCTTTATCTGCTGCACTCCACAGCGCGCGAAGAGCTCGGGGTAGTAGGGCGGGTTGTAGGGCATTTCGATCACCGGCCGGCCCGCGAAATCATCGAGCAGGAGGCCGACCGAGTCGTTGATCGAGGGGTTCATCGGCCCGCGCATGCTTGTCAGCCCGCGCTGACTGAGCCAGCCCTCGGCGGCTGCGAAAAGAGCCGCCGCGGCCTCGTGATCATCGAGGCACTCGAAGAAGCCGAAGAAGCCGACGCCGTCGTGGTAGACGTCGGTGTGAGCCTGGTTGTCGATGGCGGCGATCCGGCCCACGGGCGTGCCATCCCTGCGCGCCACGAACAGCTGCATCTCGGCGTGCTGCTGGAAGGGGTGGCCGCGCGCCGGGTCGAAAAGCTCCTCGAGGTCGGAGAGCAGGGGCGGCACCCACGGACTGCTTTTGGGATAGACGCTCCAGGGGAAGCGCAAGAATTCCTTGAGCCCCTTCTTGTCCTTGACCGGCTCGACGCAAACCGGGGCGCTGTTCATCGCTGAGGGTGAAGAGCGGAGTGGCCTCCGCCCACCTAGATCAGGCCCTGGGCGCGGCCGACGCGGGCCATGATCTCGAGGGCCTGCTCGACCTGCTCCATGCTGTGGGCCGCCGTCGTGCTCGTGCGGATCAGGGCGTGTCCGACCGGCACGGCGGGGGCGATCACGGCGTTGGTGTAGACGCCGGCGTCGATCAGGGCGTGCCAGTAGATGCCCATAGCCATCTCGTTGCCGATGACGATGGGGATGATCGGGGTCACGGAGTCGCCGGTGTTGAAGCCCATCTCGTTGAGGCCGGCGCGCATGCGGCCGGCGTTGGCCCAGACGCGCCGACGCAGCTCGGGCTCGGTCTCGATGATGTCGAGGGCTTTCATCGCCGCTGCTATCGAGGGCGGGGGGCAGCTGGCGGCGAACATGAAGGACCGCGCCGTGTGCTTGATGAAGCGGATGACCTTGGCGTCGCCGGCGACGAAGCCGCCCACAGACGCCAGTGACTTGCTGAACGTCCCGGTGACCACATCGACCTCATGCTCGAGGGCGAAGTGCTCGGCGGTGCCGCGCCCGTTCTCGCCGACTACGCCGATGCCGTGGGCGTCGTCGACCATGAGGCGGGCGCCGTAGCGGTGCTTTAGCTCGACGATGCGCGGCAGGTCGGCGAGGTCGCCCTCCATGCTGTAGACGCCGTCGACGACGATCAGGATGCCACGGTTGGGCGGGACGGATTGCAGAGTCCGCTCCAGGTCCTCCATGTCGTTGTGCTTGAACTTCAGCTCCTTGCCGTAGGAGAGCCTCGCGCCATCGCGGATGCTGGCGTGGGTGGCCGAGTCGACGACCACATAGTCGTGGCGCCCGACCAGGGCGGAAACAACGCCAAGGTTGGTCTGAAAGCCGGTTGTGAAGACGACCGCCGAGTCGCGCCCGAGGAACGAGGCCAGCCGGCGCTCCATCTCCTCATGGAGGTCGATGGTGCCGTTGAGCAGGCGCGAGCCGGTACAGCCGGTGCCGAAGGTCTCAATGGCCTCAATGGCGGCCTGCTTCACGCGCTCGTCCTCGGTGAGCCCGAGGTAGTTGTTGGAGCCGAACATGAGGACGCGCTTGCCGTCGACGACGGCAGTCGTGCCTATCTCAGAAGAGAGGGGGATGAAGAACGGGAAGATACCGACCGCCTCGGCGGCGTCGGAGCGGTTATAGCTGTAGCACTTGGCAAAGACGTCCGTGGACGTGCCTTCGCCGCTGCCAGTCGTTCGAGTCTCTAGTTCTTTAACCATTAATTAAATGACGCAGCGCACCCGAAGCGCGGGCTTGTCGGAATCTAACCAGTACGAGTGGCAAAGGTCAAGGCGAGGCTCCCGCATGTGGGCACCCCCGCTGGAATCATAGTTCGCCCGCCCATCCGTGTGGTCTGACGCCGTGAGAGATAAACTGGCGGCCAGTGGTGCCGCGATGGATCTGACCGACCAGGAGCCCCTCGTCGTCGAGCCCGCGCCCATCCTGCCGTCCGGGGTCCCCTTCGATGCGCCGCCCGGGCGGGTTCGCCTCTCTGACAGCCGGATCTGGATCACGATCATCCTTACTTCTCTGCTGCTCGGACTCTTTGTGGCCCGCCTCGACATCAGCAACCTGCGCGACGAGCTGCGGAAGGCGGAGTGGGGCTGGGTCGGGCTGGCTATTCTCGCCAACTTCGTCTCGCAGTGGTTCCGGGCGCTGCGCCACCACTTCCTGCTGCTACCGACGGCTAACCTGGCTACGCCGGTCCTCCTGGGGGCGATCATTGTGGGCGCGGCCTTCAACAACGTCCTGCCGCTGCGGGGTGGGAGCGTGGCGCGGGTCCAGCTCCTGGGCCGGCGCTTCGACATCAGCCGGGCCACCTTCGCCGCCACGCTGACGGCGGAGATGGTCCTGGACACACTCGTCATCTCGATCTTCCTGGTCATCGGTATATCCGTGCTCCACCTTGGCCCGCTCCTGGGCTGGCTGGCGACGGTTGTCCTCGCGGTCTCGCTGGTCATCCTGCTCCTGATCTGGATGCTCAGCCGTACAATCAAGCGCGGTGTCGTGGCCGTCGAGGAGAAACTGGGCTTCCTCTCCGAGGGCACGAGGAAGATGATTGCCTCCGGCGTGCTCAGCTTTGAGCAGGGCTGGCAGGCGTTCTGGCGCGCCCACCACGCGATCCCATTGCTTCTCGCCTCAGCCTGCGTCTGGCTGTCGGAGTCCGTGGCGTTCTGGTTCTTTGGGCTGGCCGTCGGCCTTGAGCTGTCATTCCTCTCCTACGTGACGCTCGTGGCGCTGGCCGACATCGCCACGTCGCTGACCTTCACGCCGGCGGGACTGGGCGCCTTCGAGCTCTCAGTCAGCGAGCTCCTGCGCCAGCTCGGCACCAGCAGCGCGGTAGCCGGCGCCTACGTCCTGCTCTCGCACGCGGTGCTAACAGCAGCGATCATGGCCATCTCTCCGCTGGCCTTCCTCCTGCTCAAGGTGAGGCCCGGCGATCTGCTCTACCTGCGCAAGCCGTCGTCGCCGAGCCCAGTGCCGGTGGAACCACCCTGAGGACGCTAGCGGTTTGAGCCAGCCTGCTAAGGAACAGCTCAAGATCGCGCTGGTGGCGCCTTATGACCTCTCGGTCCCGGGCGGCGTCAACGCGCACATCCGCTCGCTCGCTTCGGCGCTGCGGGGGCTTGGCCACGAGGCGCAGATCTACGGGCCGGCGTCGCAGCCGCAGAGGCTGCCGGCGGGTGAGTACGGCATGGGGGGCTCGCTGCCAATCAGCCTCGCTGGTACAGTTTCCGGCCTGAGCCTCAATCCAATGCTGGACCGCCAGGTCCGCGACATCCTGCGGCGCGAGCGCTTCGACGTCGTGCACATTCACGAGCCGATGACGCCGATGCTGCCCTGGCTTTTCCTGCGCAACGCGCGCGTGCCGCGCGTCGGCACCTTCCACGTCCACCGCGAGGACGGCCACAGGGTCTATGCCGCGTTCGGCTGGTTCCTGCGCCGCCTGATGAAGATGGTCGACGCTCGCATCGCCGTCTCCGAGGCGGCGCGGCAGACAGTTGCCCAGTATTTCCCGGGCGAATACGAGATGCTGCCCAACGGCGTCGAGGTGGCGCGGTTCCGCGGCAGCACCTTCGACCGGGAGGTCCTCAGTCCGGGCTTCCGGGACATCCTATTCCTCGGCCGGCTGGAGGGCCGCAAGGGCGTGACCTACCTGCTGCGGGCGATGCCGATGGTGCTGCGCAGTTTCCCGGACGCCAGGCTGGTGATCGTCGGGGATGGGCCGGAGCGGGCGCAGGCGGAAGCCCTGGCGCGAACGCTCTCGCCGCAGTCGGTCGTCTTCGCCGGCCCCGTCGATGACGAGTCGAAGCCGGCCTATTTTCGCTCGGCCGAGATATTCTGCTCGCCGGCCACCCATGGCGAGAGCTTTGGCATCGTGCTGCTGGAGGCGATGGCGGCGGGGAAGCCGATCGTGGCCAGCGCGATCGAGGGTTACGCTGGCCTGCTGCTGCGCGACGACGCCGGGCTGCTTGTCCCCCCGCGCGACCCCGAGGCCCTGGCGACAGCCATCATAAAGCTGCTCTCCGACGATGCGTTGAGGTCGCGACTTGGGCAGCGGGCGGCGGCTGCCGCGCAGAAGTATGACTGGCAGGCCATCGCCCAGCGGATCGAGGCGATTTACCGCGAGCTGATCGCGGCGCGAGCCTAGCCGGAACCGGTGCGAGATTCGAGCTCGGAGGTTGGTCTTGCGTCGACCGCCGTCACCCTCACCCTAGCCCTCTCCCTCAAGGGAGAGGGGAAAGTTCGGTCCTTCTCGGGAAGCCTGCTTCGTGGGTCCTGCGCTGAGACTTGCCCTTTTACGAAGCACGGCTGTCGCGAGGAGGGCAGAAGGCTCGTGGATTCGAAGTCGGTTGGCGCAATCGGCCGGCCATCTGCCCCTACGGCGTCAATTCATTCGTTTTTGGATCGATGGCTCCGGCGCGCACGTTGACCAGCCGGCCATCCTCCAGCAAGCACGAGGGGAAGCGCTCGGGCTCGGCCGTCGTGACGAGCACCTGGTTGAAGCCGGTCATGGCTTTGAGCACGGCCTCCCGCCGGCCCTTGTCCAGCTCGCTGAGGACGTCGTCGAGCAGCATCACGGGTTCCTCGCCTCCGCGCTCATGGAGCAGGGCAGCCTCGCCAAGGCGCAGGGCGAGGGCGGCCGAGCGCTGTTGGGCTCGCGACCCGAAGGTCGAGGCCTCGGCGGCGCCGACGAGGACGGCGAGATCGTCGCGGTGCGGACCGACCAGCGTCATGCCGGCGCCACACTCGCGCTGCCGCTGGCGACGCATGTCGTCCGTCAGCATCTCGGCGATGGCGGACTGCGGCGCGCCGTCGAGGTCTTTCGGCTCAGCGAGCTTGGGCAGATAGCGAACGGTCAAGCGCTCTCGCTCCGCTGAAAGCATCGAATGGGCGTCGGCAGCTTTATCGGCCAGCATTTGAACCGCCCTGGCCCGGCCGCCCACGATCACGGCTCCCTCGGCCGCGATGCGCGCGTCCCAGAAGTCCAGCTCGTCGGGCGCGGCGGCGCCCTCCTGGATTTGTTTGAGCAGAGCGTTGCGCTGCGTAAGCACTTTGGCATAGCGCGTCAGCGCCGACAGGTAGTGATGGTCGACCTGGGAGAGCATGAGGTCGAGGTAGCGGCGGCGCAGCGACGGCGTGCCGCAGATCAGGTCCATGTCGATGGTGCTGAAGAAGACCGCGGGAATCGTGCCGACCATGTCCGAGGCGCGCCTGGCGACTCCGTTGACACGGATGCGCTTGCTGACTGAAAGCGCCGTGGGGCGCTCGTCTTCGATCTCGTCGGGCCAGGGCTGCGCGGTCGGCCGCGCGCGACTGGAGGCCCGCCCCGCGATCGCCAGCTCGACTTCGACGGGGCCGCGCTTACCGTCGCCGCGGCCGGCGATGCGGGTCACTGGGGCCTCCTCGCGGGCGACCGCCCAGTTGACGAAGTCGGCGTCGCTACTGGTGCGCGGCGAGCGGGTCGTCGCCAGCAGGTAGATCGCCTCGAGGATGTTGGTCTTGCCCTGGGCGTTCTCGCCGGCGATGACCGTTAGGCCGGGCTGGAGGTCGAGCTCGAGGCTACGGTAGTTGCGGAAGTTGGCCATGATGAGCCGGTTTAGAAGCAATTTGTAGATTCAGCGTCGGGAGTTGCCCGGCGCGAGTCAAGACATCTATGGATTCCGCATTGCTCATATGGCCGTGGCTGGGGAGCACGTGTGCACTGCAGGCGGCGTAGCCCGATCCTGTTCACGTATGACGGCACAACAAGGAGACAGCCATGCAAACTAACGTTTGGGGATTCCTTGGTATGGTTTCGGTCGCGGCGATCATCGCCTTGGGGATCAATGCCCAGACCGTGATCGGCCAAACCATCGGCGGCGGCGCCAGGGACTTTGCGCAGGTTAAGGTCGTCGCCCACGACGGCCCGCGCGACACGAATCCGAGGCGCCGCTTAATGTTCCCGGCGCCATGGTGAACGTGACGGTGCCTGCCGGCAGGCAGGCGATAATCCTCGCGCGCTTCAGCGCGGAATCCTTCTGCTCCGCCCCGGCGGAGTACTGCTACGTCGAGATTCTGATCGGAGACTCAGTCGCAGAACCAGATACAGGCGACGCCGCTTTTGACTCCGCGTCGACCAGCTACTATTCGTCGAGCTCGATCGAGCGCTTTCGGTCGGTAGGTCCCGGCTCATATGCTGTACGCGTCCGCTACTGGGTCTTCAACGGGAACGGCTTGTTTCACATCGATGATTCGCTGCTCACCGCGGAGGTCATCCTCAAGTAAGCGCCATGAGGAGCCTTGATAGCATGAAATCGCCCCTATGAAGAGCATCGAGGAGGTGGTCGACGGCGCGCCAGCGCCCGAGCCGCCACAGCGCCGCCGCTACCGCACCAATCGGGCGGACCTCGACAGGGCCATCGACGCGCTGGTCGAGCTGGCGGGCGTCGAGGACGCCGACCTCGTGGCCGAGATGATCACCAGCGCCGTTCGCTACTCCCTCGAGGGCGCGCATCGGGGCGAGGTCAAGCTGGTCAACCGCGCGCTCAAGGAGCTGCGTCACGCCCGTGCCGTCTTCGCGCGCTGCCCCGACCGGCGCAAGGTAACCATGTTCGGCTCGGCGCGGACGCTGCCCAGCGAACCCGGCTACGTCGTCGCCCACGAGTTCGCGGCGGAGATCGCCAAAAGGGGCTGGATGGTCATCACAGGCGCCGGCGGGGGAATCATGGAGGCCGGGCTGACCGGGGCGGGGAAAGAGAATGGCATCGGCCTGCACATCGACCTGCCGTTCGAGCCCAAGCCCTCGGAAATCCTGCGCGGGGACCCGAAGTTGATCAACTTCCGCTACTTCTTCACCCGCAAGCTGACCTTCGTCAAGGAGTCCGACGGCTTCGTCATGGTGCCCGGCGGCTTCGGCACCCTCGACGAGACTTTCGAGCTGTTGACTCTGCTGCAGACGGGGCGCGCCGACATGCACCCCGTCGTCCTCCTCGAGCGCGGCGGCGCCTACTGGAAGGAGCTGATGCGCTTCTTCGAGGAGCACCTCGTCGAGCGCGGGCTGATCGACCATGACGACCTCAACCTCGTTCGCATCGCCGAAACGCCGGTAGAGGCCGCCGACGCCATGGAAGGCTTCTACCGCAACTACCACTCCGAGCGCTACGTCAAGGGCCGGCTCGTCTTCCGGCTGCAGCGGGTGCCGTCGCCGGATGACCTCGATCGGCTGAGCCGGGAGTTCTCCGACATCCTGGCGTCGGGGCTCATCGAGGTCGCGGAGCCATCGGCGGAGGAGCGAGCGCAAGAGGAACACCTGGAGCTGCAGCGTATTGCTTTCGACTACAACCGGCAGACGGCCGGCCGCCTGCGCGCTTTTATCGACGCTCTCAACGAGTTCTAGTAGCTTCCCTCAGTGGCCCTCGACGATAGCGAGCTTGAGCAGTTTGTCCGCGCCGTCTTCGATCTGCCCCAGGTTATCGGCGCGCGGGTGGTGCCCGGCGGGCGCCATGTCACCCTCCTGGCCAACATCGGCGAGACGTACCAGGCTTACCTCTGGGACAGCGAAACGGGCGACTACCGTCAGCTGACCGACCAGAAGGACCCGGTGTCCCAGTGCGTCCCCGATCTCGGCGGCAAGCGTGCCGCGATCCTGCGCGACGAGAACGGCAACGAGCTGCACCGGCTATCGCTCGTCGACCTCGATGCCAGCGGCACTGAGGAACGCCTGGTGACTTCGGAGCCGCTCGGCCGGCTGTCGATTGGCGACTGGCTGCCGGACGGCCGCCACCTGGTCGTCGCCGGCAACGACG
This sequence comes from Dehalococcoidia bacterium, assembly GCA_040902555.1. Taxonomy (GTDB): domain Bacteria; phylum Chloroflexota; class Dehalococcoidia; order WHTO01; family WHTO01; genus DASTBR01. The sequence goes on from JBBDXC010000021.1 coordinate 43,288, forward strand.
ACGAAGACAACTTCGTCGCGGTCGTCGACAGCCAGACAGGCGAGATGACCAAGGTCTTCCGCAGCGAGCGCTGGCTTGGCGCGCTTGATATCTCGGAGGATGGGTTGCGGGTTGCCCTCGCCGTCCCGCGCAACCCCGATGACCTGGAGGACTATGACATCGCGTTGTTCGAGCTTGCCAGCCCGGATGAGGTGCACTGGATCTCAACCGGCGAGGGCCACCGCAACGACGAGCCTTTGTGGTCGCCGGACGGCACCTTGCTGGCCTTTAGCGCGGAGATCGGCGACGCCACGCGGCTCATGATTTACGACAGCGGCGACCTCAGCGAGCGAGCCAGTGTCGAGCTGGCCGGCGATGTGACGGCGCTCTGCTACTGGTCGCCCGGCGGCTCGTGGATCGACCTGATCCTCGACCATCACGGCGCCGACCGGCTCTGCCGGGCGAGCCTGTCGGGTGACACCCTCCAGGTTGAGGAAGCGGCTGTGCCCGTGCCCGGCTCGGTGCACGGCGCGGACCGCGAGGGCGACCGGATCGTCCTCACCGCCTCCGCAATCGACCGCCCGCTGACTTCGCTAACACTGGTCGACACAGACCTCAAGGAGGTCGGCAGGCTCGAGGTATCCGGACACAAGTTGGAGCTGGCGGGTGCGCGCTCGGAGTGGATCGACTCGCTCGACGGGACGCCGATCCAGTGCTGGCTGATCGGACTGCCGGCTGCCGGCGAGCAGAAGCCGGCCCTGGTCTACGCCCACGGCGGCCCGACATGGGCCAGCAAGGACTCGTGGCGGCGCGACATGCAGTGCCTGGCCGCGGCGGGCTTTGCCCTCATCGCGCCGAACTTCCGCGGCAGTACGGGCTTCGGCCCCGACTTCCGCAAGGCCAATGTCCTCGACCTCGGCGGCAAGGACCTCGAGGACTGCGTCGCCGCGGCGGAGTGGCTGCGCCGCCAACCGGGCATCGACCCGGCCCGCATAGGGATCACGGGCGGCTCCTACGGCGGCTACCTCACCCTCCAAGCGCTCGTCCGCTATCCGCAGACGTTCGCCTGCGGCGTTGGGATCGTGCCGGTGGCCGATTGGGTGCAGGATTACGAGCTGGCGGATGCCAGCTTCCGCTTTTACGACGTGTACTTTTTCGGCGGTACGCCGGAGGAGAAGCCGGAGCTCTACCGCGAGCGCTCACCGATCACCTTCATCCAGGACCTCAAGGCGCCGCTCTTTATCAGCGCCGGCCGCAACGATTCGCGCTGCCCGTTCCCTCCCATCGAGCATTTCGTCGAGACCGGTTGGGAGCTCGGCAAGGAGATCGAGTTCGACGTCCAGGAGGAAGAGGGCCACGGCGCGGCGCGCAAGACCGCCGCGGTGGAGAGCGAGATGAAGGTGCTCAAGTTCCTGCGTAAGCACCTGGGGTGAGGAGGTGGCGACACAGCGGCTCCTGATACGCCCACGCGGAACCGGCCACAAGGAGACGCCCTCCCACCGCCGCCCCCCGACCTCACCCTAGCCCTCTCCTTGCCAAGGAGAGGGGACAGGCTGGGCGGGCATGCGCAGAACCCAGAAGAGCTACTTAGGGTCGATGGGCGTCAGCAGGCCACAGCTGTCCTCGATGGCCTGCGCGGCGTCGAGGCATAGTTCCTCGCGGAACCGCCCGCCGATCAGTTGGACGACCTGGGGCAGGCCCTCAGCTACACCGACGGGCACCGCCACGGCCGGAAGTCCCAGCAGGTTTCCGGCGGCCACGGTCAGGCGTGCGGCTCGGGTCAGGTCATCCCCGTCCTTGCCGCCCTTCAGGTCGTAGCCGACCTCGAAGGGGCGGATCGTGAAGACGGGCCCGAGGACGAGCGCGTAGTCGTCGAGGAACACCTGCCAGTCCCTCGCAATCGATTGACGCTGCGCGAACGCCTGGATGTATCCGGCGAAGTCGAGCGTTGGCCGCAGGTCGGAGGTTGAGCCAAGGAAGCTGCGGGCGTCGTCGGAGACGAGCGGCTCGATCATCGGCAGCATGGCCGTGGTCACTTCGGTCAGCACCATATCCTGCCAGAGCTGCGCGGCCTCGATGAGCCGGGGCAGGTCCACTTCCTCGACCTCGTAGCCGGCGTCAGCGAGCACCTTGCCGGCCTTGCGCACGCCATCGGCGACCTGGTCATCGACGCCGGCGCCGCCGGGATCCACAGCCATGGCCACCTTCCTGGGGTGCGCGTGGGTTTGGCCGGCCGGCAGCGCCGGCGTCCACCAGGGGTTGCGGGCGTCGTAGCCGGCCATCGCGGCGAGGGCCACACGCAGGTCCTCGACCCGCCGCGCCATCGGGCCCTGGGTGGCGAAGAGTTGGATCGTTATCGGGTCGTCCCCCGGCGGGAGCGACGATGCCCAGGCCACCCGACCCAGGGTCGGCTTGATGGCCGTAGTGCCACAGCACTGCGATGGCCAGCGCAGGGAGCCTCCCAGATCGTTGCCCATCCCGAGGGGCGTCATGCCCGTGGCCAGGGCCGCCGCCTCGCCGCCGCTCGACCCGCCTGGAGTGCGCGAGGCGTCCCACGGATTCTTCGTGGCGCCGCGCAGGTCGTTGTCAGTGTGCCAGCGCAGGCCGAAGTCGGGGAGGTTCGTGCGCCCGAAGGGGATCGCGCCGGCCTCCTTGATCTGCTTGATGTGCGGCGCGTCCTGGGGCGGGAAGGCCTCGACCATCGCATGAACGCCCTGGGTGGTCGGCGAACCGACCAAGTCGATGTTCTCCTTGACGGTGAAGGGCACGCCGTGCAACGGGCCGAGGTCGGCGCCGGAGGCGGTTTTCTTGTCGGCCTCGTCGGCGGAGGCGATCGCCGACTCGGCCAGGACAACCGTAACAGCGTTGACCTGGGGATTGACCTCCTCGATCCGCGCGAGGTGCGCCTCGACTGCCTCCCGGCTCTTGAAGCGCTTCTCCTTGATTCCACGGGCCAGCTCGACTGCGCCCATCTTCCATAGCTCGTTGCCCACGTTCTCCTCCTTCACGCGCTGTGCGACGTGCAAAGTATGCTAGCCTACCCCGCATGAAGCGCTACTGCCGCCGCGCTCACCAGGAGGCTACCGCCGGTCCGTCAAGACCGGTTGGCATTAGCCGCCGTTAGCCCGCCGCCGGCTTCAAGCGGCCTCCCTTGACCTTCACCCACTCCCTGAGAGGTAGCCATGACCCACGTTGTTGAGCTGTATGACTGTACCCTGCGCGACGGCGCACAAATGGAGGGGCTGTCGCTGTCCGTGGAGGACAAGCTGAAGATCGCGCGCAAGCTGGACGAGGTCGGCGTGCACTACATCGAGGGCGGCTGGCCCGGCTCGAACCCCAAGGACGTCGAGTTTTTCGAGCGCATGAAGAAGCTGCCGCTGCGCAAGGCGAAGCTCGCGGCCTTCGGCTCGACCCGACGGGCTGGGATAGCGGCCGCGGAGGACGCCAACCTGCAGGCGCTGCTCGACGCCGAGACGCCGGTAGTCACCCTGGTGGGTAAGTCGAGCGAGCTTCACGTCCGCGATGTGCTGCGGATCGACAACGAGGAGAACCTGGCGATGATCCGCGACTCCGTGGCCTACATGAAGGCCCAGGGACGGATTGTCTTCTTTGACGCTGAGCACTTCTTCGACGGCTACAAATTCAACGCCGCTTACGCCCTGGACTGCGCCCGCGTGGCCGCCGAGGCGGGCGCCGACTGCGTGACGCTCTGCGATACGAACGGGGGCTGCACCACCGAGGAGCTGTTGGCGGCCCTGCAGGCCGCCCAGGCGAAGGTCAGGTCGGATCTCGGCATCCACGTGCACAACGACGCCGACCTGGCCGTGGCCAACACGCTGGCCGCCGTCCGCGCCGGTGTCAAGCAGGTGCAGGGCTGCATCAACGGCTATGGCGAGCGCTGCGGCAACGCCGACCTGGCCAGCGTCATCCCCAACCTCAAGCTCAAGATGGGCATCGACTGCGTCAGCGACGCTGAGCTGGCCCACCTCACCGAGGCGTCGCTCTACATCGACGAGGTCGCCAACATGACGCCGGACCCGCAGGCGCCTTACGTCGGCTACAGCGCCTTCGCCCACAAGGGCGGGCTCCACGTGGACGCCGTCTTGAAGCTGGAGGAGTCCTACCAGCACGTCCCGCCCGAGCTCGTCGGCAACGTCCGTCGCGTGCTGGTCTCCGAGCTATCGGGTCAGCGCAACATCAGCGAGAAGCTGCGCGAAATGGGTATCGACCTGGCCCTGACCGCGGCCGAGAACCGCGCCCTGCTCGAGCAGGTCAAGGCGATGGAGAGCCGCGGCTATACCTACGAGGGAGCCGAGGCGTCGTTTGAGCTCCTCGCACGGCGCAGCCGCGCTGAATACCGGCGCCCGTTCGAACTGGTCGACTTCATGGTCGTGGTGCGCAAGCACACGGAGCCGGGGCGCGACCAGGAGGGCGAGATGTTGGCCGAGGCGACGGTCAAGGTCCGGGTCGGCGACGAGGTGAAGCACACGGTGGCTGACGGCCAGGGCCCGGTCAATGCGCTCGACACCGCGGTGCGCAAGGCCCTGTTGGAGTTCTACGAGACGCTGGCCGAGGTCAAGCTCATCGACTACAAGGTGCGCATCATCGACAGCGGTGGGGGCACCGGCGCCACGACCCGCGTCATGCTGGAATCGAGCGACGGCGAGCGGGCCTGGACGACGGTCGGCTGCTCGCCCAACATCATCGAGGCCTCGTGGCTAGCCCTCTCCGACAGCCTGGAGTACTGGCTTGTGCGCCGGCTGGAGGGTGTTGGACGGTGAGCCGCTGCTGCGGCTCTTTACTCCTTGGTGAACTCGTTGAATGCCTTCAATAGTTTCATGGTCGCCTCGTAGTCCAAGCTTTCGCCCTCATATCGCACTTGGTAAAGACCCTGAAGGTTCGAAGGTACCTCAACGCCCTTTTCGACCAGCAAGATAAACCGACCCTCATATAGAGCCATCGCAGCGCCGATCTCAATCAGAACATTGGGGTTGAGCATCACGTGCTCCTCGCCCCCTTGATCGATGACTCTGAGTTCGGTGCCGACATGAACGATCCCCGCTTGGCAGGAGCGCATCTCCTGCAGGACCTTCTCCGGGACGGGTTTCGCCAAGGTTTCAGTCTCGACAGAAACGACAGGATCATAGTTGCCAAAAGTGAGTAGCTCTTTAATCTGCGTCACGATGTCTTTGTTACTGCCATGCGTGACAAAGACGCGCTTAATCCTTTTTGCGTCTCGCCCAACGGGCCCATCGAGCCCAACCTGATGAATCGCGGATTCATCCTGCGGCGTGTCCAGAGGATCCGCGGGCGGGATCGTGGGTGAGGTCCTGGCCGGCGAAAGCCGGACGTACTGCTGATCCTTAATTTCGTCTAAAAGACCAAGCGCCCTTACGTCTTCTAGCATCTGGCGAAGCGCCCGCAGGCAACCTGTACGTGGAACCCCAAGTTGCTCGAGGACATTGAGCGCGATGTTCTCCGGAGGGAGCTTCGCGTTGTTGTACTTCGTCAGAAATTCTCGATATACCCGCGGTTTAAGCACGGCCTCGCGCCTCGCCGAGATGTCATCACCCTCCAGCATCGGAGCGATAGCGCGTGCACCGATGTCTTCCAACGAAATGGCGCTCGCCCATGCGCTCCCCGCCGTAAGGCCGTACGCAGCAGAGGCGCCTACAAGCATGCGGAAACCTCCCGAAGTGGGTGACATGTTTAGCGCCTTAGCTATATCAAGAGGCGAGGTGGGTTGCTTAGCGTAGTTATCGACGATTGCCTGGGGCACCCGCAGCGCTTCAGTGAGAGAGTAACTCGGCACATCGGACTGACTCACTTGCTTTCTACGTTGTTCGGGCATCTTCTCTGGTGCCACAACTTCCGTGTCATTACTCATTTCTGCACTCCCTACAAGCTTGTGTGATCTGTGGCTACTTCGAAGTATAGCGAATACTGCGGGACGGCGACACGCGCTTTACCGCACATCTGCACACTCGAGCGGGAGCCGCCGTGGGTCAGGCCCGCAAGCGGCGTGGTGGTACACGTCGGCTGCTCGCCCAACATCATCGAGACCTCGTGGCTAGCCGTCTCCGACAGCCTGGAGTACTGGCTGGTGCGGAGGGTGGGGTGACAGAGCCTTCCGCGTCGACCACACATCGGTGGGCGCGCTGGACGTGTCTTTCCGCCGGGCCGCGCGTCCGCCACACCAACGACCACTCGCACACGGGAACCTGCCCAGGGGGCAGTCCGAGACGGGCGCCCTACCCGGGCCTAAGGCATGGCTTAGCTGTCGCGCCTCGCACGCTCTGTCGCGTAGTAATAGCCGAGCACAGTCCCGACGAGAGTCGTGAGTGCGGGGATTAGTATCTGGGCCAACTCCACCGCGCCTTCCACGTCCTTAACGAAGGCGAATGCAAACGTCGCCCCAATAGTCGATGCGAGCGTGAGGAGGAGCGCTATTGCCAGAATCGACGCGGTACGTTCGCGAAGCCGGCCGGCGGTACCACGGAGAACTAAGGGCTCGGACAGGTCGATTGAAACCTGCTCCGGGCGGCCAGGAGTCTGGTCTGCGGCACTATCAGGGGGTTGGTCTGCCAAGGCGAATGCCTATACGGCGGCTAGCTCTCGGAATTTGTCCTGATCCCGAACGACCAGGTCGCCCTGATCGAGCATCTGCTCAAGTCGAAGACCCTCTGCGATAACCTCGCCTATGGTCTTGCGACGCCGCTCGGCGATTCGTTGAAGGGCCTGATATGCCTCATCTGACAACTCCATGATTACCTGTTGACCATTCACTGTGACCGTGACTTCCAAGAGTTCCTCCTCCGTTTGCAGTCCCCCGCCGTCCTTATGTTACGCCACCAGAGCCGGCGGCGGTTCCATAGTATGCCCGAGAGTGGAATGTTATCAAAGCCTAGCCCCCACTGCGCTAGAGGCCAGAACTTTTGTCACCTTGGGATTTAACAATCGGCAGGTTTACCACACGAATTAGTTCGCATTGGCACCACCGGGGCGGTCAGCGGCTGCGATCACTTTCGTCAGGTCTTGCTTCTCCTCGAGGATGCCCTCCCAGAGGTCGCCCACCTGCTCCAGGCGGGCGAAGACGGACTCGATGGTGTAGCTGACCGGGTCGATGTCCTGAAGCTCCTCCCAGCGCACGGGGATCGAGACGCTGGCTTCAGGGTTGGGGCGGGCCGAGTAGACCGAGGCTAGATTCTTGCCGCGGGTGTTCATGTTGTGGTCCCAGAAGATCTTGCCGGTGCGCTTCTTCGTCGCCCACTCCATCGTGATGTCGTCCTCGTGTTCCTGCATCAGGTAGCGGCCAATGGTGCCGGCCGCCTCGCGGATCTGGTCATAGGTGTAGTCACGGCGGATCGGCACGAAGAGGTGCAGGCCGGTCTTGCCCGTCGTCTTGAGGAACGCCTTGAGGCCGATGGCATCCAGTAGCTCCCGCGCCCAGAAGGCTACCTCGACCGCCTTGCGGAAGGCGATCAGGTTGTACTCGGGCTCGGCGCCTTTCTTCTCGGTGCCCTTGTAGATGTAGGGGTCGAGGTCGACGAGGAGGAAATCGGGATAGTTGAGAACACTGCTTTCTATCTGCTCTTCGCTGCCGGTCGCCGTCATAGAGGCATGTTGGGCGTCGAGCTCCTGCGTGTAGCGGGCCAGCCAGGGGTGCATCTCGATGTCGCCGATCTGGGCCAGCCAGATCAGCGTCGGCAGGTTGTTGACCATCAGGTATTCCTGGTCGCCCTCGGCGTGCGAGGACCAGAGGCGCAATGTCTCGACGAAGGGCGGGAACTTCTCCATGTGCTTCTGGTAGAAGAAGGAGCCGTTGATGCCATTGGGATAGCGGACGAGGGTGTTGGGCCGATCCTTCATGTGGGGGAGGATCCAGGGCGAGATGCGGGTGTAGAAGCGGATCAGGTCGCGCTTGGTGTAGGGGCGATGGTCTGGGGTGGCGGGCCAGAACTCCTTGTCGAGGTTGCTTACCGCGATTCGCTCGCCGGCGACGTGGAGCGTCGTGCTTTGCTTTGTGGATTCGAGCTGGACGAGGACCTCTTCGATGTCGGGGTTGGAGCGTGAGCCCGCGCTGCCCGTGAGGGCTGATGAGTGAGACGGGGAGGACGAGGCAAGCCTCGTCCCTACGGCGGACTCGGGGGCGGCTGCCGGGACGATCAGGCGATCCTCGCCGCGGCGGACGTCCTTAGGGTCGATGTCCGGCCGCAAACGCAGGAAGACCGGCGCCCTCAGGTTGCCGCCCTCCGTCCACTCGGCGTACTTGATCTCGGCCACATAGCGCGGCTCGACCCAGTGGATCTTCTCCTTGCCCTTGCCGCGGTTCCAGGGCTGGCGGTTGCGGCTGAAGTCCGGCTTGACGTCCAGCGGCGCCTTGTCGACCTCGATGGCGTCGAGGCGCTTCTTCATCGCCGTCAGGTCTTTGTCGCCGGCGCGGTCGTCGAAGCCGGAGCCGGCGTTGCCGGCCCAGGTCAGGCGGCCCTCGTCGTCGTAATAGCCGAGGAGCAGCGAGCCGAGGCTGTTGTAGCGGTTGCCCTGGCCCTCGGTGTAGCCGACGATGACCATCTCGGCGCTCTTGAAGGCCTTGATCTTCAGCCAGTAGGAGGAGCGCGCGCCGAACTCATAGAGGGAGTCCTTGCGCTTGGCGACGACGCCCTCGAAGCCCAGCGGGGCCACGAGGTTGTAGAGGGCGATGCCATCGTCCGAGGCTTCACTGATGCCCACCCTCCCCGATTGGTCGACCGCCTGCCAGAGCAGCGAGCGACGGATGTTAAGCGGCACGCGGCTGAGGTCCCAGCCGTCGCGGTGGACGATGTCGAAGAGGACGATGCCGACCGGGATCTCCTTCTCCATGCGCTCGATGTCGGCAGCCCGCGATAGGTTCATGCGTTGCTGGAGGCGCTGGAAGCTGGGGCGGCCGTTCTCGTCGAGGGCGACGATCTCGCCGTCGAGCACGACCTCGCCTTGAGCCCGTTTCGGTATCTCCGAGGCCAGCAAAGGGTATTGGCGGGTCAGCTCGTTGAGGTTGCGCGAGAACATCTGCGCAGTCCCGCCGCGCACATAGACGAGGACACGGATGCCGTCGAGCTTCGGTTCGTGCAGCCAGCCCTCCTTGTTGAAGGGCGTGGCTGAGGTCTGGGCCAGCATCGGCCGCAGCTTCGGCGCAGGAAAGGGGGCTCGTTTGGCGCCGGGCGCCGGGCCTTCCTCGCGGCCCGCGCCGGCGCGGCCGTTGCCAGCTGAGGCGGCCGGGCTGTAGGGCGGGGGGACTTTGCCGGCCTTGATGTCGGCCAGCGTCAGGCCTGATTGCACCGACCAGTCCTCGAGGGTCACTTCGCGATTGGGGTCGGCATACTCGTCGCGGTGCTTGATCATCAGCCAGTCTTTGTTCTTGTCCTTGCCGCCCTGACGGCCGGTGCGCACCAGCGTCCATGAGCCCTTCAGCTTCTGGCCACGGAAGAAGACGGATATCTTGCCGCGGCGGTAGCCCTCCTCCATGCGGCGGTCGGCCTCCGCGCGGTTGCCCCAGGAGGTTTCGCCGTCCTCGTCGGGCGAGTGGGTGCCGGCGTCCCAGACGATGACCTCGCCGGCGCCATAGTTGCCGCCGGGGATGACACCCTCGAAGGTGTTGTAGCTGATCGGGTGGTCCTCGACGTGGACGGCCATGCGCTTGTCCGCGGGGTTGTAGCTGGGTCCCTTGGGGACCGCCCAGGAGACCATCGCCTCGTGGAACTCAAGGCGGACGTCGTAGTGCAGGCGTGTGGCGTCGTGCTTCTGGATGACGAAGACGAGGTCTTTGCCGCCGGCCTTGGGCGGGCCCTTGGCGGGCTCCGGGGTGCGCTCGAAGTTGCGCTTGCTCTGGTACTCCTTGAGGGGGTCGGCCTTCCTGGTGCGCGGCATCGCTCTAATGGTAAAGAGGGCGGAGTTGCCCAAAGCTCTTGTCGGCGGAAACGATCAGGAGGCCGGAAGAAGCCTTACGCCCTCAATGCGTTCAAAGTCCCGGCGGTGGTTGGTAACGACAGGGCGGTCGTAGACGAGGGCTGTAGCAGCAAGCCAGGCATCCTTGGCTTGAACTGGCTGCCCTAGCCTCAACTGCGAAGACATCACTCGCGCCCAGGCGTGGACAATTTCTGCGCTGGGATAGACGACCAGGAACCGGGCCAAATGCGATTCGAGCCTCAGCCACCGGCGATCCGCCCAGCCGCGCCGCATAGCAATTGCGTATAACTCACCGACTGTCTGGAAGGAGACCAGAAGGGACGACCCTACGAGATAGCTCGCGAACCGCTCGGCAAGGGGACTGCCCACCAAGGAGTAGACGACGACATTCGTATCGACCAGAACCCTATCGGCTCCCAGGTTCACCGATTAGCGCGGATGTCCCTGGGAACCTGGAGTAGCTCTTCGGGATCCTCCCCGACGAGATCTGGAATAACCAACTCATCCATCGACCCCAAGGGCTTAACGCCTTGCTCGGCCAACAGTTCCTCCAGGGGCTTGTGCCTTCCGAAGTCGGTTTGCTTCTTCTTCAGGTCGTCGATCGAGGGCCGGTTTGTCGTCGTCATCGCGTGACGATGATAGCGGCTCCGATAGGAGCCTATGCTTTGGCCGAGGCTTCGTGTTCGGCCAGGAAGGACAGTGTCTTCCCCGCTAGCTCGTAGCCGGCCGCGGGGTCGTGCAGGCGCGCCGGCCAGAGCTGCAGCGTCTCGATTCGCGCCTGCGGGGCGAAGTGCAGGAAAGCCTCGGACATGCCGGAGTAGTTGAGTAGCGCGGCCTCGGGCTCCAGGTAGAGGGTCGGGACTGTGATTCGCGGGTCGGCGATGGAGAGGTCGAAGTCGTCCCAAACGCGCCTGATGTGGTCGAAGATCAAGCGGTCAAGCCGGGCCTCGATCAGGGCTGTCACACGGCGCACTTCCTCGCCCGGCGCGCCCTGCATCACAGAGCGGAACAGCTGCGAGAGGGGCGCGGCCTCCATACCCTCGTCAACGTCGGCCAGCTCGGCCCTGCCGATGCTGCGCAGCGTGGCGTTGGGGAGGCCAAAGCCCTCGGCGATGAACGTTGCCACGTCATCCTGCCCGGCGCAGGCCAGGATGCCGATGTCAGCGATCGAGAAGGCGCAGACAACGTGGCACCCCGGGCGTCAGGCGAGATCTGATATCGCCCACAACTCCCTCGACGGTGAGGTCGCGCAGGGCGCCTTCTACGGAGGGCCAGTGGTAGACCTCGACCTCGTAGGAGCGGCGAAGCTGCGCCAGCAGGGCGTGGACGGCCGGCACGTGCTCGCAGCTTGCCGGCGAGAGGATGGCCGTAGGGATGAAGAGAATGCGCCCAGCCACGCGCCAAGGCTACGCCCAGAGGAAGCGTGGGTCACCAAATGTCAGCGGCAGCGCCACACAAACGCGGGCGCCAGAAGGGCGCCCCGGGCCCAGAACCCTCCCCCTGGCAAGGGGAGGGCAGGGTGAGGTCGGGGGCGGCGGGGTGGCTTGGTGCGTGATGGACAATTGAATGCCGCGAGGCGGAATCTCGTACAATCCCCTTGAATCACAGTTCTCTTCGCCCGTACGCGGAGGTACCAGGAGGACATCATGCCCCGCTCAATGTGGAAAGGTGCGATCAGCTTCGGGCTGGTCACCATCCCCATCCGCCTCTACACCGCCACCAGCGAGAAAGATGTCCGCTTCCACCTTCTCCACGAGAAGTGCCACTCGCGGATCAAGCAGCAGCGCTATTGCCCCACCGATGATGAGGTTGTCCCCTGGAACGACGTCGTCCGCGGCTACGAGGTAGCCCCCGACGAGTTCGTCGTCATGGAGGAGGAGGACTTCGACAAAGTTCCCATAGCCACCACCCACACCGTCGACATCAGTGACTTCGTGGAGGCCGCCGAGATTGACCCCATCTACTACGACTCCACCTACTACGTGGAGCCCGAGGAGATCGCCACCAAGCCCTACGCCCTGCTGCGCGAGGCGCTGCAGAAGACGGGCCGCGTGGCGATCGCCAAGGTGGCCCTGCGGCAGAAGGAGCAGCTCGCCACCCTGCGCGTCGGCGAGGAGGGCGTGATCGTCATGGAGACGATGTACTACCCGGACGAGATCCGCTCGGCCGAGGAGCTGGCTATTCCCACTGCCAGCACCAAGATTTCCGACCGAGAGCTCGACATGGCGACCTCGCTGGTCGACATGCTCAGCGGCCCATTCGAGCCCGAGAAGTACAAGGACGAGTACCGCGAGGCCCTGATGGAGGTCATCGAGGCCAAGGCCCAGGGCAAGCAGATCAAGAAGCCTGCCCCGGCGCCCGGCAAGGTCACCGACCTGATGAGCGCCCTGCGCGCCAGCATCGACGCCGCGAAATCCAACAAGGACGGCCAGAAAGCCGCAGCCGCCACCGACGAAGAGCCCGCGGCCAAGAAGGCGGCGCCGCGCAAGGGGGAGCGCGCCCGCAAGGCCGGATGATCCCCGATACATCCACGACCTCTCCCCCTTGCCCCCTCTGCCGGCCGGGAGAGGGGGATACTATGTGGAGACGGGACGCGTTGCCTGACCGACGGAGGGTGATCCTGAGAACAGGATGACGATCAGCAAGGCGCCCCCCGCCGTCTCCGCCCTGGCCCTCGCCCGCTCCGCCAAAGCGGGCCTCCTGCGCCCGATGCAGCCGGCGCTGATCGATCAGCCCTTCGACTCCGACGAGCACATCTTCGAGCTGAAGTGGGGAGGCGTGCGTGCCCTGGCCTTCATCGAAGGCCACTCGTTGACCCTGATCGGCGCCAACGGCCGCGACATCACCGAGTGGTATCCGGAGCTGCACTCGCTGCCCGACCAGGTCAAGGGGAGCACCGCGGTGCTCGACGGCGAGATCGTCGCCGTGGGCAAAGAGGGCTACCCGAGCTTCGACGTCCTGCGCGAGCGCTTCAAGGCTTTCGGCATGAAGCCGCCCCCGGAGGTACCGGACGCCCAGGGCGGCGGCCTCTGCTACCAGGTCTATGACATGCTGCTCGCCGGCGGCCGCAACCTGATGAACCGTCGGTTGTGGCATCGCAAGGACGTCCTCAACTCGCTGGTCATCCCCTCCGAGGCCGTGCAGGTCAGCGACTTCATCGACGGCGAGGGCGTGGCGTTCTACGAGGCGGCGCTGGAGCACAAGCTCGAGGGCATCATCGCCAAGTGGAAAGAGAGCGAGTACCGAGCGGGCGAGCGCTCGGACGACTGGCAGGAGCTGCGCATCCTGGAGGCCGGCGACTTCGTAATCGGCGGCTACACCTTTGGTGGCCCCCTGCGCCCCGGCCGCCGCTCGCCGCGCGTCCAGGGCCGCCGGGAGCCCTTCTCAGAGCTGCTGATCGGCGCCTACGACCGCGAGGGGAACCTGCGTCACGTCGGTAACGTCAGCGGCCCCTTCACGCTGGGCGAGGCCGGCCTGATCTTCGACTTCCTGAGCGAGCAGCACACCTCGGAGTGCCCCTTCGTCGAGCCTCCCGAGATGCAGAAGTTCATCCACTGGTGCCGGCCCGAGCTGGTCTGCCGCGTGCGCTTCAGCCAGTGGACGCGGGAGGGCAAGCTTCGCTTCCCGGTCTTCCTGGTCCTGCGCCCGGACCTGACGGCCGCCGACTGCGTGGCCGAAGACCTCTAGGGACGCGGGTTCAAAGAGACGAGCGAAGTCTGCTGTACTAGGGATTTGCCTGGTCTTAGCTGTGCACGTTTCGACGTCACCCTGGGCCTCTACTTGCCAGGGAGGGCATCACGCCAGCCGCCAGGTTAATCTTTGGGGATCTCGGCGCAGGCCACGATATTCTCGGGACTGTCCTCGGACTCGCCGATGACCACGACGTGCTCGGCCGCTCGTAGGTCGGCGTAGCGCAGATCGAGGATCGTTGTCTCCGATACGCCGTCCTCAAAGGTCTCCAGCTCGGCGACCAACGCTCCCGGTGTCAGGCAGTCCTCGCCGGCGAGGTGGAGATTGGCGACGGGTTGAAGAGTTAGTTCGTCAAGCTCCAGCAGGATGGTAGTGTCCTCTTCCGCGGAGTCGATGACGCTGGCGATGCCGCTGACGCCAGATTCGGATTCAGGCGCCGGCTCGATCTCGACCTCAACGGTTGCGCCAGTGCCGCCCGGGACCTCGGTACCGCTTATGGCGACTTCGTCGTCGTCGCCACCGCCGCAGGCGGCGAGGGCAAGAGCCAGAAAGGCGGCCAGCACCAGCTGGCATGGAAGGGTCCGCCCGCTTCCGATGAAGCAAAGTCGTTTCATAAGCCGTCAGGGTAATTGTCGGCAGCTATGCGCCGTGCCACACCGGCGAAGCGCTGGCGTAGACACCCGGCCAAGTCAGAGGTCCACCGCGTGGAGCAGGCTACTCGACGACCGTGATCGTCCCCGCCATTTGCGGAGCGTGATAGATGCAGATATAGGAATAGGTCCCCGGCGAATCGAAGACACGCTCGAAGCGGTCACCTGTCCCCAGATCCTCGGAGTCGAAGGTCTCGTCGTCAGCTGTGACCGTGTGGACGCTTTCGCCGGTGCTCGTCCAGGTCACCGTCTCGCCCACGCTGACTTCGAGGTCCACGGGGAGGAACTCGAAGTCGGCGACCTCGACGGCGGGGCCGGAAACCTCCGGATCGCCGGCGTCCTCCGCCTCCGCCGTTGGCTCGGCGGAGTCTTCGTCATCGTCGCCGCCGCAGGCAGCGAGCCCCAGCGCAAAGAAGGTCATGATGAGCAGCGATGTCAGCAACCTGGCCATGTCGTGCCTCCCGGAATAGAAAAAGTGAGGGCCGAACCCGTGTGGGTCCGGCCCTCTGATTATCTCGTCAACTGGTTGGTCTAGGCGGTCGGAATCTCCGCGCAGCCGATGTAGTTGCCGATGTTCTCTACCGACTCGTGGATGATCACGACGTGGGCGCTGGCCTGGATGTCGGCCAGGGCAAAGTCAACATCCGTCTCTGAGCTCCCGCCCTCGACGGGAGTCAGGTCGGCGATGATATCAGCGGCCTCGAGGCACTCCGCGCCGGCGTTGTGGATGTGGGCCGGGTGTGGTGTCGCCTGGTCGTCGCCCTCGATAGTGAGCACGACGTTGGTCGTGCCGTCGCCGTTGTCGGTCAGCGTCGCCGTGCCGCTGACGCCGGACTCGTTCAGGGCCTCGATGTCGATCTCGACGCTTCCCCCGGCGGAGTCATCGTCTCCCTCCGGCGCCTCGGCGTCATCGCCCTCCTCCTCGGCTTCCTCGGTCTCCTCGGCTTCACCGCCATCGTCATCGTCGTCGCCGCAGGCCGCAGCCAGCGAGAGCGATGCCAGGGCGAGCAGGCCGAAGAACAGGTAGAACCATCGCTTGTGAATCACAGTGCCTCCTCGGTGATTGAACGCGGGGCATTTACGGGTGCTACGTTGCCGCCCCGCGCCGGGTTCTCGCTGCTGACTACACCCGGAACCCGGCCGTAGTCCGGGGCTGTGGCCTAACGCCGTTTTGCGCTTCCGCTCCGACGGCCACAACGCGGTCACAGCGTCGGGTAGTGCATGATATCCATCACGGCCCCACTCGCTGCCTCCTCTACCATATCCTTACCCAACCCCCCTGGGGTGGGTAGGAACAATGAGCATGATGACCCAAACCCAGCAACCTGCAGCCTGCCCCCAATGCCGCCCCGGCTGCAGCGGTTGCTCCGCCGACCACCTGGCAGTGAACTGCGGCTGCGCCATGGAGGCCAAGCAGTTCGAGTACGCCCACCTCCAGCAAGCCGACGCGAAACTGACCGATGGCGGTGACGTGGACCACGCAGGGATGGACCACGCCAAAAAGGACGGCGGCCACCACGATCACGCCGCCATGATGTCTGACCCGACCATGGCCAAAGCGATGGAGCGCGACATGCTCACCCGCTTCCTGGTCTCCCTCGTCCTTACAGTCCCGACGGTCCTTTACTCCCCGATCGGCGAGGACTTCTTCGGCATCGACCTGCCTTCACCGATCAGCAAGAACTGGACGATGTTCATCCTTTCCACTCCCGTTGTCTGGTGGGCTGGCTGGATCTTCCTCTCAGGCACGTACTACTCACTGCTCGCCCGCCAGCTCAACATGTCTGTCCTTATCGCCACCGGCGTGCTGGCTGCCTACGGCGCCAGCGTCTTCTTGCTCGTGGCAGGCGAAGAAGATATTTTCTTCGAGGCGGCAGCGATGCTGGTGACTTTCGTGCTCTTCGGACACTGGCTCGAGATGCGCTCCCGCAAGGGGACCTCCGAGTCACTTCGCGCCCTGCTCGAGCTGGTCCCCCAGCGCGCAACCATCGTCCGCGAGGGCCAGGAGACCTCGCTCCCAACTGCCGAGATCGTGGTTGGCGACGTCATAATCCTGCGCTCCGGCGACCGCGTCGCCGTCGACGGCGAAGTGCTGGAGGGCGAGACCGCCATCGACGAATCGCTCGTCACTGGCGAATCCATCCCCGTCGAGAAGGCTCCTGGCGACCCCGTCGTCGCCGGCTCCATCAACGGCTCGGGGAGTATCCGCTACCGCGCGACCCGCGTCGGCTCCGAGACCACGCTCGGACAGATCGTTCGCCTCGTCGAAGCCGCCCAGAGCTCGAAAGCGCCGGGCCAGCGCCTCGCCGACCGCGCCGCCGCCTATCTGGTCGTCCTCGCCATCTCGGTGGGGCTCGTTACCTTCTTCGTTTGGTTTGTCCTGGTCGGCGAGGACTTCATCACCTCGCTCACCTTCGCCATCTCAGCTGTCGTCATCGCCTGCCCCGATGCCCTGGGCCTCGCGACGCCGACGGCGGTCGCCGTGGCGACGGGGCTCGGCGCCCGGCGCAACATCCTGATCAAGGACGCCGCGACGCTCGAACGTATCGCTGCCGTCGACGCCGTGCTGATGGACAAGACCGGCACTCTGACCGAGGGCCGGCCCCGCGTCACCGATGTTGTCGCGGCGCAGGGTATGGACGACTCAGAGCTTCTCCGCCTGGCGGCCGCCGCCGAGGGCGGCTCAGGGCACCCGCTTAGCGCGGCTCTGACCGAGTACGCCGCGCAGGCTGGAATAGGACAGGTGCCTGACGCGGGAGAGTTCCAGTCGCTCGCCGGGCTTGGTGTCAGCGCCAGCGTTGAAGGCCGCGAGGTGCTCGTCGGCACCCGTCGCTTGATGGCCCAGCGCAACGTTGACTTCTCCAGTCTCGAGACCGAAGTCGAGCTCCTGCTGTCCGAAGCGAGGACGCTGATGCTGGTGGCAATCGATGGCAAGGCTGCCGGCGTGATCGCGGCCGCGGACGCGCCTCGAGCCTCGTCCGCTGAGCTCGTCAGCCGCTTCAACGAGATAAACATCGAGATTGCCATGATCACCGGCGACAACAAGGCCACCGCCGAGCAGGTCGCCTCAGCCCTCGGCATCAAGCGGGTGTATGCGGAGGTCATGCCAGAGGACAAGGCCAACTACGTACGGCAGCTCCAGGAGGAGGGCAAGGTGGTGGCCATGGTTGGCGATGGCATCAACGACGCACCCGCACTGGCACAGGCCGACGTCGGTATCGCCATCGGCGCCGGCACCGACGTCGCCATCGAGACCGCGAAGGTAGTCTTGATGAAGAGCGACCCCTTCGACGTGCTCAACGCCATCAAGCTCAGCAAGGCCACGGTCCGCAAGATGAAACAGAACCTGTTCTGGGCGAGCATCTACAACCTGCTGGCGATTCCGGTTGCTGCCGGCGCCCTCTACGCACTCCTGGGCATCGTCCTGCGCCCAGAGTGGTCAGCTCTCCTCATGTCGTTCTCCTCCATCGTGGTCGCCGTGAACGCTGTCCTGCTGCGCCGGGTCGCCGGCGAGATGACTGGGGCCGCGAGCAGCGGTCCTGCGGACCGGCCCGCCGCGGCGGGCACAAAGCCTGCCCCCGCCAGTGCTTGAGAAATCAGACCAGGGTGAGCTGGCATTCACCCGCTGGGGCACAGGTCCTGCCATCCTCCTCCTCCACGGGATGACCGGCTCGGCTGCGATCTGGTCTCGGGTCGCCCCACTCCTCGATGGCCTCACAGCAGTGGCGCCCGACCTCCTCGGCTTCGGTGATTCGCCCAAGCCGGACTCGCCGTATGACCTGGCCGCCCACGCCGACGCCCTGGAGCCGCTGGTAAAGCGGTTTAGCCCGTCCTGCGTGGTCGGTCACTCGATGGGCGGCGTCATTGCCCTGGAAGTTCTCAGGCGGCATCCGGAGATCGGATCTGGAGTCCTTGTTGCCCCTGCCCTTTTCGAGTCGCGGGCCCAGGCGGTCACCGCAATGAGAGAGAGCCCCTACCTCGAGCGTCTCTTCGTGCGCAGCCCGCGACTGGGACTCATGGTCTGCCGGGCCATCTGCCATCTGCGCCCGGTAACCCGCTGGTTGGCGCCCCTCTTCGCCAGAGACCTTCCGCCGGACATAGCCCGGGCCAGCGTCGACCACACCCACCCGTCGTACTCCAGGAGCATGGAGGAGGTAATACTCAGTGGCCGCGGCGCCGCGCTCATTAGAGAAGTCAAGCAGCCGTTGCGCGTCCTCTACGGCAGCGCCGATCTCACCGTCCCGCGCGCCGTCATTGAAAACGCCCTGGCAGGCAGACTGGCTATCGAGGAAATCCCGGGCGACCACCTGGCCTTGGTCCGAAACCCCGGGCCGATTGCCGAAGTAATCCGAGCCGCCGCTATGGGAACTTTCCTGCCAGCGCCAACGTCCTGACGGGGTACTCACGCTAAGGGAGGGAGCAAAGTGTTCAAAAAAACTTGGCTGGCGTTCGCGCTGGGCCTGCTCGCATCGGTGAGCGCCGCCCTATGGGGTCTTGGCACAGCCAATGCCCACGACGCACCCCCGGTTGATCTGCAGGCCAACGTCAGTTGCCGCCCGGACGGCGGGATCGACGTCATCTTCCGCATCACGAACCAGGGCCGGCAGACGCTCAATATCCACAACGACTTCCACCTTTACCTGGATGAGAGGTCGGGGCGCCCGGACGACGTGGCTATGATCCTCTTCGTCTGGCCGGCACCCACCCATGACACCATCCACCCCGGCGAAACCAAACGCTTCCTGCTGGACTTTGGGGCGCCTTTCGAGGGCGAGCTCGGAGAAGAATTCCAGGGTCGCCTTGAGCTTGAAGCGGAAGTCTGGTTCGAGGGTTACCGGCACTCCGTCCGCGAGTTGTGGCGCGTGCCTGGCTGCGGACAGCAGTAGCACGGTCCGGGATTCGCGGCTGGCAGGCGCCCCCACTAACCTGACCAAACGTATCAGCGCGTAGAGACGGTAAAGGAGGCAGAATGTGGGCGCTTATGGCACTGATCATGGCTGGGTTAGCGATCGTGGCTGCAAGTGGGTGCGGTGGTGACGACGACGACGAAGGGCCAGCGGTCGGGGACGAGGAGCATGGCGGAGACGCAAGCGAACTAACTGTTTCCACCAGCGAAGGTGACGGTCTCTCGTTCCAGCCCGCTGTGCTCGAAGCGACCGCCGGATCGCGAGTGTCGCTGACCCTGGATAACGGCGAGGGCAGTACCCTCCATGATTGGACAATTGAGGAGATTACACTCGAAGACGTATCGGTCGAGGGTGCGGGGCACGAACCCACCCAGGCCGAAGCAACCCAGGCCGAGCACGGCGGGGCGACCGAGGAAGAACGGGAGGGTGAGTATGACCTGCACGTCGCCGCCGAGGCTGGTGAGTCAGCAGTGCTGTCCTTTACACCCACAGAGGCTGGCAGTTACACCTTCTATTGCACTGTTGATGGGCACCGGGAGGCCGGAATGGAAGGCACGCTGACAGTGGAGGAGTAAACTAGTAACCCCATGGAAGCGAAAACGCCGTGGCTGCCGGGTGCCGCTCTCGTTGCCCTGCTCGCCATCGTCATCTTGGCCGTAATCGCGATCTCCGCAGGTTCACATCGGGACGAGGAGCACCTGCCTGGAGGGCCATCGCGGGACGGTGATCAAATCCTGGTAGTTAGGCTGATTGGGGAGGACCCGACGTAAGAACAGGAGGAATCCATGGAAAAGGATCCCGTTTGCGGCATGGACGTCGACCCAAAAGCTGCGCCAGCCAGCTCGGAGTATCAGGGAAAGACCTACTACTTCTGCGCTGCCGGCTGTAAGCGGCAGTTCGATCAAAACCCCGAGCAGTTTGTTGGGAAGGCTAGCTAGCAGGACTACAGGAACAATCTGCGACAATCCGACGTTCTGAGGCCAACTACACACCAGCAGGGGGCTTCACATGCGACGTTTTCTCATTCCGGCGGCAGCAGTGCTGGGCATCCTGGTCGGCGTCGCCGCCCTAAGCTTTGCGCTGGCTGACGACGATGACGGCGGAGGAACTTCTGCCGGGGCCGGCGGTTCCGAGCAGGAACCCATTCGTTCAGACGAAGGAATCCCGGAAGACGAGTGCAACCTGATTCACAACATCGACGCCTGCGAAGGGCAGAGGCCTATCCGTTCCGACGAAGGGATCGCGGAAGACGAGTGCCACATGATCCACAACATCGACGCCTGCGATGGCCAGTCACGGGCCGGTCAAGGCAGCGGTGGACAGCCCCCGATAACCTCCGCCGACGACATCGAGCCCGGGGAGTGCAGCGCCGTCCATAACGTCGGGGCCTGCCGATAGCGCCGAGCAGGCCCTGGCTTGCCGTCTCATGGCCTCATCAAGCTGAGCTCTAGAGCTGGCGCACAACCGTGACGGGCATTTTGGTGAGGATCTCCCACACCGGCGGCTCGGCGTTATTCGGTTCGCCCTGCCAGTACTGCCGGGCGAAACCTCTCAGCCCTTCTATCTGAGTGACCATGGGCTTTTCCCAAGTCGCAGAATGCACCGCGGCGTCTAGCACCTTCATGTCCAGGCGCTGCGCATCTAGCTCCTCCGGGCCTGAAACCTCGTACAGGGTGTACCAACGACTGGGATAGCGCTCTCGGAACGGGTTAACGTCTCCGAGATCAGGAAACAGGTATACGGCGCGCAGGCGGCTAGTTCTGGTGGCAAATTCCTCGTCCCGAACCGTTTCGAAGACGATCTCCGTGAGACCGTTGGTCACCGTGCCGTCGTTTCGGTTGAGGTTTATGTTCATGAGATGCTCGGCGAGTTGAAGGTTCTGGACATGAGTCGGGCCAAACTTGTACGCCTGTAACACGACTTGAATCTGCGGCTGTCGCGCCCAAGCAACGGGAGTCAGGACCGTCCCAGATGCCAAGGCGGTCTTCGAGAGGTGATAGTAGGCACGCACGTGCACAAAGATAGAGCCTCGAGCGCGTGGCCAGCCGCAACTCGTTCGTCGGAGTTAAGGCGGCTCCACGTGGCCGCGCTCTACGGCGTACAGTTTGACAAGAAGCTCATATGTTCTTATGATGACAGGCCAACCCTCGGAAAGGTGGCCCCATGCTCGAACAACTCCCCGCTTCCGACACACACCCGCCCGCGCCGGCCGCGCCCGCGATAACTTCTACCGCGACGGCCTCGACGACGCCCAGCTCCGCACCCTCGCCCGCGCCGCCAAACGCTCAGGCCTCCGCGACGAAGCCACCTATCTCCGCCTCCTCCTCGACGACGCCCGCCAGGCTGGCAACAAGGACGACCTGGTCAAGCTCATCGTGGCTTTGGCCCGCGTCGAAGAGGCCGACTCCCGCATCAACATGCGCGCCGCCCGCGACGGCGACGACGAGTCCCAGCTCTTCCGCCTCACCCAGTACATGTTCGACCGCGTCCGCACCCTCGTCCCCGCCCACGACCAAAAAGACCTCGAAAACGAAATTCTTTCCCAGCTAATGCCCGATAAGGAGGATTAAGCGCCACTAGCGCCCGCTAAGGCCAAATAAGCCCAAGTAAGCCGATCTGCCCGAGCCAACCAAGCCCAAATAGCGCCAAATAACTCAAATTAAGGCCAACTAACGACCGCTAATTTCACCCATCCCGCCTCCGATCCCCCCTCTCTGCTTGCGGAGAGGGGGCTAGGGGGTGAGGTTGGGGCGGGGTCGGGGGGCGTCCTGGTCCGATCCGGCAAGCAAGTCCGCAACCGCTGAGGTTGAGGGGCGGCGGGCAGAGGTGTGACAAACTTGGGACTTTTCCCTTGCTATTTGCCTTGGATTTGCGCTAAGCAATCGCTTACCATGCGGACACAGGAACGTCTATCAGCACGCCCTCAGCGGGACAGGAGTGAACCAATGGCCCTCTCACCAGAAACCCTCGAAATGCTGCGCAGGGAGCCCGACGCCGACGACCTCGACCTCTCGTGGCTCGAAAACCTCACCGGCAAGGAGGGCATGCGCGCCGTCCCCGGACGCCGTGGCCTCACCATCGACGAGATCAACCAGGGTAGCTATGGCGAGATTCCCGAAGTAACGACCAACCGCACAGGCCGCATCCGCGGCGCCACCCACCGCCCCGACTCCCCCCGCTACTCCAACCTCTGGGCCGAGAAGAATGCATCGTGGTCGGCCGCGGCCGGCCTCCTCTACGAAGAGGCGGTCGCCCGCCAGTGGAGCTCAGCCGTCGACGTGCCCTGGGCCGAGCTGCCCGAGATCGGCGAAGACCTCGAGCTGGCGATGTCCCAGCTGATGACCTTCCTGACCCAGGTCGAGTTCATCGCGGGCGATGTCCCAGGCCAGTACGCCGCCAACATCTCCCCCGAGTTCATGGAGGTCGGCCTCTTCCTGGCCACCCAGATCATGGACGAGGCCCGCCACCTCGACGTCTTCCGCAAGCGTGCCCTGGCCAATGGCGTCGGCCTCCTCCAGGCCGGCAACGGAGCCATCGGCCTCATGCAGTCCCAGGACTTCACCGAGATGACCGCCACCCTCCACCTCGTCGGCGAGGGCTTCGTGCAGTCGCTCTTCCGCATGGGCGAGATGTTCGCCCAGACCGAAGTCGACAAGAAGATGTTCCGCCTGGCCGCGCAGGATGAGAGCCGCCACGTCGCCTTCGGCGTCATGCACATGAAACACGTCCTCGAGCAGGAGCCGGAGCGCCGCGAAGAGATACACAGCTACCTCGACCGGCAGGAGGGCCTCCTCGGCCAGGGCTCGACCCAGGCCGGCCTCACCGGCGGCGGCCCGACCGGCGAATCGATGGCTATCCTCCTCGGCGGTGGCAAGGACGAGATCCGCCTGGAAGAGGGCTACCGCAAGCTCTCCGCCATCCGCAAGCGCCAGATCACCGAATACATGAACCGCCTCGAGGTGGTTGGCCTCGGCGACCGCCGCCAGCGCATGGCACCCCAGATGAGAGCCGTCCTTGAAGCCTCCATGACCAACGGCAACGGCCACAAGAACGGGAGCCACTGACTTGGCGGACGAGCAGAAAACAGCGGAGGCGTCCGCCGAAGGCGTCGTCGTTGACACCAGCGAGCTTGGCAGCGTCCGTGAGACCGAGCGAGCGCAGGGCGACCCGCTGTTTGACCCCACCAACCTGCAGGTCCCGCCGCTCGACTTCCGCTGGTCGCGGGTGCCGACGGAGCGGCCGCCGCGGCCAAAGATAGGCCCCGAGGGCTTCCTCCTCCGCCAGGCCGACTACGGCTCCTACGGCTGGGCCCCCGACCACTGGCCCTACGAGAACGACACGCCCCGCGGGTCCTTCCCCGCGCGTGACCGCGGTCTCCCCGCGCCCTACACGATCTATGACAAGTACCAGGTCTGGGCCGAGAACTCGGCCGACCTCTACGAGCAGGCCGTCCGCGAGCGTTGGTCGGCCGCCAACGACATCCGCTGGGGCACCCTCGAGCCTCTCTCCGAGACACGCGAGCTGGCCCTTGACCAGATCTACACCTGGGTCTCGGAGCAGGCCTACAACTCATCGCAGTGGATCATGCGCTGGCTGAAGGAGATTTCCTACGGCTACCACGAGGTCAAGCTCTACCTCGCCACCCAGACCTTCGACCACGCCCGCCACACCGAGGTGTTCCGCAAGCGCGCCCTGGCCAACGGCGGCAACCTCGGCGTCGAGACGCCGGGCTTCCTCAACCGCACCGTGGCCGCGAGCTTCAAGTTCACGGAGCTCGTGGTTTACATCAATATCATCCGTTCGACGATCCTGCTCGGCTTGATGGAGACCATCCAGGGCCTCGACCTGGCCCAGGCTGACCGCCAGATCGCCGAGCTGACCGCGCGCGACTTGCGCCGCCACATCTCCTACGGCAGCGAGCACCTCAGGTACTTCCTGCAGATGCACCCCGAGAAGCGTTCCGAGGTCGAAAACTGGCTGCTGCGCGGGGAAGTCATGGTCGCGGCCGACTTCGGTCGCGACGGCGCCCTGCGCACGGCAATGATCCTCGCCCTGGGCGACACCGTCACCGAGGGCAAGGAGAAGCGCCGCCAGATGCTGCGCCTGATGATGAAGCGCTACCTCGAAGCTCTGACGGCCGGCACCGTCTACCGCCGCGTCGAGAAGATGGCGCCCGAACTCTCCGAGCTGGGAGAGGAAACCGAGCGCCACGAGGCCGAGGCCACAGCCGCGGCTCCATGACAGCTTCCACCGCGCTGGCCGCCAAAAGCGTCCTCTCGCCCAAAGGGGAGAAGGTTCCGCTTGGCGAGATCCTCGCTGAGCAGCCGACCGTCCTGGTATTCGTCCGCCACTTTGGCTGAATGTTCTGCAAGGAGCAGGTCGCGCAGTTGCGCGCCATCGAACCGCAGATAGAGAAGGAAGGCGCCCAGCTGGTCGTTGTGGGTAACGGCAGCGCCGAGCAGGCAACATGGTTCCGTGAGGACACCGGCTTCGATGGCGAACTCTACACCGACCCGAGCCTGGAGACCTACAAACTGCTGGGGATGCGCAGCGGCGTCGCAACCACCCTGGGCCCTGCCGTGATGATGCGCGGTCTGCGGACAATGCGCGCCGGCTTCCGGCAGACGACCACGATGGGCCACGCCTTCCAGCAGGGAGGGGTCCTGATCGTGATGCCCGACGGCTCGATCCCCTATCGCTATATCAGCGGCTCCGCCGGCGACCACCCGGACCCGCGGGACATCCTCTCCGCGCTGCGGGCGGCGACCATCAACTAGTTAAGCCTTTCAGCATCCATTGACCCAACCCCCATTGAACCTTAGGTTTGCGACGGACGGCCACCTCCGGGCACGACTGCCCCGGAGGCCTGAGCAGGGACGGAAAGCGGGCAACTCTCCATGACCAGACGCAGGATTCTCCCCGTCGCTTTACTTGCAGCGGGCCTTCTCGCCCTCGCTGGCCAGGCCTCGTTCGATTGGTTCGGCGACGCTGCAGTCGCCGGAACTCCTAACGTTGATCACCAGATCCAACGCGTGGGCACTGTCAGAATGGGCGACCTGCCGCCGCGCCAGTCCGACGAGACCGGCCGCATTAGCATTCCGCGACGCTCGCTGGACCCGTCGTCAGGAAGCGACCAGCCCGACTCGGACGTTGCCGTCGCCGCGCCCACCCTGAATAGCGCGGTGCCGGTGCCACTGGTCAACTTCCAGGGGCTGACGAACAACGACAACGCGAACGTGACCGGTTTCACCTTCGACCCGCCGGACACGCAGGGCGCGGTTGGCCCGAACCACGTTTGCAGCTTCAGCAACAACGTCGGGCGCTGCTGGGACAAGACGGGCACACCCGCTGTGGGCGTGTTCGATCTGGAACCGTTCTTCCTGGTCGACACCGCCAACGGCTTCGCCGGCTTCGACCCCGTTATCGACTACGACGACCGCTCAGACCGCTGGTTCGGGCTCTTCGCCTCGGAAGACGGTGATACGGGTGTAATCCACGTCGCCGTCTCAGGCGCAGCCAACCCTTTGCAGCCATGGACTATCTACAACGTCACATTTGAGGACGTCTTCCTCGACTACCCACACCTCGGCATCAGCAACGAGATGATCATCGTCACCGTTAACGACTTCACTTTTGGTGACGACACGTATACGGGCGCGGAGGTCTGGGCCTTCGACAAGGATGACCTGGTCGCCCTGTTGCCCGGGAACCAGGTTAATGCGTCCTTCTTCGGGCCGTTTACGAACATCTTCACCATCCAGCCGGCCCATCAGTTGAGCTCGAGCCTCAAACACTACATGGCGGGCTTCGCTCCAAACAACCAGGGCAACAAAATGCGCGTCTACAAAGTGACAGGTGAACCCAGCGCTAACAATGTCGCCATCACCTTTAAAGACCTGACCGTCAACTCCTTCAGCTTCCCGCCGACGGCCCACCAGCCGGGCGCCGGCAGTCCTCGGCTCGATTCCGGCGACCAGCGGGCCCTCGACGCCGTCTGGCGCGGCAACCGCCTCTGGGTGGTCGCCGACCACCGATGCAAACCGCATCCGCAGGACGCCATTCGATCTTGCATGCACCTCGTCGAGGTCAACACGGCTGGGAACGACGAGGTCGTCCGCCAGGACTTCTTCTTCGGCATGCGCGACTTCCACATCCTTTACCCGGGGTTGACGATCTCGGCCAACGGGACACTCTACGTCGCCTTCAGCCGCTCGGGCGCCGGCGCCACGTCTCTCACCGCCCCCGGTAACCCATCGGCTTGGTACACGGCACGCGAGTCATCGGACCCGCTGAATACGCTCCAGGGGCCGCGTCAGCTCTTCCGAGGACGGGGCCCGCACATATTCGCGGACAACGGCGACCCCGAGCGCTGGGGCGACTACCAGGCCGCCGCCGTCGACCCATCGGACACTAACGCCGTCTGGGTCTTCTCCGAGTACCAGCTCGGCACCGGCGCCAGCGCCGGGCGTTGGGCGATTCGCGTTGCCAAGGTCAAGCTGCCCTAGCGGCAGGGCCCTATATTCAAGCGGCTCCACCGGCGACCATCCCGACCCTCGGGACATCCTCGCCGCGCTCAAGTCGGCCGGCCCCCGCTAGGCGCCGGAGACTGCGCACAGTGTCCAACGCCCCGTCCAAGGGCGATGCTACCATTGGTACCATCGGCAGCCCGAGCGCGATACGGTGATGTTTCTCCCGAGCATTGACAACAATTCCGGAAGGAGCCCATGGGCCAGAAGATCTCCCCCGAACTGCGGCAAAGGCTAGAGCAGGAAGCGGAGGCTCAAAGACGGGTTTCCCGAATCCTCGCCAATAAGAAGATCATGCAAGGCGTCTTGGAATCACTGGCTGAGAAGGAAATGGGCATAAAGCCCAGACCTCTCCCCGGCGACTAACATACGATGCGGTGCCCGACGTCGATGCCTTTCACTACGGCCAGTCACTAAGGGCCTACACAACGGCATCCGCCGAGGACAAAGTCCTACTGGACCGAGCGATCCCTAGCCTGCGAACTAATCCCCATCTTGATCCGCCCCAGAGGATACAGCCAGAGGGTGTCGCGGTGATTTTCAACCTCTACACCGACAGTGACGTCTGGATCATCTACGACTTCGAAAACGATTGGACTCTCGGCATCTACAACATGGGCCTTTTCAAGTACGACGACCCGTACTTCTGGGACGATGAGCTAAAGCCGCGCCGAGGGCGCTAGCGAAGTCGTCAGCAGCGACCGCGACTCCCGCCTCGCACCCGGATGAACACTCGCCTGGCACTATCCTTCCCCAGTGAAGGCTGCTGTTTTCCACGGCAAAGGCGACTTTCGCGTCGAGGACGTGGACGACGCGAGCCCCGGCGAAGGCCAGGTCCTCGTCCGTGTCGACTACTGCGGAATCTGCGGTTCCGACCTCCACATGGTCGAGTCCGACCTCCTGCCCGTGCCGCCCGAAGGCATTGTCCTCGGCCACGAGTTCGCCGGCGAGATCGTCGATGTCGGCGCGGGCGTGCCGCCATCGCGTAAGGGGGAAGGCGTAGCTGTCGTACCCGCTCTCTTCTGCGGAGAGTGTCAGTTCTGCCGCGGCGGCCGGATGATGCTCTGCCGCAACCAGACCCCCACAATCGGGCTGGGCGTGATGCGCGGCGCCCTGGCTGAGCGTGTCGCCGTCGACGCCCGCACGGCCATTCCGCTCGATGGCGTCTCCGCCCGCGACGGAGCCCTGGCCGAGCCCCTGGCCGTGGCCCATCATGGCGTGGGCCTGGCTGATCTCGAGGCCGGCCAGTCCGTGCTCGTGACCGGGTGCGGGCCGATCGGCGCCCTGGTCATCCAGGTCCTCAAAGCCCTCGGACACGAACGGATCATCGCTTCGGAGCCCTCGGCCTTTAGACGCCAGCTCGCCCTCCGCCTGGGCGCCATGGAAGCCGTCGATCCCGTCCAGCAAGACCTCACCGCCGCCGTTCAGAAGGAGGCTGGTCCACTAGGTGTCGATGTCGTCTTCGAGTGCACGGGACTGCCGCTCGTGATTGGCCAGGCGCTCTCGCTCCTCAGGCCGGCCGGGACCATGGTCGTGCTCGGGGTGGGTATGGAGCCTGCGCCAATCTCTCCACTGATGCTGGTCGTCAACGAACACACGATTAAGGGGGCTCTGGGCTACTCCGACCTCTTTACGAGCTCACTCCAGCTCCTGCGCGACGGCGTGATCGACGTCGACGCGGTCATCTCTACCACAAGGCCACTGGAGGAGGTCGGAGCTACTTTTCGCGACCTCGCCTCGAACCCGTCCCTCTGCAAGGTCCTGATCGCGCCTCATTGAGAGCCTCCCGAATCGAGGCGGATACGCCCGCAGGCTAATCTCTGACCTCGTATCTGCCGTCTATTGATATAGGCGGCGAAGCCTCGTTAGACTCTGACGCCTCCCCGTCCCCTGGAGGGTCACGTGAACCAGCAAAGCACCGGCCACCAGCTGCCGGAGCAGTGGCAACAGGCGCTTGTGGCGATGCGCGAGTCCATCGCCCAGGCCTCTGCGGCCATGCAACTGCTCGCCCAGGCGATGAACGAGCTGAGGCCGCTCTTTGAGAGTGCTGAAGCCCTGCAGGCGGAGTTCTCGCGCTACAACCTGAGCCCTGGCGCAGCGCCGACGGCTTCCTTCGCCCCCATCATGCCTTTGCGGCCGGCAGCCCGCGCCGCCGAACCCATCGCGGCCCTGGCGAGCCCATCTTCGGTCATTCCTCCGGCTCTCAGCGTGGTCGCGAGCAACCCTCCCGAATTCCAACGCTCCAAGGACACCGATTTGGAGTCGGCCCAGAAATACACGATCTCGTTCAAGTCCGAAGGACCAGTTGACCTGCTAAAGGTCCACTCGGCGTTGGAAAGCGTCGAAGAGATCAGCGGCATGAGTCTCGCCGACTACGGCCCCAACTCGGCCGAGCTGGAGATCTGGACAACCGCCGAACCAGGGAGCCTGCCCATCGTTGCCGCGCTCCAGGATTCATTCGACGAGACCCCCACCGTGGAGCCGGCCCCGGACGGCCTCATCGTGCGCTTCGGCAAGAACAGCGGGGCAAGCAAGTGAAGTTCGTCTCGAGCCGGCACGACGACGCCCGGCCGTTGCCCGCGCTTCCGCGCGCGACGCCCGAAGAGGAGACCCAAATCCGCGAGCAGTCGGCGCGTCTGATCGCCCGCGGCAGCGACGACTACGCCGCGTCACGCGAGTTCGTCATCGAGCTCTTGCGTCTGCATTACACCCGCAGTCGCCCCGAGACCGTCTCCGAGATCATCTCGATGGTCGAACGCGCGCTCCCCGGCGCCAGGACCCTGCCCTTCTTCTTCGACCGCTGGACGCTAATGCTCGAGGGCGGGATCGCCGGCCAGGTCGAGCGCGATTCCGTCCGCCTTCTCCTCCGTGACTTGAAGCTTGACCCCGACAAGATGGAGCTGACCGTCGCCGAGGGTAGCGCCGCTCAGCGCATCCTCGAGGACGGTGAAGTCGTGGCCGTCGAGCCCACCTCGCTGCTGACAGGGCTTACCATAGTCCGGCCCGAGAACGTCGGCATCCGCGGGGCGATCGCCGTCCCGCTCGAAGTCGATGGCGAGGCCTTCGGCATCCTCTGCGTATTCCTGCCGGCCGTGCCGTCCGCGGCAGAGCGAGCCAAGCTCGAGTTGATCGCAGCCCACGGCGCCATCGCAATCCGCAACGAGCGTGACTTCGACGAGGCACAGCGCCTCAATGGCATCGACCCCATCACCTGGGTCGGCAATCGTCGCAGCGTCGTCGACAGACTCGGGGCCGAGATGGAGAGGTCGCGACGCTACAGCCACGACGCGGGCGCCATGGTCCTGGCAGTCGCTGGCTTCCTGGCCTACAGCCAGCGTGTCGGCGCCGGTTCGGCTAACCAGCTGCTCCGTCGGGTGGCGATGTCGCTGTCCAGCGGCTTCCGCGCGCCCGATTTCACAGGCCGATTGGACGAGTCGCAGTTCCTCGTCGTGCTGCCCGAAACAGATGCTGCAGGTTGCCGCGTGGTCCGCGACCGAACCCTCCAACGCCTGGCCGCGCTGAAAGTCTCGGGCATGGGAGAAGTCTCGTTCCGTGCGGCACTCGCCGCGGCTCCGGAGGATGGCTGGTCGACCAGCGAGCTCCTGGAGAAGCTGTCCTCGCGGTTGGCAACGTCCGCGTCGTCCGACGGCCCTGACGCCCTCTCGGCCTGAATTTCATCGCCTTCTGATCGACCTGTTAGAATCGCATCCGAAACTCTCACTACCGACAAGCAGAATACCAAAAGCCGGCTGGTGGCCCGCCGAAGGCGTTTCACTGGACGGCTTTCTTGTCGCTGGGGGGAAATATTAAGCAGTTTTGCGAAGGGAGGTGGCAATGCACATCACAGTCGATGGCTATGGCGGTTCGGCTGAAGCATTGGCCGACAAAAGTGTCATCCGCGCGTTTCTGGACTCTTATCCCGAGAGGATAGGAATGACCAGGATCGCGCCGGCACACATCACCGACTACGAGGCCGACAATCCCGAAGACTCTGGCATTTCCGGTTTCGTGATCATAGCTGAGAGTCACATCAGCATCCACACGTTCCCCAGGAGACGCTTCGCCTGGGTCGACATCTTCTCCTGCAAGGGGTTCGAGAGTGAACCCGCCCTGCAGCACATCCGTGACACCTTCAAGCTCGACCACATGGAGGTGCATACCCTGGAGCGTGGCTTCGAATTCCCCCACAGCGTCCCCGCCTCAGCCCTGCTGGCTCGCGAAGAACGCGACGAAGTGGCCGCCGGCATGGGGGCTCGGTCGGGGCCGTGACCGACCTCTTCGCCCGACGCGTTGAGCCTTTCGCGATCCGCGAGCGTATGTCGGCAGCGGAATTGGTCGAAAGCCTCGGCAATACATCTTTCCAGGCCCGCAACATCGGCACCGCGGCCTCCATATGGGGGCGCATGCTCGAGGACAGGGTCACCATATTCTTCGGCCTGGCCGGCGCGATGGTCCCGGCTGGCATGCGCAAGGTCCTCGTCTACCTGATTGAGAACCGCCTGGTTGACTGCGTCGTCTCGACCGGCGCCAACCTCTACCACGATCTGTACGAGACGCTGGGCACGCCCCATTGGAAGAGTGATCCCAGCTCGGATGACATCCTCCTCGGTCGCGTGCGGGCAAATCGCTTCTATGACGTGGTCGCCCCCGAGGATGGTTTCTTCACCGGCCAGCAATACGTCACCGAGTTCTCGCGGACGCTGGAGCACGATACTCCGTACACCACGCGGGAGTTCCTGCGTTTGCTGGGGTTGTCACTCCAGGCGGCCGGCCAGGAGGAGGGCATTCTGACGACGGCCGCCCGTGCCGGTGTGCCGATCTTCTGCCCAGCCATTGGGGACAGCGCCATCGGCATCGCCATAACCGAGGCGCGGGCTCAGACCGGCCACCGCCTGATCTTCGACGTCATCGGCGACGTGTTGGAGATTTCCCACCTGGCAGCGATGTCGGAGGGCACAGGGGTCATCTACGTTGGCGGCGGCACGCCCAAGAACTACATCCAGCAAGCCGAGGTCACGACCTACGTCTTCAACCGCGAGCTTGAGGGCCACAAGTACGGCATCCAGATGACGATGGACAACCCCCAGTGGGGCGGTCTTTCGGGCTGCACCTTCGAGGAGGCGCAATCCTGGCGCAAGATCGCGCCCGACGCCAATACCGTCACAGTCAATGTCGAGGCCTCGGTCGCCCTGCCTCTCGTCGTCAGCGCCCTGGCCGAGTCCAAGGCCGAGGCCATTCGCAACCGCATCCGTCCTGTGTTGGCGTTCGAAGGCATCCCCGGCCACTAGCGTGTACGACGAGCGCTTCTCGCCGCCACGCGGCTTCGCCTGGCTTGAGCCCGAGGATTCGGCCTACGAAACTTCGCGGGTCGTCATCCTGCAGGTGCCTTACGACTCCACCACGAGCGGCAAGTCAGGGACTCGCGAGGGCCCGCGCGCGATAATCGACGCCTCGGCCGAGATGGAGCTGTTCGATGTGGAGATGGGCATCGAGCCCTACAGGGTCGGCATCCACACGCTGCCCGAGCTCGCCCCGCACACCGGTGACCCTGGTGAGATGGTAAGGCGGATCGAGAGCGTGGCCGGAGAGCTGATCGACGACGGCAAGTTCGTCGTGACCCTCGGCGGCGAGCATACAGTCGCAGCCGGCCCGGCCTTGGCCCACGCCGCGCGGCGCCCCGGCCTCAGCGTCCTGGCCATCGACGCGCACGCCGACATGCGAGACGAATATCTCGATTCAGCCTGGAACCATGCCTGCGTCCTGCGGCGCATCTCCGAGAAGGCTCCGGTCACGCAGGTCGGCCTGCGCAGCGCCTGCAAGGAGGAGTACGACCACATCCTTGCGCGCGGGTTCCACTACTACACCCCCGGCGGCTATCGCGCCGCCGGCGGCCCCGAGGCCGTGATCGCTCACCTTTCCGACGAGGTCTACGTCACAATCGACATCGACGGCCTCGACCCAGCCGAGATGTCCGCTGTAGGCACTCCGGAGCCGGGGGGTCTCTGGTTTGGCGAGCTGACCGAGCTTCTGCGGGCCTTGTGCAGGGATCGCCACGTAGTCGGCTTCGACGTGACCGAGCTTTCACCGGAGTACGGGCCGTTCTCCTGCGCCCAGCTCGCCGCGAAGCTCGTCTATCGCTTTATCGGCCTGGCCACCGCACCGCGCTAGGCCGGAACCCTCAACTCCAGGTGCGCGAAAGCGCCTGCACCGCTGCCAGAACGGCGGGGTGGGCGCGATTGAGTGGTGCCACCGTGACGAGCTCCAGGGCGCCGCGGTCCCAAATTCCGTGCGAGCCCCAGGCCGGGTTGTAGTAGCTCCACCAGCGTACCCCTGCCCAAGCCTGCTCCCCGTATATCCGCAATGCCCAGGCCTGCGTCTTAGGCCGGTCTCGAATTACGACCGATGAGGGTCGCAGTTCGCGGTCGAGGAGGTTCCGCGCATCATCCAGGTTTAGGACTTCAGACGCATCGGATAGCAGCATCGTCGCGAGGGCTTTGAAGCTGCCGGGCATTGCCGGCCGGCCCTGAAACATTCCATCGCTCCACGTTTGGAGGTTTCCGAAGGCCTCGCCCACGGCGCCTTCGGCGGCGTCCGAGGCGTAGAAGGTTTGATAGTGCTCGGGGTTGTCCACGCGGCCTCGCCCTTGAATTGGCGATACGAAAAGTGCATGCCCCGGCTCGTTGCGTCTCGCAGCGGGAAGGTATGGGAAGACCCGATAGAGAAGCCTACTGTCAGGCGTAGGCTCCCTCTTCCTCGGCATCTACAGCGTCGATCACCGCCGCCGCGCCTCTCAAGCGCATGACATCAATGGGCCGCGCGCCCAGGTGCGCATTCTGCGAGTAGAGCCAGTCCAACGCCAGGTCCGGCGTCATGATCTGCATTAACCGAGCCATCACGTAGTCAAGGTCAAGCAGCCTTCGCTGGCTTTCCGGGCCCGGCGACTCAATGCCGCTGCGCCAGCGCGACGGCTGCGACCGGCTGACCGAGAGCATATCGGCCACGCTGTTGCTGCCGAACGTCTCGGCCATCCAGCCGACCCTCCCCTGGGCGTTGGCTGGCAGGTCGGTGGCGTAGGCCGGCGCCGCGGCCTCGCCGATTCTCTGATCGGCGCCGCCGCCGCGGACGTCATATTTGACTCGCCTCTGTCTTCTTTTCTTCTCCATGGCCCAACGATAGCCGTTGGGCTCCCTCTCGTCAAGTCCTTCCCCCTGTCGGCTGTCGGATTATGAAGGCGATCATCGGCTCCTCCCGCTAGGCCGGCATTTGGCGTCTGATGCCTTCGGCGTCGTCGTTGAGGTCAGAGCGCGCCGAGACTTCCTGTACCGCTTTGATCGTCACCTGATCCCCGCGAAAACGCGGAATGACGTGGAGGTGCACGTGAAACACCTCCTGCCCTGCTGCCTCGCCGTCGGCCAGGAACAGGTTCACTCCCTCGCAGCGGAGGCCGCTCGCACGCACCGCAGCGGTGATCTTCATGCCCGTAGCAAACAGCCGGTTTCCAGTTTCAGTGGGCATGTCGGCGAGATAGGTAGCGTGTGCCGTGGGAATGATCAGTACGTGACCCCGATTGGCCGGAGCGATGTCCATGAACGCAACATGGTCATCGGCCTGGTAAACAAAGCTCGCCGGCGCCTCGCCCGCGACGATTGCGCAGAAGATGCAGTCTCCTGCGGTCAACGAGAAATGGCGGCGATCAGCTCGACTTCCACAGGCACTCCCATGGGCAGTTCGGCGACTCCTATGGCCGAGCGAGCCGGCCGCTGGTCCATGCCGAAGATATCGATCAGCACCTGGGATGCGCCGTTGGCGACCTGCGGTTGCGCCGTAAAGCCGGGCGCCGAGGCGACGAACACCGTCATCTTGACGATCCGTTCCACGCGGTCGACGGAGCCAAGGACCATAGCCAGCGCCGCCAGCCCATTCAGCACGCATTGTCGCGCCGCTGCCTGGGCCGGCTCGACGTCAACCTCCGCGCCCACTTTTCCCTGGTACATCAATTCACCGTCGCGCGACGGCACTTGTCCCGACACATAGGCAACTGAGCCATGGACCATGGCCGGGTTATAGAGGCCAGCCGGCGGCGCGGCCGCCGGAAGCTCGATGCCAAGCTCCGTTAGGCGCTCGCTGACCGTGCTCACTTGTCGATGCGCAGGAGGCGCGAGAGTATGTCGCCCAGCTCTTCATCCGAGAAGAAGTGGATGACGATCTGGCCGCCCCCACCTCGCTTGGGCTCCAGGGTGACCTTCGTCCCCATCAGCTTGGTCAGGCGCTCCTCGGCGAACATGACATCCATCGACCGATTCTCGGTC
Organism: Dehalococcoidia bacterium; assembly: GCA_040902555.1. Lineage (GTDB taxonomy): Bacteria > Chloroflexota > Dehalococcoidia > WHTO01 > WHTO01 > DASTBR01. The sequence goes on from JBBDXC010000021.1 coordinate 78,291, forward strand.
TTGGACTTCGTTACTCCGTTGCGTCGTTCCTTGCGCTCGCCCCAGTCGCGCACCATGGCCTCGGTCTCGCGGACGTTCAGCCCCTTCTCCACCACCAGGCGCCAGGCGTGGCGGCGGTCTTCGGCGGTCTGCAGGCCGAGCAAAGCCCGGGCGTGTCCCTCGCTGATCTCCCCGCTCGCCAGGCTGGCCTTTATCTCGTCGGACAGGGTCAGCAGGCGGAGGGCGTTGGTTACCGTCGTGCGGCTCTTGCCCACACGCTTGGCCACGTCCTCCTGCGTCAGCGAGAACTCCTCGGCCAACCGACGGAAGGCCTGCGCCTCTTCCAGCGGGCTCAGGTCGCTGCGTTGCAGGTTTTCGACGAGCGCCAGCTCGAGCGTCCCACGGTCCGTCACTTCCCTGACGACCACGGGCACACGGGTGATCCCGGCCATGCGTGCCGCCGCCAGACGTCGCTCGCCGGCGATCAGCTGGTAGGTCGGCATCCCGCCCGGCGACTCCTTCACGGAGACGATGAGCGGCTGGATCACGCCGTGCTCGTGGATGCTGTCCGCCAGCTCCTGCAGCTGTACGGGGTCCATGTAGGTCCGTGGCTGGTTGGGATTGGGGACGATCAGGTCCACGTCGACCGATTCCACGCCGGACGTGTAGTTCCCGATCACTGCTCCCAGACCGCGTCCGAGACCGCCTTTTGTCTTGGTCACTATCGAGCCCTCCTTGCGGGTTCAGAGGTTCGCCGCGTTGACTTGCCGGAGCTAACCGCTCCGACCGGTTCCGGTTCGGTAATCTCGAGAGCATCCTCAAGGGCCCCGTCAAGAGGACGGAGCTCGCCGCGCAGGCGATCCAGCAACTCGCCGGCCAGCCTGGCATAGGCGCGGGCGCCCTTCGACGAAGGATCGTACTCGAGGATGGTCTTGCCGTGACTTGGCGCCTCACTCAACCGGACGCTGCGAGGGATGACCGTCTCGAAAGCCTGCGGGAAGTGGTCACGGACCTCCTGGACCACCTGCGCCGAAAGGTTGGTGCGGGCGTCGAACATCGTCAGGATCAGGCCGAACAGCTTCAGCTCGGGGTTGAGGTTACGGCGCACCAGGTCGAGGGTCTGGATCAACTGGCCGAGACCCTCCAACGCCAGGTATTCGCACTGGACCGGCACCAATACGTCGTTGGCCGCGTTGAGCGCGTTGATGGTCAACAGGCCGAGCGACGGCGGGCAGTCGATCAGCGTTATGTCGTATTTAGCGTCCCCACCGTCGAGCGCTTTGCGGAGCCGGCCCTCCCGGGCCAGTTGCGAAACCAACTCAACCTCCGCTCCCGCAAGGTCACTGCAGGACGGTATTATGTCAAGTCGAGCCTGGCTGCTCTTGACTGCAATGTCAGGGAGCTTGGCGTTTCCCAGCAGGAGCTCGTACACACAGCGGCGCACCGTGCCGCTCATGCCGAAAGCGCTGGTCGCGTTGGCCTGTGGGTCCAGGTCCACCAGGAGAACCCTTCTCCCCGCTGCTGCCATGTAGGCGCCGAGGTTCACGGCCGATGTGGTCTTGCCAACGCCGCCCTTCTGGTTGACGACGGCGAATCGCTTAGCCACTAGCCACCTCCCGCCTGCGCGCGGAGATCATCTCGCGGTCCGGGATCGCCGTAGTGCCTTCGCCCTCGATCGAGCAAGCTGCGGCCGCGGCGGCGAACTCGGTTGCCTCATATGGATCACTTGTCTCCGCATATCTTGCCAGAAAACTCGCAGCAAATACATCCCCTGCCCCCGTTGGGTCAACCTCTCTCGCCGGGAAGACCTTGATCGGAAAGCGATCTCCCTCGACTGTCAGCTCCCCGCCCCGCGGCCCATTCGTAGTCGCTACGACATCCAACCTCCGCCGCCAGGAGGCCACCAGGCCGGCCAATCGTCGCGGTGGTGCGTCCTCGACCGAGACGAAAATCGCCCGGGCGGCGTCGATGGCTTCACCACCGGACCATTTGGCCGGAACCACCCGGCCGGCATCATCCACTGTTCGCAGCCAGCCCTGGGCCCCGATGCCAACGTAGCCCTCGCAGGCCCGGGCAACGGCCGGCTCGACCTCGCCCAGCACCGGCCCCAGGAGCACAAGCTTCGCTTCCCGCCACCGCGGGTCGAGATCCTCTGGGCCGATCGACGGAGCCTGGGCTAGGACGCGCTGAGACCTCATGGAACCCTGGTAGGTGTTCACAAACTGGGTGGTCGTCGGCGCTGGCAACCGATAAACCTCGACTCCAACGGGGAAGTCTGCGATGTCCTCATCGCCGGCAGCACGCGTCAAAACGGCCGCGCGCAAGCCGAGCCTGTGCGCCGTCACGGCCGCATAAAGCGCCGCACCGCCGCTCCTCCAGCCCCCGTCCGCAAGGACGTCTCGGGTAACGTGACCCACAACAAGAAAGTCAGGGGAACTCGCAGCCAGCGGACCTAGGCCCGGGGCGAGAGGGCAACCTTGCGGTAGTCTCCCTCGCCGACGCTCGCGGTCGTCACGTCCTCGCTCTCGGCCAGCGCAAGGTGGACGATGCGCCGTTCGTTGGCCGGCATCGGCTCGAGCGTGATCGTACGGCCGGTCGCCTTGACCTGCTCCGCCATGCGGTTGGCCAGCGTCGTCAGCGACTCTTCGCGGCGGCGCTTGTAGCCGGCCACATCAACCCCCGCGATCGCCTTTTCGCCTGCCTGCCGCATGAGGATGAGGTTGACGATGTATTGGATCGACGCCAGCGTTTCCCCCCGCCGACCAATCAGCAGGCCGAGGTCGTCGCCCTCAACGTCCAGCACGACCGAGACGTGACCGACCCCGTCCCCGGCAGTTGTAGGCTCGCGCGGCGTCACGTCTGCCCTAATCTCCATCAGATCGAGAAGGTTCTGCAGGACGGCGGTCCCGCGCTCCTGAACAGTTCCCTCGACCGGCCGCAGCTGTTTCGCCGTTTCGATGCGCGGGGTGAACTCCAGGCGCCCACGGGCATCGTAGCGCTCATCGTATGCGGGCTCCTGGTCTTCCTCTTCCTCTCCGTCATCCGGCTCGGCCAGCTCGTCCTCGTCGAGCTCATTGCCCGGCGTCGCCAGGAAGGCGCGAACCCGGGCACCGCCGCCACCAAGCCCAAACAGGCCGCCCTTGCCTTCGCTGAGGACCTCGACCTCGAGGTCGGCAGGTTCGACGCCAAGCTGGTCGGCGGCCTTCCGCACGGCCTCTTCGACAGTTTTCCCGGAAGTCTCAACAGTGGCCAAATCGGCTCTCCTTAATTCGCGGCTCAGCTGGGATCCGAATCCGCCGGGCCGCGTTCGTCTTTCGGCAGCCGGCCCTGTGCCTCAGATTCGGAAACCACATCGCCGCCACTGGCGGTGATACGCATACGGGCTTCTTTGGAGTACCCAGCTCCCATCGTCGAGTATCTCGATCTCCAGCTTTTCACGATCGACGTTCAGTTCCTGGATAGCTTCCGTGACACCTTCTTCGACGTTGCTACCGCTTGCTTCTGCGACGCGCACTTTCCATCCTCCGCAATCTTTTTTCCTTGCTCCGCGAGACAACCTCATTGTCAAGCGCCCTCTCGACTTCCGGCGTGACGGCGGCTATCGGGGCGGGGCTGGCCGGGGCCGGCATGGCTCGATCTTCCTCGGGTTTGAGGATGAAGGGAATCCCGACCTTCTTGATACCCCCATACGCCACGTAGTTCAGGACGATTCCGATAATCGTCGTCGTCAGCCAGTAGAGACCGAGCCCGGCGGGGAAGGTCAGGGTAATGTAACCGAAGATCAGCGGCATCATCCACTGCATCATCTGTTGCTGCTGGGCCATCATCGGGTCAGTCGTCGCCCCTGGGCGCAGCGAATACGTGGTTTTCGACTGCAGCCAGGTCGCGGCGCCCACCAGCAGCGCCATCGGGATGCCGCCGCTGCTCCCCAGGTCTATGCCGAGGAAGTGATCGTCCAGGGGAACGGCATGCTCGATGAACGACCAATCGTAGAGTTTGCCCTCCAAACCTATAAACGATTCCGGCGAGCTGCCGAGCGCCACACGCACCACGGCATACAGGGCGATGAAGATCGGCATCTGGATCAGCATTGGGCCGAGGCAGCCAAGGGGGTTCACGCCGGCTTCGCGATAGAGCTTCATCTGCTCCTCAGAGCGCCGTCGGGGATCCTTGTACTTCTTGTTGATCTCGTCCATGCGCGGCTTGAGGGACGTCATCGCCCGCGTTGCTCGCAGCTGGCGCAGAGTTAGCGGGAAGGTGACCACGCGCGTAAAGATGGTGAAGAGGATCAGCCCAAGTCCGAAGTTGCCGAAGGCCAGGTTGGTCAGTATGACCAACAGGTTCAGCATCGGCCGTATCAGCACCTCATCCCAGAGAAAGCCGATCATGGTCTAGCCTACGTCCTGCCGGGTCACCGGTCGCACCGCCCCGTCATCGGGGTCGACCTCGTAGAGGTCCCCGTCTTCATTGCGCACGTAGATAGCTTCGTCGATGAGGCTCAGGTCGGACAAAACATCGTCGCCGACCGAGGCCTCCTGTCGCCAGGCAACCTCGCCTGAAGCAGCATCGATGCCAAGGATGTCGCCGTCGCGGTTAGCGACAACGAGCAGGTCGCCGGCGATTACGGGACGAGAGCGGATGGCCTTCCCTGTATCCACCTCCCAAATCTGGTCCCCGGTTTCTGCGTCTAGTGCGTAGGTGTGTCCATCGAGGCTGGTCACAAACACACGGTCGTCGGCGACCACCGCATCCGTCCAAATCCAGTTGTCCGTGTCAAAGCTCCAGCGCTCGTCGCCAGTTGCGGCGTCTAGAGCGTAGAGCTTGCTGCTGAAGGAGCCGATGTAGACCGTGTCGCCATCGACCACGGGTGAGGCTGCGATCGCGGCTGACGTGTCGAAGGACCAGGCTTGTTGACCTTCCGAATCCAGGGCGTAAACGTGGCCGTCCATGCTGCCAACATAGATACGCTCGCCATCCAGCGCGGGCGTTGACCAGACACGCTCTCCGGTCCTGAAACGCCACAGCCGTTCGCCGTCGGCGTTGACGGCGTAGACGCCGTGGTCGCTCGAGCCGAAGACGATCATCTCCCCGTCCTCGCTGACGGCGGCGCCCCCGACGACCGATCCCTCAGTCTGGTGGCGCCAGGCCAGCGAGGGATCGTCGTCGCCCTGCTGGTCCAGCGCATAGAGGTAGTCGTCGAAGCCGCCGATATAGATTCGGCCCTCGGTCAGTGCCGGCGTGCCGTAGATTGCATCGAGGTCGACGTTCTCATCCAACTCGACCTCCACCGCATCGTCTGGGAAGACCCACCTGACTTCGCCGTCTGGTGTGATCCCGCTGAGCTCGCCATTGTCGTCCGGCAGGATGATCAATCCATCGCGGCCAACCGCCGAGCCCCAGCCGTCGGCGCCGGCGGTCCCGCCGCAGGCGGCCACCACCAAACCGAGCGCGGCCAATAAAAGAAGATGTTTCACGTGAAACATTTACGCTCGCGCTCCGTCCACTGGTGGCACCGGGTCCAGCCCTCCCCGCGAGAACGGTGTACAACGCGCCAGCCTCTTCACTGTCATCCAACTGCCGCGCAGCGCCCCGTACGTCTTGATAGCCTGCTCGCTGTAGCGCGAGCACGATGGTTCAAAGCGACAGTGCCCTCCCAGCATCGGTGAAAGCGTCGCTCGGTAGAGCTTGATGGCCGAGAGCAGAATCCAGCTCAACCGGCCACCCTTGTCACTCCGGCACGCTGAAGGAGGGCACTCATCTCGCGCCTCAGCTCCTCGTAGCTTGCAAGCGCCGCCGGAGGCCTGCCCGTGAGCGCTAGGTCCCAACCATGAGCGAGGCCAAAGTCGCGCAGGATGTGCCGCAGCCGGCGGCGCAGACGGTTGCGGACCACAGCGCCACCGACACGCTTGTTGATCGAGAAGCCGTAGCGGTTCACGGGGCTCTCATTGGGCAGGGCGCGCAACCCCAGCAGGTGGCCGTCCGCCCGGCGTCCGCGCCGGTAGACGGCATCGAATGCCGCGGCACCGCGCAGCGATTGTTCGGCTCGCACAGGTTCATCCTCGAGCTAGACGGTCAGGCGGCGGCGGCCTCTGGCCCGCCGCGCCTGGACAACCTTGCGCCCGCCGCGGGTGGCCATGCGGGCGAGGAAGCCATGCTTGCGCTTGCGTGGTAGTCTCTTCGGCTGCCATGTGCGCTTTGGCACGTTCGTACTCCTTGAAAAGCAAGCCGCCACATTGGCGGTCGTATGTGAGAGAAGCCCGATACGAGTCTAAGCGGCTGTACCGGGGGCCTGCCGATCCTAGTGAAGCCTGGCCCTAGCGGCAATCGCTCAGGGCAGAGCCGGGCGGGCCAAACCCAGATAGATTGCGCGGTAATGGCCGTAGTTCTCGATCACTCGCCGGACGTAGTTGGATGTCTCCTCAAAGTCGATCCGCGCGACGTAGACATCGGCGTTGTCGAAGCCGCCGTCGCGGCCCCAGCGTTCCGCGTTGCCTGGGCCGCCGTTGTAGGCCGCCAGCGCCGCGTAGGGGAAGCCGCCAAATGCCTCCAGTTGAGCCGCCAAATAGTACGCGCCGAAATCAAGACTCAACGCCGGGCGGTACAGCATCTCCGGGCTGAATGGCTCGACGCCAAGCTCACGCGCGATTCCGGCTCCCGTGGCCGGGATCACCTGGGTCAAGCCGTAGGCGTCGGCATGCGAGTGGGCATTGTGGTCGAAAAAGCTCTCCTGGCGGATTAAGGCATAGAGCAGGAGTGGATCCACGTCATGGCGAGCGGTAGCTTCCTCGGCGCTCGACAGATAAGGCTGCGGGTAGGCAAGCCCGCCGAGCTCAATCGGGATGCCGGCGCGCAGCTCGAACGGAAGTCGCTGCAGGAGGGCGCCGGCGGCTCGTGCCGCCGCCGGGACATCGCCCGAAGCCCCCGCGATCGCTGCCAGTCGTGCCAGCAGGTGCGGATCGTGGCGGCCGACAGAACCAGAATCAGCCAGCAAGTCGCTGGCGGGGTCCGAAAGTCCACTCATCTCAAACGCTACGGCCAATTCGGACACCGCTTGCGTCCGCGACCCGGACGTTTGCTCCAGCCCCAGGGATCGAATCCAGTCCGCTGGCTCCCGCTCCGAGTAGTAGGGCTCGGACTCAAGGCTCACTCCCAGCGAGTTCAGTTCGTTCTCGGCGCGTATCGCCTCGAAAGAGCCGGGAGCGTTGCGGGCAATCGCCTCCAGGGCGGCTGCTGTACCTCCATCGTCGCCAGCAGCGCTGAAGAGGCCGGCCGCGGTGCGGTAGGCCTCGAGCGAATCGGTGCTATCTCCCTGGAGCGCGCTTTGGAGGCCTGCCGTACTCCAGAGCTGAGCCGCCGCGTGCAACTCGCCGTTCTGTTCCGCTACCCGCGCCAGGGTGAGAGCCCCACGGCGGGCGAAGTCGCTGCCGCCGTTCTCGGCAACGAATTGGGCGAGGCTGTCCTGCGCCTCCGCTTCGCCTAACAGCAAGGCGTTTTGAAGCTCGCGCAGCTCCCGATCGCGAGCGTAGGACGCGCCCTCGGCTGGACTGGACGCCCGAAACCAGGCGACCGCAGCCCCGCTGTCGCCCGCGGCCTCACGCATCATGCCCAGCAGATAAGCGGCTTCGGAGACGTCGGGCTCGGAGCCCTGCGTGACGACAAACAGCAAGAGCAGCTCTGCGCGGGCAGTCTCGCCCTGCGCGCTTCTCAGCTTTGCCTCCGTCAAGGCGGACACCGGTTTCCCAGCCTCAACGAGCTGGTCCAGGGCCTCCGCGCTCGCCTCATACTTAGGAAACTGCTCGACGAGGGTACGAAGCGTGGCCTCGCGGGCCGTTTCGTCGCCGAGATCCCCTTGCAGCTCGGCCACGCGCTCTAGAGCGCCAACGCGGTCCCTGGTTGACGGCGTTGCTAGCGCCACTCTCTCGGCCCAATCCAGGGCAGCCCCGAGATCTCCGGCCGACTCGTGGAGGTCGGCGAGTTTCAGCATTACCTTCGACTCGTCGAACCCGGACAGCGAACCACCCAGCGCGGCGGTGTAGGAGCTGATCGCAGCTTCGACCTCGCCATCGTCGCTGGCGAGGTCCCCTAGTCGCAGGAGTGCGTAGGAGGCGGCGCCACCCCCACCGTCGGCGTATTCGGCGAAGTCAATCGCCGCGCCGGCGCGATCGCCGACCTCGATACGCAACTCTCCCCGCAGCAGCAACGCCGCCCGGCCGTGCGATGAAGCCGGCGACCGTACGACCAGGTCGTCCAGGGTCAGCAGGCTCGCATCGCGGAACCCTCCCGCCACCTGAGCCCGCGCCAGAAGCAAGCTCGCCTCATCGCGGGTAGTCCCGGTCGTCGACGCGCTGAGCTCAGTGAGCGCTGGGATCGCCAAATCGTACTCGGCGAGCTCGACGAGCTGGTAGGCGTTGCTCAGGACGTCACTCGGCGGGCCATCAGTGGCGGGCTCCGCGGGGGCGCGGGCAGTTCCGGGGACGTTCAGCGCCGTGGCGTGCTCTTCGAAGACGTAAAGGCCCACGGTTGCACCAAGGCCGACGCCTACGGCCAGCAGGAGTACAGCGCGCGAGAGCAGCGTCCACGCCCGGCGCCGCGGCGGTCGCCCGCCGGCTTGCCCACCAGACGCCACGGGCCGCCAGAGCGTTGACCGCCTTTTTCGGGCGATGCTAGACTCCCGCGAGATAGCGCTCATTGCCCCGTGAGCCCTCGCCGCTTATGAATCTTTCTTACTGCACACTCGCCGCCGGACCCGGCGCTAGGCCGGCCGGTATGGCGTCTCGTCGGGAGCTTGGTCGCGGCGGGCGTTACGAGTCGGTTCACAAGGCTTTGCTGGTTGGGCCTCCGGAAGCGAGGAATGTGTCCCGGGGCGAATCCGCGGCAGCGGAACTCGAGCCCGGATTGGTCCGAGCCATCGCCTTCATCTTAGCCCACGCCAAAACGCCAATTGATCACCCAAGCGATCAAACGCACGGGCGGAGCCTCAGGGTTCGCCGGCTACGGACTCGCCGGCCGTGACTCAAAACGAAATCGCCGGGCTGGTAGATCGGCTGGCGCGTCCCCTCTGGGCCGAAATTGACCTCGACGCGGTTGCGGCCAACGTCCGGGCCCTTCGCGCCCAGGCGGGGCGCGCTGAGCTCGTGGCCATGGTCAAAGCCAACGCCTATGGGCATGGTGCGGTGGCCGTGGGCAGGGCCGCGCTTGAGGCAGGCGCGTCTCGCCTCGGGGTTGTTTCCGTTGACGAGGCGTTACAGCTACGGGCCGCCGGTGTCTCCGCGCCCATCCTTGTCGTCGGCTACTCCGCGCCGGCGCAGGCCGCCGCCATCGTCCGAGAACGGCTGACCGCTACCGTGAACTCTTTCGAGCTGGGCCAGGCCATCGATGCCGAGGCTCTGCGGCAAGGAACGATCGCCGAGGTTCACATCAAGGTTGACACCGGACTGAATCGCTTCGGGCTGGAGGGCGAGGAAGCGATAGCCCTGGCTGAGTCGCTGCGCAACGCCGCTGGCTTGCACGTCGAGGGACTCTTCACGCACCTGGCCACCGCCGACGAGGCGGATAAAGCCTTTGTCTTTCAACAGTTCGAAGCGTTCCGCGCCGTCGCTGAACGCGTCGACTGGATCCCCCTCCGCCACACCTCGAACACGGCCGGGCTGCTCGACACGCCCGCGCTCAACCAGGGAATGGTGCGGGTGGGGATAGGCATCTACGGTCTGTATCCCTCACCGGCCGTTGATCGCGCTCAGTCGCTTTCGCCCGTGATGGCTCTCAAGGCTCGGCTGATCCGCGTCCACACGGCAGCTCCCGGCGACACTGTGAGTTACGGCCGGCACTGGCAGGCAGCAGGCGGGGAGCGGCTTGGTCTCGTGCCGTGCGGCTACGGCGACGGCTACCCGCGAACCCTCTCGGGGAAGGGGCGCGTGCTGGTCGGGGACGTAACCGCGCCCGTCCTGGGCACCATCGCCATGGACCACCTGGTGATTGACATAACGAGTTCTCAGGCTGGGGAGGGGGACCCTATCCAGATTCTGGGAGGTCCTCCAGGTAGCGGCGTCTCGGCGGATGAGCTGGGAACTCTGTGCGAAACCATCAACTACGAAATGACCACGCGGATATCCGCGCGTGTTCCTCGCATCTACATGCGTGCCGGGAAGCCGGTCGCGATCCAGGGGCTCAACGACCCCTTCCCCGTCGACCTCGGCTCGGCCAGTTTCTAGCCGTGCCGCTGGTAGAATTTGGACAACTCACGTGAAACATCTGTCCCGCATCGCCCTCGTCTCTTTGACCGCCCTGATCCTCCTTCTCTCCGTCGAGCGGGCCAGCGCGGCCGCGGACCTGGCACGGGCGACGCCCGCTCCCGGCTCGCAGGTCGAAGAGGCCACGCGGGTCGACCTCTCCTTCAGCCAGGAGATCGCCGAGGCTACCGTCTCCATCGATGGGGAGGAGGTCGGCGTCGAGATCGACGGCGACACCGTTAGCGCCGACGCGAGCGGGCTTGACGAGGGCGAGCACAGCGTGGAGTGGGCCGTCACGTCGGACGTCGACGAAAAGGAGACCGCTGGGAGCTATACATTCACGGTGGGCGAGGCTGGCGACGGCGGCAGTCCGCCTGAGGTCGACCCCGAGACGCGTGCTGAGCGCGTTGATGCGATCGGCGACAAAAGCCGCACCGAGGTCGTCCTTTACACAGCCCTCGGCGCGGCCATCCTTCTCGTCTTCGTCTTCATCTTCTACTTTTTCCGCAGCTCGTTCCCGGCGATCACCGGCGAGGGAATCGCCGGTGGCCTGCCTCCTCCCGGTCAGTCGCCGCCGGAGCACCACGACGACGATGCCCCCCATTAAGCCAGGGCGGCGCGCCCCAACCTTCAGCCTTCTCGACGGCAATCGCCAAAAGCACTCGCTGGCTCAGTACCGCGGCGACAAGAACGTCGTCCTCGCCTTCTACATCCTCGCCTTCACCGGGGGGTGAGCACGCGAGATGGAGTGCTTCGGCGGGCTCGAGAAGGAGTTCGCCGAAGCCGATGCCCAGGTCCTGGGCGTCAGCGTTGACCCGTTTCCCTCGCTGGGAGCCTGGGCGCGGCAGCTCAACCTCTGGCTCCCGCTGCTTAGCGACTGGCCCAAGAACGAGGTCAGCCGCAAATACGGCGTCTTCGATGAAGAGCGCAGCGTCGCCCGCCGCGTGACCTTTGTGATCGACAAAGCGGGCAGAGTCCGCGCGGTCATCGAGGACGACCGCGACATGGAGCGGCACGCCCGCGAGGCGCTTTCCGTGGTGGCCGCCATCAACGCGGCGCCAGCCGGCGAAGGCTAGTCGTCGTCGAAGTCGGCCTCGTCCTCAGACGAGGCCGCGGGCATCGCCACCGACACCGCATCCCGTTCTTCGCGCACCCGCTTGCGTCGCGGCGGCAGCGCGCTGATCGTGCGCCTCAGGCCGGCGATGGCCTCGGCGCCCCGCGCGGCGTCGGCGATCAGGCCGACGGCTCCGGCCTCGCGCAGGACTTCGAGCTGCTTGCTCGCCACGTCCGGCGCAACCTCGACGAACAAGGGCTTGCCAGTGAAGCCCGCCAGCCGTGCCATCTCGACCTGCTCGCGGACGGTGATGTCCCCGCTGGCCGTCACAATCAGCCCGTCGAGCGGCAGGGATTGCAGCGCCCTCAGGAATGAATCCGGGATGTCCGGCGTGGCCCGCATCAGGTAGCCCACGTCCTCATTGAGTAGCGCCGCGGCGGGTGTGGTCTCGTCGATGACCAGGAAGTCGAAGCCATCCGCGGGAGAAGCCCCGTTCTTGCCGAGGATCAACCCGCTGACCGCCTCCTTGTCCCCCGTGGGACGGTCGGCGGCCGAGGGGACGAGATAGGCGTCGGCATCTGTGATGGCGGCGAGACTGGAGCGCTCGCCGTGGACGAGGAGGAGGAGGGTGGCGGTTTTCTTACTCCGCGTGGCTCCGAACCCAAGCCCGGAGGCGCGGGAGCTGGAGGCGTCGCGGATCTTATCGCGCAGCTTGTTCATAAGCTCCTTGGTGGGGGCTGCTTGTGGAGGGGAGCGGGGACTGGTAGGAATTGATCCCTGACAAGGATAGCGAACTGCATCGCAACGACGCGCAGAAAGAGGCAGATATGAAACTCCAGGACAGGGTCGCGCTGGTCACCGGCGCCGGCCGCGGCATCGGCCGCGCCATCGCCGAGGACTTCGCCGCCGAGGGTGCCAGGGTTGTGATCGGCGAGCTCAACGAGGAGCAGGGGAGGGCTACGGCGGCCGCCATCGGCGGTACCTTCCTCCACCTCGACGTCACGAACGAGGCTCAGGTGGAGGAGGTTATCGGAGAGGTGGAGAGGTCCTTCGGCCGGCTCGACATCCTCGTCAACAACGCCGGCATCTCGGGCGAAACCGGGACCTACGAACAGGTCATCGACGTCAACCTCCAGGGCGTCTATCGCTGCTGCAAGCACGGCCTGCCGGCGATTGCCAGGGGCGGAGGCGGCGCCATCGTCAACATCGCCTCGATTGCCGGGCTCTTCGGCGGCTTCGGCGATGCCTACACAGCATCGAAGCACGCCGTTATCGGCCTGACCAAGCAGCTTGCCCTCGACGGCGCCGCCTTCGGCATCCGCGTCAACGCGATCTGCCCCGGCTGGATCGACACCGACCTGACGAAAATCCTGCAAGAGGTGCCGGCGATCATGGACAACATCCTCAAGCAGGTCCCTATGGGGAGGATGGCCAGGCCCTCGGAAATAGCCAAGGCCGCCACCTGGCTGGCCTCGGACGATGCCTCCTACGCTACAGGGGTTTCGCTGGTGATCGACGGCGGTTGGTCGATAGATGGCGGCTGGCCGATCCGCGCGGGCATCGCCGAGAGCGGTGTCCTCCTGGAGACGGTGAGCAACGCCCAGCTGAAGGCGCCCGCGGGTTAGGGGGCGGTTGTCCTGCCGGCGGACTTCTGGCGATAGAGGTCGGCGTCGGCGAAGGCGAAAAGGCTGCGGGAGTCCTGGCCGTCGCCGGGGAATTCTGCCAGTCCGATGCTGACCTTGGGCACGATCCGCTCTCCGTCGACTTCGGCCGGCTCGTTTCGCAAGCTGGTCAGCAGGCGCTCGATGACGACGCGGGCCGTCTCGCGCCGCGTCCCCGGCAGCAGGACCATGAACTCGTCGCCCGCGATGCGGCCGACCACGTCCGAAACGCGGCAGCTAGCGCGCAGGGCCTGCGCCAGCCGGAGGAGGACGGCGTCGCCGGCTAGGTGGCCGTAGCTGTCGTTGACCTGCTTGAGGTGGTCGACATCGAGGATCAACACGACAAGCGGCTCGCTTGATCGTCGTGAGCGGTTGATCTCCTCCGACATCCGCTCCTCGATATAGCGCCGGTTGTAGAGCTGTGTCAGGGGATCAGTCGTGGCCTGCTGTCGCAGTCTTTCCTGCAGGTCGGCCTGCTCGATCAGCACACCAACCTGGCCCGCCACTTCACGCAGGAACGCGACCTCCTCGATCGGGAAGCTACAGGGCACTGTGCTGGAGTCGACCACGATGACCCCGGTAAAGCGGTCGCCGGTGTGGATGGGGAAGGTCGCGATGGACTTCACGCCGAAGCGCTCGACCCAGAGCTGCCAGGCCGAGTCCTTGCGCGCCAGCTCGCTGGCGTCGGAGGCGATGATCGGCCGGCGGGCGACCACGGCGTCGACCCAGATCCGCGAATCTTCGGTGGTGCGATCCGGTCCGTTAGTGTTCGTGCCGCGTGACATAACGGGCGCCAGACGGCGGTCGCCCTCGCGGTAGAGGAGGACGCTACAGCGCTCGGCCACCGATGAATCGGCCACCAGCGAGCAGATCTCGTGGAGGGTGGCCCGCAGGTTTGGGGCCTCGCTGGCAGCCGCGATAAGCCTGATCAACTCTTCGTTGCGCCGCTGCCTCTTCTCCATCGTGCGCAGGCGGCGGTTCAGGGCGATGGCAGGCCCGAGGAACGCCGCCACTGTCCCCGCCAGGGCGAGTTGTTCGTCGCTGTACCCAGCCTCAGGAGGGCTACCCAGGAGGACGGTCCCCTGCAGTTCACCGGCACTGAGCAAGGGGAGCACCGAGCTGGCGCCAGGGAGGGGTCCGAGATAGTCGCGATCGCTGCTTTCAAGCTCCAGCGGTTGCGCACCCTGGCCGGCTAGCAGGCGGTCGACGAGGGCAGGCGGCGGCGTGGTCAGGGGCCGCGCGGCGGCCTGCTCAGCCCGGCCACCGCCCCCCAGGTACTTGAGGTCCCCGGCATCGAGGCGTCGCACTACGACGTCGGTGCCGAGATAGGAAGCAATCAGCTCGCTCGCCTGTCCGGCGAGCTCGCCGTCATCGCTGGCGTTGTCGCTCAACGCCCCCAGCACCTCATGGATATGAGTCCAGCTAATCACAGGGCCTCGAGAGCCCAGAGGGACGGGCGGGCGCAGTCGCCGCCGCTAAGGGCCGTTTCCTAAAGGTTACAGTATGGTAACGCGCCCGAAGCTTAAACGATGTGTGAAAGTTACGCGCCGGCGGGCCGCGACGGCTTCTTGCTGTAGAGGTCGGCGTCGGCCGCCGCGAAGAGCGTGCGGGCGTCGTGGCCGTCGTCGGGGAATGACGCTACGCCGATGGCGACCTCCAGGCGCACGGCTTGATCGCCTATCTGCAGCGTCTCGTTTTTCAGCAGGCTCATAACGCGGGCGACGAGTGCCTGGGCAGCCTCCCTCGTGGTTCCCGGCAAGACCGCCATGAACTCATCCCCAGCGAAGCGCGCCACGATATCGGAGACGCGGCAGGCCGACCTCAGTACCTGGGAGATGCGTCGCAGGACGGCGTCGCCGGCCAGGTGGCCAAGGCTGTCGTTGACCTGCTTCAGGTTGTTGACGTCGACCAGGAGCAGGGCGAGGCTTCGCCCGCGCGTTGCGTGCGACCGATCTCTGAGGCCAGGCGTTCCTCCACGTAGCGGCGGTTGTAGAGGTGGGTCAGGGGGTCGGTTGTGGCCTGCTCGCGCAGCAGGTCCTGGAGCTGCGCGTGCTCGATCAACGCCCCGACTTGGCCGGCAATGCTGCTCAGAAACTCCACCTCCTCCGCTGCAAAAACGACGGGCCGGCTGAATGTGTCGCCGACCATCATCCCCAGGAAACGATTGCCCGCGTAGAGGGGGAAGGCGGCCAGTGATTTGATGGCGAAAGTGTGGACTAATTCCCGCCAGTTGGGATCATCCGACGCCAGGGCCAGCGCGTCCTCGGCGATCACGGGACGGCGCGAGGCGACGGCCTCCCGCCAGATTGATTCGTCCATCGCACGCGGTGTGGATCCTCTAAAGCGCTTCCAGAGCTCGGGGTCCTCCTGCCCCGCGGACATCACCGGGACGAGCCTCTCCTTGTCAACGTCGTAGAGCAGGATGCTGCAACGCTGCACCACCGAGATGCCGGCAACCACAGAGCAGATCTCGCGCAGCGTCTCGTTGAGGCTCTGCGCGCCGGTGGCGGCGGCCATTACCTCAACCAGGCCCCGGCTGCGCCGCTGTTGCTCCTCCAGGGTCTGAAGGCGTGTGGTGCTGGCGAAGCCGGCGGCCACAATGCTGCCCACGATCTCGACGAGGGCAACCTCATCAGCTGAGTATCCCCGCAGCGCGCGCGAGGCCACGCACAGCGTGCCCTGCAGCTCATCGGCGACGAAGAGCGGAGCGTAGACCAGGCTGCGCGCGTAATCACCAATGGGTCCAAGTCCGCTGTCTTTGGGGAGCTCGCTGGTGTCCGCGACGGCAAAAGGCAGGCGCGAGTCGTCAGGGCCCCGCGCAAAGATGCAGGAAATCGCGACGATGTAATTGCGCACGTCGTCGGGGATCTCCCCGGCGCCGCCCTCAAAACGGACCTCATCCTGATAGCGCCGGCGGACTACGGCGAGGTCAGCGTGCAGAGCGTCTCGGAGAAGACGCGCGAACCCAGCGGCCAACGATTTTTCGTCCTGATCGGACCGCGCGAGGCTCGCCACCTGCTGAAGAACATGGGGCCAATCCAAGGAAGTGGTTGTCTCCGTGCGGGGAGCGGCTAGTTGGTGGGTTGCGCGCATTATGGGTTGACTTGCGCCGTGGCGCAATCCGCCCCTTTCGGCCGCTTGACGTCGCCTTGGCCTCGCCGTCAGGACTTCCGCGCGTCCACAGTTCCCGCGTCCCGCTCCCTTCTCTCGCGGCCGGGGGAAGGGGTTTGGGGGAGAGGTTTCTTGCGGTCGAGGAAGTCCATCACGATCTGGTTGAACTCTCGCGGCTGCTCGAAGTAGGCGGAGTGTCCCGCCCCGGAAATTATCTTCAGCTCGGCGCCCGGCAGGAGTGTAGCCCCTATCCGGATCGCCTCCGGCGACATAACCTCGTCCTCCTCGCCGGCCAGGAAAAGCACCGGGAGCGCCATATCGGCAAAGGCGCCGGCGGTGGTGCCGAGGTAGCCGGGGATGGGCGCCAGGAAGTCGGCGGGCCGCGCCGGGTTGACCCGGCTGATCTCGCTGTAAAGAAAAGCCAGGGCCGGCTCGCGCTGCGCGAAGTCAGGCGATAGGGCGCGGTCCCGCAGGGAGCGGCCGTCGTTGGCCTCCCGCAGCCCCTGCTGCAGGCCGCGGCTGACCTCGTTGACGACGCCACCGTGGGTCCCGGAGAGCACCAGCGCCCAGACTCGCCTCTCGGCCGGGTTCTGCGCCCGCAGGATGAAGCCGGCGGCCGTCCGGCCGCCCATGGAATGGGCGACCAGGGCAACATCGCCCACGCCAAGGTGGTCGAGCAACGTCTTAAGGTCACTGCCGAACGCCCGCCGGCCGGGCCCGCCCTCGGGGTCCACGGAAAGCCCGAAGGCGCGGTGGTCCAGCGTTATGCAGCGGTAGCTGGTGGAAAACTCTGGGATCTGCTGCCACCAGCTAAGGTGGTTGCCCCCGGCGCCGTGGAGGAAAGCGACTGCCGGCCCCTCGCCGTGGACCTCGTAGTAGAGGTTGAAGTCGTCTATTGCCAGGTAGGGCATCGTGCCAGCCTCTCGACGCCGCCAATTGATCCGGCGCGCATTTCGAGCCTACGGAACAACCTGCCTTCAATCGACCAGGGTGGTCAGGGTAGCTCCCTTCCCGATTGACGCCCCAACGACCCCGTGACATTGTGCAAGCAGGCTCGGCGTCGCTTCACGGGCCAGCCGCAGCAGAGCAGCCCCGGAGGTCCTCCATGTCCCAGAGCAACGGTGGAAGCGCCGACATTCCCGCCGAGCTTCTCGCCAAGGGCGCCCCACTCGGCTGGACAGCCGAGGTCATCCAGACGGTGGTCGCCAGTGGCGTACCGTTGGAAGGTCTCGAACAGGCAATCAACGCCGGCATGACGCCCGAGGTCGCCGCCCGCTTCGCTGCCGGACCCCCACCCCTCGACCTGGGGTGGATGAAAGTCCCGACAGAGTGGGGGATCAGGGTCCGCCCCGGCAAGCACGGCCTGCGTATGCACGAACTGAACGTCGGGACCTACGCCGACATCCCTGACGTCTGGCAGAACCAGACGGAAATGCCCCGCGGCGCCTTCGCCATCGAGGGTGTCACCGCCATGGGCTACTCGGTCTACGAGAAGCAGGAGCTCTGGGCGGACAACGCCGGCGAGCTCTACGAGGAGGCCATCCAGCGCCGCTGGAGCCCGGCAGTCGATGTCCCGTGGGCCAGCCTCGAGCCGCTGCCCGACGACATCGAGCGCGCGATCTGCCAGATCTGCACCGAGCTCTCGGAGCGCGGACTGCTGGTGGTAGACGTTTTGGGCAAGTGGCTGCCCGACCTGAGCTATGGCTACCACGAGGTCAAGACACTGCTGGCGACGCAGATCTTCGAGGGTGGCCGCGCCTTCGAGGTCTTCCGCAAGCGCGCCCTGGCCAACGGCGGCGGGTTGGGTCTGCAGAGCCCGGGCATCTTCTCGCGCGCGATCTTCGACGCCCGCAACTTCTCGGAGATGTCCGTCCTGCTGCACATCCTGCACACCACGCAGACGCTGGTCTTCTATAAGGTTTTGGGCCGCTATGCCCACAACGAGGCCGAGTCGACGATCTTCCGCTATGGCCTCCAGGACGCCGGCCGCCACCTGGCCTACGGCATGGAGCACCTGCGGTTCATGCTCAACAAGCGGCCCGACCGCCGGGCGGAGATGCACACCTACCTCCAGCGCGGCGAGCAGATGCTGGAGCTCGACTGGCAGAAAGACACGCCTTTGCGCGAGGCCCTGGCCATCGTCATCGGCGGCGGGGTTAGCAACATCAACGAAGGTCTGGATAAGCTGGGATGGCTGCGCAAGATGCAGGTCGAGCACTACCTGGCGGCGCTCGACTACGGCCGCTTGATCGACCGGCGAGAGAAGCTGAGCGCTCCCTTCCGTCAATATCTCGAGGAACCGCAAGCGGTTCCCGCCTGAAACGAAGAATTAAAGGAGTCGGCGAATGGCCACGGTATTCCCCTCAGTCGAATGGTTCCAGGAGATTCAGAAACGGGTTAACGAAGACCCCGCGTTTAAGAAGCTCGGCACAGCCGACGCCGCGGTGGGGATCAAGTTCAGTGACCGTCCGGAGAAGTACCTTCTGACCTTCGAGGCCTTCGAGGTGGTCAACGTGGCTGAGGCTGGCGACGCCGACCTGGAGGCCGCGGACTTCTACCTCGAGCTGCCTTACGACACGTGGAAGGAGATGATCGCCAACATCAAGATGAACGGTCACGCCGACCTCCACCACACGCTGAACACCATCGACCTGGAGCTGCCGGAGGGGTTTGCCCGCTCGAAAGACGAATATCGGCGCGATCTTTTCTACCGTTTTAACCAGACTTTTCAGGACTTCTTCAACAAGTCAGCCGAGCTCGACACGCAGTTCGCCTGAGGGCCCGAACCCATGACGGGCGCGCACCGTTGGCATAAGGGATGGCCACAGCCTGTCTGCCGCCGAGGTTTGCCCTCTCGCATCCGTCTGCCATAATGGCCAAGATTCCTAAGGAGGGGCCCGGATTCTGACGAACCCAGACCAGCCTCAGGAGGCGAATAGCTCGGCCGCAACTCCCCGGCACGGCCAGGGAGACCCTCGTCCGCAGGGGCCGACGCCTCTTTCACCGCTTCATGGGCGGCTGCTGCACATACTTCTCCTCTGCGCCGGCGTCGCCGTCGCAATCTTCGCCATGCGCTTCGACGATGGCGGGGAGGAGCAGGCTGCGCAGACCGGCCCCCGCTTTCAGCAAGGCCTGAGCGCGCTCGACAACAGCGGCAGCCAAGGCAACCTTTACGCGCGCGCGCCCCTTTTGACCAGCGAAGAAGGCGGCGAGACCGTCGTCTCGGCCGAGATCCAACCCGAGATCCGCGCGCAGGCCGACGGCGACGGCTCGTCGGCGCTCACCGCGCACGAGGAGGGCCTTGCCTTCTTCATGTACCGCATAGAGCCGGGCGACAACCTCGAGCGAATCGCGACCAAGTTCGGGATCGAGGCTCAGACCATCGTCAACAACAACTCCGAGCTGGCGGCCGACCACTACTCAGAGGCCGGCCGCCAGATCGTCATGCTGTCCACCAACGGCATGCTGCACACCGTCAAGTACGGAGAAGACCTCTTCTTCATCGCCGACCTCTACCAGACTGCCCCGGAGGAGATCGTCAACTACCCCCCCAACGGCCTCGTTGACGCCGACGACCTCTCGGTTGGGCGGGTAGTCGTCGTGCCGGAAGGGATCCCGCCAACGCCAACCCTTTCCGTGGAAGAGCTGGAAGCCGACCTCCCCGAACGTGAGGAGGAACCGACCGCCGAGGAGACGCGTGAAGAGGACGCCA
The DNA here is from genome assembly GCA_040902555.1 of Dehalococcoidia bacterium. Classification (GTDB taxonomy): domain Bacteria; phylum Chloroflexota; class Dehalococcoidia; order WHTO01; family WHTO01; genus DASTBR01. Next base: position 98,037 of record JBBDXC010000021.1, read on the forward strand.
ACGACGAGCCGACGGCCGAGCCCACCGAGGAAGAGGAAGAGCCTACTCCGGAGCCAACGCCGGCCGATACGGGCAGCGCCGAAGGCTGGGTCTGGCCAGTAGACGGCTGCGGCATCACGCGCGGTGTGGGCAATGGCCACGCCGGCATCGACATCTCGCTCCACTGCAACCCCGGCGCCACCGTGGTCGCGGCGAACTCCGGTACAGTCATCTTCGCCGGCTGGGATGGCGGCTACGGCAACTCAGTGATCATCGACCACGGCAACGGTCTGTTCAGCCGCTACGCCCACCTTTCCAGCGTCTCGGTCAGCGCCGGACAGTCAGTAAGCGCCGGCCAGGCCATCGGCATCTCGGGCAGCACCGGCAACTCGGACGGCGAGCACCTGCACTTCGAGATCCGCGAGGGCAGCGCCTATGGCGCCATCCTCGACCCCCTCGCCTACCTGCCTTAACGGGCGCCACGATGTAGGGGCAGCCATAAGCCGAGCGGTTACATACGCCCCGGCATCCACATTTCGTTGCCTGCCCCTCCCATGGCATCCGCACCGGGTCCACGATTCGGAGGCGTTCGGAGCTAGTGCCCTAAAGCACCACGTTGTCGATCAGCCTCGTGCCCCCAATTCGCACAGCAAGCGACACCAAAGAACCCTCACGCGCGGCGTCGTGCTCCTCAAGCGTCTCCGGGTCAGCCACGCTGACGTAATCCACCGTGGCCAGCGGCTCGACCTCCAGAACCTTCATGGCTGCGTTCTTCAGGGTCCCGGCGCCACGCTCGCCACCGGCGAACAGCTCCCGCGCGACGCTCAACGCCCGATAGAGCACAGGCGCCGCCCGCCGCTCCTCAGGGTTCAGGTATGCGTTGCGGCTGCTCAAGGCCAGCCCGTCCGCCTCCCGCACGATGGGGCAGACAATCACCCCAAGCGGGAAGTCCAGGTCGGCGACCATCCGCGTGATGACGACCGCCTGTTGAGCGTCCTTCTGGCCGAAATAGGCCCTGTCGGGCTCGACGACGTTGAAGAGCTTGGCCACCACGGTGGCGACGCCGGCAAAGTGCCCCGGCCTTCTGGCGCCTTCCAGCCCCTCCGTAACCCCCTTGACCATCACCTCTGTCCCGAAGCCTCGCGGATAGACTTCCTCCACAGCGGGGACGAAGACTGCGTCGACGCCCTCGCCTGACAGCAGCGCCAGATCGCGCTCCAGATCCCGCGGGTAGCGGCCGAGATCCTCGTTAGGACCGAACTGAGCAGGGTTTACGAAGATACTGACAGCCACACGATGGTTGGCGGCGCGTGCCGCGCGCACCAGCGAGAGGTGCCCTTCGTGCAGAAAGCCCATCGTCGGGACGAGGCCGACGCTCCCGGGCTCCCGCCGGCGCCACGCCCGCATCCCGGCTATCGTCCGCAGTTGTTCGAAGGTTGCCTCCGTCAGTCGGGCTCGACCCTGTTGCGGTGGTGGGCCGGGCGCTCGGCGTTCAGACGGTCGCGGATCTCCCAGGCCTCGGGGCCGCTGTCGATGAGGTTGGCCGCCATCCAAAACTCCTCCTCGGCGTGCTCCAGCATCAGCACCTTGGCGAGGAGCTGGTCGTAGTCGGGGATGGGCTGGCTATTGGCCGGAATGACGCAGAGGTTGCCGATCCAGCGCCCGTTTTTGTTCAGGACCGCCGTGCGGAAGCTGCCGGGGTAGACGCGGTAGCGACAGAGTTTGCCCTCGACCTCAAGGTAGCCGCGCGTCGCCGCCTGCTTCGCAAGGTCCTCTCCGAGGATATCCTTGACGAGCTCGCGGGCGGCGGCCTCGGCCATCCGCCGCTGGGTCGTGTCGCGGCGCTGGACCGGCATGGGCTCCGGGCGGCGGTGGACGTGGCGCAAGACTACGGTGTAGGCGACGAAGACGGACGCCGGCAGGCCAACGACAAATGCAGAAAGCCCGGCGGCGACTAAGAGCTGCGTTGTACCGATCGAGTGCACCAGGCTGCCCGCGCCCACCAACATCAGCGTTAGCGGTGAGAAGAGTACGGCGCCCAGCAGGGCGAGGACCATCTTGTCAAAGCGGTCGACTTCCGGCGTGCGCCGGTAGGCGAAGAGGCCGCAGATACCAAGCAGGGCCACGGACACGCTGGCCGCGATGGCCGCGGAGGGCTTCAACCCCGAGCTGACCGTGAAGGCGATGAGCGCCAGCCCCGCGGCCGCCGGGACGATCAGTAGCAAACCAAGGCGAGCCGCGCGTCCACGATTGTCGCTTTGCCACGCGGCGAGCACGGGCAGCAGCGCGGCCGCCAGCGAGCCAAGGACGCAGAGGGTGACGACGAAGAGGCTGAGGGATTGTGCCAGCACGCGGAACGGCCCTGTTAGGGTCTAGCCGCCCGACATCGGGTAGAGGACCACGATCTCACGGGCGGCCGGGTCGAATTCCTCGATACGCACGGAGTCAGCGCGCTCGCCAACGCGGAAGGCGTAGGCGCCGCGGGCGGTGTGCTCGCGGAAGATGCGCTCTGCTTCGCGCACGGCATCCTCTGATGCCAGGTCCCAATCGACCTTTGTGTCGCCAGACCGCCCCATAATCCTCATTCGACCAAACATCATCAGTGCTCCTTTCGACGCAAAGGCACGGCTATTCTGCCATCTGCTGGGCGGCTTGAGAAGAGCCCGCCCCCCGATAGACGAGGGTTTCGACCTCTTTGAGCTTCGCCGGGTCGACCCTGAAGCTCTCCGCCTCCCCCGGGAAGGAGCCCTCCCGGACGTCCTCGATGTAGCGGGCCGTCGCCTCGCGGATGGCGACGCCCAGCTCGGCGTAGCGGCGGGCGTGGCGTGGCTTGAAGTCCTCATAGAGTCCCAGCAGGTCGTGGAAAACCTGGACCTGGCCGTCGCAGCCCCTGCCGGCGCCGATGCCAATGGTTGGAATGGTCAGGCGCTGGCTGATCAGCTTGCCCAGGCGAGCCGGGATCGTCTCCAGGACCACCGCAAAGGCCCCTGCGTCCTGCAACGCCGCCGCGTCGGTCAGGATCTGGACCGCTGCGCGGGGCGTTGTCCCCTGCAGCTTGTAGCCGCCGAGCTGGTTCACGGACTGGGGCGTCAGGCCGACGTGACCCATCACCGGGATGCCTGCCTGGACGATCTTCGCCACCGTCGGCGCCATCACCGCCCCACCCTCCAGCTTGACGGCCGTGGCGCCAGTTTCCTTCATCAGGCGGCCTGCGTTGCGCAGCGCCTCTTCGGGCGACACCTGATAGCTCATGAAGGGCATGTCGGCCACGACGATAGCGCTCTTGGCCCCCCTTACAACCGCGCTGGTGTGGTGGATGATGTCCTCCATCGTGACCGGGATCGTCGAGTCGTAGCCGAGCACGACCATGCCCAGGCTGTCGCCGACCAGGATCAACGGGACGCCGGCCTCGTCGACCAGCTTTGCACTGGGATAGTCGTAGGCCGTGATCATGGCGAACTTCTCGCCGCGGTCCTTGTAAGCCTGTACCTCTCGTATTGAGCGCCTCATGCGGGCACCTCCTGTTTGTGGTCGGCGGCGAGCAGTTGTCTTAGCTCGCTGGCCGCCTCGTCGTCGATACCGCCCTGTTCGAGGGCGAGTGAGACGGTTTTTAAACCGAGCTCGCGATAGAGACCAACAAGCTCGGGGGCACGCTCGGTCAGCGCGTCCAGGTGGGCCGCAACCGTCGCAACGTCGCCGCGGGCCACCGGCCCGGTCAGCGCGCTCGCTGGATCGCTTGTGGCGAGGTTGCCGGCCACCGCCTCCAACAGGGGGAGGAGGGCGCGACGCGCGGCGCCTGGCTCAAGGCCGAGCCGCTCAAAAAGCTCCACCGCGGCCGCGAACAGGGTGACCGTGTAGTTGCCAACAAGGGCCGCCGCGGCGTGATAGAGCGCCCGGTCGCCGGCCGCCAGCGACAGCGGATTGCCTCCGATGGCGCGGGCCATCTCCTCGAGCAGCGGCAGGGTACGCGCATCGGCCTCGATGGCGATAGTGGCGCCGCTGAAGGCCTCAACCCTCGTGGAAGCCAGCGAGACCAGGGGATGGAGCGAGCCCACCCCCGCACCCTCGCGGCCCGCCGGCGCCAGGACATCGAGGCCGAGCGCCCCGCTGCAGTGCACGGCATAACGGTCGCTGCCCCAGGTCAGGGCCTCGGCGAGCACAGGGACAAGCGAATCAGGGACCGTAAGGAAGATGAGCTCGGCGGCTTCCACCACCTGCAGCGGGCGCTGGGTGGGTGCCGCCGAGGGCACGAGCGAGATGAAGTTATCCAGGGCGGGGGTGGATCGGCTCCAGGCGGCTTTGACCTCGTAGTCAGCGGCTGCGAGGGCTACGCCGAGGCCCGTGCCGGCGCGTCCCGTCCCGATGATGCCGATCGTGGGCCGGCTCACGGAAACGCCTGGTAAGGCGGTGGCGCCGCCGACGCCGGCGTCGCTATGCCTGTCGTCTCGGTCAAGAGATCCGAGCGAGCTTGCTCTCATCACCACACCTGGGTCCTGCGCTCTCCGCCCGCCGTGGCGGGTCGAAGGCTGGGTGAGTATAGCGAAAGGGATGCCCTTTTCGTGACGAAAGGCCATTCGCATGGAGGAGGATAAGAGGCGGCCGCGGCGCCTCGCTTCACGGACAAAACCACCGCCGGAACACCACCAGCGGGTGAGCGGCGACTTGCACAACTGCCGTCAAGGGCGAGGCGCGGTGTTGCAGAGTTCTAAAGAACGGGCGGTGGGTCAAGGGCTGGCTGTGGTTTATCGGGCAAGAAGCTGAAGGGTGGATAGCGATCGCTCAGGTGATAGATGAAGGCGAAGATGCGGTACTGGTATTGGAAGGTCCCCGCACAGAAGCGAAACATGCCGGGCGGGAAGCGGCCGCTGAACAGGATCGCGAACTGCGCCAGGAAGATCAGTGCAAACGAGACGACCAGGGCGAAGATCAGCAGCAGCAGGTGGGGGATGCAGAGCACCAACTTGATGACAAAGCCGACGATGGGAAAGTTCAGGAAGCGGTTGAGCTCCTCGGCGTAGGCGATCGTCAGCTTCGCGGCGTCACGCGGGTCTTCCTCGAACGAGGGCGACGGATAGTGGTCGGTCATCGAGGCGAGGTAGGCCGTCACGCGGGCGTCGATCCTCTGCACGGCCACCACGAAGTCAAACACGGGCCGCGGGTAATGGCCCGTGAACAGGATCCCCACCGGACCCATCAGGTAGAGGAGAAAGACCAGGACCGACACCGCGACGATAGCGTTGTCGAGCGGCTCGACTGTCTCGCCCAGGCCGGCGAGGCTGCCCGGCCGCAGGACGGCCACGATGATCGCCGCCGGCAATGCCAGGAAAAACTTGACGACGATGCCCAGGAGGGGCAGGTTGAGATCCCGGCTGAGCTGGTCAGGATAAACAATCGATAGCGCTACAGGCTGCGGCCTGGCTTCCCCGTCAGCCGCCACCCGCAGCTACTTCTCTGGTGAGTGCGAAGTGTCGAGGCTGAACGGGGGGTAGCGGTCGGTGAATGACCAGATATAGGCGAAGACGCGGTACCCCCATTGAGCCACGCCAACGTTGAAGCCCCACATGCCACCTGGGAAGTTACCGGTCAGAAGAATGGCAAACTGACCGAGGATCAGGAACAGGATGCTGATGATCCCCACGACGATGAGGACGATGAAGTGGGGTATACAAAGGATCGCCTTGATCACCTGTCCGACGATCGGGAAGTTCAGCAGGCGGCTGAGTGATTCTGGACGATCGATCTCGAAGTGCGCCGAGTGGTCGGTGTCGCTGCCCAGTGAGAATGGCGGATAACGATCCGTTTGGGACGCGATATAGGCGCCGGTGCGAGCCTGAACCCGCTGGACGCCGACGAGGAAGTCCCAGAGACCCCTCGGATAGTTGCCCGTGAACAGAATTACCATCGGCCCAATCAGCCAGAGGACGGTGATCGCCAGTCCCACGTACCCCACCGCGTCCGGGACCTCCACCCCCGTCCCCTCACCGTACTGGCCACCTGCCTTCGGCAAGAGAATTGCCAGGAAAATGACGAAGGGCAGGCAGAGGATGATCTTGATGATCGTGCCAATCAGGAACGGGAAGTTAAGCAGGCGGTTGAGCGAGTCCGGACGGTCGACCCAGAAGCGGACAGGATAGGCGTTGGGATCCTGCAATGCGGCCTCCTAAGCGAGCGCGTGAATGCTGCCGAAACAATGGTCTAGCAGCCAGCCGGAGTCAAGCACGCCTCCCAGGCGCAAGCGCCTGTATATCCGATAGCTAGGGGATTGCGGGCTTTGGCTCTGTCGAAGGCCCCCGCAGCTCGCCGGGGTCGATGTCGAACGGCGGGTAGCGGTCGGTCATCGAATAGACGTAGGCCGCGACGCGGAACCCGTATTGCAGCATACCCGCGATGAAGCGGAACATGGACTCCGGGAAGCGCCCGCTAAAGAGAATCGCGAATTGCGCGATGAAGAGGAGCAACACGGCTACGAGAGCCAGGAAGAAGAGCACGATGAAGTGCGGGATACAGAGGATGGCCTTCACGAGGGTGCCCAGGATGGGGAAGTTAAGCCAACGATTGAGCTCCTCCGGGAAAGGAATCTCGAACTCAAACGGATCCCCCTCTCGCTCGTCCAGGGCGAACACCGGCCAGCGGTCCGTCAGGGCGAAAAGGTAGGTCGCCAGCCTCGCCTCCACCCTCAGGAGGCCGTAGGTGAGTGTCCAAAGTCCCCGTGGGTATCGCGCCAGGAAAACTATGGCGAATGGGGCCAGGTAATACAGCATTCCACTGGCCGCCACTCCGTAGCCGCTACCCCCCGAGCCACCGAAGTCCGGGTCACCGGACCCAAGGTTGAGGCCGCCGTTCGCGACGGCGGCTACGACGATGATCGGCAGGGCAAGGATGAACTTGACCACCGTACCGATGAAAAACGGCAGGTTCAGGCCACCGGATAACTTCTCTGGGTAGCGGATAGCGAAATGGACAGGGTGTTCCGTCACACCCGCAGGCCCGGCTCCAGGATGTGCTGGCTATCGGGAGAAAGCGTGATCGGCGGGTAGCGGTCGGTCAGGCTATAGATATAGGCCGAAACGCGCATCCCCAACTGCAGGGTGCCCACCATGAAGCGGAACATTCCTTCGGGGAACTTGCCCGTGAAGAGCACGACGAACTGGCCGATGAAGAAGAAGACGTAGGCCACGATGAGCCCAACGATCAGCACCACCAACTGCGGGATGCAGAGTATGGACTTGATGTAGAGGCCCAGGATCGGGAAGTTGAGAAGACGGTTCAGCGATTCCGGGTAGTCAACCTGGAACTGAGCCGCGTCGTTGGGCCCGGCGCTTGGGGAGAACCCGGGGTACTCGTCGGTCAACGACAGCAGGTAGGCATAGACTCTGCCCTGCATGCGAAAGGCGCCGACCATCAGGTTGAAAAAGCCCTGCGGATAGTGGCCGGTGAAGAGGATGGCAAAGAGCGCGATGAAGTTGAGGATCAGCGCCACGATGAAGATGACGTACCAGATGATGATGCTGGGAATGGCCAGGATTGCCTTGATGAGGGTCCCGATTCCCAGCGGGAAGTTCAGAATCCGGGAAAGGTTCTCGGGGTACCTGACTGCGAAGCGGACCGGGTAGGGCGCACCAGCTTCATTCATTGAGTGACCTCCTTGCGCTTAATGCGGTTGCTGCTGCCGAAACAATGCGGCAAGCAGCCTCAGGCGTCAATCGCGGTCCGCTCGGCGCGGCCACCCTTTTCTCAGGCTCCACCTCATCCTCGGGCATGGTTAAGAGCAGGCTCTCGAAGTTGATACTGCCCAACTCCTCCGGCGTCAGCCGCTCGCTAGCGTCCAGAACCTCGAGGCCGATGATGTGCCCATCTTTGTCGAGGTCAACCAGAACGCCCTCCTCGATGTCGACTGCATCCCTCGCCTGCGCTTCCCTCAGCCCGATATAAAGAGCATCGGTCTCGGGGGTCATAGGTAATCTTCATGGCTTCTCAAAGCTAGCGCGCGGCCACGGCGAGGGCGCTGTTCACCATCGAGCGCCAGATGAACAGGCCGTCCTCGCCACCCATCAACGCTTCCGACGCCCGCTCCGGATGCGGCATCATGCCCATCACGTTGCGCGGCTTGCTGAGTATCCCGGCGATGTTCTCGATCGAGCCGTTGGGGTTCGCCTCGTCACTGATCTCGCCCTCCGCGTCGCAATAGCGGAAGAGCACCCGTCCCTCCTCGTTCAGCTCGCGCAGAGTTTCCTCGTCGGCGTAATAGCGGCCCTCGCCGTGGGCGATGGGGACCGTCAGCACCTGGCCCTGGGAGCACTCCGCCGTGAACGGCGATCTCGTTGTCTCGACCCGGACCCCCACCGGCTGGCAGCGAAACTGCAGGCTGCTGTTGCGCGTCAACACGCCGGGCAGTAATCCTGCCTCGCAGAGGATCTGGAAGCCGTTGCAGATGCCGATGACCAGCTTCCCGCGCTCGGCCTCGCGGGCCACAGCCTCAATCACCGGCGAAAAGCGGGCAATGGCGCCCGTCCTCAGGTAGTCGCCGTACGAAAAGCCGCCCGGCAGGACGATGGCGTCGAAGCGCGAGAGGTCGGTCTCGCGGTGCCAGATCAGCTCCGACTCCTGGCCCATCAGCGTGCCGAGGACGTAGTGGCAGTCGTGGTCGCTCCAGGTCCCAGGGAAAACAAGCGTGGCAAAGCGCATCAGCGTTAAGCCGAGTATAGGAAGTCGTCACGGCCGAAGGACCTCGACCTAGACTCAACCGATGGCTGTTCGAACCGACCTGCGACTGGAAGTCGTTTCAAGGAAGGACGAGATACTGGCGCTCGCCCGCGAGCACGGGGCTCACAACCTCAGCGTGCGCTTCCCTCGCTACGACTTCTATGACATGCCCGAAGTGGAGTTTCTCGCCGACATGGACAAGGACAGCAGCCTCCTTGATCGCGCGAACTTGTTGGGGGAGCTTAGCGATTTGCTCGGGGTTCAGGCCATGGTCTTCAATCGTGAATCACTGCCGCCTGACTTTGCTCAAAGCTTGAGCGCCGACGCACTGATCCTTGGCTGACGATCTCGCTGTATCGATCTCATCCGCCTGTCTGTCGACTCGAACACAGCCCGTTGGATTCATTGGCGTTGTGGCTTCAGCGTAGACTGGCCCTATGGCAGTTCGAACTGACCTCCGCCGACAGACGCTCTCTCATAGCGGCGAGATTATTGCCCTCGCGCACGAGTATCGCGCTCGCAACCTCAGCGTACGTTTTCCTGACTACGAGTTCGAAGACATGCCGGAGGTGGAGTTCATCGCCGACATGGACGACGGCACCAGCTTGTTCGACCGAGCCAATTTGGTCATGGCTCTCAATGATCTACTGGGGGCGGCAACCCACGTTTTCTTACGCGACGAGTTGCCAGGCGATTTCGCTGAGAGCCTTGAGCGTGACGCCGTAGCCCTTGGCTGAAGACGAGCCTCTCCTCGCCCACATTCAACAGTCCATAGCGCTGATCCTCCGCTACACCCGCGATGGTCGCAGCGCTTTCATGGCCTCCGATCTCCACCAGGCCGCAATCCTCTACTGGTTGATAGCCATTGGCGAGGCGACGAAGAAGCTGTCTTCCGCCCCACGTGAGCAACACCCCGAGATTCCCTGGCGCGCGATGATGGGCGCCAGGGATGTTCTTGTCCACAACGTCCTCGCCGTGAGACTCGACCAGGTCTGGGAGATCGTTGAAAACGACCTGCCGACCCTTGCGGTCGGTATCGATCGTCTTCTCGAGCGCCGCTGAGCGAGCCTGGCGGTTCGGCTAGAATTCGCTGGTACCATGTCCGGTCACTCCAAATGGTCCACCATCAAGCGCGCCAAGGGCGCTGCCGACGCCAAGCGCGGCGCCCTCTTCACCAAGCTCTCACGCGAGATCCAGGTGGCCGCACGCGCCGGTGGCGGCGACCCCGAGATGAACGCCGCCCTCCGCCTCGCCGTCTCCAAAGCCCGCGAGAACAACATGCCCGCCGACAACGTCGAGCGGGCGATCAAGAAGGGCACCGGCGAGCTTGAGAGCGCCGACCTGCAGGAGGTCCGCTACGAGGGCTACGGCCCCGGCGGCGCCGCCATCCTCGTCGACGGCCTGACCGACAACCGCAACCGCACCGTCTCCGAGGTGCGCTACATCTTCAGCCGCGCCGGCGGCAACATGGCTGAGGCCGGCGCCGTCGCCTGGGTATTCGAGCCCCGCGGCGTGATCATGGTCGAGGCCAACGGCGCAGACAGCGACGATCTCGCCCTCTTCGCCATCGACGCCGGCGCCCAGGACGTCGAGGTTGAGGATGGCATGGTCGAAGTCCTCACGGAGCCGGCCGCCTTCGAGGCCGTGCGCAAGGCCCTCGAGAAGGAGGGCTATAAGGTAGCCTCGGGCGAGGTAACCATGTCGCCCAAGACCACCGTCGCCCTCGACGACGACACGGCGGTCAAAGCGCTGAAGCTCCTGGAGCAGCTGGAGGACCACGACGACGTCCAACGCGTCTACTCGAACGCCGACTTCCCCGACGAAGTCCTCGCCGCCTACGCCGGCTGACAACCGGCGCATCCTCGGCGTCGACCCCTCGCTGACCTCGACCGGCTACGCCCTGGTCGAGCAGACCGCCGCCGGCTCTGCCTGCCTTACACATGGCGCCGTCCGCACCCGATCCAGCACCGAGCGCGCGGCCAGACTGCTCGCCATCCACGACGCCATCCTGGCCTTGATCCGCGAGTGGGCGCCGGGCGCCGTGGCGGTGGAGTCGCCCTTCGTTGCCGAGAACGTGCGCTCGGCGATGGTCATCGGTGAGGTACGCGCCGTGGTCCTCCTGGCGGCCGCCGTCTCCGGCCTCCCCGCCTTTGAGTACTCCCCGGCCGAGGTCAAGCAGGTCGTCACGGGCTACGGCCGCAGCGACAAGGACCAGGTCCTGCAGATGGTCAGCCGCCAGGTCTCCTTGAGCGAAGCCTTCGCCACCAGCGACGCCGCCGACGCCGCAGCCGTGGCCCTCTGCCACCTCTCCTCCCTGGCCCGCCGCGAAATCCTCGCGCGGTCGGAGCGTTAAATGTCGCTTGTCGCGCACTTGCGCGGGGTGGTCATCGACCGCGGGCCCGACCAGCTGGTTGTGGAAGTGGGCGGAGTCGGAATTCGGGTCTTCTGCTCGCCGGCCTTGGCCGCGCGGACCCTCGAGGGCGCCGAGGTCGCCTTGCACACCCACCTCCAGCTGCGCGAGGACCTCATGGCCCTTTACGGCTTCGAGTCGCGCGCCGAGCTGCGCACATTCGAGACCTTGATCGGCGTCTCCGGTGTGGGGCCGCGCGTTGGCCTGACCCTGCTCTCCACCCTCGGCTCCGACCGCCTCGGGATCGCCATAGCCGGCAGTGACGTGACGGCCCTGACCCGCGTCCCCGGCATCGGCAAGAAGATCGCCGAGCGGATCATCGTTGACCTGCGCGAGAAGTTCCGCGACGCCCCGCCGTCCGACGATGGATTCCCTATGGACGGCGGCGGCGACGAGGTAGTCGCCGCCCTGGTAGCCCTCGGCTACTCCACCACGGAAGCCGCGGAAGCGGCCCGCCGCGCCTCAGCCAAGGGCGGAAGCACCGAAGAACAGATATTGACCGCCCTGCGCACAATGGACAGCAACTAGCCGAGGACCCTCTCCCACCAAAGCCGCCCACCGGATTTCCCGGCCTCGGCGCTTTTGCGGCCGCTACCGGATCGCCCGCGCCCTGTAGGGGCAGCCATAAGCCGAGCAGTTACCGGCGCGCTCTCATCCACATCGCGTTGCCTGCCCTCCCGTGGCATCGGCACCGGGCCCCTCGGCATCCAGTCTCATCTGAGCGCGGCCGATTCGGCTTGTCTACCCGCGACTCCAGTGCTACGATTCGTCCACATCGCCACTCGTTTAGCTCGCAAGGGGGCCAAGATGCGTGTTCGACTGCTCGGCGCCATCCTTCTTCTCGCGGCGGTCGTCCCCGCCATTCTCGCGCCAGGCGCCGCAGAGGCCGCCTTCACCGTCATCAACGTCTCGAACGATACGGAGCTGCAAGACGCCTTCACCACGATCAACGGCAATCCCAGCCAGGACTACGACGTCAGGATTGCGCCCGGCACCTACAATCCGCTCTCTACGCTTGAGGTCAACGGTGACGCGACTCGATGCGTCAAGATCCGGCGGTTCCCGAACATCGGCGCCGCGCCCGTAGTTCTGGATGGCCTCCTTATCACTCGAATCTTCAACTTCGTCTCAGGCTGCATTGATGTAACGCAGGTAGTGATTCAGAACGGCATCGCTGACGACAGCGGGGCCGCGGCACTCATCGGCTCAAACGCCAAAGTCAAGTTCAAGCGCTGCAGCATCCTCAACAACGTGTCAGCGATTGCCGGCGGAGCGATCCACGTCTACCAGGGCGGCGAGCTCGAGTTGTCCAGGTGCGAGATGGCACTCAACTCCGCGGGTGACCCCAACAACCCCGGAGCGGCCATCCTTAACGAAGGCAAAACAACGATCAAGCGCTCCACAATTGATGGCAACACGATGGCCGAGGGCACCATCGCCAGCATGCCTTTCATCTTCCCTGAAGCCACCCCTTTCCTGTTTCTCGATCAAAGCACCGTAACCAACAACGGCCTCGACGCGCCGCCCTTGGTCGCCCGCGCCGCGGGGCCAACAACCGGCCAGGGCGCGGCCATCCTCAACGACGGTACCGCGACGATCACCAACAGCACGATCAGCCACAACCAGGACCAGGGCGCCGCCGGCGGCCTGTCCGCGATCGGCGGGACGATCACCGTCAGGAACACGATCGTCGCCAACAACAGCGGTGGAAACTGCAACGAAGCCGGCGGCGACATCGTCAGCAACGGCCACAACCTCGAGAACACCAACACCTGTGGCTTTACGCTGGCCACCGACAAGCGCAACACGCCGGCCGGGCTGGGTCCCCTGCAGAACAACGGCGGTGGCATCCCCACCCGGCTACCCGGACCCACCAGCGCGGCGATAGACACCGGCGGCGGCACGGGCCCGCTCGACCAGCGCGGCATGTCTCGCCCCCAGGGCCTCAAGCGCGACCGTGGAGCCGTCGAGGTCGGCTTCTGCTTCGGCGAGCGCGAGACCAAGGTCGGCACCGACGAGGCCAACACCTTGAACGGCACCACCGGCGTCGACGTCATGTTCGGCCTCGGTGGCAACGACAAGCTGGTCGGCAAGGCCGGCAACGACCGCCTCTGCGGCGACGCCGGCACAGACCAGCTCAGGGGTGACGCCGGCGGCGGCGACAAGTGCAACGGGGGCCCGCCGGCGACCGGCGACACCCAAACCGGCTGCGAGACCACGGTCAACATCCCCTGATCCGATGAGTGCCTTATCAGCCAAAGCGTTCTTCGGGCTCACCGCCGTCGCACTTGCCCTGGTGAGTACGGGCGCGCCTCACGTCAGCGCCGAGACCATCGTCCTCAACGTCACCAACACAATCGACCTCGAGAACGCTTTCGACACGATCAATGGCAACATCACCCAGGATTACGAGCTCCGCCTGCAGGCCGGCCACTATAAGCCCTCCGCGCCCCTGGGCGTCGATGGCGCCGCCAACCGCGAGGTCACTATCCGGCCCGCCGACGGCGTCCTCGATCCGGTCAAGATCAGCGGCAGCAACGCCCACCGGGTCTTCGATATCCTATCCGGCCGCGTCCTCATGAAGGACATCACCATCGCCGACGGCGCCGCGTCGACCAGCGGCGCCGCCCTCCTGGTCGACGAGTTCGGCGACGTCACCCTCGAGTTCTGCCTGCTCATAGACAACGCTTCCGATGTCGCCGGCGGCGCCATCCACGTGCGAAAAGGCGGGGGACTGGGATTGCTCGGCTCAACCATCCAGGGCGGCGGTGTAACCGGCGATACAGGCCCCGGCGGGGCAATCCTCAATGAGGGCTCGGCCGCCATCAACGGCTCGACCATCGAGGACGTCGACTCCCCCGAGGGCACGCTCGCCAACAGGCCCTTCCTCGACGGGGACGCGGACCCCGACGTCGGCATCGAGGAGAGCACAATTACCGGCAATGGCCCGGATGAGAATCTCCCAAGCCCCGCCCGTAGCCAGGGCCACGTGGCTGCGGACGCCGCCATGGTCAACGACGGCACCGCGACGATCCGCAACAGCACGATCAGCCACAACCGCTCCCTGGCCGGCGGCGCCGGCATCGCCGCGCTGGGCGGCACCGTCACCGTCCACAACACCATCGTCGCCAGCAACACAGGCGGCAACTGCGAGGAGGACGGCGGCGTCATCGTCAGCGACGGCTTCAACCTCGAGGACGCGAACACCTGCCACTTCAACAAGTCCTCGGACAAGCGCAACACGCCCGCGGGGCTAGGCGCCCTGAGGGACAATGGCGGCGCGACCCGCACCCGCCTCCCGCAGGCCAGCAGCGCCGCCCTCAACACCGGCGGCGGCACCGCCACGGTGGATCAGCGTGGCATGAGGCGGCCCCAGGGCCCCCGCCGCGACCGCGGGGCAGTCGAGGTCGGCTTCTGCTTCGGCGCCCGCGAGACAAAGGTCGGGACGGTCGGGAAGGACACCATAAACGGTACCACCGGCGTCGATGTCATCTTCGGCCTCGCGGGCAACGACAAGCTCGTGGGCAGGGCCGGCAACGACCGCCTCTGCGGCGACGCCGGCACCGACCAGCTCCTTGGCGGCACCGGTGGCGCCGACAAGTGCGACGGCGGCCCCCCAGCCACCGGCGACACCCAATCCAGCTGCGAAACCAAGGTAAACATCCCCTAAAAAGGGGGCGCCCTGCCCCCGAACTGGGCGTCTCCGTCCAGGCGCTCCGATCCAGGCGCCCCGATGCAGGGGCGGGTTGCAGATGTCACTGAGATCCACCTTCGAACTCGATCTGCAACCCGCCCGATGCCGCGAACGCTCCCCAACGGCCGCCAGCGCAAACCTGGCTATCGGACGGTTCTGGCTTCGAGCCCGACATGCAACCCGCTCACCAACATCAGGCCGCGTGGTCTTCCCACCCAGCGTCCCCAAGACTCCCCTGAGCTTGACCTCAACGGTGAAGCCGTAGATATGCAGATGGCTCATGTGAACGTTGCCGGCGACGACGTCAAAAGCCTGGGAGGTCGTGAATGAGCCGCTTACGTGGATCAGGGTGCGCCCTGGCCGTCGACGCGCCCCGTGATGTCCATGGGGGTTAGCACCTGCGGAAGGTTCGTGGAGGGGGATATGGTCATGTCCCCGCTGCCCCCGAAGGTGATGCTGGCCCGTCCCGTGGTGAGAAAGTTGGCCTCCTGCAGAGCAGCGCGGAGCGTACGCTCCAACCCATCCTCGACCACGTTGTCGATGTCGCAGCGTCCGTCGCCGATGTTGGCGTCAACCTGGTCCGTGGTCAGGTTGACGATGAAGGCCGCATCCGCCCGCGCCCGTCCCGGCGCCAGGACCAGCCCCACCGCGACAAAGAGCCCGGCCAAAGGCAAAGCAAGAGCGAGGAGAGTCGGCACAAAGCGGGCTCCCGGCGCGCGTGGCGGAAAGATTGGGATGTTCATTGAAGGCTCTTCGGCAAGCGGCTCGGTAGCCGGAATATAGCCCTTCGCCGACGCCTTGTCACGATAACTTGATCGGTTGGCGCCCAGAGCCGGCATGAGGTTCACTCGGCACCGCCCCACCTCCCCTTGACAGGCCAGGACGGTACAATATCGCGGGCCTGACCAGGCCAAGCGACAATAGTTACGTCCTAAGAAGGCGCACGGCAATTCGCTGGTTCTGAAAGTACCGACCTGGGAGACGATAGATGGCGAGCGACAAACTCGAGGCAGCTCCAATAACCCTCCACGATTTGCTCGAAGGCGAAAAGGAGTTTCGGGCACCAGTATTCCAGAGGCGATACGTCTGGGCAAAGAAGCACCTTGACACGCTTTGGGAGGACATCGACGCCATCTTGGACGGGGAGGACGCGCGCCGTTTCCTGGGTGCGCTCGTGCTACAAGATCGCAGCTCAGGCTTGGCGTTCGCGCCAAAATCGTACTGGATGGTCGATGGACAGCAACGGATAACCACCTTGTACCTTACGCTGCTGGCCATCGCAAGAAGCGCCGAACGCAATGGGGATGTTGAGCTCGCAGACCAAATAGTGAAACGCTATCTCCTGAATCAAAGCGGGCAAAACAGACACCGCCCGAAGATTCGCCCGACGAATAGGGACCTTAGACAATTCGCGGTGGTGGTTTCCAGCCTGGAAACAGAAGAGGCCGAACTTCCTGAGGGATTTGGAGAGGAATCTGAAAAGATGACGCAAGCCTATGCTCGTCTGGAAGCAGAGGTTGCGAACCGAGTTAAGCGAGGCGGCAATGGCTCCCTAAAAACGCTCGCTACCGCGCTCTTGGAGAGCCTGGGGTTTGTTCAAATCTCACTCTCGGATGAGCAGGACCCACACCAGGTCTTCGATAGACTGAACGACGCCGGAGAAGACCTCGGCACCATAGACCTGGTGAGGAACGTCGTCTTTGCGAAATTTGGAGACGAGTATCAACGAGCTGAATCCTTCTACAACACGAAGTGGCGCCCCTCGTTCGAAGACTCACTTGCCTCGAACATCGATGGGTTCTTCTTCCCTTTTACCCTTGCCCACGAGCCGGACACGACGAAGTCTCAGGTGTTCTCAACGTTAAAGAAGCGATGGACGACAGCTGAGCCTGCCGCCATTTTTGAGGAGCTCATCGAATTCGTTTCCCCGTATAAGGCCCTCGTAGTAGGTGAAGCGCTAGAGACGTCGGGCTTGTTAGCAGACGCGATCGCCCGTCTCCAACGGATGCCAGCTCCCACCGTCATTTACCCCTTCGCGATGCGCGTCATTCACGCAGCCCTCAATGGGACACTTGAAGCTAGCCGTGCGGCGCAGAATTTGGCACTAATTGAAGCATTCTTAGTTCGCCGCTCCGTGAGTGGATTCGAGGCCACAGGGTTGCACAGCATTTTCAAAGACCTGTGGAAGTCAACACAAGGGGATCCGCACAAAGTGTTAGAGCGCATTCAGACCTCGACAATCCGTCTCCCCGATGACGCCACGTTCTGCGAGGACATCAAGACAAAAGGGCTTTATGGAAGACGGCTTACGCCATACATTCTGCTCGAGTACGAACTCGGTCTCGAAGGGGCACGCGACCGTCTCAGCCCTCAGACCCTCCGAGAGACTATGACGGTGGACCATGTTCTCCCCCAGGATTACGGTTTGCATATCGCCGAACTGATGTCGAAGAAGACTCATGAGAACATCGTTCACACTTGGGCCAACCTCGTCCCCCTCAGCGGGCCTCTCAATTCAAGCAAAGGGGATAGGCCCTGGTCGGAGATCCGGGACGATCTGCGGACTGAAACGGTATTCGCAACAACCAAAAGGCTTGCCGAACGCCAGGAAACGTGGAACGCGGACGAGATAGGAAAACGGGCAGAAAGTCTTTGCCGGTGGGCGCTGACTCGCTGGCCTCGAACTCCTTAAGTCCAAAGAGAAGGCCTTCGAGCGCAACCGCCCACCGCTCACGGAAAATGCGCCCTCGTGCGCGGCATCCCATGCAAAATGAGGCGCAAGCGTCGTTCTGGTTTAGCTTTCCATCTACGAAATCTGAGATACCAGCCCGTCCTTCGAGCTAGCGTGTGGTCACCACAGGAACTGAGCCCCCGGGTGCGGTAATTCCCTGGCCTCCGCTCGACTCGGCGACACCACCTGTCGCCGGCCCGCCCTACCCTCTCCTCATGGGCCAAACATTTCCCTCGACCCAAAGGGCAGAGCCGACGAAAAACAAAAACCTGATCGCACTAAGAGCGATTAGCGCCGATTAGCGGCTCCTAACGCCGAATAGTCCCAAATAAGCGCGAATAAGCCCTACCCGCCGCGCCAGCTAAGCCAATTTAAGGTCAGGTAACGCCAAATAAGGTCGATTAGCGATAAATAGATCAAACAGCTCCAAACCCCGAATTCCCTATCCTTAGATGGCCCCCATGCCCCCCTTCAAGATCGTCTCTGACTTCCAACTCACCGGCGACCAGCCGCAGGCCGTCGAGCGCCTCTCCGAGGGCGTCGACGCCGGCAACCGCTACCAGACCCTGCTCGGCGTCACCGGCTCCGGCAAGACCTTCACGATGGCCAACGTCATCGCCCAGGCCCAGCGCCCGGCCCTCGTCATGGCGCCCAACAAGACGCTGGCCGCCCAGCTCGCTACGGAGTTCAAGGAGTTCCTGCCCGAGAACTCAGTCGAGTTCTTCGTCTCCTACTACGACTACTACCAGCCCGAGGCCTACATTCCCCGCACCGACACCTACATCGCCAAGGACTCGGACATCAACGAGGAGATCGACAAGCTCCGCCACGCCGCCACCCGCGCCCTCTTCGAGCGTCGCGACGTGGTCATCGTCGCCTCCGTTTCTTGCATCTACGGCCTCGGCGAGCCCGAGGAGTACCAGAGCTTCGTCCTCACCTTTAAAAAGGGCGAGCCCGCCCCGCGCGGCAAGGCCCTGCGCCGTCTGGTTGACATGCAGTACGAGCGAAACGACGTCAACGTCGTCCGCGGGCGTTTCCGCCTCCGCGGCGACAGCCTGACCATCGTCCCCTCCTACGAGGAGCTGGCCGTGCGCATCGACTTCTTCGGCGACGACGTCGAGCGCATCGTGGAGCTTGACCCCCTGACCGGCGAGGTCGTGGCCGAGCGCGACCGCGTCGACATCTACCCGGCCAAGCACTTCGTCACCTCCTCGGGCAAGCTCGAAGACGCCATGAAGGACATCGAGGCCGAGCTTGCGGAGCGGGTGGAGTGGTTCAAGGAGCAGGGACGCTACCTCGAAGCGCAGCGCCTCGAGGAGCGCACGAACTACGACCTCGAATCGATGCGCACCGCCGGCTACACCTCGGGCATCGAGAACTACTCGCGGCACCTGGCTCGGCGCGCCCCGGGCAGCACCCCCTGGACCCTGATGGACTACTTCCCCGACGACTACCTGCTCTTCATCGACGAGTCCCACCTGACCGTGCCGCAGATCCGCGGCATGTACTTCGGCGACATCGCCCGCAAGACGACCCTCGTCGACTTCGGCTTCCGCCTGCCCTCGGCCCTCGACAACCGCCCCCTCAACTTCGAGGAGTTCGAGAACCACATCGGCCAGGTCGTCTACGTCTCGGCGACCCCCGGCCCCTACGAGTACCAGGTCAGCCAGCAGGTGGTCGAGCAGATCATCCGCCCGACCGGCCTGATCGACCCCGAGATCGAGGTCAAGCCGATCAAGGGCCAGATCGACGACCTCCTCCACCAGGTCCGCGTGCGTACCGACCGCGGCGAGCGCGCCCTGATTACGACCCTGACCAAGAAGATGGCCGAGGACCTCGCCGACTACCTGCAAGAGATGGGCGTCAAGACCCACTACCTGCACTCCGAGATTGACACCCTGGAGCGGGTCGAGATCCTGCGCGACCTGCGCCTCGGGGTCTACGACGTGGTCGTCGGCATCAACCTCCTGCGCGAAGGGCTCGACCTGCCGGAGGTCAGCCTCGTCGCCATCCTCGACGCCGACAAGGAGGGCTACCTGCGCTCAGGCGGCTCCCTGGTGCAGACCATCGGCCGGGCCGCGCGCCACATCAACGGCCAGGTGATCATGTATGCCGACCGCGTCACCGACTCAATGAAATACGCCATCGAGGAGACCTATCGGCGGCGTGCCATCCAACTGCAGTACAACGTCGACCACGGCATAACCGCCTACAGCGTCCAGAAGGCGATCAAGGACATTACCGACCAGGTAAAGAAAGTCGCCGAGGAGCAGGCCCGCTACGTCGTCGGCCGCGACATCCCCAAGGACGAGGTCGCCCGCGTCGTCAAAGAGCTGGAGAAGCAGATGAAGGAAGCGGCCCGCAACATGGAGTTCGAGAAGGCCGCCCTCCTCCGTGACCAGGTCATCGAGCTGCGCAAGTCTCTGACGGAGTCGCAGGACCCGCTGGCCCAGATGGCCCAGGAACAAGCCAAAGCCGCCTCCCGCCGCCGCCGCTCCAGCGGCTACCGCGCCCCGCGCAGCTCCGCCCGCCGCAGGTAGAGACGCCCTCCTAAACGGCGACGGGCGCCTCGATCAGGTTCAACAGCTCGCGGGCCACATAAAGGCGCGGCGAGACGCCCGAGTGGAACTCCAGAATCCCTGCTTCACGCAGCCGCTCAAGCAGCTTACGAGCGCCTTCCGGCGTGATTGCCAGCAGCTCAGAGGTCCGAGGGGCGCTCGTGTATGGGTTGGCGAACAGGGCATCCAGGAGCCGCAGGGCATTGGCGGGCGCCCTGGTGTCTTGCAACCGTCGCCGGTACTTGTCGTGCAGGTCGCGGACCCGCCGCGACCGTAGAAGCGCGTCGTTGGCCTGCTCCGTCACGCCCTTCAGGAAGAACTCAAACCAGCCGTCCCACTCATTGCTGGCGCTGACGGCGTTCAGGTGTCCGTAGTACGCGCTGCGGTTTCGCTGAAAAAACGCGCTCAAATACAGGAGCGGTTTCGGCAGCACCCCGCTGGCCATGAGGAAGAGCGCGATGAGCAGCCGCCCCACTCTCCCGTTTCCGTCCATATAGGGGTGAATAGCCTCGAACTGGTAGTGCATCATGGCACAGCGGATCAGAGGCGGGAGTTGCGATTCCTCATTGACGAATCGTTCCCAGTCCGCGAGGCAGTCGAGGATGCGGTCGGGGCGGGCGGGGATGAAACGCGCTTGCTCGATGGGCGTACCGGGTGCCCCGATCCAGACTTGTTCCTTGCGTGGCTCACCCGGCAACCACTCGCCGCCCCGAACCCCGCGCATCAGGGTTTCGTGCACCTGGTTGACGAGCCGCACCGAGATAGGTAACCGCTCGAGAAGCTCCTGACCGCGCTCAAACGCCAGGACGTAGTTTGCAACCTCTCGCACATCCGGCGACTCACGGCTTGCCGCCTCGAACATGAACAGGTCCGAGATTGAAGCCTGAGTGCCTTCAATGGCCGACGATGAAACAGCTTCTCGATTCAGGAAGGGGCTTATGAGCAGATGCGGATTCGCTAGAGTCTCGCCGACACCGGAGAGAGTGGCGACTGCGCGGGTCGCCAGGTCGAGCTCGTAGATGATGGAGAGCGGTAGATCGACGGCGGCCGGTAGCGGAAGAGGAATGAACGCCTGCTGGCCCCCGATCGTCGGGACCAGGTCTCCTCGACCGGGGGACTGTTGCGTTTCCACTGCTTAAAGCCAACTCTAGTTGGCCTTCAAGCAACAATGCAAACTTTCGCCCCCAACAATTGGCTTTCGCCCAAGGGATACCAACTCAAGTTGGCTCCCCCGTAACAAAGCAGCTTTTCGCGTCATAAGTTGGCTTTCGGCTTCCAATGCCATTCCAGTTGAGCTTTTAGCCGCGACTCTCTGTAAAGGCAGGGCTACGAGCGCCTCTCTCGAGATTGCCAGAGGGCCGCCGGCGCTGTGATATCGTCGCTCTGTGGCTGACGACAGCCCCACCGACGTCCCGCCACCGGAGCCCGGCACGCCGATGGGATGGCAGGAGCTCCTGCTCTACGTCGTCGTCGGCGCGGCCTACATCGCGATAGGCATCTTCTTCGAGATCCTCCTCTTTTCCTGGCTCACCGGCACCCTCTTTATGCTCGCCGGCGTCTGGCTCGTCCCCATGCTTGTGCGGCGGCTGCGCTCATGAGCTGGGCGGCCCACGACATGGAGCCCTATTCAATCCAGGCGCACATGAGCAAGCGGGTGGCGATCATCCCGCTGCTCATCGGCTCCTACTCCCCCGACTTCATGACGAAGTGGTTCGTATACGGCGTCAACTACGGTCCCTTTACGCTCAAGGCCGAAGACCCCGAGCAGTTCCACAGGGGCTGGCCCGGCGCCGGCTTCACACACGCCCTGGCCTACGGCCTGCTGATCGGCGCGATTTTTCTGCTGGCCTCGAGGGGTAGGCCTTGGGGAAAGGTCTACGCCCTCAGCTTCGTGATCGGGCAGTGGGCTCATTGCCTCAGCGACATCGGCGATACGCGGGGCGTAATGCTCTTCTTTCCCTTCAGCACAGACCGGGTCTCGCTCGGCGCCTGGCAGTATGCCGGGCAAACCGGCCGCTATACAGACGCCGGCGCCTATTTCAGCGGCCTGGGCTGGGTCTGGGACGGCGTCTGGGTGGCCTACGGCCTCTTCAACTGGCGGGTGCTGACGCGCGCCTACTTCCACGCCACCATCGTCCCCGCCGATGGCCTCTGGGTGTGGGCGGGTCGCTACCTGCCCGAGGCTGTCCTGCTAGGCATCTACCGCGCCAGCTTCTTCTATGGCACAACGCGCTGGATCGCCTGGTTGATCTGGGCGCACATCCGCTATGCCTATCCCTTCGACCTCGGCTGGGGCGGCCCGTCCTGGGTGGAACCTCTGCTCATGTCCTGTCCGTGCTGTGGCTACGGCGCTGGGTTTGATACTTCCTAGGTAATGGCCGCAACCGAGACCATCCGGGTGGGGACCCTGAACCTGCGCAACACCGACCGCTGGTGGCCGCGCTCCGAGCTGCTGGCCGCCCAGATGCTCGCCCTGCGGCCCGACGCCATCGGCCTGCAGGAAATCAAGCCATTAGCGCGCCAGGCGGATTGGCTGGTCGAGCAGGTCAACAAAGGTCTTGACCCACCACATTACCGGCTGTTGGAGGAACCCAAGACGGGTTTCCTGATGCGCTTCTGGGAGGCCATCGGGACGATGACTCGACTGCCGGTTGTCGAGCGCTCGCGTCTCGACCTGCACGGCGGCCATCGCGTTGCCCAGCGGGTCAGGCTCGGTCTGCCCAACGGCGCGATCCTCGACTTCTATAACACTCATCTCCACCACTCGGCGGGAGCGGGCGACCTTCGCACGGCACAGGCGCAGCGCATCTTCGAATTCATGGACCGCTGGCCCGGTGTACCACAGGTGTTGGTGGGAGACTTCAACGCGGACCCCGGCGAGCCCGCCATCCAGCTGCTCTCAGAGAAGCTCCACTCTGCGTACCTCATGCGCCACGGGTCGGAGATCAGCACCTCGCCGGCGCCGCTCAGCTCGCTCTGGGGCAAGGAAGAACGCGTCATAGACTTCGTGTTTGTCAACGACCTGGTCGAGGTCCACGACGCATGGCGGACCTTCGATGCTCCCGATCCGAAGAATCCGCGCCTCAGCGCGTCGGACCACTACGGGATCGCGGCGGAGATTAGCGTTAAGGCGGGTCCTGGTCCCGGTTCGTGAAGCCCCGCCAGAGGGCAACAGCGACCAGTGCCATCAGCGGCACCACCAGGAGCACGCTGGCCACAGCAGCGGCGATCTCGATGGCAGTGGTTCGAGAAGAAGCCAGCGCCCAATCCGAGATCACGATTAGAGGCGCCGTCATCCCCGCATCTTAGGAGCTTGACTGGCGTGGAAAGCCTGATCAGGCTTGAACCGTGCCCCGCATAAACAAGACCACCGCCCAGCGAGGCGCCGCGTGAACTTCATGGCGCGCGCCCTGGAGCTCGCGAAGGCCCAGGAGGCCAGGACCAGCCCAAACCCGTGGGTCGGCGCCGTTATCGTCCACGACGGCGAAGTTGTGGGCGAGGGTGCGACGGAGCCGCCGGGGGGCCGCCACGCCGAGGTTGTCGCCCTCGACGCCGCCGGCGAGCGCGCCCGCGGCGCCGAGATCTACGTCACACTCGAACCCTGCTCATTCCAGGGGCGTACGGCTCCCTGTGCCGAAGCCCTCGTGCGGGCCGGAGTTCGGCAGATGCACTACGCAATGACTGACCCCGACCCTCGTGTGAGCGGCCGGGGCGCGACGATGCTGCGAGAGGCGGGCATCGAGGTCGAAGAGGGCGGCGATCTGGCCGAGGCAGCGCAGGCTCTGCTCGAGCCATACAGCCACCAGCGCCGCACGGGCCGCCCGTTGGTCACCGCGAAATTCGCCGTCAGCCTCGACGGCAAGATCGCCGCGACCAGCGGCGACTCCCGCTGGGTCAGCAGCGAGGAATCGCGCTCGGCAGCACACGAAATGAGGGCCAGGGTCGACGCCATCCTCGTCGGCTCCGAGACCGTGGTCGTCGACAACCCCTCGTTGACCGCGCGACCCGGCGGCCGGTTGAGCGATCACCAGCCCCTGCGCGTTGTGCTCGACGGTCGTGGGCGGGTCAGCCCAACGGCAGAGGTCTTCAAAGGCCCAGGCCGCGCGCTTGTCATTACGAGCCAGGCTTCGGCGGAACGCTGGCGGTCAGACACTAAGAAGGTGGCCGACCTGGAGATGGCAGCGGCGGGGGAGAATGGCGGTTTATCACCCCAGGCGGTGCTGCGCAGCCTCAACGATCGGGGTGTCCTCCACCTGCTGTTGGAGGGCGGGGGGCAGGTCCACGGGTCCTTCTTTGACGCCGGGCTCGTCGACCGCGTCTACGCCGTCATCGCGCCCATGATCATCGGCGGGCCGGGGGCTGGCGCCGTTGTCGGGCGTGGCGCAGCGCGGATGGCGGACGCCTGGCGGCTCGAGCGGTTGCAGGTCAGCCGGCTCGGCCCCGACATCCTCGTCCAGGGGATTCCCCGGCGCGCCGGGCGGCCGGAAGTAGAATGAGCCCACGATGACAACCGAGACTCGGATGCCGCTCCTGGCTTACCGCGAGCGCTTCCCGATCCTCTCGACCAGCACCTACCTGATCAATAACTCGCTCGGCGCCATGCCCGGCTCCGTGCGCAGCTCCCTCGGGGAGTACGCCGACCTCTGGGAGACCGAGGGCGTGGCGGCCTGGCACGATTGGCTGCCCATGGTCGGCGAGGTGGGCGACCTCCTGGGGACGTTGATCGGTGCGCCGCGCGGCAGCGTCCTCATGCATCACAGCGTCTCGACGACGCTCTCGATCATCGCCTCCTGCTTCGACTGGAAGCCCCCACGCAACAAGGTCATTCACACCAGCAACGAGTTCCCAACCGTCGACTTCTTCTGGGACGCCTGGCAGAAGCTGGGCGCAAGGTCCGTGAGGATCGCGGCGCCCGACAAACACCAATTCCCGCTGGAGCGGGTCCTGGAGGCCATCGACGAGGAGACCCTGCTGGTATCGGTCTCACACGTCCTCTTTCGTTCCTCCGAGATCGTCGACGTCGAGGCCATCATCCGCCGCGCCCACGAGGTCGGCGCCTACGCCCTGGTCGACGCCTACCAGTCCGTCGGCAGCATGCCGCTGGACGTTACCGCCTGGGATGTGGACTTCCTCAACGGCGGCTCCGTGAAGTGGCTCTGCGGTGGGCCGGGCGCCGGCTACCTCTACGTTCGTCCTGACCTCATCCAGCAACTGGAGCCAGCCGTCTGCGGCTGGTTCTCGCACGAGTCGCCGTTCGCCTTCAACGATGCCCCAATTGACTACGCGCCGGACATCACACGCTTCCTCGGCGGTACGCCGGCGATGCCGGGCTTCTATGCCGCCCGCGAGGGCTACAAGATCCTTGCCGAAGTAGGCCTGGCGCCGATACGGGCCCGCTCTCTCGAGCTGACCCGCCCCCTCCTCGACTGGGCACTCGAGAAGGGGCTCTCTCTCCGCACGCCGACGGACGACGCACGTCGCGGTGGACACGTGACCATCGACTTCCCGGGCGCGGAGGAAGCTTCGCAGCGCCTCCTCGCCGACAGGTTCTTTGTCGACTACCGGCCGGGTTCCGGCATCAGGATCTCGCCCCACTTCTTCAACACTGCGGAGGAGGTCGACGCCGTGATGCGCGAGGTCGACGCCATCCTCGCCGGCTAGATGACGCTCGAATTCGAAGTCCGCGACCGCGTCGCCCGCATCACCCTCAACCGTCCCGAGGCGCTCAACGCCATCGACCCGGAGACGATCCGCGCGCTCTCAGAGGCGTGGGCCGAGGTCCGCGACAACAACGATATCTGGGTCGCCCTCGTGCGCGGCGGGGGCGACCGCGCCTTCAGCGCCGGCATGGACGTCAAGAAAACGATCACGCGCAGCGCCGCGCCGGCCAACTTCTACAACAGCCAGCGATTGCAAACACTGGAGCGCGGCCTCGAGGTCAACAAGCCGGTCGTCGCCGCGATCCACGGCTATTGCCTCGGTGGTGGCCTGACTCTGGCCCTGGCCTGCGACATCCGCATCGCCAGCGACGACGCAGTCTTCGGCCTGCCCGAGATCAAGCGAGCCATCTTCCCCAGTGAGGGCGCAACATGGCGGCTCCCGCGGCAGGTCCCCTGGGCGGTCGCCATGGAGATGCTGATCCTGGGCGAGAATATCGATGCACAGCGCGCCTACGATGTCGGCCTCGTGAACAAAGTCGTCCCTCGGGATGAGCTGGAGGACGCAGCCGAGGATGTCGTCGAGCGGCTGCTGGCGCTGCCGCCATTGACGATGCGGGCGACCAAGGAATCGGCGCTCCGTTGCCTCGACCTCCCGCTGGACGAGGCGCTGCGCTTCGAGAGCCTGATGTCGCGGACGCTGCGCACGACGCAGGATTTCAAGGAGGGGCCGGCCTCATTCACGGAGAAGCGCACACCGGTCTATCGCGGAGAGTAGAGGTAACTGATGGGAGAAATGGTCAAGTTCGCCAGCAATGGCGCGGAGGCCGAGGGCTACCTTGCCCTGCCCGATGGCAAAGGTCCCGGGGTCATCGTGCTGCAGGAGTGGTGGGGCCTCAACGCCGACATCAAGGAGATCGCCGACCGCTTCGCCGGCGAGGGCTTCGTCGCCCTGGCGCCTGACATGTACCACGGCCGCGCCGCCACAGAGCCGGACGAGGCGCGCAAGCTCGTGATGGGAATGCAGCTCGACGCCGCTGCCCGTGACCTTTCCGGCGCCTACGACTTTCTAATTGCATGCAAGGATGTTCAGCCGAGGAAGGTGGGCAGCGTGGGCTTCTGCATGGGCGGCTCGCTCGCCGTCTTCGTGGCGGCGCTCAAGCCACTGGATGCCGCGGTCACCTACTACGGCGGCGTCCGCGACCCCGCGATGCTGGCCAGGGTCGGCGATGTAAGCTGTCCCGTGCTCGGCCACTTCGCCGAGCTGGACGAGTCGACCGGCCGGGCGCCGGAGCTCGAGGCCAAGCTGAGAGAGGCCGGTGTGCCGGTCGAGTGGCACGTCTACGCCGGCGCCCACCACAGCTTTTTCAACAAGACACGACCCGAGATGCACCACGAGAAGGCCGCCGCCGAGTCCTGGGAGCGTACCCTGGCGTTCTTCCGCAAGCATCTATCTGACAAGGAGGACTAGGTGGCAAAGCTTTCAACTGCCGACTTGAAGGACGCCCTCGGCGGGCTGGCCCAGTGGGAGGGCGACGAGAATGGTATCAAGCGCTCTTATAAATTCGCCGACTTCGTGGAAGCCATGGGCTTCGTTAACCGCGTCGCGCTGATCGCCGAGAAGGCCGACCATCACCCCGACATTGAGATCAGCTACAACCGCGTCAACCTGGCCCTCGTCACCCACAGCGAGGGCGGCGTGACCAAAAACGATATCGAGATGGCGGCGAAAATCAACGCGCTGGGCGACTAGGTCGTGGGCCGCGTAAGCTTCGCTCTGACCGCTGGTGCGCTCGCGGCCGGCCGGCCGGCGCGCGGTGCCCCGCCGAGAACCGGCGACGCTGGTGCGACGTTTTTTCTGATAGACCGAAAGGCGGTAGAGCGTTAGAGATGTTGTCTTCGAGGTTCCTCGGCTTTCTCGCCGTTTCGCTGTTACTTGCCCTGACCGTCGCCTGCGCCGAGGACGACGCCGGCCAGGACATATTCGGCCCGACGGCCGGCGAGACGGGCACACCCGACGACGGCACGCCGGCGTCCACCGCTACCAGCGCCGCCACGGGCACCGCGACGGAGACAGCAACAGTTTCCCCCACGGCTGAGCCCGGCGATGACGATGACGGCGGCGGCCAGATCGAGGATGTCTGCACAGACAACCCATCGCCGGTCGATGACAGCGACCCCTCGATTGTCGTCACTTCGCCCGAGGGGGGCCCCGACGACACACTCTCCAGCCCCATCGAGATCGCGGGTGAGGCGCGTGTTTTCGAAGCCACCGTCAGCCTCGCCCTCTTCGACGGCGGCGGCGAGATCATCAGCGAAACCTTCACAACTGCGTCCGAAGGAGGCCCCGCATTCGGAGACTTCGAAGCGCAGCTTGGCTACACGCTGGCCGAGGAAGGTCCCGCCTGCCTCTGGGTTTTTGAGTCATCGGCCGAGGATGGCAGCCCCACCAACGTTGTGCAGATTCCCCTGCTGCTCGATGCAGCCCCGGAGTTCGTCGACGTGGAGGGCGGTGCCTGGTGCCCGGAGAACCCGGACCCGGCGCCGGACGACCGCATCCAGGTCGACGAGCCCCTGCCCGGCGACACCCTGACCGGCTTCGCCCGCGTCCAGGGTCGCGCGCAGGTGTTCGAGGCCCAATTTGTAGTCCGCATCTACGACGCGGAGGGTAACGTGGTCATCGAGCAGCCTGGCTCGACTGAGGAGGGCCAGGTGCTCTCCGAGTTCGACGTTGGCGTGCCGTATGTCGTGCCCTTCACGCAGCCGGGTTGTGTTTGGGTCTTCGAGCCCAGCGCGATGGACGGTTCGGACGCCACGATCTACGCCATCCCGGTGCACCTGAGCCGCTAGGGTTCTCGGCGCTGAAGGACGCGCCGTTAGAATCGACGGGCGCGCCGCCGCGCCTTCGCCTGCCTTGTACGTGGCCGTGCGGCGCGCTTCCGAAACGATGGTTGATCAACGCGAACGCTACGACCTGAGCGTCGGCCTCCCGGCCAAGCTCTACCAGGTCTTCGACACGATGTTCGATGGCGTGGTTGTCTTCGGCCCGGATGGTCGCGTCGTCTACACCAACCCGGCGGCTGAGGTCATGCTTGGCACGCCGGCCGCTGAGCTCAGAGGCCAGCGGATCGACGCCAGCTGGAGCTTCAGTCAGCACGACGGTGCGCCGCTGTCCCCCGAGGAGCTTCCAGCAGCCAGGGTGCTGGCGAACGGCGAGGCCGTGGGGAGCATGGAGCTCACCCTGGAGCGGCCAGAAGGCGCACGCCTGACGCTCCTCTGCGGCGCCTCGCCGATCAAGGACGACAGCGGTGCTGTGACGGGGGCCTTGGCGTCCTTCGCCGACATCAGCGAGCGCAAAGAGAGCGAAGTCCAGCTCCGTGAGAGCGAGGGAAGATTTCGCCACCTGCTCGAAGCCAACCCGGTAGCCTTCATGCTCGCCGACAGGGAAGGCCGCATCCTCGAGGGCAACGAGGGCCTTGTGCAGCTCCTGGGCTACTCGCGTGAGGAGCTGAGCAGCGGCCGCATGAGCATCCGCGACATCACACCCCCCGGCTACGAGGAGCTCGATCGCCGGTCTTGGGAGCAGCTTCTTTCGTTGGGCCGGCGCGAGCCCTTCGAAAAGGAATACCTGGCGAAGGATGGCTCGCGTGTGCCCGTGCTCGTCGGCGGGGCGATGATCAATGACCGCGAGGCTGCCACCTACGTCGTCGACCTCACACAGCAGAAGCTCGGCGAGTCAAGGCTGCGCTTCGTGGCCGAGATCGGTGAGATCCTCAGCTCCTCCCTCGAATACGGGGAGACTGTCAACGACTTCGCAAGGCTGGTTGTCCCCACGTTCGCCGACTACTGCCTGATCGCAGAGGTGAGAGATGACGGCACGGTGCGCACCGCAAAGGCACACGCGGACCCGGCTCGCCAGCACCTCCTCGATGCACTTACGGCGCAGCCTCTCCGCGATGAGCAAAGCCTCGCCGTCCGCGCCCTGCGCACGGGCGAGCCGCAGCTCGCCCTGGACGTCACAGACAGCATGCTGGAGGCGGCTGCAACCAATGCGGAGCAGCGGCGCGCCCTCCTCGCCCTGGGTGCTCGTTCCTCGATCTTTGTGCCGCTGAAGGCTCGTGGGCGGACGCTCGGTGTTATCGGGTTTGCCTACGCCGAGTCCGGCCGGCGCTATTCGCCCAACGACCTCAACTTTGCAATCGAAATCTCGCGCCGCGCCGCACTCGCCATCGACAATGCCCGCCTCTATGACCAGACCCGGATCGCCGAGTTAGAGGCCCGTAACAGCGCGCGGCGACAGGAGGTGCTCTCGGAGGCCTCCCGCGCCTTCGTCAACGCGGGCCTCGACCTGCGCGGCGTGCTGGATACCGTCACGCGGCGGGTGGCCGAGCTCGTCGGCGATGTCTGCATCGTCGGGCTGCTGACGGAGGACGGATCTTTGCTGGAAACCGTGTCGGTCGCCCACGTCGACCCGGAGCGGCTCGCGGTCCTGCGCGACCTCCAGGCTGGCCCTCGTCCCGCTTCGGAGGGCCTGAGCGGAGCCGTACTCGAAAGCGGCGAGCCAATGCTGGTCAACGAGGTTGATCCCGCGGACGCAGCCGGACGCTATCAACCGTATGTAGAGCGATTCGGCAGCTCGACGGCGATAGTCGTGCCCGTCAGGACCGCGTCGGCAACGCTCGGCATCCTCTTTCTTTCCCGCGATAAGGAGGGCGAGCCCTACACCCAGGACGACCTTTCCTTCGCGGTCGAGCTGGCCAGCCGGACTGCCCAGGCGATCGACACCGCCCGCCTCTACCAGGCCGGCCAGGAGGCCCGGCGCGCCGCCGAGCGCGCCGCGGGGCGCACACTGCGACTGCAGCAGGTCGCAGCGGCGCTGGCTGACCCGCTCGACCGCACGGCCGTCGCCCTCGTCGCCGTCGACCAGGCCATCGCTGCGCTGGGGGCAACGGCGGGCTCGGTTGTCCTTCTCGCGCCGGGCCGGCAGGATCTCGACGCGGTTGTCGCGCGTGGCTACGACGATGAAGTTATGCGGCCGTGGGCTCGCTTCCCGCTCTCAGCGCCGGTGCCACTGGCCGAGTGCGTCAGGACAGGGATACCAGTTTGGATCGAGTCAAGGGAGCAACTGGCCGAGCGCTACCCTGAGCTAGCCCCAGTGCCGGTTAACGAGGCCCTGGCCTCGATCCCGCTTATTTTCGAGGGCCAGGTCCTGGGCTCTGTTGGCCTCAGCTTTGCCACGCGCCGCTCCTTCAGCGAGGACGACAAGCTGCTCATGGCCGCCCTCGGCCACCAATGCGCACAGGCCCTGGAACGCGCGCGCCTGCTCGAAGAGTCCGAGCGGGCGGCCTATAGGGTGCGGTCCCTGGCCGAGGCGTCGCGCGATTTTGCCGAAGGCGCGCTCAGCGTAACGACGCTGGCCGAGACCGTGGCTCGCAGGCTGGCGGAGCTTGTAGGCGACGGTTGTGTGGTCCGCCTCTTCAGCGAGGACCCCCCGACCTACCGGCAGATTGCCGCCTACCATCACGACGACGGCGTGCGCGAGGGCCTTTCCGCGTTCAATGGCCAGCTGCGGCCGGCCAACGAGGGGCTGAGCCGGGGCCTGACCGAACAGGCGGGCCCAATCGTCGTCGCCACGGTGGAGGAGGATCACTTCACTTACATAGCCCAGCCTTACCGCGATTTCTTCCGTGGCGCGGGCCTGGGCTCCCTGATGCTGGCCCCCTTGAGCTCCCGCGGCCGCATGATCGGCATGGTCGCCGCGTTCCGCATGGACCCGGGGCGTCCGTATAACGACAGCGAGTTGGCCTTCCTGGTCGAGCTGGCCGACAGGGCCGCGTTGGCGCTCGACAACGCCCTCCTCTATGACGAGACGCGGCTGGCGGAGGAGGCATCGAGCTCCTACGCGGAGCGTCTACAGGCCCTGGCCACGGCGGCCCTGAACATCAACTCCACGCTCTCGCTGGAGGACGTCGTAAGCCTGATTACCGATCGGGCCCGCGAGATAGTCGGAGCCCACCAGGCCGTGACCTGCGTGGCAATCGAGACCGGTCAGACCGAGGCAGCCTGCGCCGCGTCGATGAGCGAAAAGTATGTGGCCTGGCGCGACTGGACCCCCGCCCAGGAGCTTGACGGGCTGGCCGCCGTGGTCTGCGCCGAAAACCGTCCCCTGCGGCTGACCGACGAAGAGCTGCTGGGATACCCCTCTCGGGTGTCAGACGCCGCCGCCGCGGGCCCTCCCTTGCGCGGCTGGCTGGCGGCGCCCTTGCTCCAGCGAGACGGGCGCAACATGGGCCTTATTCAGCTGTCGGACAAGTATCGCGGGGACTTCAGCGACCAGGACGAGGCCGTCCTTGTGCAGCTGGCGCAGATGGCCTCAGCGGCAATCGAGAACGCACGCCTCTTCGCGCAGGCCGAGCGCGCCCTGGCAACGCGTAACCGTTTCCTCTCGATGGCGTCCCACGAGTTGAAAACCCCGATAACCTCGGTCAAGGGCTATTCGCAGGTACTCCTGCGCAAAGCGCAGCGCGAGGGCGACGAGAGCTCCCTCGAGATCCTTTCCGTCATCGACAGCGAGACGGACCGCATGACCCGCCTGATCAACGAACTGCTCGACGTCTCGCGGATTGAGCGGGGCAGGCTCGATTTCGAGGTTAAGCCCATGGACCTGGGCGAGGTCCTCCGCGAGAGCCTGGGGCAGCTGCGGATTATCGGCGGGGGTTTTAGTTTCAACCTTCACGAGCCGGGCGAGGAGCTGGAAGTGCGCGGGGACCGCATGCGCATCGAGCAGGTGTTCACCAACCTCGTCACCAACGCCATGCGCTACTCGCAGGAGCGCAGAGAGGTAGAGATCTCTGCGCGGCGCGAGGGCGCATCGGCGGTCGTGGAGGTCAAGGACTACGGGGTCGGCATCCCGGCCGACCAGCGGTCTTCCGTCTTCGAGCTGTTCTTCCGCGGCTCCAACCTCGCCGCCGACCACCGCGGCGGCATGGGCCTCGGCCTCTACATCTGCAAGGTGATCGTCGAGGAGCACGGGGGGCGCATCGAAGTAGATTCGGTTGAGGGCGAGGGCAGCACCTTCCGCGTCATCCTGCCGCTGACCCAACCCCGCCCGAGGGCGTAGTAATCCAGGACTCAGAAATGGCAGGTCGGCCGAATTCGGCGTAGGGGCAGACGGCCGGCCGATAGCGAATATCAACTCCCGAATCCAAGGGCCTTCTGCCCGGCCTCCGCAGCGGCGGGCTCGGCCGAGTTCGCCGTACGGGACGATGCACGGCTAACAGCGAGCATCAACTTCGAATCCAGGAGCCTTCTGGCCCCGCCTCAGCGACGGCGGTTCGTCCGAATTCGTTGTAGGGGCAGATGGCCGGCCGATAGCGCGTATCAAGCTTCGAATCCAAGAGCCTTCTGCCCTCGCCTCAGCAACGGCGGCCTCGCTCGGGTTCGTCGTAGGGGCAGATGGCCGGCCGATAGCGCGTATCAGCTTCGAATCCAAGAGCCTTCTGCCCCGGCATCGGTGGGGACGAATCGCACGAGGACAGAAAAGCGTTCGAAATGCCCACTCAAGCTCGACGTCGGGGCAGAAGGCTTGCCGGCAACCAGTATCTACCGCGAGTTCGGCCGGCCATCTGCCCCTACAAAACGTCTCGCTGGCCTCGCTCCGGACTATTCGCCTCCTGAGGCCACCAGCTCGAAGGCGCGCTCCGCTACCTCAACAGCCTCGTCGATGTCGGCGTCGCTGTGGGCGGAGGAGAGGAACCAATTGTGGCGGGGATGGAGGATGACGCCGCGCCGCGCCACGTGGCCCGCCCAACGGCGCATCTTCTTCAGACCCTGGTCGTCGGCGAACAGCATGTTGGGCATCGCAGCGGGTCCGCTCAGGCTGATCTCAACTCCGAAGCGGTGCGCGGCGGCAGCAATACCGTCCCGCAGGCGCTCGCCCGCCTGTGTTACCCGGTCGAAGACCTGCTCGTCGTCGTAGGCGTCGAGGACGGCAACGGCCGCCACCATCGGCGTGGCCGCGCAGAAGTGCGTGCCGCTGAAGTAGACGGCGGACGTCGTTTCCTTGAGCTCGTCGCGGCCCGTCAGCGCCGAGATCGGGTGCCCGTTGCCCAGCGCCTTGCCGAAGCAGACGAGGTCTGGCTTAAAGCCCAGGGCGAGGTGTGAAGCACCCGAGGGGTGGAGGCGGAAGCCCGCCCGGATGTCGTCCATAATCAGCAGGGCGTCCGCCGAGCGCAGCGCAGCGTGGATCGCGGCGACGAACTCGGCCGATGGCATCTCGATGTCGTGGCCTGAGTCGTGCCTGATCGGACAGAGGATCGCGCTGGCGACCCTGCCGTCGTTGCGCTCAAAGGCTTCGTTGAGGCTGGCGACGTCGTTCCACTCGAAGAAATCGATGTCGGATCGATGCCCCTCCGGAATACCGGCGCCGCCTGGCACCGACCAGGTGTCGAAGCCGTGGTAGGCGTCGCGCGCGGCCAAAATTACCGGACGGCCGGTGTGCAGGCGGGCGACGCGCGTGGCCAGCGTCGTCACGTCCGAGCCGTTCTTGGCGAAGATCAGCCAGTCGGCAAAGCGCTCCGCGCCTGTTTCCTCGGGCGACCAGCGGGCGGCCAGCTTCTCGGCCAGCTCAACCAGCACCTCGGGCATGAAGCTAAGGGCGTTGCCTGCGGCCTGCTGGCGATTGGCGGCCGCCTCGACAGCCGGGTGGTTGTAGCCCAGGATGATCGGCCCGAAGGCGCATATGAAGTCGATGTAGCTGTTGCCGTCGACGTCGGTGATGCGGGAGCCATCGGCGGATCGCAGGAAGGCCGGAAACTCGCCGTAGGAGGCGAAGCGCGGCGAGCGGGTGAAATAGATCCCGCCGCCGGGTACGACACGCTCCAGCCGCTCCACCATCTCATAGGACTGCTTGAGGTCGAAAAGTTGTTCGACTGAGGTGGTCATGGTTGGCTCCGACCTCACCCCCTGGCCCCCTCTCCGTAAACAGAGAGGGGGAAGAGGCAAGATGTGTGTTAATTGGGCCGCTGGCCGCCAGTATATAGGCGTGACGAGCGACACCTATACCCACGGCCACCACCCATCCGTGGTCGGCCAGCACGCCCGCCGCACAGCCGGCGAGGCAGCGGCCTTCCTCCTGCCTCACCTGCGGCCGGGGATGAGGCTGCTCGACTTCGGTTGCGGGCCCGGCTCAATCACGGTGGGGCTGGCCGAGGCTGTCGCCCCGGGAATCGTCAGCGGCATAGACATTGTTCCCGACGTGATCGAGCAGGCGCGCGCCCTCACGGCTGAGCGCGGCGTGGAAAACGTCGAGATCGCGGTCGACAACGTTTACGAGCTGTCCTTCGCCGATGGGGAGTTCGACGTCGCCTACGGCCACCAGGTCCTGCAGCACCTGGCGCGGCCCATCGACGCCCTAGCCGAGCTCAAGCGCGTCCTGAAGTCGGGCGGCTTGCTGGCTGTCCGCGACGGCGACTACGCCTCGATGATGGTCGCTCCGGACGACCCCGGCCTCGACCGCTTCTTCGCTGTCTACCAGGCCGTCGCCCGCCGCAACGGCGGCGAGCCCAACGCCGGCCGCTACCTCCGCGGCTGGCTGCAGGAGGCTGGGTACGAGGAAATAGAGGTCAGCGCCCAGACCTGGGTCTACACCAGCATCGAGGACACCACCAATTGGGGCGACTCGTGGGCCGAGCGCGTCACGAACTCGACCCTCGCCGAGCAGGCGTTGGCCTACGGAATCGCCAGTCCAGACGAGCTCGAGTCAATCGGTGTGGCCTGGCGTGAGTGGGCCCGCAAGCCTGACGCCTTCTTCTCGATGATCCACGTCGCCGCCCTGGGGCGCCGGCCATGAGGCTGCTGCGCATCCCCGCCGGCTTCTTCCTCGTCCTGGCCATCCTGGCGATCCCGCTGACGGCGAGCGACGGCTTCGACTCGTGGGTGGATGACCTCACGGGGGAGGGCTGGCTGATCCCTGCCGCGCTTGCCCTGACCGTGGTCTGCGCAATCCTGGCGGCGCGGGGCAGCCGTGCCAAAGACGGCGTGCGCTTCGAGTCATGGTCGATGGCAGGGCAGTCTAGAAGTGGCGTCGCCGGCATCGCGTCGCTCGGCGGTGACACAGACGTCCTGCTCGTCGACGCCGGGCCGAACAAGATCGCCGTGATCAAGTCAGTGCGTGCGCTGAACAAGCTGGGCCTGGCCGAAACGAAGAAACTCGTCGAGTCGACGCCCGTCGTTGTCGCCTATGGCCTGCAGACCAGCCTGGCCGAACTGGCAAGGCGCGACCTGGAAGCCGCCGGGGCGACGGTCGAGCTGCGGGCGGCCGCGCCGGAGGCAAGCGCAGCGCTCGTGCCAGCGGCCGACCTCAACGGCGACCCTGTCGCGGAAGGCGCGGGGGAGACTGTGGATCTGCTGGAAAGGCTGGTGCGCCTGCGCGACGCCGGCGCCCTGACGCCGGCCGAGTTTGAGGAGCAGAAACGCCAAATCCTCGCCGGCGACGGTTAGGCTACGCCACGGGTGGAAATTGCATTGCTCGTTATGGGCGCGGGTGCCGCGCTTGGGCTGTACCCGTTTCTCGCCTCGAAAGGGAAGCTTTCTTCGGGCGACAAGGTCGGTCGTCTCTTCGAAGAACTCGCTCTCGCTTCAACAGGAGCGGCCCATTGCCTTCATCGGGCTGGGTGTCTTCTTAACCCAGGCGAGCGACGAGGAGCGAGTTATTGATTGGTTCGCTGCCGTCGCGGGTCTCGTAATCCTGGTGGGGATGCTGTTGATGTCGGTCGCGATATGGATGGGCGCTCCTACGGCATACGAAGTGAGGCACCCCACGCACCCGAACGCGAAGACGAGCAAAGCAGTAATGATCACAGCCAGGATTACAGCGGTTGGGTGTGTTTTCCTCACATTCGGTTTCGCGGCGTTTTTTGCCTACCGGCTGCTTTCTTAGTGGACAAACGCTTCGGCTCTTGGCATCGCCCGAAGGCTTGAGCAGCCTTCGGAACTCGGTTTGCTCGTCCTATTTCAGCGAGTAGCATCGGTTCTATGCCCGAACTCGGGACGCTCTTGTTGTTCTCCGTCGCCGCGCTCGCCCTTCTCCTCATCCCCGGGCCGGCGGTACTCTACATCGTCACGCGCAGCATCGACCAGGGGCGGGTGGCCGGGCTCGTCTCGGTGCTCGGCGTCCACACCGGCACGATGGTGCACATCGCCGCGGCCGCTTTGGGTCTGTCGGCTCTTCTCCTGTCCTCGGCCTTGGCCTTCCACGTCGTCCGCTATCTCGGCGCCGCGTACCTGGTCTACATAGGTGTCCGGCGCCTCTTGTCCAAAGACGAGGAGGAACTCGACCCTGACGCCGAGCCTGCACGGCTGTCCGTCATCTACCGGCAGGGCGTCGTCGTCAATGTACTCAATCCCAAGACCGCGCTCTTCTTCTTCGCCTTCCTGCCCCAATTCGTCGACACCGGCGCTGGCTCGGTCACGCTGCAGGTCCTGATCCTGGGGGCCACCTTCTCTCTCCTGGGCCTGATCAGCGACAGCCTCTATGCGCTGATAGCCTCGGCGCTGGGGGGCTGGCTCAAGCGGGGCCGCTTCTTCGCCCGCGTCCGGCGCTGGGTGAGTGGGGGTATCTACGCGGCCCTCGGCCTCACGGCAGCCTTCTCGGGAGGCAAAGCCAGCGTCTGACTCAGCGGTTGCTGCGTTCGTACTTGGCGGCCTGCGCAGTTCGCAGCGGACGTGAGATCGGAGTGGGAGACGCACAGCGCCTATTCCCCTCTCCTTGGCAAGGAGAGGGCCAGCCGCAGCGGGGGTGAGGTCGGGGGGTGGCGGGGCTGGGCCTCTCCGAGCAACACGAGCACTGCCACGAATTGCGCCCAGTAGCCCAATTCCTCTGTTAAGATAGCGTTGGCACTGATCCAGGTTCCCCAGAGTCAAAGCTCTCTCCTCTACGGCAAATGGTCCTAAAGGCGAGTTCCAAAGACCCACCCGGGACCAGACGGTCCAAATCAACACTCAGAGGAGAGTGACCCAATGAGCGACAAGACGCTCACCTGCCGCGATTGCGGCACATCGTTCGTGTTCACCGAAAGTGAGCAGAGCTTCTACGCCAGCAAGGGCTTTACAAATGAGCCCTCACGCTGTCCCGATTGCCGGGCAGCCCGCAAGTCGGGCGGCGGTGGAGGCTACAGCAGTGGTGGTGGTGGTGGTGGCTACTCCAGCCGCCCGCGCGAGATGCACACCGCAACGTGCGCGTCCTGCGGTAACGAGGCCCAGGTCCCGTTCGTGCCCCGTGGGGACCGCCC
Source organism: Dehalococcoidia bacterium (assembly GCA_040902555.1). Classification (GTDB taxonomy): domain Bacteria; phylum Chloroflexota; class Dehalococcoidia; order WHTO01; family WHTO01; genus DASTBR01. The sequence continues at coordinate 136,059 of JBBDXC010000021.1, forward strand.
CGTCTACTGCTCGGACTGCTTCAGCAAGCAGTCCACGGCTGGTGGCGGCGGAAGCCGCGGCCGCTACTAAACCGCACAGCCAATAGGCAAAAAGAAATCGCCGGGTTAACGCCCGGCGGTTTTTTGTGCCCCTCGAATTGGCCGCAGGGCCTAGTAGTCCGGTACCCCAGCCGTGAAGTGGTTCTCGTCGTAGCGGCTTTTGTCGACAGGGACATACAAATAGGCAGTCGAGTGAACATCTTGGCGCCTCAGCCAACGTGATAGGGGTTCCGCAGCCACCTTGCGGTAGGCGTCATGGGAGATATCCTTGCCGGGGGATTGCGGCTTCTCCAGCGAGTTGACGAATGCAAGCCAAGTACTGCTCAAATTGTGGAGCATCCATAGAGTCCGGCGCTGCCTTTTGCGGCGGGTGTGGCACGCGGCTGAGCGAGAGCGGAGAACAGGGGTACCCGCCGAATAACCCTACGAGCCCGCAGCGCACAGGCGCGGGAGCTCCCGGACGGGCGCAGTCGGCCGCGAGACCAATGCGACCCGGTGACGATTCGGGCGCTTACGCGACAAAGTCCTTCCTCGGTGGTTTTATGGGCTGCCTTGGTGTGGGTGCCGCCATCATTTTCGTTCTCATCGTTCTCCTGATCATCGCCGCAGCCGTGGAATGAGGAGGGCTTGAGCCAACCCTCCCGCGAGCAACCGTTTCCACAGCAAGCCGGTGTGGATCGGGCCGAAGTCGCGCCCGGGAAGTGCATGAGCACACGCGGCAAGCGGTCGCCTAGTTAGGGGAGCGCTGGCCAGCCACGGCTTGCGCGCCCAGCATTACAGCGTGACCGATCAGATCATGCGGACTCCTCTTAGCCGTCGGCGCTTCCTCGCTGGTCTGGCACAGCTTACAGCGGGTGTCACAGCGCAGCGGCCTGCGGATCGGACGATTCCGATGGGGAATCCCCGACGGGCCCTGCACCCACCTCGTCCGCATCTCCAGTACCGCCCACGGCCACCGAGACGACTGCCCCAGCCGGCACAGCTATGGCCAGCCCGACAGAGACCCCGGCGCCGACGACATCGATTGAAGAGACCCGGAGTTCGGCTTTCCCGACACGATGTCGGCGCAGGAGCTGGGCTCAATCGGCGATCCAGCCGTAACGCGGGCTGAGAGCGAAGCCATCGCCGCCACCCTGCGAGCGGCAGGTATCAACCTCAACCTGGCCCCGGTGGTCGACCTCAACACCAACCCCGACAACCCTGTGATCGGCGGCCTCGAGCGGAGCTTCTCGGCGGATCCAGAGGTCGTGGCCGAACAGGCGGCGGCCTTCATCGAGGGCCACCGCGCCCAGCGCATCCTGACCGCCCTGAAGCACTCCCCGGGTCACGGCAACTCAGTCGACGACAGCCACCTCGGCTTCGTCGATGTGACGGAGACGTGGAGCGAGGCCGAGCTGGAGCCCTACCGCGCCCTGGTCGACGCCGGCCTCGCCGACATCGTGATGGCTGCCCACGTCTTCAACTCCAACATCGACCCGGTCTTCCGGCCTCCCTGTCAGAGTCAACGATCGGCGGGCTGCTACGAGGGGAGCTGGGCTTCGGGGGCGCTGTCGTCAGCGACGACATGCAGATGGGTGCGATCGTCGACAACTGGGACTTCGAAGAAGCAATCTTAAACGCCGTCCTGGCCGGCAACGACCTGCTTGTTTACGGCAATAACATCGGCGAGTTCGACCCGGACATCGGCCGGTCGCGCCGTCGAGGCGATAATCCGCCTTGCGGAGGTAGGGGAAATCCCAGAGGAGCTAATCACCGGGGCCTACGGCCGCGTGATGGCGCTGAAGTCGCGGCTCTAGATATTTAGCCGGGTGGGGATGCCCGCGCTGCCCAGGATGTTCGAGACCTCGCCCGAGTGGTGGATGTCGTGCTCCATCAGCCGCCAGATGACCCAGGCGCGGGAGAACTTGAATGTACCGGTGGGTCCACGGGTAAAGTCCTCGGCCAGGAGCTCCTCAGCCGACCAGCGGTTCAGGCACTCCTCAATCATCGCCCAGGTCCTCCGCAGGGCACCGGTCAGCTCGGCGACCGTGCGCGGGTGGTCTTCGTCGTCCTCCCAGCCGGCATCCTCCAGCGGGAGGTCCGGCGTAGTGGAGTGCTCCACGCGAAAGTAATCCCTTATCTCTTGGCCCTCGCCGAGAAATCCGAACCAGTATCCCCGCGCCCCAGCGAGATGCGAAACCAGCTGCCAGACAGCCATCTGGTGCGGCGCCGGCCGCAGCTTCACCTGCTCATCGGTCAGGTCGCTCAGCAGGTTGATCAAGCGGCCGTTGTGGCTCTTCCAGCCTTCATAGAACGGGGCGAGCGCGCCGGGTACTTCCATGAGCTCAGGATCGCACGCCGGACGCCTAGCTACACGTTGGCTAGGGAGACCGCCTTCTCTAATTGCTCGGGATCGGCTCCTCGCCAATCGCTTAGTCGTCGCCGTACTTCTGGCTCCAGGCGTAAAGGGCGTCATAGACGAAGGACTCGCGCTCTAGAAGCTTGAGATCATCGCCTTCCACCTCGAGTGAGCCCAGGCCGATGGCCAGCAAGCCGGCGCCCCTGGGATCGCTCTCCAGCTCGCCCTCGATGTCCGCGGCGTGGACTATCCTGGCCAGCCGCAGCAGCGCGGGATCTCCCTGCAACTGGAACTCTTCGATCAGGACCTCGAAGGTGCACTTATTGCCGCGGTGCGTGTAGGTAGCATCCGGCGCGTCGAACGAACGACCCGATTCGCGCTCGGCGACGGCAAGGACGTCCGTTGCCGGGACGTAAAGTATCTCCGCGTCAGGGTCGATGAAGCGGCGGATAAGCCACGGGCAAGCAACCCTGTCGGTCTTCGGCCGAGCCCGCGTCACCCACTTCATGGCTCAGGGAGTATACGGCTGAGGGTTCCGACGCCCCGCACTCGTCCCTGGCGATGGGCCTCCCCCTCGTACCTCAGGCTTGCGCGCGCTCCCGGGCGAGGCAGTCCTTGATCGCCTTCAGGAGGTCATCAACGTCGAACGGTTTCTCGACGACAGCGCAGCCCAGCCTTTCGATCAACTCCTCGTGCTCCTGCAGCAGGTCTCGCGAGGCCGTACAGATAACCACCGGTATCTCCGCTGTGGCCCGTTCGAGCGAGAGGCCGTGCAGGACCTCCAGCCCGGTCACATGGCCCAGGCGGAGGTCCATCAAAACGAGGTCAACAGGGTTCTTGCGCACAAAGGCCACGGGGTTTTTCAGGTCGGGGGGGACGACGCAGTCATAGCCCTCGGGCTCCAGGATGGCGTGACACATCCGTAGGAAGGAGGGGTCATCGTCGAGGATGCAGATCAGTGGCTGCTTCGCACCGGGCATGCGCCGAAAAGATACACGTTTGGCAGCGAATAGGGAAGTAGACCGCCCTGCCTGCAATGTCCCTGGTATGAAACTAGGTTCCTTGGAGGGTCCCCTGGACGAGGAAAAATTCTTCCTGGAGCGCTCCCAATGGACGCTTCACAACAAAACCCGCGAGTGCGAGGATTGCGCCGGCGACCAGGGCCTGTTCTTCGCCAGCGAGGGCGACGTGATGGACGCGGCGCGCAACGTCCGCTTCTCCATCTGCTCGACCTGCCTGGCCGCCGACGACCTGCCGAACCTCCTCCTGGCCGGCAACTCGCCCCGGACCTCTTCGCTGGTCTGAACGAACCGGCCCGCCCGCCATGCCGATCTGGAGCCGATCCCAGCCAACCGGCCGGCCGCGACACCCGTACTCCCGAGTCACCACCAGAGCTGGCGTAGGGGAGGGTCCAGAGGTTCACCTGAAATCTGAAGGAGCACAACCTCAGACCCTCCACCCTGGGCGCTGGTTTATCAGACGAATTGCCGCGTTCAGCCACCACCCGCCGTGGGGGAGGGTCTGGAGCCCTGTAAACGTCGTTGGCCCATCGCATTCATGACCCTCCCCTACGCCGAACACTTCCCTAACCATTACCCGAAACGCGCACACCCGATCTGCGTCAGCTTCCGCTGCGCCTGATCCGCGTCACCGAGCCGCGAACGGCAACCACAGCTGGCGTCGGGGAGGGTCCAGAAGGTCACCCGAAGTCAGAAGGAGCACAAACTCTAACAGCAACGCTCCGACCACGGCCGCGCCCGAGGGCGGGTTTGCGGGCGGATTTGGTCGCCTTTTCGACCCCCATTTACAAAGACTGCGCGGGCTTTACCGAATCCGACTGAAACCCGAGGGCGCCCCGGCCGATAATCACCACAGGACGGCGCCTGCTGCCTGGCAGATGGCCCACCGTCCAGGGAAACCCAGTAGAACAAGGGCCCCAGGGAGAAGGAAATGACGGACAACGAGAACCGCACGGTCGACCTGGTGGTCGGACCCCTTGACAACTTCGACGATGCCGTCGCCTTCGGTGACGCCCTCTATGGACTGGACGGCGTTACGCGCCTGGCCCTCAACGAGTTCGAGGGCAATCGCGCCAACTTCACATTCAGCGCCCGGTCACTTGAATCGGTGACCCAGGGCCTGCAGCAAATGCAACAGTTCCATGTCTCCGGCGTCGAGCACGCAGTCGATGGCACGCTTCAGGTACGCGTGGGTGGCGAGCCCCAGGCCTTCACTCAGCCCGCCCCATCGGCCACGCCCAGCGAGCTAGAGCAGACATTGGCTCGCTTCGCCGCCGAAGAGGAGTCCCGCACGGGGCTGTCCTTCCAGGCGAGCGACCCCTTTGCCCGCCCCGAGGCGCCGGCGTCCATCACGCCATCTCCCGAGCCCTTCGCCGCGCACGCCGCCCCCGCCGAGTTCACAATGCCCGAGCCCGAGCCCGCCAACGAGTTTGGCTTCGAACAGGAGCCGGCCGAAGCGTGGCAGCAGCCCGCCGCCCCGATGAGCACGCCATACGCCGATGCGGCCCCCTCATACGAGCCCACGATCACGCAGTTCCCTGGCTTCGACCGACACTCGGAGCCCAGTGCCGACGTGGCCGAAATCATCTACCGCCTCGCCGACGAGTTGCGCGGCACCGCCGAGAGCCTCGCCGAGCTGGCCGCCCAGTTAAGCGAACGAGAGACAGAACACGTTAGCCCTGCGGCGTCCTTCGACCAGACTTGGGCGGAACCAGCCGCCCCGATCCCGTCCCCGTGGAGTGACGACGAAACCCCGGCCCCGGCAATGCCTGCAAGCGACCACGCGGCACAGGCGCAAGATCCCTGGCAGAGCAACGAATCGGCCTCCGGCTGGGCGCCCGTCGCCGCGGCTGAGCCGGCCGATGAGCCTCAGGAGCGCGCCTGGGAGGCCCCGCGAATGCCCTCAGTCGGCATGATGTCGGGCGGTGGCGGAGAGCCCAATGGTGCTCCACCCTCCCGCATGGAAGACGCCCAGACGATCGCCATGGCCACCGTCCAGGGCCGCAAGCCTTCGCAGATACACCTGATGGCCTCCGGTTTCGCCAGCTTCGGGCTGGCCAACGACTTCATCGCCGCCGTGCGTCTGATCCCGGGCGTCCGCAATGTCGCTATCAGCGAGCTCGACCAGGGCCGCCTGCGCCTGGCCCTCGACTACTTCGGCAGCGAGCCCCTGGAGTCGCACCTCCAGCAGCTGCGGGAGTTCCCGCACCAGGTCGTGCGCGCATCCGGCAAGGAGATCGAGATCCAGCTCCTCGCCGCCTGACCCCAACTTCAAGATCCTCTCTGTTAAGGCCGGACTTCATGTCCGGCCTTTCTTTACCCGGGCCCGGCTTCCCGGCGAAACCTGCCTGGCGGGTACATGTCCTGGGGACGAAACGATCGCTTGTCCGCCCCTCTCCTTGGCCCCGGCGGATTGCTAACTACGCGGGACCCCGGAAGGGCAGGGTGAGGTTGACCCGAGGGCGGCACTGGCAGAGGCTGAGCAGGTGAAGCTACACCGCAGCCTCCTCTTTGTCCCGGGCATCCGCGAAAACATGCTGGAGAAGGCCGCGGGCTCGGACGCCGACATCGTGGTCCTTGACCTCGAGGACTCCGTGCCCCCGGCCGAAAAGGCGCGGGCCCGCGAGCTGGTTGGCCAGCACGCCCCGAGGATCGCCGCCGCCGGCCGCCAGGTGCATGTCCGCGTTAATCCGGGACCAGAGGCCCGCGAAGACATCAGCGCGGTGCTCTCTGCCTCCGTTGGCGGCGTCAGCCTGCCCAAGGTCGAGGGTCCCCAGGATGTCCGTGACTTCGACGTCCTCCTCAGGGAGTTCGAGCTGGAGCGCGAGATCCGGCCCGGCGCCACGGCGCTGATCCTCTGGGTCGAATCGGCGCAGGGCCTTCTGCGCCTGGGCGAGAGCCTCGTCGCCTCGACCCGCGTGGCCGGCGCCGCCCTCGGGCCCGAGGACTACTGCAACGACCTCGAAATCCGCCACACGCCCGGTGGGGAGGAGCTTGATTTCGCGCGCAACACCGTGGCGGTCGCTGCCATCGGCGCCGGCGTCATCCCGCTCGACGGGCCGTATTCCGACTTTCGTAACGACGATGGTCTGCGGGCCGAGAGCGAGCGCGTCAGGCAAATGGGCTTTAAGGGCCGCTTCTGCATCCATCCGGCGCAGATCCCCATCGTCAACGAGGCCTTCTCACCGGCGCCCGAAGAGGTCGAGCTGGCCCGGCGCATCGTCGAGGCCTACGACGCCGGCGTCCGCGATGGCCGGGGGGCCATCCAGCTCGAGGGTAGAATGATTGATGTACCCGTCGCGCGAAGGGCCCGTCGGCTCCTCGCCGCGGCGGCCGCTCTAGAAGAACGGGCAGGCCCTCCCCGGAAAGAGAGTGATTCATGACCAGACTGCGATATCTCGCGCTGCTTGGCGCGGCCGTCTCGATGCTTTTGTTCGCCGCTGCCTGCAGCGGTGACGATGACGATTCGAGTACATCAACCCCGACCGAGACAGAAGAGGAAGGCAATGGCGCCGGCGACGATGATGACGCGACGGAGCCCGAAGACAGCGGCGACGCCGACGCCACCGAGGACGCAGACGACGGAGATGACGACGCCACCGCCGACGAGGGCGGTGGGGGCGTGGGGCTACCCGAAGACCTGCAGGCACTCCTCGGCGACCTCGACACCTTCACCGCCGAATACGACTTCGAGGTGACCGGTGACGGCGCCTTCGATGGCCAGCTCACCCTGACGTCCGATGCCGGCAACCTGCGCCTCGACTTCACGAGCGACGATGGCGACGGTACGGTGATCATCACCGGCGAAGCTTCGTACTTCTGCGCCGAGGGCCTGAGCGGCGGCGACGACGCCTGCTTCGAGTTCCCGGGTGGTGAGGACCTCGACCAGAGCGGCATCCCCTTCGCCGACATCTTTGGCGACCTGCTGACGGGCGGCACCGCCGAAGGCATCAGCATTGAGGACGCCGACGACCAGGAGGTCGCCGGAGAGCAGGCCTCATGCTTCACGCTGACCCAGCAGGACATCGAGGGTGAGGCCCTGGTCTGCTTCGCCGACAACGGCATCCCGGTATTGGTTGACGGTTCGGGGGAAGGCCAGGAGTTCCATCTCGAGGCCACCGACATCTCGGAGGATGTTGCCGATGACGCTTTCGAGCCGCCTTACCCCATCGAGCAGTTCGACTTCGGCGACCTGGGCGGGCTGGGCGGCGACTAGCCGGGTCGGTTAACTAAACGCTAGGGGAGGGTTGCGCACCAGAACCCGGTCTTCGGTTCCGGCGATCAGCGAAACCCTCCCCTACCACCATCTGGCTGCCTCATCGATGATCTGGCCGAACCGATAGAGCAATCCCTTCCCGTACTTTGTGATTCGTTGCGCATCCTCCGGCCGAAGCAGCCCGGCGGCCACGGCGGCCTCCAGCTCGTCCTCGTCCTCAAGGACGGGCTTCTCGCCCGGCCTCACGACGATGTCCAGCGCCAGGTCGACGTAGCTTACGCCAGCCGGTCCAATCACGGCCGGCCGGATGACATCCAGGCGGTGCCCAATCAAACCCCCGTCCGGCGTCTCAAACCGATAGAGGTTGTGCATCCGTCGGCGCCAGAAGTAGGCCGTGGTGACGGCGCCGGCCGGGAAGACGAACCCGCCGCGCTCTATCGCCACCGGCGTACGCCAGGTAATGACCGCCCCCCGTGAGTCCAGAGCCAGCAGCTCGCAAGTAAAGGTCTCGCGCCGGCCGTCGAGATGAACCTTCGTTTCTTGGACTAGCCGATCCGTTCGTTGTTCCAAGGTCCTGGCCTTTCATTCGTAGCGTGGTTATCTGCCGCAGCCCAGGCCACCTCACCCTAGCCCTCTACGCCAGCGGAGAGGGGATGGCCTGGCAATTAGCAGCCGAAGAGTCATCAACTTCGTCACCGCTGCGTTGCGAGGCGTTCAAAGCTCCGCCTCTCCCTTGAGGGAGAGGGGATTGTCTAGCTCCGAAGAGGCATCAAGTCGTCACAACTGTATTGCGAGGGCATCGGAAGCTCCCCTCTCCCTGGAGGGAGAGGCCAGGGTGAGGGTGATCGAGCTCCGGACGAGAAACAGCTCGTTCAGCAGATTCAAAACCGCCGACTAGCGTCTCTCTCCGTGAAGCTCCCCTCTCCCTTGAGGGAGAGGCCCAGGTGAGGGTGATCGATCTTCGGATAAGAAAGCAGCTCGTTCAGCAGATTCAAAACCGCCGACTAGCGTCTCTCTCCGTGAAGCTCCCCTCTCCCTTGAGGGAGAGGCCCAGGTGAGGGTGATCGATCTTCGGATAAGAAAGCAGCTCGTTCAGCAGATTCAAAACCGCCGACTAGCGTCTCTCTCCCTGTGAAAGCTGCGTCGCTCGTGTACTTGAAGGTGATCATCGTTCATGAGGGCTTCGGCGCGGGTCAGCACAGGGGCTGGCGATGCTATCCTCTATCGCGCTTAGCCAGCCACAAACAGCGGAGATTGCATGGACTTCAAGAACATCATCTACGAGAAAAAACGCCGCATCGCCTACGTCACGATCAACCGGCCCGAGCGCCTCAACGCCGTCGACGTAGCAACCAGCCAGGAGATATACGACGCCTTCCACGACTTCAAGGACGACCCTGAGGTCTGGGTCGCCATCATCACCGGCGCCGGCGAGAAGTCCTTCTCCACCGGCAACGACCTCGTGGCGACTGCTGAGTCCAACGCCGGTGGCAGCGCCGGCCGGCCAGCGCGGCCGGTGCCCTTCGGCGGGATCACCAAGGGCTTCCAGTGCTGGAAGCCGATGATCGCCGCCGTCAACGGTTTCTGCGTGGCGGGAGGCATGGAGATCGCCCTCGCCTGCGACATCCGCATCGCCGTCCCCCACGCCGAGTTCGGCCTGCCGGAGTCGCGCTGGGCGATCATTCCCGGCGCCGGCGGCACGCAGCGGCTGCCACGAGTGCTCTCACAGTCGGTGGCGATGGAGCTGATGTTCACGGGCCGCAGGATCAACGCCGAGCGGGCCTACCAGCTGGGGCTGGTCAGCCACGTCGTCCCGCCTGAAGAGCTCATCGCCAGGGCGGAGGACATCGCCGGCGCCATCTGCGACAACGGGCCGCTGGCCATCCGCGCCATCAAGGAGGCAGTCACGCGGGGCTTGCAGATGCCCCTGGACCAGGGCCTTGCCCTGGAGGACATGTTCTCGCTGCGGGTCTGGTCCAGCGAGGACTCGCGCGAAGGCCCGCTGGCCTTCGCTCAGAAGCGCAAGCCCGAGTACAAGGGCCGCTAGCGATGGCCGCCGCGAAGAGCCGGAAGGTCACGAAGTCGGCAGCGAAGAAGGGTAAGCCCGACAAGGCAAGCATTGCCGCCGCCACGAAGCTCGGCTCCTCGCGCAAATCTGCTGCGAAGGCGACCGTAAGGGAGCCCAAGGGAGCGGCTAAGCTCGCTTCCACCCGCTCAGCCCGAAGGGACAGCTCGGGCGACGGGCTTGGCGCGGCGCCCAGGACCCACATCCGCCCGGAACGCGCCCCCACCCCCCGCTACCTGCCGATAGAAGAACACGGCATCATCGGTGACCTGCACACGATCGCCCTCGTCGGCGTTGACGGCACGATTGATTGGTGCTGCATGCCGCGTTTTGACTCGCCGGCAATCTTCGCCTCGATCCTCGACGCCGACAAGGGTGGCAAGTTCGTCCTCCGCCACACAGACTTTCGGCAAACCAAGCAGCTTTACATGCCGGCGTCCAACGTCCTTCTGACGCGCTTCCTCGGCGACGAATCCGTGGCCGAGGTCGCGGACGTGATGGTGCCGTACGGCGTCGGCGTCTCCGAGGGCCAGGGCCACCCGATCATCCGCCGCGTCCAGGCCATCCGCGGCCGTAGCCCGTTCGAGCTGCGCTGCGAACCTGCCTTCAATTTCGGCCGGGATCAGCACAAACTGAACATCGTCGATGGGGTAGGCGCCGTCTTCGAATCGCCCATCGGGCGGCTCGTCCTGCGCTCCAGCCTGCCGCTGGAGGGCGACGGCCGGGCGGCTGTAGCGCGATTCACCCTCGATGCCGGCGAGCACGCCGATTTCTTCCTGGAATGGGATGGGGAGATACGCCCGGTCGTCCATGGCGAGGCCAGCGGGCTCTTCCTGCGGACCCAGGACTACTGGCACCGCTGGCTCAGCAAGTCACGCTATCGCGGCCGCTGGCGCGAGATGGTGGAGCGTTCGGCGCTTTGCCTTAAGCTGCTCACCTACGCCCCGACAGGCGCCCTGGTGGCGGCCCCCACAACGTCGCTGCCGGAAGTTATCGGGGGGCCCCGCAACTGGGACTACCGCTACACCTGGATTCGCGACGCCGCCTTCACGCTCTATGGCCTGATGCGCCTCGGCTTCACCGAGGAGGCCGGGAAGTTCATGGACTGGCTGGGCGAGCGCTGTCGCGAGACGCCCGAAGGCAAGGGGCTGCAGATCATGTACGGCATCGACGGCCGCCACGAGCTGCCCGAGGAGACGCTCGACCACTTCGAGGGCTACCTGGGGTCGCGCCCCGTGCGCATCGGCAACGGCGCCGCCGACCAGCTTCAGCTCGACATCTACGGCGAGCTGATGGACTCGGTCTACCTCTTCGACAAGCACGGCAGCCCCATCTCCTACGACCTCTGGGTTGCCCTCTCGCGCCAGCTCGACTGGCTCTCCAAGCACTGGCAGGAGCCCGATGAGGGTATCTGGGAGACGCGGGGCGGCCGCCAGCGCTTCACGTACTCGGCGCTGATGACGTGGGTGGCTTTCGAGCGCGCCCAACGCCTGGCCCGCCATCGCGGACTGCCGGCGCCTGAGAATCGCTGGAGCCAGCTGTCGGACGCCGCCTACATAGAGGTCCAGGAGAAGGGCTGGAACCCGGAGAAGCAGGCCTACACCCAGTACTACGGCTCGGACCGCCTCGATGCCTCGCTGCTGGTCATGCCGCTGGTCAAATTCTCCGGCCCGAACGACCCCCGCTTCCTTTCCACCCTGGACCAGATCGGGAAGGAGCTGGTCTCGGACAGTCTGGTCATGCGCTATCAGCACGATGGGGGCTGGGATGGACTGGAGGGCGTTGAAGGCACCTTCAGCCTCTGCTCGTTCTGGTATGTCGAGGCCCTGACCCGGGCCGGCCGGCTCCCCGAGAGCCGGATGATGTTTGAGAAGATGCTGGGCTATGCCAACCATCTCGGCCTATACGCGGAGGAGATTGGGCCCGCCGGTGAGGCCCTGGGCAATTTCCCGCAGGCGTTCACCCATCTTGCCCTGATCAGCGCCGCCTACAACCTCGACCGCGCGTTGGGCGGTTCGTAATGGGAGGCGAGATGTCGAAACCCCCTCAGCTCAAGGTGGGCGACGTCACGATCATGCCGGTCGTTGACGCTTACATCAGCGCCCCTCCTTCCTTCCTCTTTCCCGACGTGAGCGAGAAACAGCTCGATCCCTGGCGCCACTACGTGAACCCGGAGGGCCAGCTTGACCTCAACATCGGTACCTATGTCCTGCGCGCCGGCGGCCGCACGGTGCTGGTGGACACGGGGCTTGGCGGCAAGCACCGTCGCGGCTTCCCGACCGGTGACATGCTCAATAACCTGAAGGCCGCCGGCGTAGCCCCGGAAGACGTCGACATCGTCGTAATTACCCACCTGCACGTCGACCACGTCGGCTGGAACACAGTCGAGGGCAATGGCGGCTGGGTCACGACGTTCCCGCGCGCCCGCTACATGGTCGTTAAGGAGGAGTGGGACTTCTTCACTACCGACCCCACGCAATCAACCCAGGCGTACATCCAGGACAGCGTCCTGCCGCTCGCTGATTCAGGCCAGTTGGAGCTGGTGGCGAAGGACTTCGTCGTCACGCCCGAGCTGACGCTGGTGCCCTCGCCCGGCCACACGCCAGCACATTCCTGCGTCGCCCTGGTCAGCGATGGCGAGCGGGCGATCATCGTCGGCGACCTGACGCACAGTCCTCTCCAGTTGACAGAGACGCAATGGGAGCTTGTCTTCGACCTCGATAGGGGGCTGGCCTGCCGCAGCCGCGAGGAGATAGCGCAGCGGATCGAGACCGAGGGCGCCTATGCCATTGGTGGCCACTTCCCTACACCAGGTTTCGGGCGGTTGGTGCGGTTGGGCGAGCGGCGGCTCTGGCAGGCGGTCTGAGGGCAAAAGAGCGGCAGGCCGAGGACAACCCTTCCAAAACCTCGGCGCTGCCGCAACTTCGGGTTATCGTGAGAGGCCCCCGAAGCCGTTTGAGGATATCTCGCCGGTTTTGGCGAAACAATACCTCGGAGGTCGTTGATACCAAATATTTACCAAGTTGCAGCCGCCCCGCAACGCCGGAGGGTTGGTCGGGCCGCAGCGACGCTCGGTCGCCCTAGTCGACGAGGAGGTTGAGCCGGCGGGCCCTGGCCAGCGCCTGCGTGCGCGAGTGGACGTCGAGCTTGCGGAAGATGTTGTGGACGTGGCGCTTCACCGTACCCTCCGTGACCACGATTTCCTGGGCGATGGCCAGGTTCGAGAGGCCGCGGTCGAGAAGGTCCAAGACCTCGATCTCCCTCTCGCTCAACACCCGCTGAGCCGACCGGCCGTTGCCGGCCGCGACCTCGGGAAAGAGGGAAAGGACGCGCCGCGCGTAGGGCTCGAGCCCGATGCGTAGCCCCTCGGCCAGGAGCCGGCTCAGTAACTCCCGCATCCGCGGCCCCTGGTCGATGAACGTGCGCAGGTAGCCCTCGGGCTGGGCCAGCGACAGGCCATCTCGCAGCGCCGCCAGGGCCGTCGCCTGCTCCCCGCAGGCGGCGAGGGCCAGCGACCGCTGGGCGGCGATCTGCACCAGGTTCCGGCCCCTGGCGGCGGCCCGCGACGACTCTTCGAGGCGGGTCAGCAGACGAAGGGCGTCGTCATGCCGGCGCTGGCTGGCCAGGACGTCGGCCAGGGCCAGGTACTCCAGCTCGCACAGGTGGCTGATGCGGGCAAGGTCGTCCTCGATCCCGAGGCCGGAGTTCTCCGCCCATTCGGCGGCCGCCTGCTCGTTGCCGATGGCGCAGTGAAACCTGGCCCGCGCAGCGGTAAGGTTGGGGACGGCGTGGGCTACGCCGCGCTCGGCGGCCATCCGCTCGCCTTCGAAGGTGGTGGCGATGGCGGCCTCGAGGTCGCCGGCGGCCATCCGTACCTTGGCCAGGTAGCGGTAGGCTCGCAGGAGCGCGTTGATGTTGCCCGACGTCTGGAGGAGGTTGAGCGCCGCCTGCAGGTGCTTCTCCGCGACGTCGATCTGGTTGCGCTCGCGCGAGAGCTCGCCCATCTCAGCGTGGGCAACGCCGCGCACCGCCGGCACGGCTCGCGAGCCGTTCGAGCCGCTGAGCACGCGCTGGAAGATGCGCGCGCCTTCGTTGAGGCGGCCCTGTTCGAACTGCGCGTAGGCGAGGTCAACCACGGCCACCCAATTGGGTGCGAAGCCGGGGGTCTGCTGGCTGATCTCGATCGCTTCGAGATAGCTGGCCGTGGCGCCCTTCAGGTCACCGCTGAATTCGTAGGCCGTACCCATCGTCCAGAGGGCGTTGCTGCGTTGGGGCAAAGCAGTCGCCGGCAGCAATGCCAGCGCCTCCTGGCAAAGCTCAAGGGCGCGTTCCTGGTCGCCGCGGCGGCCGGCGATGTAGGCCTCAACCGTCCGCAGGCGGCCCAGGAGGTCCCCATCCGCCCGCTCCCTGGCGATCGCCTCGACGCGCTCGAGCCAGGAAGCTGCTTTGTCGAACTGTTCGCCGCTGGCCAGCGCGCGGACGTAGGTGAGCGTGAGCTCGGGGCGCGTAAGCAAGGCCTCCTCGGGGAGCTGCGAGAACCACTCGCCGATCGTGCCCCATTCGAGCTTTCTAACCAGGTCGGGGGCGCTGGCCTCAACCAATGCCACTGCCCTTTCGGGCTCGCCCGCGGCCAGGGCGTGGTGGATGGCCTCGGCGACCTGGCCGTGGCTTTCGAACCAGCCGGCGGCGCGGCGGTGCGCCATGGCAACCCCCTCCGGGTCTTCGCGTTCGAAGCGCTCGCGCAGGAAGCCGGCGAAAAGGGTGTGGTAACGGTACTCGCGGCGCGCTTCGTCGACGCGCTGGATGAAGAGGTTGGCCTCTTCCAACCGCGAGAGCATCTCGTCGTCCGCGCGCCCCGTAACGACGGCGCAGAGGGCGGGAGTCAGGCGATCGAGGATCGAAGTCTCAAGCAGAAAGGCGCGGACCTCGGGTTCTTGCCTGCGCAGGACCTCGTCCGCCAGGTAGTCGACAACGTAGCGGTGGCTGCCATCGAAGGCGGCCACCAGCTCGTCGAGGGGCTTGCCGGCCTGCTTGAGGGCGAGGCCGGCCAGCTGGAGGCCCACGGGCCACCCCTCAACGCGACGCGCCAGCTCCTCCATGTCGCCCGCTCCCAGGTTCAGGCCGATGACATCGCGGCAGAAGGTCTCCATCTCCTCGGTGTTGAAGCGCAGGTCATCGGCCCCCAACTCGTTGAGCTGATCGCCGGCGCGCAGCCGGGCGAGGGCCAGGGGTGGGTCGCCGCGCGTCGAGATGTAGAGGTGGAGGTGTGGCGGCAGGCGATCGAGCAGGAAGTCCAGCGCTTCGTGCACAGCCGGGTTGCTGACCCGGTCGTAGTCATCGAGCACAATAGCGACTTCGCGGTGGATCGAGGCCGTCGTCGCGTTGATCAGCGACTCAAGCACGGCTTTGACCGGCGCCGCCGTAGGGGGGCGCAGGAGGTTCAGCGGCGCGTCGCCGGCCCCCGGTTCGACACCGTCGACCGCGGCCAGCAAGTGGTGGAGAAAGCGCGTGATGTCGTCGTCGGCCTCGTCAAGCGACAGCCAGGCTGCGGGCGGCGCCGTGCGCAGCGCTAGCCATTCGCTCAATACGCTGGTCTTGCCGAAGCCCGGGGGCGCCGAAATCAGGGTCAGGCGCTTGCTGAGGCCCGCGTTGAGCGCGGCGACCAGGTGCGGGCGCGGCAGCGCTCCGGGGCGCGAAGGAGGTGGGAGAAGTTTCGTCGCGAGGATCGGCTCCCGCGACATTATGGGGTCGGCGCGCGTCTCCCTGTTCCTTTTGCTGGCCATTCTTAGCCCCACTCTGATTCACCGGCGCGGCTGCTCGCCATTTTATGTAGTCGTGGCTCACGGGCCGGCCCTTCAAATCAACCGCTTTTGTCTCATTCGATACACGATGCGGCTACACCTTCTGACTACCTTCGCCCTATACCGGCGCAGGCGAGGCAAACAGGAGTCCCCCTCCTAAAGGCCTGGCCGGCGGGGCGGGCCGCCTGCTTTCAAGGCTTCGCGGCGCTTAGCCCTGGCAAGCAAACGCCACCTCGCCTGCACCGGTGCCCCAATCGCTATGAAGCGCTTTCGCGTCGAGACAGCAGGGCAACCGAATGCTCGTCCGTGCCGGACGGGCTGTCTTACCTTCGTTTCCCAATCTCCGGCCTTTTGGCATCGGGCCGGGGCTGACCAGGGAAAGCTCGGGAACTCTCCCGGGCAAGTTAAGCAAGGAGGGGAGCAACATGGATCCAACCGGATTCTCGGGCTGGCGTAAGAGCCTGCTCGGGCTGATCTCGCTGTTGGCCATCCTCAGCTTCGTGGCCGCGGCCTGCGGCGACGACGATGACGGTGGCGGCGGCGACGATACGTCGGCCACCGCGGAGGAAACTCCGGCTGACGACGAGGCGACTGCAGCCGAGCAAACACCCACGGAGGACGAGCAGGGCGCGACCGACGACAGCCGCCAGCAGGGCGGCGAGGTGACGTTGAACTTCCTCGAGCCCGAGGAGTTTGACCCGCACGCTTCGAGCTTCGCCCAGGACATCTCGTTCGAGCGCATGGTCTGGCGCGGCCTCTATTCGCTCGACCGCGACAACAACGTCGTCTTTGAGACCAACGGGATCGCCGCGGGCGATCCCGAGGTTTCCGAGGATGGGCTGGTCTACACGATCACGCTCAACGACGGCCTCCTCTGGTCGGACGGCGATGACCTGACGGCTGAGGACTTCGTGGCCGGCTTTAAGAGGACCTGCAGCCCGGTGGTCGCCGGTGATTATGCCTATGTACTCACCGACCTGACCCCGGTCGCGGGTTGCGCCGACTTCTTCAACTCGCTGGTAGACGCCGATGGCAACGCCATCGACCTGGCGAGCGTCGACCTCCAGGCCCTGGAGGACGCCATCGGCGTCACGGCCGTCGACGACCTGACGCTCGAGATCACGCTGGCGCAACCCGCGCCGACGTTCCCGATCATCATGGCCCTCTGGATGACCTTCCCCGTGCCAATCCACCTCGACCAGTTCGCCAGCCAGACGGCTGACGCACCGGGTGAGTGGGGAGCGGACCCGGGCTCGCTGGCCTACAACGGGCCCTACGTCTGGACCGACTACTCGACCGGCGACCGCGCCGTCGTGGAGCCAAACCCGAACTGGTCCGGCGCGGTTCAGCCGACGCTGGAGCGCATCGACCTGCCGTTCATTGACGATGCCGCGGTGGCCGACAACGCCTTCCGCAACGACGAGCTGCAGTTCGCCCTTGCCGACTCTGCCCAGCTGAGGCAGTTGGAGCAGGAGTTCGGCGACGAGTACCTGTTGGCAGTTGTGCCAACGACCCGCGGTGTCGAGATGCAGTTGGACGATGAGGTTCTGTCGGATCTCAACGTCCGCCTCGCCCTGGCCAAGGCCATCGACCGCGAAGCCCTGAACGAGGTCGTCGCCCAGGGTGGCAACATCCCCACCACGAGCTGGATACCCGAGGAAATCTCCGGCGTGCCGATTGGCACCTTCGACGAGGCCATCGGCTTCGACCCCGAGGGCGCCGCCGCGCTGCTGGCCGAGGCCGGCTACCCCAACGGCGACGGCTTCCCGACGCTGAGCTTCCTCGTCGGTGACACGCCCGCGGCACGGGCGACGGCAGAGTTCTTCCAGCAGAACTACCAGGAGATCCTCGGAATCGACATCGAGATCGAAGTGGTCGACAGCGCGACACGCTCCGCCCGCTTCACGTCCGAGGACTTCGACCTCTTCCCCGGCGGGTGGGTGCAGGACTACCCGGACCCGGAGAACTGGATCGTCGGTCTTTTCAACACCGACGGTGGTAACAACCACTACAACTGCAGTCTGCCCGAGATCGACGACCTGGTGGCTGAAGCACAGTACAACCAAAACAACGAGGAGCGAATCGAGCAGTACCGCGAGATTGAGCGCCTGATCGTCGAGAACGTGTGCGGGATCGCGCCCTACTGGCACGAGACCAACAAGTATCTGATCAAGGCCAACCTCGTCGGCTTTGCCGAGTTCGCCACGGGCCAGGACGCCGTCATCGCCGGCGACTGGAACGCCGAGGCCTGGGGCCTGGCCGGCGAGTAGTCGGCGCCAGCCCAGCAAATATTGGGGGGGGGGGGGGCCCCAAGG
>JBBDXC010000021.1:153861-205842 GCA_040902555.1 Dehalococcoidia bacterium
CCCCCCCCCCGCCCCCCCTTTTCTCGTACGGCCCTGGGCCGCTAGGGACGCTCGCAGATGGGCGTTGTCGGCGCCACTACGTTGCAGTAAGACTCCCGGGCCAGCTCGCAGGCCGGATCGCCGGCGCCGAGGTCGTCGCAGAGGGCTTTAACGGCGCCGCCGCAGGGGATCTCGGCATAGCCCATATCCAGGCAGAATTGCTCCGTTCGGTTGAGCGTCGGGGCCGAGCCAAGGGCCGGGGTGCGTGCCTCGATGGTCGCTGACACTGGCGCGGGGGCTTCGGCTTCCGGATCAGCCTCGAAGTCGCTGACAGTCGAACCTTCAAAGCTGAAGGCGAAGAAGGCGAGGGTCACCACGATAATCAGTCCCCCGGCGAGAACAAGCCAGAAGCGTCCACCATCCATCAGTCGTAGGTTAGTACCGCCCCCGAGAGCCCCGCCGATCTTTCCTATAATC
This sequence comes from Dehalococcoidia bacterium, assembly GCA_040902555.1. Taxonomy (GTDB): domain Bacteria; phylum Chloroflexota; class Dehalococcoidia; order WHTO01; family WHTO01; genus DASTBR01. The sequence goes on from JBBDXC010000021.1 coordinate 154,318, forward strand.
TCGACCACGCTTTACCCAGGAGACCGTACATGGACTTTCGCGACAGCCCCGAGCAGGCAACCTTCCGTCAGACCGTTCGAGACTTCATCGCCGCGGAGCTCCCGGAGGAGTTCCGCCGCAACCCCGACGCCGCCACGCGCCGGCCGGGTCAGGGCCCCTACGGCGACGCCAGCGGCGCCATGAAGGAGTGGACGAAGACACTGGCCTCGCGGGGCTGGGTGGCGCCGGCCTGGCCCAAGGAGTATGGCGGCGCCGGGATGTCGGTCATGGAGCAGTTCGTCTTCAACGAGGAGATGGCTGTGGGGCGCGTGCCGCGTCCGGGCGGCATCGGGCTGGGCTTCGCGGGGCCCACGATCATCGTCGCCGGCACCGAGGAGCAGAAGCAGAAGTACATCCCCGGCATCCTCTCGGGCGACGATATCTGGTGCCAGGGCTTCTCCGAGCCCGGATCGGGCTCGGACCTGGCCTCGCTGCAGACGCGGGCCGTCCTCGATGGCGACGACTACGTCGTTAACGGCCAGAAGATCTGGACGTCCGGGGCACAGGTCGCACACAAGATGATCCTCCTGGCCCGCACCGACCCCGAGGCGCCGAAGCACAAGGGCATCAGTTACTTCCTCGTCGACATGAGGACGCCCGGCATCACCGTGCGCCCGCTGATCAACATGGCGGGGCTGGCCGGTTTCGGCGAGGTCTTCTTCGAGGACGTGCGGGTGCCGCGCGCCGAGCTGCTTGGTGAGGAGAACCGCGGCTGGTACATCGCCACGACCACCCTCGACTTCGAGCGCTCCAGTATCGGCTCAGCCGTCGGCGTGCAGCAGCAGGTCGAGGACTTGATCCGCTATGCCACCAAGCACCCCGAGATCAGCCGCCTGGCCAGCCAGCGTGCGCTGCGCTACGAGCTGGCCGACCGCCGCGTCGAGGCCGAGGTGGCGAGGATGCTCTCCTATCGTGTGGTCAGCCTCCAGGACCGCGGGATGATCCCGAACTACGAGGCGTCGATCACCAAGCTCTTTTCGTCGGAGCTGGGCCAGCGCATCTCGAACACGGCGATCCGCATCTTTGGTCTCGCCGGGCAGCTGGTGGGAGGGGAGCGCGCGGTGCGGCGCGGCAACTACGCGCGGGGCTACATGCTGGCGCTGGCGTCGACGATCGCAGGGGGCACATCGGAAGTGCAGCGCAACATCATAGCGACGCGGGGCCTGGGGCTGCCAAGGGACTGAGGCGGCGGCGCGACACTTTTCGTCGCTAGGTAGGGTGATCGTTACCTCACCCCTACTTCTCCCCAAGCAAAGACGGAAGGCCCCGATGACCAAATACTGGGCTCGCCCCGGACAGGAGCTAGCGGAACACCTGAAGGGTGTCGCCGAACTAGCTGCCGAGTTCGCTGAACCCCTGGGTGTGCGCGAGCTCGGCTACTACGCCGGCCTCTGGCACGACATCGGGAAATTCGACCCCGAATGGCAAGAGTACCTGGCTCGGAACGACCCGCGGGAACGAGGACACGGGCCGGACCACAAGGCGGCGGGCGCGATGCTGGCTGGTGAAGTCAGCGCGCCGTACCTCGGACTGATCCTGCAGGCGCATCACGGTGGGCTGGTCAACCGGACCGACCACCAGAATTGGCTGGCAGCTAAGGCATCGCTGGCGGGCGCCCAGCAAGCGATGGCGAGGGCGCGCCAGGAGATCAGAGATCTGGCGCCTGCCACAATTACGCCGCCGAAAGCGACGAGTCGTCTCCGGGCTGAGATGCTCTTCCGGCTCCTGTTCTCAGCGCTTGTGGATGCGGACTCCCTTGATACCGAGAAAGCGGAGAGACCGGAAAGGTCGGCTGTTCGGGGACCGGCATTGGCTCTCAACGAGTTGTGGGCGCGATTGCAGGCTGCGCGAGCAGCGCGGCGAACGGGGAAGACCGGGGCTGTCAACGAGGTTCGCGAGGAGGTTTACGAAGCCTGCGTGGCCAGCGCTACCCAACCGAGGGGCTGGTTCAAGCTGACGGTCCCGACCGGCGGCGGCAAGACGCTGTCCGGGATGGCCTTCGCCTTGCGGCACGCGATCGAAAACGGGCACGCCCGCGTCATCGTCGCCGTGCCCTACCTGACCATTACTGAACAGACCGTGGATGTATACCGCGGCGTCTTCGAGCGTGCGGGCGACGAAGGGCGTGCTGTGCTGGAGCACCATAGCGCTGTCGACTGGCGGGAAAGCGACGAAGGCGAGTTCGACCCGGCGTTGAGCTGGCGAAAACTGGCAGCCGAAAATTGGGACGCGCCCATAACGGTGACGACGACCGTCCAGCTGTTCGACAGCCTGTTCGCGAGAAAGCGTAGCGCCTGCCGGAAACTGCACCGGCTGGCCAACAGCGTTGTCATCCTGGACGAGGCGCAGGCCCTGCCGCTGCATCGGCTGACGCCAATCATCGACGGGCTTCGTACCCTGGTGGAGGACTACGGCACAACCGTTGTCATTTCCACGGCGACACAGCCGGCGTTCGACACGCTGCAGTCCTTCAAGGAGCTGGCGGCGCATGAGATCGTGCCTGGGCACAGCAAGCACTTCGGCGCACTCAAGCGTGTGAACTACGAGTGGCGGACGCGCGAACCCATCGAGTGGGGCCAGGTCGCGGAGCTTATGCGTCAAGAGGAACGCTGCCTGGCGGTTGTCAACACCAAAGACCAGGCGGCCGCACTCTTTGCTGCGCTGAAGGACCAGGATGGGTTTCATCTCTCGACGCGCCTTTGCGGGGCGCATCGGCGGGCGGTGATAGCGGAAGTGCGGGAACGTCTACAGCGTGGCTCTGCCTGTCGGCTGGTCTCCACGCAACTTATCGAGGCGGGCGTGGACTTGGACTTTCCACTGGTGTTGCGGGCGTTGGGGCCGCTTGACTCAATCATCCAGGCGGCCGGGCGCTGTAACCGCGAGGGCACGATAGAGGCCGGCGGCAAAGTGATTGTTTTCAAGCCGACTGAACACGCTATGCCACCGGCGGCTGCCTACAGGGTGGGCGCAAAAGAGGCGGAGATTCTGCTGGCGGAGGCGGGCCGCGACGACTTCGACCCCGGTGCGCCCGAGGTCTTCAACAGGTACTCGAAGCGGGTGTTGGGGGCAATGAAGGGCGCACTGGATCGTGATAAAGTGCAGGACTGGCGCGAAGTGCTTGACTACCCGAAGGTCGCGGAGCTCTTCCACATGATCGACGAGGAACAGACGCCAGTTGTCGTGACAACCTATGGGTCGCCGGAGGAGCAGGACTTCGTGCGCGAGGCCGTCGAACAGTTGCGCAGCGGCGACCCGGCAGCCCGGCGTTTGATTCGCGGCTTGCAGCCCTACATTGTCTCGCTCTATCCCGGCGAGCTCGCGCGAGCGAAACGGGCAGGCCTGGCCAAGCCTGTGGGAAATGATGACATCTACGAATGGGCCGGCGAATACGATGACAACCTCGGACTGGTCTTACCAGAGAGGGGGCCTGGAGTGTGAGTGTCACAGGCGAGTACGTGATTCGGATGTTGGTTGAAAGGAGATTCGATGCTCAACGGCTATAAGCCACTCAAGCTCAAGGTCTGGGGCGACTTCGCCTGCTTCACCCGCCCGGAGATGAAGGTCGAGCGCGTCAGCTATCCATTGATGACGCCCTCGGCCGCGCGGGGCGTTCTGGAAGCGGTGTTCTGGAAGCCCCAGTTTCGCTGGCGGATAGAGGAAATCGCTGTCCTGAAGCCTGTGAGGTACTTCTCGATCCTGCGCAACGAGGTGAACAACCGGGCCAGCGAGCGCTCGGCGCGCGGGTGGCAGAAGGCGGGCGGCGGCTACGACGCGACGGCTGACCGCTCGCAGCGCCACACGTTGGCCCTCCGTGACGTGGGCTACGTGATCACGGCCAGCGTCGATGTCAATGCTGGCGTTGGTGAAGACGCCGCGAAGTTCCGCGATCAGTTCCGGCGCCGCGCGCAGCGAGGCCAGTGTTTCGCAACCCCTTACCTCGGCTGCCGGGAGTTTGCGGCCTATTTCGCCGAGCCCGACGGGACCGAGAGACCGGCAGAGGAATGGAGCGAAGACCTCGGCCCGATGCTCCTCGACCTGGACTTCGACGAAAAAGGCAGCGCGGCCCCGCTCTTCTTCGATGCGCGGGTCGAGGGCGGCATTCTTGTCGTGCCGCAGCAAGGGGGCGAATGATGTTGCTGCAAAAGCTCGCGGAGTACGCGACTCGGGCAGGCCTGCCGCCGCCGCTTCACACAGAAAGAGCCGCCCGCTACATCGTCGCCCTGGGAGAGGACGGGCGCCTCCTCAGCCCCGAACCGCTGGACACGGCGGACGCAGGCGACAGGAAGGCGGCTCGAGGGATGAAGAGGCTGCTGCCGAATGTGCAAAGGTCGGTGGCGATAAAGCCGCTGCTCCTGTCTGACAAAGCGGACTATGTCCTCGGGCTGGCGGCAGAAGGCAAGGATGAGGCTCGCGCCGGAAGGGCACACAGCGCTTTCATGGCGCAGCTCGCACGGTGCGTTGAAGCGACCAGGGAGCCGTCGGTGCGGGCTGTCGAAGCGTTCCTGAAGGACGATCCCCTGGACAAGCTCTCGCTGCCAGAGGACTTTGACCGGGGAGCGACAGTCATCTTTCGGGTGGGTGATGACTACCCGACAGACTTGGAGTCAGTCCAGGAATTCTGGGCCGCTGAGAACGACGACCCCGATGCGCCGGTGATGCAGTGCCTGGTCTGTGGCCAGCGCCGGCCCGTCCTCGACCGGTTGCAGGCCAAGATCAAAGGGGTGCCGGGCGGTCATTCCTCCGGCACGTCGATCATCTCGGCGAACGCTCCCGCCTTCGAGTCGTATGGGCTCGAAGCCTCCCTGATCGCGCCGACCTGCGCCAGTTGCGGTGAACGGTTCACGCAGGCGCTGAACAGCCTTCTCGGCAACGACCGTCACAGGATCGGGATGGCTGGCGCCGCCTTTGTGTTCTGGACCCGTGTAGACCAACCCGGGGTCGATGTGGTGGCCATGTTCAAGGAACCCCAGATCGAGCAGGTACGCGAGTTCATGAAGACTCTGCGGGGCGGTGGCCGCCTGCCCGCGGTCGAGGCCAGCGAGTTCTTCGCTGTTGTCCTGTCTGGCAGCGGCGGGCGTGCCGTCGTGCGTGACTGGATCGACACCACGGTCGGCGACGTCAAGGAGAACCTCGGTCGCTGGTTCGAGGGACAGAAGTTAGCAGTCGAAGGCGAAGAGTGGAAGCCGCTCGGCCTCTATGCCCTCGCCGGGGCGACGGTGCGCGAACTGCGCGACGTACCAACAACGACCTATCGGGCGCTCATCCGCTCGGCGCTGACGAGGGCTCCCCTACCCTCGGGGATCCTCTATCAGGCGGTGCGGCGCAGCCGCGCCGAACAAAAGGTCACGCGCAACCGCGCGTCCCTGATCAAGCTGTATTTCTCGCTGCAGAGGCGGGATGGAAGGGAGAACTGGATGACCGACCTTAACCTGGATGTGCCGAATGCGGCCTTCCAATGCGGCCGTCTGCTCGCGGTCCTGGAGCAGGCACAACTGGCGGCGATACCAGGGATCAATTCGACGATCGTCGACCGTTTCTTCGGTACGGCATCGTCCGCGCCGAACCGCGTGTTTCCACGGCTGTTGACCGGCGCACAGCCGCATCTGGCGAAGCTCCAGCGCATCCGTCGCCCTGCCGCCATTGCCTTACAACGACGGATCGAGGAGATCATCGCTCACCTGCCTGTCGAGCAGGACGCACGAACCAAGCTGTACCGCGGCTTTCCACGCGTGTTGACCCTCGAAGATCAAGGGCTCTTCTCATTGGGCTACTACCAACAGCGCGCCGCTGACCGCGCGCGCATGGACGCTGCAAGGAAGCGAAAGCAGGAAGGCGCACCGAGCGACCCCGATGCCGCTTTGGGCGAAATCATCGAGGAATCAGAAACGGAGGAAAACTGACATGACGAACGGAACCATCAACACAATCGAGCGCAAGCACGACTTCGTGCTGCTCTTTGACGTAAGCGATGGCAATCCCAACGGCGACCCGGACGCGGGTAACCTCCCGCGCGTCGACCCGGAGACGATGGAGGGACTGGTCACCGACGTGGCGATCAAGCGCAAGGTGCGCGACTACGTGGACGTTGCGCGCGGCACGGAGCCGAGATTCAAGATTTATGTGCAGCACGGACAGTTCCTTGTCGATCGCCGAGCACGCGTGTTCAACGAGCGTGGAAACGGGGCGAAGTCCGTAGATTCGGCGGTAGGCCGCCAGTGGATGTGCGAGGAGTTCTTCGATGTGCGCATGTTCGGCGCCGTCATGTCGATGAAGGAACACAACGCCGGACAGGTCAGGGGCCCAATGCAGTTGACGTTTGCCCGCTCTGTCAGCCCCATCAGCCCCCTCGAGTCGAGCATCGTCGGACCTGCGCAAAACGCAAAGGACGTGAACCGCCAGACCGAGGAGGGCCAGGCGACAAACTACGGGACGATGGGACGAAAGGCAACGGTTGCTTATGGCCTCTACAGGGCTTACGGCTTCTTTAATCCCCATTTCGCGTCCCAGACGGGCGCCAACGAAGAAGACCTGGAGCTCTTCTGGCAGGCCCTGCAGATGATGTGGGACTTCGACCGGTCGTCGTCCCGGGGATTGATGTCGTGCCGCGGCCTCTACGTCTTCACTCACGAGAACGCCCTGGGCAATGCGCCGGCTCAGTCTCTTTTCGAGCGCGTAATGGTCAAGGCCAACGAGGGCGTGACAGCGCCACGCCGCTTCGGCGATTACAGCGTCGAAGTCAACGACGGGGACTTGCCGGCGGGGGTGACTCTAACGCGGCTGGTGGGGTAAAGGCATTCGTGGACCCGCATGAGCCGGCGGAGGAACGTCCCGAGGTCCTGATTTCGGCGCTGGAGCACTACAGCTACTGCCCCCGACAGTGCGCGCTGATCCACGTCGAGCAGACCTGGGACGAGAACCTCTACACAATCCGCGGGGGCTATGCCCACGGACGGGTGGACGCTGGAGATGACACGACGGAGGCGGGCGTGCGCGTGCTGCGTGCGCTGCCGCTCTGGTCGGAGCGCTGGGGCCTGCGCGGCAAGGCCGACGCCGTGGAGATGCGGACGGATGGTCCTTATCCCGTCGAGTACAAGGTCGGGGCGAGGAAAGGACGGCACCCCGACTTGCAGCTCTGCGCCCAGGCGCTTTGCCTCGAAGAGATGCTGGGGATGGAGGTCAGGCGCGGGGCCATCTACTACCACGCCGAACGCCGCCGCCACGAGGTCAAGATCGACGACAGCCTGCGCGATGAGACGGTCGCGGCGGTCGAGGCCGTGCGCCGGATGCTGGCCGAACAGGTGCTGCCGCCGGCCGTGAACGACGCGCGCTGCCCGAAGTGCTCCCTGGTCTATTCCTGCCTGCCGGGCGTCGTGGGCCGGCAGGCAAGGCTGAGGGGGTTACAGGGCGCGCTCTTCCGCCCCACTCCGGCGCTGGCGGGTAAGCGGGAGCGGCGGCGCCCTTGAACGAGCTGCTGAATGTCCTCTACGTCCAGACGCAGGGCAGCAACCTGCGTCTGGACCACGATGCCGTGGTCGTCGAGGTCGAACACGAATCGCGCCTGCGGCTGCCGTTGCTGGCGCTCGAGGCAATCGTCGTCTTCGGGCGGGTGAGCCTGAGCCCCTTCCTGATCCAGCGCTGCGCCGACGATGGTCGCAGCGTCGTCTGGCTGGACCGGCGAGGCCGGTTTAAGGCGCGGGTCGAGGGCCAGACGCGAGGCAACGTACTGCTGCGAAGGGCCCAACACCTGGCCCTCTGCGACGGTTCGCGGACGGTAGCCGTGGCGCGGCAGATCGTGGCGGCGAAGCTGCAGAACAGCCGCCAGGTGCTGCTGCGAGCGGCGCGCGAGGCAGCGAAGGACGCGGACGGGACGCCCCTGCGGGCGGCGGCCGGGCGGCTCGAGCGAATCCTGCCCGACCTGCGCTGGATCGATGACCTCGACCAACTTCGGGGCGCCGAGGGAGAGGCCGGGCGCGCCTATTTCGGCGTCTTCGGCCACATGGTGCGCGGCGAACGCGAGGCTTTCGCCATGGGAGGAAGGTCCCGCCGTCCGCCACGCGACCGCGTCAACGCCCTGCTGTCTTTTCTCTATGCCTTGCTGCGCGCGGAATGCACGGCAGCCATCGAGGGGGTTGGGCTGGACCCGCAGGTGGGCTATCTGCATGCCTTGCGTCCGGGCCGGCCGGCGCTGGCGCTCGACATGATGGAAGAGCTGCGGGCGGTGTTCGCCGACCGCCTGGCCCTGCGCCTGGTCAACCGCCGGCAGTTGAAAGCGGGTCACTTTGAGGCCCTGCCAGGAGGGGCGGTGCAGCTGACGGATGAAGGGCGAGGAGAGGTGATAAGGGCTTATCAGAAACGCAAGGAGGAGCCGGTGGAGCACCGCGTGCTCGGTACGCGTCTGCAGTTCGGGCTGGTGCCCCATGTCCAGGCGCGGCTCCTGGCGCGGCATCTGCGCGGCGACCTGCTGCACTATCCGCCATTCCTATACAGGGGCTGAAATGGAGATCCTGGTGACCTACGACGTTTCGACCGAGACCTCTGCCGGGCGGCGGCGCCTGCGGCGGGTGGCCAAGGTCTGCGAGGGCTACGGCCAGCGCGTGCAAAAGTCGGTCTTCGAGTGCTCCTTAAATGAGGGCCAGTTGGAGATTCTGCGGCATCGCCTGGTCAAAGAAATGAAGAGAGGGGAGGACAGCATCCGCATCTACAGGCTGCGCGAGCCGCACAGCCGCTACGTCGAGGTTTTCGGCGTTTCGCCTGTCCTCGACCTGCGTGAGGCCCTCGTTGTGTAGCATGGCGCGGAAGGGCGGTGATCGTCCCGCACAGGCCAATTCCGCGCGAGCGCCGGGCAAAGCTGAGCCCTATCTGACTCCGCGGGCCCGCCCTGCAGGCAATGCCTCAAGGGCATTTCTCGGCATTGGCATAGGCCGAGATGAAAAGGAGGGAGATATATGCCGTTGCACCCGCCCCTCGGGGCGGGTGAGGGTTGAAACCTGATGAGGCGTAACGATTGACACGTAGCGCCCCGTTGCACCCGCCCCTCGGGGCGGGTGAGGGTTGAAACCTGGAGTACAGCGCGGGATCGGGGCCGCTGGCCGGGTTGCACCCGCCCCTCGGGGCGGGTGAGGGTTGAAACTACTGCCCACTTGCGCAGGCTCTCTGCGGTCTCGTGGTGTTGCACCCGCCCCTCGGGGCGGGTGAGGGTTGAAACGTCCAGGAGCGTCTTAACCTGCGCCTTAAGCCCGAGTTGCACCCGCCCCTCGGGGCGGGTGAGGGTTGAAACATCGAAACCGGCGGCTCTGTCCGTGGAACCCTGATGGTTGCACCCGCCCCTCGGGGCGGGTGAGGGTTGAAACGTTGGCCATCGCGTAGGCGACGGCGGCGCAGCGCGGCACGTTGCACCCGCCCCTCGGGGCGGGTGAGGGTTGAAACGCCCCCGGCGACAGGGTCTGGCCAGCGGCGAGGGGGGAGGGTTGCACCCGCCCCTCGGGGCGGGTGAGGGTTGAAACGCGGTAGTAGTAGTCGAGGCAGTCGCGACACATAGTTGCACCCGCCCCTCGGGGCGGGTGAGGGTTGAAACCCTCGCCCTCTCCCGCTTCCCCTGCTTCTTCCTGGTTGCACCCGCCCCTCGGGGCGGGTGAGGGTTGAAACTTCAGTAGCTCGGCGATGCATGTTGAACAGTTTGGGTTGCACCCGCCCCTCGGGGCGGGTGAGGGTTGAAACCTCCAGGAAGCGCTCAAGGCGTGCGTCAACAACAGTTGCACCCGCCCCTCGGGGCGGGTGAGGGTTGAAACTCCTTGCGGCTCTCCGGCTTGTCCATCCGCGTCGTTGCACCCGCCCCTCGGGGCGGGTGAGGGTTGAAACTCCCTAGCTCTTGACCTTGGTCGGGGGAATTGCCACGAGTTGCACCCGCCCCTCGGGGCGGGTGAGGGTTGAAACTCAGACGATGTGGCCGTCGTCATCGGTGCGGACGGTTGCACCCGCCCCTCGGGGCGGGTGAGGGTTGAAACCGCCTTAAATTGGGTGTTGATGATGAATCCGACGGCCTGGTTGCACCCGCCCCTCGGGGCGGGTGAGGGTTGAAACCAGCGCTGTGTCGACGAGCGTGGAGTCGGCGGTTACGGGTTGCACCCGCCCCTCGGGGCGGGTGAGGGTTGAAACGCTTGTCGCACGAGTTGCACCAGTTATTCCCATAACTAGTTGCACCCGCCCCTCGGGGCGGGTGAGGGTTGAAACAGCTCTTGCCGTTGAGTCCGATGAACACGTAGTGCAGTTGCACCCGCCCCTCGGGGCGGGTGAGGGTTGAAACGAAGAAAGGGGCGCGGCCGCTCCGCCCTTCTGGGCGCCGGTTGCACCCGCCCCTCGGGGCGGGTGAGGGTTGAAACGCGAGGTGGATGATGTCGGCCTGCTTTGCGGTTGCACCCGCCCCTCGGGGCGGGTGAGGGTTGAAACGCGCCGCGAGCCAGCTACGCCCCGGCCTCCGGCCGAGTTGCACCCGCCCCTCGGGGCGGGTGAGGGTTGAAACGCTGCGGCATAGGTATTCCACGCCGCACCTTGACCTGTTGCACCCGCCCCTCGGGGCGGGTGAGGGTTGAAACATCGAAACCGGCGGCTCTGTCCGTGGAACCCTGATGGTTGCACCCGCCCCTCGGGGCGGGTGAGGGTTGAAACGAGTACGCGCCAGGCGTCGAGGCCGAGTACGTCTGTTGCACCCGCCCCTCGGGGCGGGTGAGGGTTGAAACAACCCGACAGAGCACACGATCAAGATCCGCAGCGCCGGCGTTGCACCCGCCCCTCGGGGCGGGTGAGGGTTGAAACATCATTTGTGTGTCCATCACTCCAACCCGGCCCGGTTGCACCCGCCCCTCGGGGCGGGTGAGGGTTGAAACGCCCCCGGCGACCACGAGGCCCGGGCCCTCAACGACGTTGCACCCGCCCCTCGGGGCGGGTGAGGGTTGAAACTTTTCCAGGGCCTCTGGTGCGTTGCGGACCGGGAGGGGTTGCACCCGCCCCTCGGGGCGGGTGAGGGTTGAAACTCGGATGCCTTTGCGCCGCCCAAGCGCTCAGGAAAAGTTGCACCCGCCCCTCGGGGCGGGTGAGGGTTGAAACAGCATGGCGTCGGTGTCGCCGTTTTCAACCGCCTTTCCAAAGAACGATTGGTCGCACGCGTCGAACGCCTTAGGCTGAGTCCTGCATGGACTTCTCTTTTACCCCACAGCAGGAAGCCTTTCGCGGCGAGATACGGAGCTTCCTCGCCGACAACCTCGACCCCTCATTGCGGGCCGACGACGATGTCGTCCTCGGCATCGGCACGGGCGAGGACGAGCGCGACCGCGACTGGCTCAAGAAGCTGGCCACGCGCAACTGGGTCGCCCCGGCCTGGCCCACGGAGTACGGCGGCGCCGGGCTCTCGGTAATGGAGCAGTTTGTGTTCAACGAGGAGATGGCGCTGGCCCGCGCCCCCAAGCCGAACTTCCTGGCCATCGGGCTCGCCGGGCCGACGATCATGGTCCACGGCGATGACGAGCAGAAGCGCGAGCACCTGCAGGGTATCCTCTCGGGCGAGGTCTACTGGTGCCAGGGCTTCTCGGAGCCAGGCTCCGGCTCCGACCTGGCCTCGCTGCAGACGCGCGCCATCCGCGACGGCGATGACTACGTCGTCAACGGCCAGAAGATCTGGACCTCGGGCGGGCACCGCAGCGACCGCATGATGCTGCTGGCCCGCACCGACACCGAGTCGCCCAAGCACAAGGGGATCAGTTACTTCCTGCTCGACATGCACAGTCCCGGCATCACCATCCAGCCGCTGGACAACATGGCCGGCACGCACTCCTTCAACCAGATCTACTTCGACAACGTGCGCGTCCCCGTCAGCGACCTCCTCGGCGAGGAGAACCGGGGCTGGTACTACGCGGTGACGACCCTGGACTTCGAGCGCTCCAGCATCAACTCCGCCGCCTCGCTGCAGGCCCTGCTCGACGAGATCACATCGGCCGCGGCCACCCACATCGGCCGGCACCAGGACGGCTCAAGCGCCCGCTACGAGCTGGCCGACCGCTACATCGAGACGCAGGTCGCGCGGATGATGTCCTACTGGGTGGTCAGCATCCAGGCCGCCGGACGCATCCCCAACGCCGAGGCCTCGATCGCCAAGCTGTTCGCCGCCGAGCTCAGCCAGCGGATCGCCAAAACGGCCACAAAGCTGTTCGGCCTGTACGGACAGGTCATGCCGGGTGCCAAGGATGCGCCGCTGGGAGGCCGGGCAGCGCGCATGTACCTGGCCGCGGTGGGCTCGACGCTGGCCGGCGGCACATCGGAGATCCAGCGCTCGGTAATCGCCGGGCGCGGTCTGGGCCTCCCGCGGGAGTAGAGCGGGCAGCCCTCGCTGCTTAAGAGCCAGAACTGGAGTTTCATATGGTTACCGACCGCCTGACCCGAGAGAAGACGCTGGATCCTGAAAGCTGGGGCGACTTCCGCGCCCTCGGCCACCGCATGGTCGAGGACATCGCCGACTACCTCGAGAACATCCGCGACCGGCCGGTCTGGCAGGCCGTGCCGGACGAGGTCGCGGCCACCATGCAGCAGCCCGTCCCGGTGGAGGGCGCCGGCGAGGAGGCTGCTTACGACGAGGCGTTGCGCAACGTCCTCCCTTACAACATGGCCAACGTGCACCCGCGCTTCTGGGGCTGGGTCATGGGCAGCGGGGCGCCTATCGGCGTCCTTGGCGACTTCCTGGCCTCGGCTCTGAATTCCCAGCTGGGTGGGGCCGACCACATGCCCTCGCGCGTCGAGCTCCAGGTCGTCGAGTGGTGCAAGGAGATGCTGGGCTACGCGCCGGACGCCTCCGGTGTCCTGACCAGCGGGGGCTCCATGGCTAATCTCTACGCCCTGGCGGTGGCCCGCCACTGCAAGGCCGGCTGGGACGTGCGCGAGGAGGGGCTTGCAGGCCACCAAGACCTGGTCACCTACGCCTCCACCGAGGCCCATTCGTCAATCCAGCGGGCAATTGAGGCGCTGGGCATGGGCAATCGCAACCTTCGTCGCGTGGCTGTCGACAGTGACCTTCGCCTCGACGCTCGCCGGCTTCGCGAGGCCATCCAGCAGGACCTGAGCGCCGGCCGCAAGCCGATCTGCGTCGTTGCCAACGTCGGCGCCACCAACGCGGGCTCTATCGACCCTCTCCCGGAGATCGCCGAAGTCTGCCGCGAGTTCGACCTCTGGTTTCACGTCGACGGCGCCTTCGGGGCCATGGCCTACCTCTCACAAGAGTTTCGCCCCGCCCTGGCCGGCATGGAGCTGGCGGATTCCCTGGCGCTGGACCTCCACAAGTGGGGCTACCTGCCGTTCGCCGTGGGTTGCGTCCTCGTCCGCGATGCCGAATCCCACCGCCGCACCTTCACGCTGCGCCCCGACTATCTGAAGCAGGTAGAGCGTGGCGCCTCGGCCGGGCCGATCTGGTTCAGCGACTACGGCCTGGAGCTGACTCGAGAGTTCAAAGCGCTGAAGGTGTGGATGGCCCTCAAGGCTTACGGCACCCGCCGGCTCGGCGAGCTGATCCAGCAGAACATCGACCAGGCCCGCTACCTCGGCGAGCTCGTAGAGCGCTCACCGCAGCTTGAGCTGCTGGCGCCGGTGCCCCTCAATACGGTTTGCTTCCGCTACGTGCGAGAGGGCCTTTCCGAAATTGAGCTGGATGAGCTCAACGAAGAGATACTGTTAAGGATCCAGGAGTCAGGCGAGTTCCTGCCCTCGGCGACTCACGTCGCGGGTCACTACGCCATCAGGGTGTCTATCACCAACCACCGCAGCCGCTTCGAAGACTTCGACGCGCTTGCGGAGGCGGTGGAGCGGACCGCCGAAGAAGTCCTGGGCAGCTAACTCCCGGTCTAGGACCAGTGAACGAGCGCCTCGCGTAGCTGCTCGATCGCCACGCGCTCATGGACGAGGGCCCGCCTCAGGTAGCCGGCGCCCTCGTTGTAGGCAGCCTGGCCCTGGATGTCGCCGCCACCCGGATAGGGGAAGAGCGTGCAGAAGCGGGTCCACTCGAGCATCGCCTTAAGGTAGGCCTCAGCCGCGCCAAGCAGCCGGTCCGACGCCGGAGCCAGCTCCGCGCCGCGCCGCAGGAAGCGGACGGCGTACTGGCGGGCCGAGAGGACGACCTGGGCATTGTGGGCGTGGGGACGGCCGCTCAGCTTCGTGCCATCAGCGAGCGCCCGGGCCCACATATCGATGGCCTGGAAGCCGTGGGATGTCTCGCTTTCGCGCTCAAACTCGGGCCCCTCCCCGCGCTCCGCGTAGTCGCAGGCGAAGCGCAGAGCGTCGAGCAGCGCCTCGGCGGGGCTCACTTTGCGCCTTTTGCCCGGGATGAAGATCTGCATGTGGCGCTCGGGGGAGACGGGCCAGGTCGCGATGGGCATCGTCTCGCCGGTCTGCTCCTGCGAGATGGTGCTCACGTAGAAGGCTTTCGACTGCTCGTTGTAGCCGCGGATGATCCCGAACTCGGGGACGTGCAGGCGGCCGCCGATCACCGGGATTCCGCGGTCAATCGCCTTGTGGATGCGCTTGACGGCCTCAGCTTTAACGGCGGCGAAGTCCGATTCGGCGCTCGATGACTCGATGTATTCCAGCTCCCGCCCGGCGTTGCGATAGAGGGCCAGCGAGGCTGCGTGGTTGGCGACCAGCCAGGTTTCCGGGCGGATAAAGCCCTCAGGGCCGGTGGAGGCCGCGCCGCGGAAGGCGTGACCGGTGACCCCCATCAACCAGTCGGTGTCGGCCTCGTCGCCGAGTGCCTCCAACACCCCCTCGAGGGCTCCGACGAAGGAGGACCAGTTGGGGCGATACTGGGCGGCGAGAATTGCGCGCTTGGTCATTCCGACATGACTATGGTAATCTGACCAATGGTCAGAAGATGAAGGTATGAAGACTGTGCCGGCCGGCGAGTTCAAAGCCAAGTGCCTGAAGCTCATGCAGGAAGTGTCGCAGAGCGGCGAGCCGCTGCTTGTCACGAAGCGTGGCAAACCCCTGGTGCGCGTGTCGCCCGAATGCGGCGATACTGATCCGGCACAACGCGACCGGGAGCTAGAACGCGAGATACTGGCGCAGCTCAAGGGATCCGTCCTCTGGGAGGCCCCCGACGCCTGGGAGCCGGACGAGGACATCCATGGCGATTACGATCGTCGAACAGTCGACGACCCCTTCGGCCTCGACTCGGAACCTGGTGGCTGAGTCCGAGCGACTCCTCCTCGACACCCATGCTTGGGTCTGGTGGATCGATCAGTCCCAGCCTCTTGCAGAGGCTGCCCGCAATGCCGTAAACGCTGCTGAGAGGCTCTGGGTCAGTGTCATTAGCTGCTGGGAGATCGCTCAGCTCGTGTCACACGAGCGTCTGCGGCTCTCCACGGACATCGATATCTGGATCGACACAGCTCTCAAAGTGCCTCGGCTGGAGATGATCGGGCTTACGCCACAGATCGCAGTCGCCAGCAATTTTCTGCCGGGCGTTCTCACCCGTGATCCAGCCGACAGGATCATCGTCGCTACCGCACGGGTTCAGTCAATGACGGTTGTTACTAGAGATCGCGCGATGCGCCAGTATCCGTTCGTGCGCACGATCTGGCAGTGAACGCGGACAACGGCTCAGCGGATGTCCTACCTTAACGAGAAGATGCCTGAACCAGTTGATCCCGAAGAAGAACGCGCTTAGAAGAAGCTGGCCGACCGCGAGATCGAAGAAAAGATTCGTGACAAGTTAGCGGGAAGGCTGACGTGGCACGGCGATCCCCTGGCTCCTGTTGATGCTGGCTGGGATGAGCTGGAAAAGGAGTGGGACGAGCTCTACAAGTAAGGGCCGCGGAGAACCGTGCTGCTTGACAGGAGGACAGCCTCTCAACGAGACGATCTGGTAGGGCGTTTCTCTATACTTTCTGTAGTTCCTCCCCGGCGAGCCGGCACCCGGTTCGCCACCCCCGAAAGGATTCCAATGACCCAGCCCTGGCAAATCTCGACGCTCAAAAACGGCCTCCGCGTCGTTACTACTCCTGTCCCCACTTCCTACGGCGCCAGCGTCAACGTCTTCGTCGGCGCCGGCTCGCGCGGCGAGGACCCGCGGATCAACGGGGTCTCCCACTTCCTCGAGCACATCCTCTTCAAGGGCACGGAAAGCTGGCCCAACCCCAACGACATCGCCGAGACGGTCGAGGGCGCCGGCGGCGTGCTCAACGCTTACACCACCAAGGAGCTGACCTGCTACTGGAACCAGGTGCCCTACGACAAGTTCGACACGGCGATCAATGTCCTGGCCGACATGATGTTCAAGCCGATCCTCGAAGGCGCGGAGATCGAGCGTGAGCGCACCGTCGTCCAGCAGGAGATCAAGCGCAGCAAGGACCAGCCCAGCAGCTGGGCTCACGAGCTTCTCTCCACCGCCGTTTACGGCGACCAGCCGATCGGCTGGAGCATCGCCGGCAGCGAGGATAGCGTCGCCGGCCTGAGCAAGGACGACTTCACCGGCTATATGGGCGAGTGGTATGTGCCCTCCAACATGGTGCTCAGCGTCGCCGGCCGCGTGACCCACGACCAGGTCGTCAAGGCCACGGAGGAGATCTTCGACGCTGCCCGCGATGGTCAGGCGCCGTCCTTCAGCCCCGCGCGCAAGGGGATGCCCAAGGACCGCTTCGTCGTCGAGACGCGCGACCTGGCCCAGGCCCACATCGCCATGGGCTTGCACACCATCTCCCGTCACGACCCCGACCGCTATCCGCTCGAGCTGCTCAACACAGTGCTCGGCCGCGGCATGAGCTCGCGGCTCTTCAAGGAGGTCCGCGAGAAGCGCGGCCTCGCCTATGCCGTGGGCTCAGGCGTCTCGCTGCACCACGACGTCGGCCTGCTGGGCATCAGCGCCGGCGTCAGCCCCGAGAACGCCAAAGAGACCGTCCAGTGCATCGTCGAGGAGCTGGAGAAGCTGGTCGATGAGCCCGTGGGCGCCGGCGAGCTGGCCAAGGGCAAGGAGTTCCGCGTCGGTAACTTCCGGCTCAGCCTCGAGTCGCCGATGTCGCTGGCCCAGCGCGCCGGCGAGTCGCTGCTGACGATGGGCGAGATCGAGCCCGTCGAGGAGGTCGTCGCGAAGCTGGAGGCCGTCAACGCGCAGGACATCCAGCGCGTCGCCGCTGACATCATCCGCCGCGACAACATCGCGATCAGCGTCGTGGGCCCCGGAATCGAGCAGGCGGAGATCGCCGAGCTCATCGCGGCCTGAGTTGGACGCCGTCGAGCACTGGCGGGAGATGGTCGAGGCCGAAGAGGCCCAGACCAACGAGTTGCGCAGCGACGACAAGGGCGACTACTGGCAGGGCCTCAGCGGCCTCTTCCGCCAGGACCCGCGCCGGCAAGATGACCCCGAAGTGGAAGCTCTCGCCGCCTTGGTCGACGCCGATTCGACCGTCATCGACGTGGGCGCGGGGGCAGGGCGGCTGGCGCTTCCCCTGGCCCTGCGCACGAAGCGCGTCACCGCCGTCGAGCCGTCCGAGGCGATGTGCAGCGAGCTGCGCGATATGGCCACGCAGGAGAACGTCGATCTGGATATCGTGCAATCGACATGGGAGAAGGCGGAATGCGAGCCCGCGGACCTTACATTCGCCGCGCACGTCATCTACACGATCAAGGACATTGGATCCTTTCTCAGGAAAATGACAGCAAGTACCCGCGGGACAGCCGCGACGATCACGTGGGCACGAGCCCCTTTGTACTACCTCAGCCCGATCTGGCGTGACGTCTACGACATCGAGCGCCTGAACTTGCCCGCGCTGCCGGATCTCCTTGAGGTCCTCTGGGAAATGGGCCACGCGCCGCAGTTGCGGCTGGGACCTGCTGGCCACACGCGTGGCTGGCCGGACAAGGAAGCCGCCGTCCAGATGCTGCGGCATCGCCTCTTCATCGGGGAGTCGCGACAGGATTTGCTGGAAAGGCTGCGCGAGTCAGTCGAACGCCAGCTGGTTGAGACGCCGGAAGGTTGGATGGTCGGCTACGCGCCGATGCGGGCCTCCGTGCTGGTCACCTGGCCCGGCGCCGCCAGCTGACGATCAGTAATCCCACGGCCAGGGCAGGTAGGGCTTGGGGTCCGTCGGCTGGCCGAGGATGCGGATCTCGAAGTGTAGGTGCTCGCCGAACGAGGCGCCGGTGTTGCCACTGATCCCGATCGGCTGGCCGCGGAAGACATACTGGCCCGTCGTCACAGCCATGGCGCTGAGGTGAGCGTAGTAGCTCGAAAAGCCGTAGCCATGGTCGATTTTGATCAACTGGCCATAGCCACCGTTCCAGGCCGCCAGCGTCACCGTGCCGCTTTGCGCAGCGTAGACGTTGCTCGACCGAGCGCAGAACGAGGGCATGTCCACGCCGGCATGCAGCCGGCCGCGAGCGTAGCCGAAGTCCTGGATGGCCGACGGCTTGGCGCAGGGCCAGTAGGGCAGGATAAAGCCGGCCTGTGAGATGGCAGGCGGGATGCCGGCGAGTTTTCCCCAATCCGGGATAACCAGGGGGCCGAGGTCGCCGGCCACCGGCACGAACTCGACCGGCTCGGGGAAAATACCGCCGACAACAAGGATGACCTGGCCGTCGCGCAGGTCAGCCGCGGACCGCAGGTCGTTGCCCGGGAAGTTGATGACGTCCTGCATGTCCGCCCGGAAGAGCTCGGAGATCTGCTCGAGGCTCTGGTCGAGCTCCACCGTGTGCAGCATGCCGTCGCGTGTCGGTATGACGAGGTGCTGGCCAATGTCCAGGGCGCGGGGATCGGTGATCTCGATGTTGTTGTCGATGATCGTCTGCTCGCTGACCCCGAACGTCTGGGCCAGCTCGGAGAGGGTGTCGCCCTCCTGGATGTCGTATTGGACGAACAGCGGGTCGAGGCCCTCAACGGCGGAGCTCGTGCGGTCGCCGAGGTCGGGGCGCCCCGAGCTCGTACCGTCGATCTGGCCCGGCGTCTCGGTAATGGGTGTTTGCGGCACGAGGGGGGAGCGGACGTAGCCGCCGCCACCATCCTCGACCCGTGCGTCATCGGAGTCGCCGGGTTGCGGTGTGGCTGACCCGATGGCGTTACCCGCAACGACGGCCGCCGTGTCCCCTGCTGTGTCGATGACATCGGAACCGTCGGCGCCGAGGGCGATGATCGAGCCGATGGCGGCGGCCGCCAACAAGACCGTATGCACGGCGAAGCGCTGGACGAAGTTCAGCGCGCGGCGGCCTTGCGTGGGTCCGGGCACCTCTCCTTCAGGAGAAGGAGGGCGGAGTGTGCCTGGAATGTTTCCACTCCCCTTTTTGCTCTTTGTCAACTAGATCCCCGGCCGCGCCGAGGCAACGGCAAGTCTACCAGATTCGATAGGGTTGTCTGGTGATACAACGTTCCTGGCCGCCGGGCTGGTTCGTTCGTTACCTGTGAAAGGATGCCGCCGTGAACGACTTTAACCAACAGATAATTTCCGAGTTTCGCGCCAACCAGGGCAAAGTCGGGGGCCAGTTCCAAGGAGCTACGCTGCTGCTCTTGACCGCGAAGGGCGCGAAGTCCGGCAAGGTGACCACCTTCCCCGTGGTCTACACGCGTGACGGAGACCGTTTCGTCGTCATCGCTTCGAAGGGTGGCGCGCCGACCAATCCTGCCTGGTTCCACAACCTGCGGGCCAACCCGGAGGCGACGGCCGAAATGGGTAGCGAGAAGTTGAGCGTCCGCGCCTCAATTCCCGAGGGTTCGGAGCGCGACCGGCTCTTCGATCAAATGGCTGCTGTCTTGCCCGGCTTCGCCGAGTACCAGAAGAACACCACCCGCCGTATCCCGGTCGTCGTCCTCGAGCGGACCGACTGACCCCTAACAGCCTCGGGAAACCCTGTACGTTACTCGCCCTGCTTCAGGGTCTGCAGGAACTCGGCGTTGTTCTCGCTCTTACTCAGGCGCTCCAGCAGGCGCTCCGTGGCTTCCGTCGGGTTCGGCGAGTTCGAGCTGATCATCGAGGTCATGCGGCGCACTAGCCAGACCTGGCGCAGCGTCTCCTGGTCGAGCATCAGCTCCTCGCGGCGGGTGCTCGAGCGCTGGATGTCGATGGCCGGGAAGATGCGGCGCTCGGCCATCCGGCGGTCGAGGAAGAGCTCCATGTTACCGGTGCCCTTGAACTCCTCGAAGATCACCTCGTCCATGCGCGAGCCCGTATCGATCAGGCAGGTAGCGAGGATCGTCAGGCTGCCCGCCTCCTCGGTCTCGCGCGCCGCGCCGAAGATGCGCTTCGGCGGGAAGACGGCGATGGGGTCAATACCACCCGAAAGCGTGCGGCCGCTGGGGGGCATCGCCACGTTGTAAGCGCGCACGAGGCGGGTGATGCCGTCGAGCAGGATCACGACGTCGACGCCCATCTCGCAGAGGCGCTTGGCTCGCTCAATCGCCAGCTCGGCGACGTGCGTCTGGTCGTCGACACTCTCGTCGAAGGTCGAGGCAACGACCTCGCCCCGGACGGAGCGCCTCATGTCTGTAACCTCTTCGGGGCGCTCGCCGATCAACAGCACCATCAGGTGTACGTCGGGAGCATTTTCCATGATGCCCTGGGCGATCATCTTCATGACGGTCGTCTTGCCGGCCTTGGGCGGCGAGACGATCAGGCCACGCTGGCCGCGGCCGACCGGGCAGATCAGGTTCATGACCCGGCCCGTCAGGTTGTTTGAGTTGGTCTCGAGGTTGAGCTGGCGCACGGGGAAGATTGGCGTGAGGGTCTCGAAGAAGGGGCGCCGCTTGGCGTCCTCGGGGTCCAGCCCGTTGACCTGCTCCACGCGCAGCAGACCGTAGTACTTCTCGTTGTCGCGCGGCGGCCTGACCTGGCCGGTGATGTAATCGCCGTTGCGCAGGGCGAAGCGCCGTACCTGCGACTGCGAGACGTAGACGTCGTTGGGGCTGGGGCGCATCGAGTCGTTGCGCAGGAAGCCGTAGCCGTCGTCGACGATCTCGAGCGTGCCGCCGGTGAAGATGTTGCCCTGCTTCTCGCTCTGCGCCTGCAGGATGCGGAAGATCAGGTCCTGCTTGCGCATGCCGGAGTAGCCCTCGATGGCGAGCTCGTTGGCGATCAGGCCAAGCTCCTCGCGCGAGCGAGCCTGCAACTCGGCGACGTTGATGTAGCTGTCCGAGCGGTTGGGGCGCTCGGGGCGGTCGCTGCGCGGCGGGCGTTCCTCACGGTCCTGGAGCTCCGGCCCGCGGTCACCGTCGTCACGGGGACGGCGGTCGAAGCGGTCGTTGCGGCCGCGATCCTGACGGTCGCGGCGACGGCCGGGCCTCTCGGGGCGGTCACGTTCGCCCTGATAGCGCTCCTCGGTGTCGAGGAGGCGGTTGCCGGGGCCGGCTTCTGTGCTTTCTGGGCGTTCCTCGGCGTCGGGGGCGTCAGCGCGCGGCCGGCGGCGCGATGGAGCCGGTCGATCCGTCTCTTCGCCAATAGGGGGAGCCTCGGGGCTGCCGCCATTCTCGGACGCCTCGATGGGCTGAGGCGCTGGTGCGTCCTGGGGGGTGTCGATATCGATTGAGTCAGCGCGCTCGTCGTCGCGCGTCGGTGTGCGTTCGTCTATGGTCATGCGGTCGCCAGATCCTGTTGGGTGTATTGGGTGACCCCGTTCGCTGAACGATGGGGCAAATTTAAGGGGGTTTGTGGGGGCGCTTGCCGGCTCTACAGACCTATTGGCCGTTCATGGAAGTAGAGGGGCGCCCGCTCGCTCTCACAGTACAGTTTAGAGGGTTGCCGAGGCAAGTGCCGATGAAACGCGCAAAAGCCGGCAGCCCCTGCAAAGATTTACGGCAACCAGCGATAGATCATTAGCAGGAAGGCTGATGCGCAGAAACAACGACATCCTTGAGGAAAGCGACCGGTGGGACACTTTGCCGCCCGAAGAAGTGCTGGCTCTCACCGAGCCTATAAACGGGACGATCGAGGATCGCCGGCCACCCAAACAGGCGATCTCCTTGAGGATCGATAGTCGGACGGTCGAGGCGGCCAAGCGGATCGGCGAGCGGCTGGGAGTCGGCTATCAGACGCTGTTCCGCATCTGGATCCTCCAGGGCCTGGCCAGGGAACGCGGGAAGGTGGAGGGCGCCGGGCCGGCGGTTCGACCGAGACGCCGCGCTAAAACGGCTTGACGATGGCGAAGAACGCCTGAAGCGGAACCGAGAGAGCGATGATGGCCCCGAAGACCAGGGGGACGTTGTCGTCCAGGGCGTCCTTCAGCTCGGGCGAAACCGCGCCGCTCTTCTGGGCCTGTAGGGCCAGCAGGCGCGTGCGGCGCAGGGCGAAGTCCATCAGCGGCACGCAGATGACGCCGACCAGGAGGTAGGTCGCGGTCAGCGCGGCCAGCCAGCCGTCGGTGATGAAGTTGTAGTCCTCATAGGTGCCCCAGAAGAAGCCAGTCACCCCGACGAGGAGGTAGCCTGGCAGGAACATCGCCGTCTCGGCGTCCGCGGCCTGCTGGAAGGCGACCAGGTGCTGGGTCAGCTCCTTCTTGGCCCAGTTTCCTCCGACGGGGATGAGCACCGCTCCAAGGCCGGCCACCATCCAGAAGAGGGACAGGATATGCAGCAGGCGGAAGATCTCGGAGCCACTCACAGGCTCAGGCTACTGTCGGCCTGCCTTAGTTGTCGGACGCACGCGTCCGCGAGGGCAGCATTGTCTGCTCAACGTCCCCCGTCTCCAGGGCGTAGCGGCGGACGGCGGCCAGGAAGTCGCGGAAGAGCGGGTGCGGGCGGTTGGGGCGCGACTTGAACTCGGGGTGGAACTGCGAGCCGACCATGAACGGGTGGTCGCGCATCTCGCAGATCTCGACCAGAGTGCCGTCCGGCGAGAGCCCGCTGATCACGAGGCCGGCCTCGCCGAGCACCTCGCGGTACTTGTTGTTGAACTCGTAGCGGTGGCGATGGCGCTCGAGGACCTCGTGCTGGCTGTAAGCCTGCGCTGCTCTGGTCTCCGGCTGGAGCACGCAGCGATAGTCGCCGAGGCGCATCGTGCCGCCCTTGTCCTCGATACCGAGCTGCTCGGACATCAGGCTGATCACGGGGTGCTTGACGTGCTTGTCGACTTCGGTCGTGTGGGCGGGCTCGCCGAAGACGTCGCGCGTCAGCTCGATAACCATCATCTGCATACCCAGGCAGAGGCCCAGGTAGGGCACGTCGTTCAGGCGGGCGTAGCGCGCGGCGGCGATCTTGCCCTCGAGGCCCCGCTCGCCGAAGCCGCCGGGGACGACGATGCCGTCGACGCCCTCGAAGAGCGCCCTCAGGCCACCTTCGTCCAGCGCCTCGACGGCTACGGCGTGGATCCAGCGGATGTTGATCGCGACGTCGTTGTGGACAGCGGCGTGAATCAGAGACTCGCGAACGGATATGTAGGCGTCCTGCAGCTCGACGTACTTGCCGACCACGGCCACGGTCACCTGGCGCTCGGGCCGCTTCAACTGGGCTACGAAATCTCGCCAGTCGGCCATGTCGCGCTCGCTGCGCGGCAGGTTGAGCTTCTCGAGGATCAGGTCGCCGACGCCGGCGTCCTCGAGGGCCAGCGGCACCTCGTAGATAGAGTCCAACGTAACCAGGGGCACGACCGCCCGCGTCTCGACATCGCAGAAGAGCCCGATCTTGGGCTTGAGCTCCTCCGGCATCGGGAAGTCGCTGCGGCAGACGATGATATCGGGGGTGATGCCCATGCTGCGCAGGTCGCGCACAGAGTGCTGTGTGGGTTTGGTCTTAAGCTCGCCCGTTGCGCCGATGTGCGGCAGCAGCGTCAGGTGGATCGACAGGGTGTCGCCGCGCGGCTCTTCGTTGCGCATCTGGCGGATGGCCTCGAGGAAGGGTTGGCCCTCGATGTCGCCGACGGTGCCGCCGACCTCGATCAGAAGGACGTCGGCGTTGTTCGCGGTCCCGGCGAGGCGGATTCGCTCCTTGATCTCGTTGGTGACGTGGGGGATCTGCTGGATCGTCCCGCCCAGGTAGTCGCCGCGGCGCTCCTTGCGCAGGACCGCTTCATAAATCTGGCCGGTGGTGACGGAGCTGGCGCGCGTCAACTCCTCGTCGACGAAGCGCTCATAGTGGCCCAGGTCGAGGTCGGTCTCAGCGCCGTCGCGGGTGACGAAGACCTCGCCGTGCTGGTAGGGCGACATCGTCCCGGGGTCGACGTTGAAGTAGGGGTCGAGCTTCTGGATGGAGACGGTGAGGCCGCGGGACTTGAGGATTCTGCCGACGGCGGCGGTAGTGATGCCCTTGCCCACTGAGCTGACCACGCCGCCGGTGACGAAGATGTACTTGGGCATTCCCGCCTTTTCACGCCCACCTAATAAGGCCCTCCAGGGGGAGGGCCATCGCAGGAATTCTAGGTGCTATCGCTCAAGCAGGTCAACAGTAATCCGCGCTCGACCGGATCCGGCATCGCCCGGTCCCACCCCCACCTCCCCTGGCCACCGCTCCGTAAACAGAGAGGAGGAAATCGTGTTAATGATCCCGTATGAAGGCTTCCTTTATCCTTGGCATCCTCTTCGTCGACCTCGGCCTGGTGCTCGGCGCCGTGGCGTTCGTTCCCGACCTCCGCGAGTGGGTTGAGGAAAACACCAGCAGCGATTGCCAGCCGGGCTCCTCCGGCTGTTCGGACAACATCCAGCTCGTCTTCGCGCTGATGGCGGCGATCTTCATCGTGGTCGGGGCGACGATCGCCCTCGTCGGCTGGTACTCGTCGCGGCTGCTGGGCACAGTCCTGCAGACCCCCACCTTCACGATGAGCGAGACGGGACAGGGCCTGATGATCAACACCGGGGCCGGCAGCATCGACCTCTCGAAGATGCTCTCCGGACTGAACATTGAGACTCCGACTTCGATGACGACGCACGTTGTCTCGATGAGCAGCGATTCGCGGGAAGAGGCCCTGAAGGAACGCGGTGTCGATTGCTGGGCGGTCGTCGCCGACGCCAACAGCCTCGGGGTGACCATCGGCGAGCAGACTCTCTACCAGGTTGAGCTCGATCTGCGGGTCGAGGGCAAGGCGCCGGAGAGGGTTTCGCACCATCAGCTGGTGCCCGTGGACAGGGCGTCTCGCCTGACGCCGGGGGCGTCCCTGCCCGTTAGGGTCGACCGCGACAACCCGAGCATCCTGCTCATCGATTGGGACCGCATCTGAGGCGCGCCTCGGAATGACGGGCGGGCTATGATAGGCCCGAATGCGAGCAAATGTTCAAGTTACTGATCGATAGCGCATGACCATCGAGCGGCTGGTCGCGGCCGATGTGCAGGAGGAGGACGCCGGGCTCGACCTGTCCCTGCGGCCGCGCGCCCTCGATGATTTCCCGGGCCAGGACAAGGTCAAGGCCAACCTGGAGATAGCGATCGAAGCTGCGCGCAAGCGCGGGGAGGCCCTGGACCACATACTGCTCTACGGCCCCCCGGGTCTCGGCAAGACCACGCTGGCCAACATCATCGCCAGCGAGATGCGGGTCTCGATCCGCACGACGTCGGGGCCGGCCATCGAGCGGGCCGGCGACCTGGCGGCGATCCTTACTAACCTCCAGGCCGACGACGTGCTTTTCATCGACGAGCTGCACCGCCTGCCGCGGATAGTCGAAGAGGTCCTCTACCCGGCGATGGAGGACTACTCGCTGGACATCGTCATCGGGCGAGGGCCGGGCGCCCGCAGCGTGCGCCTCAACCTGCCGCGCTTCACCCTGGTTGGGGCAACGACGCGCTACGCCCTGCTCAGCCCACCCCTGCGCGACCGCTTCGGCTCCGTCTTCCGCCTCGACTTCTACGACGTGCCGACGATGGACCGCATCATCAGGCGCAGCGCCCGCATCCTCGGAACGCCCCTCGACGATGAGGGCGCCCATGAGATTGCCCGACGCTCGCGGGGGACACCACGCGTGGCTAACAGGTTGTTACGGCGCGTCCGCGACTACGCCCAGGTCCGGGGGGACGGGACGATAACGCCCGAAGTCGCGAGAGAGGCACTGTCGCGGCTCGAGGTGGACGAGCTGGGCCTCGACGACGTGGATCACCGCGTGCTGCGCGCCATCGTCGAGAAGTTTGACGGGGGCCCGGTGGGGCTGGAAACCCTGGCCGCGTCCATCTCGGAGGACTCCGACACCATCATGGACGTCTACGAGCCGTTCCTGTTGCAGTTGGGCTTCATCCAGCGCACCCCTCGCGGCCGGGTAGCCACGCGGCACGCCTACCAGCACCTGGGCGTGGAGCCGCCGGCCTCCGCGGCGCCGCCGCCGCCCCAGCCGTCGCTGTTCGACCAATAGTTCGATGTCTGGCGGGTGGCACAGGCACGCCTAGCGCTTGTGTAGTCGCGGGTCTCAGGAGGCTGTCTCAAAACTCCGAAAAACGGCACAGGCATGGCGGTCACGGCCGTCGAGGCTGGCCTTGTCAGATTCGGTTGGCAGTCCGTTGCTCGCTGAAAACAGGCGAATCCGAGCCATCCTCCTAGTTCTGAGACAGCCTCCTCAGACCCGCCACGTTCCCGATGAAACGTACAGCCCATTTTGGCATCAGACGATGGTGTTGATGAGAGGCCGGCGGGTCTGAGACCCGCGACTACAAGAGGGGCGGGTGGAATGCGATGGCGTGTCTGGCACGCGACTACATCTGCGGGAGTCTGACCCGCGCACGAGTCTGACAATATAGAATCAGGCGAACACAGAACGACGACGAGGCGAGGAGTGGCTGATGGCTCAGAGGACGCCGCCGCGGCGGCGAGACGACACAGGTGGTCAGGGTGGCGGGGTGGCGCCCTCTGCACAGGGGCTGGAGTGGATACTGGCGATGGTCACGGGCATCGTCCTGATCATCGTCGCCCTGATCATCGGCGACATCGTCCGCGGCTGAGCCGAGGCCAAGGCAACGGAACGCGGACCCCTCCCTGACGGCACACCCTTCGAGGCCATCATCGGGTTCTCGCGCGCCTATCGCGCCGGCGACATGATCTTCGTCTCGGGGACCGCGGCCTGGGGGCCGGAGGGACGGCTCGCCGGCGAGGGTGACTTCTTCAAACAGACCGAGCTGTGCCTGCGCAACATCGCCGCCATCCTTGAGAAGGCTGGAGCATCGCTCGGCGATGTCGTGCGCACGCGCATCTACACCACGGATATGAGCCGCTGGGAGGATGTCGCGCGGGCGCACAGCGCCGCCTTCGCTGCTGACAACAGACCGGCCTCAACCCTCGTCGAGGTAAGCCGCCTCGCCGACCCTCAGATGCTTGTCGAGATCGAGGCCGATGCGGTAGTGAGATAGGGAGGCCGGGTGGGCTCCCGAGATGGGATACTGCGACCCCGCCTCTCGCCGGCCTCCCCACTTGTTGTCGGCAGCAACCGGCGCCAGCTTAGGGCGCCGCGGTTTTATGGCTCTGTACCAAACCTCCTCACAGGTTTACGCGCCTGGGGCTTCCCTCTCCCCACGATGACCTGACAAGGGCCACCGAAGGAGGAGCTATGAACTTCATAAGGCGTTTCGGTCTCGTCGTCTGCGCCGCGATCATCGTGGCGATTTGCGCGGGCTTCCTGGTCTATCTCTACAGCGATGAAACGACGAGCAGTCGCAGCCTGCTCGATATGGACTTCGCTTTCAGCGCGCAGGGCTCCGACGGCGCCGAGCTGCTCTGGACCGCAATCGCGGTCGCCCTGGGCGCCTTCGCCCTGCTCTCGCTGCTGACGGCCCTGATCCCCGACTTCGGTCGCGGACGCGATGAGGAGCGGGTCGTGTTTGCGCCGGCCGAGCCCGGCGAAACCGTCGTAGCCGCGTCGAGCAACGGCGTGACTCCGGCGCCCGTTGCCGCCGAGGAGCGGAAGCTCGACCCGGTGGCCCTCGAGGGCCGGATGAAGGAAGTCTCCGAAGATGTCGACGGGGTCGAACACGCCGAGACCTTCCTGCGAACCGACGGCAACCAGGTCAAGAGCAGCAAGGTTGACCTGTACTTACACGAGGGCGCCGACGCCGGGGCGATCAGCGATGAAGTAGCGTCACGAGTTCGCGCGCTGTTCGTGGAGTTCGCCGTTGAGCCTGACGAAGGGTTCGAGGTGGACATTCACCAGCCGCGACGCTTCTCGGGTACGGCGAGCGGGCAGACCGCTTAGCGGAACTGGGGAGAGTTACCGAGAGGCGGAGCAGATGCTCCGCCTCTCGCTTTATTCGCAGGCGAGCCCCTAGATCGTTTTCTTCTTCTCCCGCTGGGCTTTGGCGTCGGTTACTGCCTTCGCCTCCTTTTGTCGGACCTCAGCAATGTCGCGCTGCGAGTCCTGGCGGCTCTTGGCCATCGTCTCGTCGACCCACCTGTCATAGCGAGGGTCGAGCTGCTCGATCTTGGTGGCCTCGGTCTGCCGGGGGATGATGCGGGAGGGGATGCGGTCCAGCTCCCGGGAGCCGCACTGCCCACAGACCGCGTCGAAGGGCGAGGAGATGCCGCGCGTAATTACCTCGGTAACTTCGAGGCAGCCGCGGCAGCGGAATTCGTAGATAGGCACGAGTTGAACCTAGCCGCGGAGGGTCAGGGTTTCAACAGTGGGGCGGCTAGAGGCCGGCGCCGCAGGACGGCCAGTTGCCGGAGAAGTTCGCGCCGCCGCCGCTGAGCTCGGCTGCCAGCTGCGCGTTCAGGTAGGGATCCTTGAGCATATCGGCGCTGTACTGGCCATTCCAGTTCCCCACGTAGATCTGGAAGAGACCGACATAGAGGGGGTTGCCTTCGGAGTCGGCATAAACCGCTTCGGGGTTTCCACTGCTCTCGCAGTTAACAACCTGGGAGGCCTTCTCCCAGTTGTCGCCAAAGTAGGGACGCAGGAACTCCTCGGAGAGGTAGAAGGCGTAGTCCACGGGCTCGTCGCCCGTGTCCTCGTCGTCCGTGTTTTCGTCATTGGTGATCTCGTTGATCGGCTCTTCGGTGGGCGTGACCTCGGGGGTCGGGGTGACATCAGCCGTTGGCTCGGCTGTGGGCTCTGCGGTTGCTTCAGCGGTGGGCTCGGCGACGCGGGCGATCTCGGCGGGCTCGGCGGTGGGCTCGGGTGTCGGCTCAGCCGTGGGCTCGACGGTGGGTTCGGGTGTTGGTTCCGGCGTCGCTGCCAGCTCTTCGAGGGCGGCGAGGACTTCTTGCTCGTCCTGCTGCGCCTCCTGGCGGCGCTCGAGGATGCGGTCGAGGGCAGCGCGGACGTTGCGCTCCATCGCCCTGCGCTTCTGGCGCTCAAGGCGCGTATCAAGCTTGGCACGGCTAACAGTGGCGGGTTCCGTAGATGAGAGGTTCTGGGCGCTCTCGCTTTGAGCGCTAACCTCTGGTGCCGGCGTCAGCGTTGAGTCTCTTACGTCTTTGAGGTCGCCCGTTGCCGTCGCTACCATCAGCGCCCCCTGTGCGAGGGAGGCGATCGTCAAGGCGACCGCCACGGCTACGAACGCTCCCAGCAGGCGTCGAGGCAAAAGCTTTACCTCCAGTTCCCTTTTCGGAGCAACCTGTACAGTTTACAGGACGCTTTCTTCGGGGCAAGGCCCGCGGCGCCCCGCAATCGAGTGCACGTGAAGGTCGTCCGGGCTCGAACCAAAGCCCCCAAATCGATAGGCTCAGCACACCTGATGAGCTTGCGATTGCCATTCCCCTCTCTCGGTCGGGAGAGGCGTTTGGGGAGAGGTTGAGACACCCTTGATCGAGCTGGTCCCAGTACGGCGCGAGGAGATTGAAAACCTGGCCACCATGATCCTCGACTACTGGCGTGAACTGGACGAAGAACGGGACGACCCGAAGCAGGGCGACCGCGACATGGACGATGCCAAGCGGCTCCTCTATGAAGCAATCAGCCGTGGCGACGGCGTCTTCTGGATCACGCGTGAGGATCGCGAGATCGGCTTCGTCGAGTACTCGATAGCCCGCCATTGGCTGCGGCCGGAGGTCATGGTCGGCGAGATAACCGAGATCTATGTCAGGCCGGACGAGCGCCGCGGTGGCAGCGGCCGCGAAGCCGTCGAGAGGATACTGGGGGAGATGAAAACCCGCGGCGTAGCCTATGCAACCCTCGCGACCTCAGTGCGCAACGACACCGCTCGTCGCTTCTCCGGCGGGCTCGGCTTCCAGGAAGACAGGATCGAAATGAAGCGGACGCTGGAGCCGGGCTCTTGAAGATCTGGGACGTCCACTGCCACTTCCCGCGCGACTGGGCCAACCCCGACAACCCGCCCGAGCCAATGCTGGAAAAGCTGGCCGAGCGCTCCTACGCCGCCGGCATCAGGCGCGCCTGCCTGCTCGCGGGGGGACGCTGGGGGCGGCCGCACGACGAGTCGATCAAGCTACTCGAACCCTATCTCGAGGTCTTCCTGCCGGTGGCCATGGTCGACCCGGAGATCACGACGCCCGAGGTGGTGACTGAACTGCACGAGATGGGCTACCGGGGCCTGAAGATGATCGGCGTCCAGCGGGACTACGACCACCCAGACTACTTTCCGATGTACAAGCAAGCCCAGGAGCTGCAGATGCCAATCCTCTTCCACTTGGGCGTGATCGGGAGCGCCGTGGACTACCTGCACACCCATCCCAGCCGCGACCCGGAAGCCGAGGAGCGCCTCGTCTATGCCCGGCGCTTCTTTGGCGAGGGCCGTGACATCTCGGCGACGCGCATGCACCCCTTCCACCTCGACACGATCGCCAACAACTTCCCGCGTCTGCGCCTGATCGGGGCGCACATGGGCGGGACGGGAAACTACGAAGCCGCGGCCTCCGTGATCCGCTGGCGCGAGCACGTCTACCTCGACATGTCGGGCGGTGAGGTTATCGAGCGCCACATGGTGGAGCGCGGCTACCTGGGCCGCGAGATGCCGATCGAGAAGCTGGTCTGGGGCTCGGACTGCGGCGCCGACGAGATCCACGAGCACGTGGAGCGCTTCGAGCGCATCTTTGAAGAGGAGAAGCTGACGGAGTCCCAGGTGGAGCGCCTGTGGTGGACCAACGCCGCGGAGCTTTATGGCGGGCTGGAGCCTCCCTCAGCCGCCAAGTAGCGGCGCCCACACGATACTCCGCCCGACGCAGCATCTTCTAATTGCATCTGCCCTCTCTTTGGCAGGGTGACGGATGAGCAAGCTCTTCTCCTCCCCTCTCCCTCGAGGGAGAGGGCTAGGGTGAGGGTGACAATCTCCCAGGCAAGAAACGCTACGAACTCAAAACCTTGCAACAAGAACCGCCACCCCGATGCCCTCTTATGACCTGATTCCCTCTTGGCTGAAGTACCATCACCCTCACTGTGCTACCGAGGACATGGGTTACACATTATCTAGGCACATGGGTTACAGTTTCAGCTTTCGTTTGCCTCGTCCCAGCACGGACTAGCCTCTCCCCCACCGAGTCCAGCCGGCCTAAGACAATTGGTCCAAAGTAGACGTCGTAGCCAACCAGCGTTTCGCTGACTGCGACGGCCTCGCCGGCCAGTGCCTCACCAACGAAGACGAGATGCCCCCGCCACTTGATCTCGCCGTTGGAGCGCACACGCCGCACGGCGGCGTCTGCCGGGTAGAACGGATCCTCGAGCACCGGCGGATAGGGCCGTGGCGACGGCCGGTACCAGGCCGCGGGCGTTTGGAGGTCCAGAGCCTGGTGCGGCCGCTCATGGTTGTACGTCTGTCGAAACGCGTCGAAGCTCAGCTGCTGGGCAGCCGAGGTCGCCGCGGGGGGCCCGCAGCACTCCTGCTTGAGCGTCAGGTGCAGACGCTCATGGCGCCCGTTTTGTTCTGGGTGGCCGGGCATGATGCGCTCCGGCCTGATGCCCAGTTTGACCCACCAGACAGCCAGGGGCGACAGTCCACCCACTCCTACCGAGGCGAAGGGAGGACCGTTGTCAGTGCGGATGGCCTTAGGTAGACCATACTCGCGAAAGGTCGCCTCAAAGACCGGGCGGACGTGCACGTAGTCCGGCCGCTCTAGCGCCTGGCAGCAGAGGAGCATGCGGCTATAGGCGTCGCTGACCGTCAGCGGGTTACAGCGCTGCCCATCGCCCGTCCGGAACCACCCCTTGAAATCGGCACACCAGACTGCGTTCGGCCGCTCACAGGCAGCAAACGGCGCGCAGCTGGGTGGCACCCGCCGCCGCCGGCGCCGGGCCTGCGTCAGCCCTGCTCGGGCGAGGATGGCGCCTCGCGTGCTGGGTGCGGGCCAGGCGGCGATCACCTCTGGCGCGTCCCCAGGGGCCGGCCGCAGCTTTAGGGGGCCCCAGGTGGGGTGGGCGCGCTTCTCCCGAATAAGCGCAGCCACTACCGCCCGCGGCGTTGCGTTGGGATGGTTACGGACGGCGCGAGGACGGTCCAGCAGGCCGGCAGGGCCGGACTCGCTAAAACGCCGCAGCCACTTGTGAGCGGTCTTACGGCTGACCCCAAAAGCCTCCGCCAGCTCACTCACCGTCCAGCGCCCCCTGACGTGGGCTTGTATCAATCGCTCCCGCTCTTTCATCGGACCGGTCGACCTCCATGGCAAGGCACCACCTCCTCGCCCCCTGTGTAACCCATGTGCCCGGTCAAAGTGTCACCAGCATACCCGGTTAGGACCCACCTTGATCCTCTCCCTCAAGGGAGAGGGGCGGAGATTGCGCTCTCACCAGATGAGAAGGCGGCCGCCGAGGGCGGCGACGGCTCAGGGACGGAGCTGAGGGATAAGTCGCGTTGACGCCCCTCTGATGCGGCACAAGAATTGAAGCGATGGCACGCTCCAGCGGAGGCAGTGCAACCACCGAGCAGGCCTACTACGAAACGCTCGGGGCAGTGCCGCCGCCCCGCAAGCAATCCCTCCCGGTAGCACTCTTCCGGCACACGGCCAAGACGAACCTGCTGGCGATCGTTGTGGGGGTCGGCCTCGGCTTCTTCCTGACGATCGAGCCGACGCCGGCGTGGCTCCTCGTCATCACGGTCTTCCTGGCCGCGGTCGGCGTCGACGGGATCGTGCGCTCGTATCCCGGCGGGAACCTGCGCTCGGTCACCGAGACCTCGACCTACGCCTTCCTTCCCGCCCTCTTCACACTCTCCGCCGGCCTCCTCCTCGAGTACACCGTCGACGGCCGCTATGCGCCGTTCGCCGCTGCCGGGGCAGGCGGGGTCTTCTGGCTGACCTGCATGGCCGAGTACATCTCGGTCAACCCGGCGCACAGCCAGTACGGCGCGGCGCGCTTCATCCTCATGGTCGTCACATACCTGACGGCCTTCGCCTTCTTTGGAGTGATCTACGAACTAGAAGTGGACGTGCTGCCGGCCTCGATCGCCGTGGGGGTGGTCAGCATGTTGCTGGCCATCGAGGTCATCCGCGAGACCGATCTGGAAACCCCCTTCGTGATGGCCTACGCGGCGGCGATCGGCCTCATCCTTGGGCAGTCGCGGGCGGCGCTGCACTTCCTGCCGCTGGAGAGCTTTACGGCGGCGCTCTTCCTGCTGGTGGTCTTCTACTTTATCAACGGGCTGCTGCACGCGAACTTCACACGCTCGCTGAGCCTCTCAACGTATTTGGAATACGGCCTTGTCTCGGGCGTGGGCATGGCCATCGTCGTCGTCGCCGCGATCGCCGCGGACTGAGAAGCATGCCTGCGTAGGGGCGTCTCGCAGCCGCCCTCTCCGCGCGTTTGATACGGCGCATGATTACGGGCGCCTCGCGGGGACGCCCCTCGCCCGCCGCCCCACAACCTCACCCTGCCCTCTCCTTGCCAAAGAGAGGGTTCCGGGAGGACACAACAGCTTTGTAGGGGCGGGTTGCCGGGGTTATCAGCCGAGGCGCTGCGAATCCACATCGCAACCTGCCCGCCTCGTGGCATCGTCGAGGGAGGCGTCCGCGCCGAGGCGCCTTATTCGCCGGCCGGCAACCCGCGCAGGTGCGCGATTAGCGCCGAGTAATTCAGTTCGGCTAGCCCGGCGCCCTCCGCGCTCGCCAGCGCCGCGGCCACCGCGCGGGCCAGGGCCAGGTTTTTGCCCAACGTCTCAGCCGTTTCCACGACCAAGCGCATGTCCTTGGCGGCCAGGGAGAGCTTGAAGGCCGGCGGGTAGCTGCCGCTCAGGATCGACTCCCTGGCGCGCGAAACCGTCACCTGCATGGGAGGTGGCAGGAGGTCGAGAACCTTTTCCTGGTCGAGTCCGAGCGAGTCGCCCAGGGCCAGCGCCTCGCCCAGGGCGGCAATGCACGCCGCCAGCGTCGAGTTGGCGACCAGCTTCATGGCGGCGCCAGCGCCCGAAGGCCCGATGTAGATGGGGTCGCCCATGGCGCTGAGCAGGTCGCGCCAGCGCGCGAAGTGGACTTCGGCCCCGCCGACGAAGATGCGCAGGGAACCCTCCGTAGCCTGCGGGATGCTGCCGAGGACCGGCGCATCGAGCAGCGTCACGCCGCCGGGCAGCCGCTCAGCGATGGCGCCCACGGCCGAGGGGCCAATCGTCGACATCTCGATCAGGGCCATGCCCGACTGCAGGCGAGCAGCCAGCCCCCGGGCGCCAAACAGCACACCCTCGACGGCCTCGGGCGTCGAGAGCATAGTAATCACCGCCTCGGATCCCTTTACGGCGTCGCGGGGAGTCGTCGCCTGCGCGGCGCCGGCGGCGACGAGCGGCTGGGCCTTCTCCGCCGTGCGGTTCCAGGCCACGACCTCGTGGCCGCCTTCGAGCAGGCGCTGAGCCATGGGCAGACCCATCCGGCCGAGCCCGATAAAGGCGACGCGCGTCATCAGGGCGTACCGGCGAGGACCAGCTCTGCGGCCAGGGGCGACCCCCAGGACTTGCGATAGCGCGCGGCGAACTGGTCCAGGGTGAAGCTGTGTTCCTGGGGCCCGGGGCCTTCGCAGGCGTAGGTGCCCATAAGGCCGGCGACGCGGGCCGCCGTCTCCAGGTCGACGCCCCGTAACAGCGAGACGACGAGGCCGGCGCGGTAGGCGTCGCCGGCGCCTGTGGGGTCTGCGAAGTGCTCAGGCATGATGGCGGGGACGTTGATGTCGCGCTCCTCGGTGATCAGGCAGGCGCCGTTCTCGCCCAGAGTGCAGACGACGATCGTCGCGAGCTCCAGCAGGTCGTGCAGCGCCATGCCCGTCTTCGAGCGGATCAGCTCCAGCTCGTAGTCGTTGCCGACGATGATCCAGGCGCCACGGGCGGCGTCGACGATGTCGTCGCCGCTGAAGGCGGGCAGACTCTGTCCGGGGTCGAAGATGTAACGATGGCCCTTTTTCTGGGCCTCAGCGGCCAGCGCCAGCATTGCCGGCGGGTCGTTCGGGGAGATCAACAGGACATCGATCGGCTCGGTGACGGTGGAGAGGGACATCTCGCGCGTGCGTTCCATGGCGCCAGGGTAGAAACCGATGATCTGGTTGTCAGCGAGGTCAGTGGTAATAAAGGCCGAGGCCGTGAGCTTGTCCTCGGCGACCAGGACGCGGCTGGTATCCACCCCGGCGCCGTCCAGCCACTGCCGATACTCCCCGAAGTCGCTGCCGGCGGCGCCGAAGAGGATGGGCCGCTCGCCCAGGAGGGCAAGGTTGTAGGAGATGTTGGCGCCGCATCCCCCATGCCTCCTCTCGAGGGAATCGACGAGGAAGCTGACCGAGATCATGTGGACCTTGTCGGGAAGGATGTGGTTCTTGAAGTAGTCGCGGAAGGTCATGATGTGGTCGAAGGCGATAGATCCGTTGCAGACGATGGCCATGCGCAGATCATCGTGGCGTCGGCGGCTACGGGCTAAGAATCGCTAGAATGGTCGAGCGCACGGTCGGGGCGTGGCGCAGCCTGGAAGCGCACCTGACTGGGGGTCAGGAGGTCGCTGGTTCAAATCCAGTCGCCCCGACCAGCTTCGCCCTCCACGATCACCTCTATCTATCGCAGGTCGTCCACCCCGCCCTCGACCAGGGGCTGCGACTCAAGGCCCGCGCGCTTCAGGAAGCTGGCCACCATTACCGCCCGCCGGCCCGTGGCGCAGGCAACCACGGGCCGCAGGACATCGAGCGTCGCCGCCCACTCGGTCACGCGATTCGAGGGCATCTGCAGGGCGCCGGCGAGCGGCGAGCGCTCGTGCTCGTTGGCGAAACGCACATCCACCAGGTGGTGCCGTCGCATCGCCTCCCGCGCCTCTTCCACCGTCAGCCCTGGCAGGCCGATTACGGTCTGCCCCTCGTCCAGCCAGCGCTGAAAAAGCAAATAGCCCGCCACGGACTCGTAGCCGATGCGAAACAGATCGGTGGTCACCCGCCCAGCCTGCTCTTCGTCTTCTGTGACCAGCGCCAGGGGCGAGTTGAACGGGATCACCCAGCCGAAGTACGCCAGCATCGAAGAGCCTTCCTCGATGGACAGCGACCCCGGCACATGCGCCTCGACGAAGTGCTGCCGGCGCCGCACATCGACCAGCTGGCGCTTGTTTCCTTCCACGACATCCTGAGGCGTCAGCTCGGGCGGGCGCGGTGGCTGCCCGTGGACCGAGGGGCCTGCGCGATTGATGGGCGCGATGTGCGGATAGTAGGCCGGAATCGGTGCCAGGTTCCCGAGGTGGATGGCCCGGAAGGTCGCGAAGTCGGTGCCGACCAGGGCGTCGTTGTCAGACTCGTGGGCCAGCGTCGAACGCCGCTTGTCTCCTGAGCCCGCCCAGCTGCAGAAGGAGCCGCCGCCGTGTGTCGGCAGGATCTCCGAGTCGGGCTCCAAGATTGTCTTTAGCCGCCGAGCTGTGTCCCACTGCATGCGGGTCAACTCCTCGGTGTGGTCGGGACCGAGCAGGTCGGTGCGGCCGGCGCCGCCGACGAGGAGCGCGCCGCCGGTAAAGGCGCCGCTGGTCCCACTGTCCTCATCGATAAGCAGGTACGCAGTGTGCTCGTAGGTGTGTCCCGGCGCGGCGACCGCCCCCAGGCGTACGCGGCCGATGGCGACGTCCTCGCCGTCGCCTATCGGCTGGTGCGGGAATCTCAGGCCAGCCGTTGCGGGCGCCACGATCATCGCCCCGAGAGCCGCCAGCTCGGGCCCGCCCGATATGTAGTCGTTGTGGACGTGGGTCTCGACGGCGAACTCGATGGTTGCGCCGAGTTCCGCCGCCGCCTCCAGGTAGGGCCGGACGTCGCGCTGGGGGTCGATCACGGCCGCCGTACGGTCGGAGACAACAACGTAGGACGAGTCCCCTAGCGCCTCCGTGACGAACTGCCTCAGCTCCACACAGCGATTATCGTCCCGCCCTCGCCCCCCCCCGGCTGGCCCCTCCTGTCCGCCCGCCGTAGCCTCGCCATGGAGTCGGAGGAGGACTGGATGATTGAGCCCGTGCGGAAGGTTGTTGACGAGCTGGCGGGCTACCGGGAGCATTTCGAGCGGCTGTGCCGCTCACTGAGCCACGAGGAGCTGGAACGCATGGTCCCGCCCGACGAGGAGTGGACGGTCAAGGATTACATCAGCCACCTGGCCACCATCGACGTCTCGGTCAATCGCTGGTTTCGTGCCCTGGCTGCAGGCACGCCCGTGCGGCCCAGCTCAGGCGGCGAGCGCTTCGACGTTGACGCTTGGAACCAGAAGCAGGTCGAGGCCCGCCGGGAATTCGATGTCGAGGCGATCCTCGCGGAGGGCGCGAAAATCCGCGCCGAGATCATCGAAACCATGGACACGTTCACGGCGGAAACTCTGGCTGGGGACATCTACTTCCCCGGCGACGCCAAGCGGCCACCGATGGACCTCAAGTTCCACGCCTATCTGCGCGGCTGGGCCAAGCACGACCCGATGCACGCGGCAGACATGCTGCGCGCCCTCCCAGAGCGGAAAGAGGAAGAGGCGAACGCCTGGCTGGCCGCCGTGAGGTCCCCCGGGTCACTGCAAGAGGCTTGAGCCGGCGGCCCGTCCAGGGGCGCATCGCACTAAGGTCGACGATTTCCGATCGTCCTGCTCACCCGGGACCGGTGAGTCCGTTCGCATTGCATTGCTCAGCGAACTGCTGGCTTCCCCGACCCGTCGATCACCCTCACCCTGACCTCTCCCTCAAGGGAGAGGGGAGGTCCCAGTGCGGCCGCATGCCGCGGCAACGAGCTGCTCCTCCTGTGAAGCCTGGCCAGCCTCGCCAGCAAATCCCCTCTCCGCTGGCGGAGAGGGCTAGGGTGAGGTGGCCCAGGGTTGTGGGGGATAGATCCCGCGAGGAAAGAAGGCCAGCGAGCCGTTCACTCTGCGCTCGTGGATACTGCAATGGTGGTAGTCTCCGCAACCGAGTCGCTCTCCCCCTACGTCCACTTCGACCGCGGCGAGTGGGCGCGGCTGCGCAAGAACACGCCGCTAACCCTTTCGGAAGACGACCTCGCCCAGCTCCGGGGCATCAACGAGTCGGTATCGCTCGACGAGGTGGCTGACATCTACCTACCGCTATCGCGGCTGCTCAGCCTCTACGTCGGCGCCGTGCAACAGCTGCACGCGGCAACCGACACTTTCCTGGGCAAGTCTGCTGCCAAGGTCCCTTTCATCCTCGCCATCGCCGGGAGCGTAGCGGTCGGCAAGAGCACGACAGCGCGAATCCTCCAGGCCCTGCTCTCGCGCTGGCCGGCGCACCCCCGCGTCGACCTCGTTACAACCGACGGCTTCCTCTATCCCAACCGCATCCTCTCGGAGCGCAAGCTGATGGCGCGCAAGGGCTTCCCTGAGAGCTTCGACGTGCGGCGGCTGGTGCGTTTCCTTGCCGACCTCAAGTCGGGGCAGGCCGAGGTCGCGGCGCCGGTGTACTCCCACGTTATCTACGACATAGTGCCCGACGAGCTTTACGTCGTCCGTCAGCCGGACATCGTGATCATCGAGGGCCTCAACGTCCTGCAGACTGGGGCGTCGCGCCCCTCGGGCGAGGGGCCTCACGTCTTCGTCTCCGACTACTTCGACTTCTCGATCTTTGTCGAGGCGGAGGAGGCGCACATCAAGAGCTGGTACGAGGAACGCTTCCTCGCCCTGCGCGAACGGGCCTTCGACGATGTCGACTCATTCTTCCACCGCTTCACACGGCTCTCCGCGGACGAAGCCCACGTCCTCGCTGGACAAATCTGGGACGAGATCAACGGCGTCAACCTGCGTGAGAACATCGAGCCAACCCGCACCCGCGCCCACCTGATCCTGGAGAAGGCCGCCGACCACGGCATCAGCGGCGTCCGCCTGCGCAAGCTGTAGGGCGAGCAGCTACGGGAGGGCCGCCCGCCGACCAAGTTGGCGCCTAACCCCGGTGACATTTATTCGATATTGCACCATCGCCTCGCTGAGGTTGTGGCGATCAGAAATCTCCGCCGCCGAGCGACCCTTGCGAAGTTCAGCCAATAGCAGCGCCCTTGGTAAGAGAAGGCAACCTGCGAGCCACGCAGCCTCCTCCTCCTGGGCAGGATCGCAAACGAAAAACGTTACGCTGCCGAGACGCTCCAGCCTACTCAGCTCGTGGCCGAGAATGATGTGCGCCAGCTCATGAGCGATGTCGCTGGCCGTCCGCTTCGCCGAGCAGAGGGGGTTAAAGACGATGACTGTCCGCTCTGGGCTGGGCTGGAAGGTGCAGGCCGAAAACGCTCCTCGTTGGATCTCTTCGAGCTCTTCAAGTTGTTTCCGGGGTACGAAATCGTCGGCAGATCGCAGCTCGACCCCGAGTAGCCCGGCTAGCTTGTCAGGCGGCACTTGCTGGTCAATAGGCAGCCCCAAGTCTCCGCGAAGCTGATCCACGATACGCTCCGCCTCCGACTTGAAACCGCGCCTCAACAACTCAGCCAGCCCCCTTCGACAACCCGGACGAGATTGACGCCAGAATATCGCCGAGTATCTGTACCGCCTCTGGCTTAAAGGTGCGGGAGGCTCTTAGGTGCATCACTGTTGGCGCTGTCGGGCGCGCGAATGCTCGATACAGGTCGGTCAAGATCGAGGCGATCTTGTCGGCCGCCTCAGAAGTTAACGCGGCGTCAGCTTTCAAGTGGGCGGCGATGGCCTCCGGAGTTGATTCCGACGTGGCGATCCGACGCTCAAAGAAGCGCTCAGGCGGCACGCCCGCCCAAGCGGCTAAGCGAACAAACGTCTCCAGGTCCGGGATATGCCCCTTCTCCACGCGTGCAAGAGTGTTAAAGGAAACTTGGGCTTCCCCGGCGGCCTCTCGAAGGCTTAGCCCATCCCGTATTCGTTTGGTGCTGACCGCCTCGCCCAGCCTCGATAGCTTTGTCGCTCCATTTGGCACAGATCCCCCTGTCACTAAATTGGTACAACGTACCAAACTGTTGACACGCGCGCGGGCGCGCTGTTAGTGTGTCTCTGACATGGTACAGGCAACCAAGTGAGCTAGGAGATGCGAAATGACAACGGAACTAGGTAAGTCCCCGGGGCAGCAGCGAGGAAAGATCTTCATCTTGATCATCGATGACGTCGAGTATCGGGTGGAGGATGGCACCCTGACAGGGGCGGAGATCATGGACCTCGCCGACATTCCACATAGTGTTGGAATCCTTTTGCTGAACGAAGACGGCACGCAACGCGCAGTAGACCCCCATGAAGCCATCGAACTAAAACCTGGCCGTCGGTTTAAGAAGGCACCCCGTTTCAAGCGGGGCTAGCGTGAGCAGGCTTCAGGCTGAGCTCGGGATTCTGCGAGTTGTATGGCCAGCCATCCAGCTGAAGGCGGAGATTCCAGCGCTGTACCAGCAGGCATGGCCGCTATTTCCGGGCTGGAACAAGCCCACCACGAGGCTCCTTGTTCTAATCCCGGCGGGCTACCCTGCAACCCCACCCGACAACTTCCTGGCCGACCCGGACTTGGCTTTAGCTTCTGGCGGTACACCCGGCAATACCTCGCCGGGGCCGGTGGTCTTCGGCGAGGATTGGCTGCAATTTTCCTACCACGTGGACACGGCCGACTGGACGCCCCACGCCGACCCACGCCAAGGGCACAATCTTGTGACATTCCTTCACGGTGTCAACGACCGGCTTCGAGACCCGACCTGATGGGAACCTTAAGGGTGTCGGAATCGCTCTTGGAGCGCGTTAGGGCACACCTTTTTTCTCGGCCAGGAGAACATATCGGATTCTTGTTGGCATCTTGGTCAACGTCGCTTGGGTCCCCCGTATTTGCCGCTGAGGAGGCCCTTCTTGTTCCGGACGATCAGGTCACCTTCGTGAACGGCGCATACGAACTCGCCGTTGATGCGATCACCGGCGCCGTGAATGCCGCCGCCAAGGGCGGGTTGGCGTTGGTGGAACTCCACAACCACTCAGGACCTTCGCCCCGGTTTTCGCGTACGGACGAGCGAGGTTTCCAAGAGTTCGTTCCTTACATCCTAGATTCGCTGCCCAATCGCCCGTATGGCGCGCTCGTATTCAGCGAGGCGAGTGTTCACGGTCGATGGTTTACCCGAGAGGAAACAGGATCTCTACGAAGCTGCACCTCCCACGGGAAGTCTCTACGACAGTGGATCTCTCTCGACGACGATTCGGTGTCGCTAGACCAAAGGTTTGAAAGGCAGCTTCCTTGGTTCACGCCTCAAGGACAAAAGGCGATGTCACGCCTGCGTGTTGCGATCGTCGGTCTGGGAGGCACTGGGTCTCATGTTGCGCAGCAGCTTGTGATGATCGGGATCCGGGACTTCGTCTTAGTGGACTCCGACACCGTCGAACGCAGCAACCTCAATCGACTCGTAACAGCAACTGCCGCCGATTGCGAAATATCCAAGACGAGCCTCACCCGTCGCGTTCTCCGGGCATCAGCTCCGGGCGTCGAGGTCGCCGTCGTCGACGATTTTCTTCCCGCGGCCGACGCGATCGACGCCCTTAAGGGGGTTGATGTCGTCTTCGGTTGCGTGGACAACGACGGTGCGCGGCTCGCCTTAAACGAGTTGTCTCTCGCCTACCGCCTCCCGTACTTTGACATCGCGGTCGGGATCGATGCGTCGTCGGGTCAAGTGGCGCAGGCGGGGGGAAGAGTCGCAGTTGTCGTCCCGGGCGGGCCTTGCCTGCACTGTATGAACGAAATAGATGTCGAGGAGGCTCGGTACTGGCTCAGCAGCGCCCAAGAACAGGTGGAGGCCCGTGAGCGAGGCTACATTTCTGGGCTGGACGTACCAGCGCCAGCCGTGGTGTCCCTCAACGGTACAGTAGCGTCTGTGGCTGTAAGCGAGTTTGCACTGTACGCCACAGGGGTGCGGCCGCCCTCGCCTAAAACAGAGCTCGATCTGCTCGGGGTGGGTCGCGGAAAGTCCTCGCAGTGGCTAACTCCAACCACTGTTGAGCGCTCCGTGGGTTGCGTCCAATGTGCCGCGTCTGGGCTGGGTGACGGGGCGGATGTCGAACGATACGGCCGCGGGTTGAATGATCGGGCGAGTAGCTCCCTCAACCCATGACATCGACTTCATGGTCGCTGCGATTGATACTCGTAGGCACCCACCAAACGGAGGTCCACCATGCCAGACGTTCTCTTCGACAAGCGCCCCGGTGGGGTCGCACTCATCACCCTTAACCGGCCGGAGAGCCTCAATGCGATGGGCGGCCAGCTCATGCCTCTGCTGGCCGAGCATCTTCGTGACTGCGCGAACGACACGTCGGTGCGTTGCGTCGTCCTGACCGGCGCCGGCCGCGCCTTCTGCGCGGGCGGCGACGTCAAGGGCATGGCCGCCCGCAACGAGGGAGCGGGAAATGGCCAGACCTCGCCGGCAGCCGCCTTTGCCCACGGCCTGCACAATCTCCGCCAGTCGCAACGTGACACCAGCTACCTTCTGCACACAATGGCCAAGCCGACGATCGCCATGGTCAACGGCCACGCCGTTGGTGCGGGCTTCAGCCTCGCTCTGGCCTGCGACCTGCGCATCGCCTCAGAAAACGCGAAGTTCGGCACGATCTTCCGCCAGGTCGGCTTCAGCGGCGACTACGGCGGATCCTTCTTGCTGCAAAGGCTGGTGGGATCCGGCAAGGCCCGCGAGCTCTACTTCACCGGCGAGATCGTCGATGCCGCGGAGGGCCTACGCATCGGCATGGTCAATCGCGTCGTGCCGCACGAGCAGCTGGAGGAGGAGACCCTCAAGCTGGCATCGCAACTGGCCAGCGGTCCCACGCTGGCCTACGCCCGCATGAAGGAGAACCTGAACCGCGCCGAGCACTCCGACTTCGCGACGCTGCTCGACCAGGAGGCCCTCAACATGAGCCTCTCAGGGACCACAAAGGACCACCGCGAGGCGGCGCGCGCCTTCGTCGAGAAGCGCCAGCCGACCTTCGCCGGCCAATAACGTGCAGGCCGGCCTCTACCGCGGCTTCGAGCTGGCCCTGCACGACCCGGGCATCGCGCTGATCACCTTCAACCAGCCCGAGCGGCTCAACGGCATGACCCAGGGGCTGAAGCGCGACCTGGTCGAGACGCTGCTGCAGGCGCAGATGGACGACACCGTGCGCGTGGTGGTCTTTACCGGCTCGGGGCGCGCCTTCTCGGCAGGGGACGACATCAGTGGCAAGCGGCCGCCGGGGGAGACCGCCGAGCCGCTCGTGCCGCCGATTCCTGGCGGACACCAGGACCCCATCGGCACCTATGAGGGCCTGCGGGGTCTGTCGCAGCCGGTGAACGTGGCCATCCGCAACCTCGACAAGCTATCGGTTGCGGCGATCAACGGGGTGGCCATCCAGACGGGGCTCTCGCTGGCGCTGTCCTGTGACTTCCGCATCGCCTCGACCGAGGCTCGCCTGGGCAGCGCCACCCTGCGCTTCGGCCTGCTGCCCGACGAAGGCGGCCAGTTCTTACTGGTCCAGTTGCTGGGGGTCGCCCGCGCTATGGATTTCCTGGTGCGCAGCCGGATCGTTGGAGCTGAGGAGGCGCTGGAGCTGGGCCTGGTCAACGAGGTCGTGCCGGCGGACAAGCTGCTGGAGCGAACGCTGGAGTTCGCGCGCGAGCTGGCCGAGGGCCCGCAGGTCGCCATGCGGCTCTTGAAGCGCTCCGTCTACAACGCGGCCGAGATGACCTTCGCGCATGCCCTGGACGAGATCGCGGCCAAGACGGCGATCTCTGACCACCACCCTGACGCCGCCGAGGGCGTCCGCGCCTTCCGCGAGAAGCGCAAGCCTCAGTTCAACCAGCAGCTTCCGTGAGGCTCGCCAA
Source organism: Dehalococcoidia bacterium (assembly GCA_040902555.1). Lineage (GTDB taxonomy): Bacteria > Chloroflexota > Dehalococcoidia > WHTO01 > WHTO01 > DASTBR01. The sequence continues at coordinate 198,381 of JBBDXC010000021.1, forward strand.
ACAGCACATCGACGTTGGGGCCTTCACCAACCAAACCGAGGCGATGCTCGCCTTCTGGCAAAACGAGGCCGGGCTGCCCTTCGAGGAGCTGCTGCCAATCGGCGGCGGCGTGCGCCAGCACCGGCACGCCATGAACGGCTCCGTCTTCAAACTGAACGACGCCCGGGACCCCCTGCCGGACGAGGGCCCGTCCGGTTACTCCGAGCTGCTGATCGCAACTCCCGGCCATGAGTCCGAGCTGCCTCTGACCGACCCCGATGGCAACCGCGTGAGGCTGGTAACGCCGGGTTGGAATGGTGTCGAAGGAATTGGCGTAAGGCTTCGCGTCCGCGACGCGGCCGCCCATCGACGCTTCTATCGGGAGGCCCTTGAGCTCAAGGAGTTTGATGACAACAGTTTTCGCTGCGGCGATTCCCTGCTGTTTGTAACAGAGGATGCGGCAGTGGGAGAGGTCGGCAAGCTGCAGGCCCGCGGCTATCGTTACATCACGATGCAGGTTTGGGACGTCGACGAGGCTTACGCTGCCATCGTTGCTCAGGGCGGAAACGGCGCGCGCGAGCCCTTTAACATCGGCACAACGGCGCGGATAGCCTGGGTGCGCGACCCCGACGGCAACTGGATCGAGATATCACAAAGGGCGTCACTGACAGGCCCCCTGCCGGCCTGACGCAACGAGGTAAAAGTCGCTTGGACCCCCAAGATCCGGCTTTCGCCCCTTTAGCGACGACACGCCCCGGATCATCGCCCTATAGAATGCCACCGAACAGCAGTGGACATCTTGACGCAAGCCGAGGCCGACGGACTGCTGGCAATGGAAAAGCACCGAGTTGCAGACGACCGGTACTTCTTTCCGGCGCCGGGAAGCGTCCTAGTCGTTCCCCTCCAGTCCGCGGATGGCAGGGAGGCGTTCCTACTCGACCTGCACAGAGGGCGAATCAATTTAGGCAAAGTCAAATATCAGACTCGCGCGAGGCACGTCGTGATACTAGCCCGCCTTGACCTTGGCGGACCTCCACATCAGAACCCCGACGGTGTAGAAATCCCTAGTCCTCACCTCCACCTCTACCGTCAGGGGTTTGGCGACAAGTGGGCGTTCCCGCTCCCGGGCGGGTTCCGTAACCCGCGGGATCCCTGGTTGTCGTGGGAGGATTTCCTGGCGTTTTGCCAGGTCACGCGCCCGCCACTCATGCAAAGGACCTTCTGATGCTTGAAGAAGTGAGTCGACTCCTTGATGAATATACCCAGTGGTTGCGCGACAAGACCTATCTGCGTGAGGTCGGCGATTGGGTCGAGATTACGACTCCATATCTGGACCGCCACAACGATCGGTTGCAGATATACGCGAGCCGCAGCAACGGCGATTTCCTCCTGACTGATGATGCTTACGTCATCCAGGACCTTAAGCTTTCAGGTTGCGAGCTTGACACCAAGAAGCGGCGAGAGCTGCTCGATATGACTCTGAACGGCTTCGGCGTGCAGCGCGAGGGCGACGCGATACAAGTGCGCGCCTCATCGGGTAACTTCGCTCAACGTAAACACAACCTCACCCAAGCGCTTCTCGCTGTAAACGACCTGTTTTATCTGGCCGAGCCATCTGTTCGAAGCCTTTTCATGGAGGACGTCGCCGCCTGGCTTGAGTTAGTCGAAGTTCGCTACACGCCCACCGTCAAGTTCACCGGCAAGAGCGGATACGACCATGTGTTTGATTTCGTGATCCCGGCGTCCAGGAGCGCGCCCGAGCGAATAGTTGACGCAATGAACAAGCCATCTCGTGACCGCGCCCAGTCTGTGGCCTTCGCCTGGATTGACATCAAGGACGTTCGCAAGCCGGACGCAACTGCATATGTGCTGGTCAATGACCAGGAGGTGGAGCCGCCGACGGCGGTTTACGAGGCACTCCGCAGCTACGATGTCGTGCCGGTGCCTTGGAGCAAGAGAGACGACTTCCGCGAGGCTTTGGCCGCTTAACCAGCGAGCTTGTCGTAGCGACTGAATTTAAGTCGATCTCCGAAAGCAGTCAGGTGCTTTTGTCGTCATCGGGTGTGCAACCGATCTCTCGCGAACCGAAGCGTCGCGTCGCCAACGAGTGGCGGCGCTGATTGGTTCGCTGCTAGGATTGTTGAGCAAATTACTCTACTTTGTCAGGCAACCACACTTTGCGGATTTCCACCAAAGGCGACTACGGACTGCGGGCGCTCATCGAGCTGGCCCATCACTTCGGTGAGGGGCCCGTTCAAAGCGGGCATATCGCGGCTGCCCAGGGCATACCCGTCGCCTACCTTGACCAGCTTCTGACCACCCTCCGGCGCTCGGGCTTCGTGCGCAGCGTACGCGGCCCTCAGGGTGGTCACGCCCTGTCCCGCGACCCCGGCGACGTCAAGCTCAGCGAGGTCCTGACCGCCCTCGAAGGGTCGCTTGCTCCCGTCGACTGGCTCGACGACGGCAACCACCACCAGAAGGCCAACGCCCAGCGCGACCTTTGGGTGGAGATCCGCGACGCCTGCGTCTCTATCCTCGACCGCACTACCGTGGCCGACCTCGCCCGGCGAGATAAGGAAGGTTCCGTTGAGCGCTACTACATCTAGCACTGTGAGCGCCGGCCGCCAGATCGCCGACTCCGTCCTCGACCTGATCGGCAAGACGCCGCTGGTGCGCCTGTCACGCCTGACTCCTGCCGGCAGCGCCGAGGTCCTCGGCAAAATGGAATCGCTGAACCCGGCCGGCAGCGTCAAGGACCGCATCGCCCTGGCGATGATCGAGAAAGCTGAGGAAGAGGGCCTGCTCAAGCCCGGCGGCACCATCGTCGAGCCGACTAGCGGCAACACCGGGATCGGCCTGGCCATGGTTGCCGCCGTCAAGGGCTACCGCGTGATCCTGACGATGCCCGAGGACATGTCCCTCGAGCGGCGCAAGCTGCTGGCCCGCTTCGGCGTCGAGTTCGCTCTGACGCCGGCGATCGAAGGCATGACCGGGGCCGTGTTCGCCGCCCAACAGCTCGTGGCTGAAAACGAGGGCTACTTCATGCCCCAGCAGTTCGAAAACGAGGCCAACCCCGAAATCCACAGGCAGACGACCGCCCGCGAGATCATCGACGATTGCGGCGGCCGCATTGACGCCTTCGTCGCCGGCGTCGGCACCGGCGGGACAATCACCGGGGTCGGCGGCGTCCTCCGCCGGGAGCTTGGCAACGTGGAGATCATCGCTGTCGAGCCCGCCCGATCCGCCGTCCTGACCGGCGGCAAGGCGGGCCCTCACGGCATCCAGGGCATCGGCGCCAGCTTCGTGCCGGGTATCCTCGACCGCGACGTGATCGATGAAGTGGTAACCGTGAGCGATGGCGATGCGTACCGCATGACCCGCCGCCTGACCCGCGAGGAAGGACTGCTGGTCGGCGTCTCGTCGGGCGCCAACGTCTTTGTAGCCCTGCAGGTGGCTCAACGCCTCGGCACCGGCGCGCGCGTCGTCACCATGCTCTGCGACACCGGCGAGCGCTATCTCAGCGTGAGCATGTGAGCACGGTGCAGGTCTACATACCCACGCCCTTCCGCCGCTTGACGGGGGACCGCTCCTACGTCGAGGCCAGCGGCGAGCGCGTGCAGGACGTGCTGCAAAACCTCGAAAGCTCATTCCCGGGGTTCGGCGACCTGATCTTTGACGACCAGGGCGAGATCCCGGCCCACATCAATGTTTACGTGAACAACAAGGAGATCAGCATGCTCGACGGCCGCGAAACCAAGGTCAAAGAAGGCGACGAGGTAGCCGTCATTCCGGCTATAGCCGGCGGCTCAAGCAATGGCGCAACCCAAACGGAGCCCGCGACGCGCACCCTCACCCCCGATGAAGTCAGCCGCTACTCGCGGCACATCATCATGGCCCAGGTCGGCAGCCTGGGGCAGCGCAAGCTACTGAACTCGAAGGTTGTGATCATCGGCGCGGGCGGGCTCGGCTCGCCGGTGGCCATCTACCTCGCGCTGGCGGGGGTAGGGACAATCGGGCTGGTCGACTACGACGTGGTCGACGTCAGCAACCTGCAGCGCCAGCTTTTGCACCAAAACGACGATGTGGGCAAACCCAAAACGCAGTCGGGACGCGAGACGCTGCTGGCCTACAACCCCAACATCACGGTCAACGAGCACGTGGCCGGCATCAACTCCAGCAACGCCTTCGAGATCATCAAGGACTACGACGTCGTCGTGAACGGCGCCGACAACTTCGCCACCCGCTACCTGGTCAACGACGCCGCCTATCTGTCCGGCAAGACGCTGGTCGACGGCGCGATCCTGCTCTTTGATGGGCAGGCCAATGTCTACGTCCCGGGCAGCGGTTGCTACCGCTGCCTGTTCCCCGCCCCGCCCCCGCCGGGGATGGTCCCCAACTGCGCCGAGGCCGGCGTCCTGGGCGCTCTGACCGGCACCATCGGCAGCATCCAGGCCACCGAGGTGATTAAGGTAATCCTCGGCATCGGCAAGACCCTTGAGGGGCGCATGCTGCTCTACGACGCGCTCAACATGGAGTTCCGCCAGGTCAAGATCCGGCAGGACCCCAAGTGCCCGCTCTGTGGCGATAACCCCACGATCACCGAGCTAATCGACTATGACGCGTTCTGCGGCGTGCCCGCCGGGACGCAGAGCTAAGGAGAACGGATGGCTGTGAAAGTACACGTGACCTCGGTCCTGCAGAAGGTCGTCGGTGGCCAGAAGGTCGTCGAGGCCGAGGGGCCGACAGTCGGCGCCCTGCTGGCCGACCTCGACGGCAAGTTCCCAGGCTTCAAGCAGCAGGTCACCGCTGAGGGCGGCGAGCTGCACCGCTTCGTCAACATCTACCTCAACGACGAGGACATCCGCTACCTGAAGCAGCTCGAGACGCCAATCGGCGAAGGCGACGTGGTCTCGATCCTGCCCGCGCTGGCGGGCGGCTAGGGGCAGGGCAATCCTCTACAGCAGCATCCTCGACACCATCGGCAACACCCCGCTGGTCGAGATCCCGCGGATGACGCCCAATCCGAACGTTCAGATCTACGTCAAGCTGGAAGGCCAGAACCCCACGGGCTCCGTCAAGGACCGCATCGCCCGCTACATGATCGAATCGGCAGAGGCCTGCGGCGAGCTCAATGAGGACCGCGTCATCCTCGAGCCAACCAGCGGCAACACCGGCATCTCGCTGGCCATGATCGCCCGGCGCAAGGGCTATCGGCTCACGGTCGTCATGCCCGAGAACGTGAGCGGCGAGCGCATCCAGCTACTGGAGGCCTTCGGGGCCACCGTCGTCCTTTCCGACGGCGCGTTGGGTTCGAACGGTTCCATCGCCGTGGCCCAGGAGATGGCGGCGAAGGACGACCGCTACTTCATGCCCTATCAGTACGGCAACGAGAACAACCCCCGGGCCCACTACGAGACGACGGGCCCCGAGATCATGCGCGACCTGCCGGGCGTGACGCACTTCGTGTCCGGGCTGGGCACCGGCGGGACGCTCACAGGTGTCGGCCGTTACCTCAAGGAGAAGAACCCCAACGTCAAGATCATCGCCGCGATCCCGCACCCCGGCGACCTCGTGCAGGGCCTGCGCAGCCTCGAGGAGGGCTTTATCCCTCCCGTACTTGATGAGTCCGTCCTCGACGGCCGCATCGTCGTCGACAGCCGCACCTCGTTCGCGACAACCAAGGAACTGACTCAGCGGGAAGGCATCTTCGCCGGCATCTCGGCCGGCGCCGCGGTCAAGACCGCCCAGCGCATCGCCCAGCGCGAGGAGTCGGGCAAGGTCGTGGCCCTGCTGGCCGATGGCGGCTGGAAGTACCTATCGACCAACCTGTGGACGCAGAGCTACGAAGACATCGAGGAGGCCGTCGAAGGCAAGGTCTGGTGGTAGACGCAGGGCGCGTCATTGTCATCTCGGGCCCGCCCGGGAGCGGCAAGACGACAGTTTCGACGGAGCTTGCTTCCCGTTTCCCCCTCGCGGTCTACCTCGCCACCGACTTCTTTTTCGCGGCAATCGTCCAGGGCTATGTCGAGCCCTGGAAGGCCGGGTCCCACGACCAGAACCAGACGACAGTCACCGCCTGCGCACGCGCCGTTGCAGCGTATGCCCAGGGCGGCTACCTCGTCGTGGTCGACGGTGTGGTCTACCCGTGGGCGCTGGCGATCTACCGCGAGTACCTCGGGAACATCCCGCTCGACTACGTGATCCTGCTGCCGTCCCTCGATGAGGTCCTGGGCCGCGGCCTCCCCCGCCCCAACCGTGAGATGCTCGACGAGGCGACGTATCGCGACCTGCACGCCCAATTCGAGCGTTGCGAGGACGCCGGCGCCATCGTAATCGACAGCACCGGCGAGTCAGTAGAGCACACCGTCGAGGGCATCCTCGCCCGCGTGGGATGAACCTGGCCACCGATGGCAGCTGCGAGGCAACGCCCGCCCAGCCCTAAGCCGGTGACGACGAACTCGGGCTTCCGGTGCTATCATCTCGCCCACCCCAGGAGGCGCAGATGCAGCTTCGTTCCATAGCGGGAGCACTGTTGCTTGTGGCCGCCACCGCTGGTCTGCAGTGGGCCGGAGCCTCCGACCAGGCCCCTGGGCCGAGAGCGGAAACGGCGTTGAACGCGCTGGCGCCGGCCGGGGTCGCCCGCTCCTGGGGCAACGACGACAACGGCGAATTGGGTAACAGCCTTCCATTCGTCGACCAGGACGCGCCGGTGGCCGTCAGCGGGCTGACCAACGTCGTCGAGTTAAGCGCCGGCGATCACTACTCGCTGGCCCTGCTCAGCGACAGCACGGTCATGTCCTGGGGCTCCGACACCTCCGGCCAGCTGGGCAACGGCGCGACGACGGGCAACCAGGCGGCGCCGGTGGCGGTCAGCGGCCTCAGCGGCGTCAAAGCGGTCGCCGCCGGTTTCCGTCACTCGCTGGCCCTGCTCAGCGACGGCACGGTCATGTCCTGGGGTGCCGACACCTCCGGCCAGCTGGGCAACGGCGCGACGACGGGCGACCAGGCGTCGCCGGTGGCGGTCAGCGGCCTCAGCAGCGTCAAAGCGGTCGCCGGCGGTGCCAGTCACACGCTGGCCCTGCTCAGCGACGGCACGGTCATGTCCTGGGGCAACGACGGCAACGGCCAGCTGGGCAACGGCGCGACGACGGGCGACCAGGCGGCGCCGGTGGCGGTCAGCGGCCTCAGCGGGGTTAGGGCGATCGCAGCCGGTATCTATCACTCGCTGGCCCTGCTCAGCGACGGCACGGTCATGTCCTGGGGCGCCGACACCTCCGGCCAGCTGGGCAACGGCGCGACGACGGGCAACCAGGCGGCGCCGGTGGCGGTCAGCGGCCTCAGCGGCGTCAAAGCGATCGCCGGCGGTGGCACTCACTCGCTGGCCCGGCTCAGCAACGGCACGGTCATGTCCTGGGGCTCCGACACCTACGGCCAGCTGGGCAACGGCGCGACGACGGGCAACCAGGCGGCGCCGGTGGCGGTC
>JBBDXC010000021.1:205942-240638 GCA_040902555.1 Dehalococcoidia bacterium
ACGGCGCGACGACGGGCAACCAGGCGGCGCCGGTGGCGGTCAGCGGCCTCAGCGGGGTTAGGGCGATCGCCGCCGGTTTCATTCACTCGCTGGCCCTGGTCAGCAACGGCACGGTCATGTCCTGGGGCTCCGACGGCGCCGGCCAGCTGGGCAACGGCGCGACGACGGGCGTCCAGGCGGCGCCGGTGGCGGTCAGCGGCCTCAGCGGGGTCGCGGCGGTCGCCGGCGGCGGCTATCACTCATTGGCCATACGAGCGACCTGCCTGGGCCGACTGGCCACCAGGGCGGGCAGCGCAGCCGGCGAGACGATTGCGGGCACTCCGGGCGTCGACGTCATCCACGGTGGCGGCGGCACCGACATAATCGACGGCCTCGGCGGCGACGACATCATCTGCGGTGGCGACGGCGACGACACGATAACTGGCAACGCGGGTGACGACGAGATCGACGGCGGAAAAGGGCGGGACACCGCTCTCTTCCCGGGTCCCGCTGTCAACGTCAACCTGGCGGTTGGGACAGCTCTGGCCGGCATTGACGGCGACACCCTTACCTCGATCGAGAACGCTAGCGGCTCGAGCTCGGCCGACACACTGATCGGCGACGGCGCCGGCAACCGCCTGGAGGGCTTGGGCGGCGCCGACACTTGCAGGGCGGCGCCGGCAAAGACACCCTGCTGGGCGGGGCGGGGAAGGACACGCTCGAAGGCGGGCCGGCCGCCGACAACCTTAGCGGTGGCAGTGACGTCGACACGGTCAGCTACCCCGGCGGGTCGGCGCTGACGATCAACCTTGGCACTGGCGACAACAACCAGGGCGACACGCTGAGCGGCATCGAGAACGTTAACGGCTCCAACGTTGCCGACAACATCACCGGCAATAACGCGGTCAACAAGCTCTCCGGGCTGGGCGGCGGCGATACGATCGCCGGGGCGGGCGGCAACGACACGCTGCTGGGCGGCGACGGCGCCGACAACCTGAGCGGAGGCGACGGCGCCGATACCTGCAGCGGCGGTTTGGGTAACGACAGCGCCGACAGCACCTGCGAAGCGACCTCCAGCCTTCCTTAGGTCCTCCGGTTGGTCCACCACCTCGCGACGGTGCTATCCTCTCGCCAGCCCGGAGGCCAATAGATGCGGCGTCGATCCATTCTTGGAGCATTGCTGCTTCTGATTACCACCTCTGGCTTGCACTGGGCCGGCGCCGCCGATCAACCACCAGCGCCGAGAGCGGAAACGGCGTTAGGCGCGCTGGCGCCCGCCGGCGTCGCCCGCTCCTGGGGTAAGGACGTGTCAGGTCAGTTGGGCAACGGCGCCCCCAACAGCAGTCAGGACGCGCCTGTCCCCGTCAGTCTGCTGACCAACGTTGTAGAGCTGGCCGGCGGTGGAGGTCACACGCTGGCCCTGCTCAGCGATGGCACCGTGATGTCCTGGGGTGACGACGGCTCCGGCCAGCTTGGCAACGGGGCCACCACGGGCGACCAGCCGGCGCCGACCGCGGTCAGCGGCCTCAGCGGGGTTAAAGCAATCGCCGCCGGTGACAATCACTCGCTGGCCCTGCTCAACGACGGCACGGTCAGGGCCTGGGGCAACGATGACGACGGCCAGCTCGGCAACGGCCCGACAACCGGCGACCAGCCGGCGCCGGTGGTTGTCAGCGGCCTCGGCGGCGTCAAGGCGATCGCCGCCGGTCGCGATCACTCGCTGGCCGTGCTCAACGAGGGCACCGTTCGGTCCTGGGGTAACGACGACAGCGGCAAACTGGGAAACGGCGCTACAACAGGCGACCAGCCGGCGCCGGTGGTGGTCGACGGCCTGAGCCTGGTAAACGAGGTCGCCGCTGGCGCCTTTCACTCACTGGCGCTGGTCAACGACGGCACGGTACGGGCCTGGGGCGCCGACGACGTCGGCCAGTTGGGCAACGGTGACACCACAGGCGACCAGCCCGCGCCGGTGGCGGTCGGCGGCCTCAGCGGGGTCAAGGCGATTGCCGCCGGTGATTTTCACTCGCTGGCACTGCGCAACAACGGCACGGCTCGCTCCTGGGGCTCGAATACCTTTGGCGAGCTGGGCAGTGGTGAGATCACGGGCGACCAGGTGGCGCCTGTGCCCGTCAGTGGCCTCAGCGCGGCTCAAGCGATCGCTGCCGGTGGCCTTCATTCGCTCGCGCTGCTCAACGACGGCACGGTGCGGGCGTGGGGCAGCGACTCCTTTGGCGAGCTCGGCAACGGCGCGACGACTGGCAACCAGGGGGCGCCGGTGATGGTCAGCGGCCTTAGCGGGGTGGCGGCTATCTCCGCCGGCGAATCACACTCGTTGGCCATCGTGCCGGCCTGCTTTGGCCAGCCGGCGACCCTAACCGGTACTAGCGCCGGCGATACGATCAACGGTACGGCGGGCGTCGACATCATCCACGGCGGCGACGGCGGCGATACTATCGACGGCCTCGCGGGCGACGACATCATTTGCGGTGGGGATGGCGACGACACGATCATCGGAGGTTTGGGGGATGACGAGATCGATGGCGGCCCGGGCCTCGACGGCGGCCGCTTCCCCGGCCCCGCCGTGACCGTCAACCTGGCCGCGGGGACAGCGCTGGCCGGCAGCAATGTGGATACGCTGTTGTCAATCGAGAACGCCAGAGGCTCAATCGCGGCCGACACGCTGATCGGCAACGGTGCCGGCAACAAGCTGGAAGGGCTGGCCGGCGCCGACACACTGAAGGGCGCTGGTGGCAGCGATAACCTTCTGGGCGGCACCGGCGACGATAAGCTGGAGGGCGGGCCAGGTGGAGACACGCTGGCCGGCGGTAGTGATGTCGACGTGGTCAGGTACCCCGGCGCCTCGGCGCTCACGATCAATCTGGGCAGCGGCGCCAACAACAAGGGGGACAGCTTGAGCGGGATCGAGAACGTCAGCGGCTCCAACGTCGCCGACAACATCACCGGAAGCAACGGCCCTAACAGGTTGTCGGGGCTTGGTGGCGGCGACACGATCTCCGGCGTCGGGAGCCCCGACGAAATCTTCGGCGGCGACGGCGCCGACAACCTGAGCGGAGGCGCCGGCGCCGATAGCTGCAGCGGTGGGCTGGGCAACGACAGCGCGGACAGCAGCTGCGAGACGATATCCGGCGTTCCCTAGGCTCGCGCGCGGTTTGCCGGGCGTCAGCGAGGGCAATTAGAATCGACAGGATCGAGTCACGCTCGATGCCCTTAGCGGCTGTGGCCCCGTGGTGTAGCGGTTAACATGCCAGCTTGTCACGCTGGAGATCGTCGGTTCGAATCCGATCGGGGTCGCCACTTCTTCCAACCGCCGTCCCTACCTCCGCGTCAATACCCTCCGATGACGTCAGCCCCTCATGTAAGGTTGCTCACCTCGGCAAATACGCGTTCGTGGCCTTCGACCTCTTCGTCAAACACATGGCCTTCTACGTCGGAGACGTGATTGACGTGGGCGTGGAGATCCTGCCAATGCATGAGCTCCAGCAGAAATGTCCAGCGGCATCGGTTATTACGAGAGGGAGCTGTATAACGTCCTGCGGCAAGGAAGGGCAGTGCCGGCGGTGCCACTCGTGGTCGTGGGCGTCGCGCCTTAGTTGGATCTGGCGGAGGTCACGTCGCCCGGTAGCCTGCCCTCGGCTCCAAGAGCCTGCTCGGTGGCTGGTGATGCCCGTTGCTTGGGGATTGATTCTTCGGCGCCCACACGGGCCGCGACATCGGCCTTGTGCGGAGTGCGCCCGCCGCTTCGAGAAGCATGCGCTCGGGTGCGACCTTCAAATAGTCGTGATCGGTGTCGGCGCCGGCTGAACGGCGACCGTAGGGGCTCCCCGCAGAACTTACTCGCTAACGCGAACGCACTCCCGGTTTGTGACCAACGCTTCGAGCACTGGCCCGCGCCCGTTTGCCTTCGAGTTAATCGCCCGCCGGACAGGGATCAGGTCAACCTTGAAATCCCGGTAGAGCCCGAGGATATCGGGGTGCGAAGAATTGGAAAGGACAAATGCCACACCTCGGGCCGCCAGCTCGTCCAGCGACTCCTTGAGGCGAAGCTGATCCTGCCAGACGAATTCCTCGCTGGTGTAGGCGGTGAAGGACGAGGTTGCCGAGAGCGGGTGGTAGGGTGGGTCGAAGTAGACGAAATCGCCCTCGGCGGCGTCCTTCACTATGTCCGCGAAATCAGCCGGCCCTCTGATATCTGCTGTCTTTAAGGCGGCGGCGGCGGCGGCCAGGCCTGACGGATTGCAAATCCGCGGATGGCGGTAGCGCCCGTGGGGCACGTTGAACCGTCCCGAGCGGTTTACGCGATAGAGGCCGTTGTAGCAGGTGCGGTTTAGGAACAGCAGGCGGGCGGCCGAACTAACGGCATCGCCGGGTCCTGGGCCCGCACTTTGTAGAAGTAGGATCTTCTCGTTTCGGAATCAGCGCGTAGGTACTGCTCCTCGTGCTCGCGCAGGTGGCTGACCAGTGTCGGAAGGTCGTCCTTAATGACGCGATACATGCCGAGCAGTTCCGCGTTGCGGTCGGCGAGGACGGCGCGCTGAAAGCGACCCTCGCCGGCGAGGGCGAAGAAAACCGCTGCGCTTCCGGCAAAGGGCTCGTAGTAGGTCTGGAACCGAGCGGGGGCCAGGGCCAGGATTTGGGGCAGGATCTGCGTCTTGCCACCGGCCCATTTAAGCACCGGCTGCGGGTTGGGCCGTTGCACGCACCGATGCTACTAGATTCGATTCCCGCGGCGATTAGAGCGCCGGCGGATTCACGGGCAGCAAAAGGGACCTCCCGTTGGGGAGGCCACTTCTTTCTTTGAAGGTGGGTTGGGCTAGGCGAGCTCTACGGTGGCGCCGGCGTCGGAGAGCTTGGCGCGGATGGTCTCCGCCTCTTCCTTGTTGATGCCTTCCTTAACGGCGGCCGGGGCCGACTCGACGAGGTCCTTGGCCTCCTTGAGGCCCAGGGTGGTGACCTCGCGGACTGCCTTGATCACGGCGATCTTGTTGGGGCCGATCTCCTTGAGCATGACGTTGAACTCCGTCTGCTCCTCCTCAGGAGCCGCGGCGGCCGCACCACCGCCGCCGGGGGCGGCGGCCATGGCCACTGGAGCCGCGGCGGTCACGCCGAACTCTTCCTCGATCTTCTTGTTCAGGTCGCGAAGCTCGAGGATGGTCATTTCCTTGATGATGTCGAATGCCTTATCGACGCTAGTTGTTGCCATTGTGTTCTCCTTTTGTAGGTCCGCGGCGTTTTCTTGAGCCTGCGGTGATGGGTCAGCCTGGCGCGCCGGCGCCTTCTAGCTGGTTAGCGCGGGCGTCGACGAGGCCCGCGAATTCGCGCAACGTCCCACTGAGCAGTCCGGCAAGCTGCGCCGCCGGCGAGATCAGGGCGCCCGCAATCTTGCTGAGCAGGATCTCCTTGGAGGGCACTGAGGCGAGGTCTTCGACGCCCTTACGGTCGATGACCTGGCCCTCGACGTAAGCGCCGTGAATGGTCACATCGAGCCGCGAGGTGCGCAGGAAGTCTGTCAGGGCCTTCGCCGGGGCGACGACGTCGGCTCCGTAGCCGAAGGCCACCGCCGTCGGCCCGGTGACGATCTGCAGGATCTCCGGCCTGCCGGCGTTGTCGGTCGCGATCTTCAGCAGGTTGTTCTTGACGACCTTGACCTCGACGTCAGCGGAGCGCATGGCCCCGCGCAGGGCCGTCATCTGCTTCACGCTGAGGCCGCGATAGTCGGCGCCGATGGCGATCGTGGTGCGCTCGACCTTGTTGGTCAGCTCCTGCACTTCCGCGATCTTCTTTGCGGTTGGCAAACGGTCACCTCCTTGCGGTGATTGAAAAATCCCTGTCCAGAGGAGGACAGGGATCGAAGGACAGCGTTGACCGCTTGTACGACGCTCCCGCCTCGGCAGGCCCTCAGTGGCTTAGGGCCTTGCGGCCACCTGCTGTCTCTGGCGTGGTGTGTTCTATTCGATTGTCGAGTTAGCTCGGCCGCAGGGCAAGCGTGGGCACGAGGTCGAGCTTGATCCCTGGCCCCATGGTCGTCGTCAGGGTCGCCGTGCGGATGTAATGCCCTTTGGCGCCGCTCGGCTTGGCCTGGACGATCTCGTTGACCAGCATGGCCATGTTCTCGAGCAGTTGATCCTCCTCGAAGCTGACCTTGCCGATCGGGACGTGGACGAGGGCGGTCTTGTCGAGCCGGTACTCCACGCGGCCCTGCTGGGCGTCGCGCACGGCCTTGCCGATGTCCTCGGCGTCGACGACGGTGCCGGTGCGCGGGTTCGGCATCAGGCCACGCGGGCCTAACACGCGTCCGAGGCGCCCCACCTTGCCCATCAGGTCGCGCTGGGCCAGGGCCACGTCGAAGTCGGTCCAGCCGCCCTCGACCTTCTTGATCAGGTCGTCCGAGCCGACCTCCTCGGCGCCGGCGTCGCGCGCCGTCTTGGCCGCCTCGCCCTCGGCGAAGACGACGACCTTAACGGCCTTACCGAGACCGTGGGGCAGCAGGGCGGTGCCGCGGATCTGCTGGTCGGCGTGACGGGGGTCGAGCCCGGTGCGCAGGTGCAGCTCGACGGTCTCATCGAACTTGGCGAAGGCCACATCCTTGGCGAGCTTGATCGCCTCTTCGGGGCTGTAAGTGCGGTCTTCGTCGATCTTGGACGCCGCCTCCAGGTACTTCTTGCCTCGCTGGGTCATTGCGGATTACTCCTCCCCCTGTAGCTCAGCGGCACGGCCGGGGTAAGCTCATGCGCCCTTGTTTGACTAGTTGACAGTGATGCCCATGCTGCGGGCTGTGCCCTCGACGATCTTCTCCGCTTCGGCGATGTCCCAGGCGTTGAGGTCGGGCATCTTGGTCTCGGCGATCTGGCGGACCTGCGCCCGCGAGATCGAGCCGACCTTATCCGAGCGCGGTGAGGGGCTGCCTTTTTCGACGCCGGCGGCCCTCTTGATCAGCTCGGCGGCCGGCGGCGTGCGCAGGACGAAGGTGAACGAGCGGTCCTCGAAGACCGTGATCTCGACGGGGATGACGTTGCCCACCTGGCTCGACGTCTTCTCGTTGTACTCCTTGACGAAGGACATGATGTTGACGCCGTGCTGACCCAGGGCCGGCCCCACGGGCGGCGACGGGTCGGCCTTGCCGGCCGGCAGCTGCAGCTTGATGACTGTGCGGACCTTCTTTGCCATTGGTTCTCCAAGTCCGGGTCAGCGCGAGGCTGCCGGCGGTTAGATTCTTTCGACCTGCAGGAAATCCAGCTCGACCGGGGTCTCGCGGCCGAAGAAGGACACCAGGACCTTGACCTTGCCCTTCTCGACGTTGATCTCGTCGACCGAGCCCACGAAGTCCTGGAAAGGGCCTTCGATGATGCGCACGCTCTCGCCGATGCTGAAGCCGACCTTGACCTTGGGGGCGGCGACCTTCATGCGGCGCAGGATGTTCTTGACCTCGCTAGGGGCCAGGGGCGTCGGCTTGCTGGTCGAGCCGCCGCCCGGGGCGACAAAGCCGGTGACGCCCGGCGTGTTGCGCACGACGTACCAGGAGTCGTCGTCCATAGACATCTGCACCAGCACGTAGCCGGGGAAGATCTTCTTGGAGACGGTCTTGCGCTGGCCCTCGCGGATCTCTATCTCCTCCTCGGTGGGGATGATCACCGAGAAGATGCGGTCGCTGACGTCCATGCTCTGGATGCGGTGCTCGAGGTTGGTTTTGACCTTGTTTTCGTAGCCCGAATAGGTGTGGATGACATACCAGTCGCCACGCTGGAACTCGGCCTCGGCGCTGGCTTCGGCCACTTCCTGCTCAGTGGGCTCGGGCGCGCTGGCGCCGTTACTTGGCGCTTCGACGCTCTCGACATCTTCCTCGGCGATTTCGTCGGCCGCGCGAGCTAGCGTCTCAATGCCGTGCTCGTCGTGGACGTCGGGATCACCATCCTCGGAGATGGGCTGGTTGAGCTCGCCGTCCTCAAGAATGACATCCGCCCCGGCTTCCCCGCCAGTGACTGTCGGGTCGATGGCGTTGTCGCGCTCGGTCATCGCCCGAACACCAGGGAGAGCAGGATGTTTTCGACTGCGTACTCGAAGAAGATGTCGATTCCGCCCAATATCACGCCCATGGCCACGGCCACGATGACCACCACGATCGTCAGGTTGGTCGTTTCCTGACGGCTGGGCCAGATGACCCGGCGCAGCTCGGCGATGATGTCGGTTATCCAGGTCGGCAGGAAGCCGCGGCGCTTGACCTGCGGCGTCCCGGCCGGCTTGGTCGCCTGGCGGGCGAGCACCGAGCGCGGCTGCTTCTTGGCGCCGCCCGCCTGCTTGGCGGCGCCGCGTTGCTGCTGACGCCGGGTGGCTCGGCTCATCGCGACTCCCTGTGCACCTGGTGGGCGCGACAGCGCGAGCAGAACTTCTTCAACTCGATGCGGTCGGCATCGTTGCGCTTGTTCTTGAAGGTGGCGTAGTTACGCCGCTTGCACTCGGTGCAAGCCATGTAGATAACCTGTCGATCCTCTTTCTTAGCCATTGCAATACCTGTGAGGGCGGCTAGGCCGCCCTCACTTCAAAATCCTAACTACTCGGTGACCTTGGTTACGGCGCCGGCGCCGACGGTGCGGCCGCCCTCGCGGATAGCGAAGCGAACCCCCTCCTCCAGGGCGATGGGCTGAATCAGCTCGACCTTCATCTCGACGTTGTCGCCTGGCATCACCATCTCCATGCCCTCGGGCAGGCCGATGTTGCCGGTGACGTCCGTCGTGCGCACGTAGAACTGGGGGCGGTAGCCGTTGAAGAACGGCGTGTGACGGCCGCCCTCCTCCTTGCTCAGGACGTAGACCTGGGCGTCGAACTTGGTGTGCGGCTTGATCGAGCCGGGCTTGCAAAGGACCTGCCCGCGCTCGACGTCCTCACGCTCGACGCCACGCAGGAGGCAGCCGACGTTGTCGCCGGGCTCGCCTGAGTCCAGCAGCTTGCGGAACATCTCAACGCCGGTGACGACCGTCTTGTGGGTCGGCTTGAGGCCGACGATCTCGACTTCCTCACCGGGCTTGACGACGCCGCGGTCGATGCGGCCCGTGACCACCGTGCCGCGGCCCTTGATACCAAAGACGTCCTCGACAGGCATCAGGAAGGGCAGGTCGCGCGGGCGCTCGGGAGTCGGGATGTATTCGTCGACGGCCTTCATCAGCTCCCAGATCGACGTGTACTCCTCGGCCGTGGGGTCGGTCGACTCCGACTGCAGCGCGGCCAGCGCGCTGCCACGGATTATCGGTACGTCGTCGCCGGGGAACCCGTACTTGGTGAGCAGCTCGCGCAGCTCCAGCTCGACGAGGTCGAGCAACTCGGGGTCGTCCATCATGTCGACCTTGTTGAGGTAGACGACGATGGCGGGGACCTCCACCTGGCGAGCGAGGAGGATGTGCTCGCGGGTCTGCGGCATCGGGCCATCGGGGGCCGCGACAACCAGGATCGAGCCGTCCATCTGGGCGGCGCCGGTGATCATGTTTTTGATGTAGTCGGCGTGGCCCGGGCAGTCGACGTGGGCGTAGTGCCGGGCGTCGGTCTCGTACTCGACGTGGGCGATGGCGATGGTAATGCCGCGCTCGCGCTCCTCGGGGGCGTTGTCGATGCTATCGAACGAGCGGAACTCGGCCTCGCCCTTGAGGGCGAGGGTCTTGGTGATGGCGGCCGTGAGCGTTGTCTTGCCGTGGTCAACGTGGCCGATAGTGCCGACGTTGACGTGTGGCTTGGTCCGCTCGAACTTCTTCTTGGCCATTTAGCTTGCTTCCTCCTGGTGTCGTGTCTCGCCGAATGCTGGTTGCGTCCGGCTTGTGCATTTGCTGGAGCCCAGAACGGGATTCGAACCCGTGACCTCGCCCTTACCAAGGGCGTGCTCTACCGACTGAGCTATCTGGGCGGTAATTCTGTTTCCTTCTTTCGAACCCGTGACCTGTCGCCTAGGCGACTACTCTCCGACTGTCGAAGACTCGCCTACGGAGAGAGCTATCTGGGCACTAATTCTCTTTTCTACTTTCGTTTCCCGCCCCGAGGGGTTCGGCGGGTTTTGGTGGTGGGGGCAGGATTCGAACCTGCGTAGCCTGTCGGCAACGAGTTTACAGCCCGTCGGTTTTAACCACTCACCCACCCCACCACGACCTCTGCGCTAACCGCTCCGTCGCCGGGTGGGGCGGCTGCGTGGAGACAGACAAACAAAAACAAAGCCCCCGCCGGGGGCCTATCTATTAAAGCGGATCGTGGCCCGAAGATCGAGCGTTGCCACGGGAGCCACAGGAGTGGCTCAAACTTTGGCGGGCGATGGAGCCCGAGAGGAGAATCAACGTCACACCGGCGCCAGGGCATGCGCAGCCGCCGACTCCCCCGCCATCCGCCCGAACACCGCCCCCGACGCCAAGCCGGACCCGCCGGGGTAGTTGTGGTAGAACAGCCCTCCGACCAGCTCTCCGGCTGCGAACAAGCCCGGCATCGGCCGGTCCTCGCTGTCCAGTACCTGCGCCGTGGCCGGCTCTATCCGCAATCCTCCGAACGTGAACGTTATCCCGCAGGTCACCGCAAACCCGACGTAGGGCGGGGTATCCAATTGCTGCGCCCAGTTCGACTTCGGCGGCTCGATCCCCACCGTCCCCTTGCCGTCCAGTAGAGACGGGTTGAACTCGTCCGGCTGAACCGCCGCGTTGAACTCCTCCACCGTTTTGACCAGGCCTGCTTTGTCTATCCCAAGGGCATCCGCCAACTCCTCGATGCTCCCAGCGCTGGCCTTAGTGACTACCCGATAGCGGTACTCGTCGCGCAGCAACGGCACGACCTTCGAATCGAAGACCTGGAACGCCACCCGCTGGGGCTGCCGCAGTACCTCACGTCCGTATTTTGCGTAGGTGTAGTTGCGGAAGTCGGCGCCCTCGTCAACGAACCGCCTGCCGTCCAGGTTCAACATGATCCCCAGCGGATACGAGTGTTTTTGGAAAAGGTCCCCCACCTTGCGGTCGCCAAAAGGCGGCGCAGCGACGTCCCATTGCACGGCGTGGCAGCTCGACCAGTGACCGTAAGGCTGAGCGCCCGCGTCCAGGGCCATGCGGATGCCGTCCCCCGTGTTGAAGCGAGTGCCCCGTACCTTCGCCAGCTCCCAGTCCGCACCCAGGTAGCGCGCCCGCATCTCCGGGTTGGCCTCGAACCCGCCCGCCGCGAGCACCACCGCGCCGGCCTCCAGCCTCCGCGAGCCACTGGCAAAGCGCACCGTCAGGCCGGCGACGCGTCCGTTGCCGTCAAGGTGGAGCTGGGACGCCTTGGCCTCATATTCGACCCGCACGCCTCGGCTCTCGGCAATGGCGAAGAGCCCATCGGACAGGCCCTCGCCGCCTCCGACCACCTCGCCGATCAGCCCGCCCCAGAAGCGCATCTTGCCCTCGACCCTGAACGCCTGCCGGCCGTAGAGGAGCACCCAGCGGATGCCCTGCTCGCGCAGCCAGAGCACGGTTGGATAGGCCCGGCCCACCAGCGCGCTGACCAGGCCCTCGTCGGCCAGGCCCTCCGTCACCCGCATCAGGTCGGCGTAGAACTGGCTCTGCGGATAGGAGCCGACATCGACCTCCGCCGCCTCGGCGTCCGAGAGGTCAGGCATCAGCTTGCAGACGTCGTCAATGCCTTCGAAGGGGAAGCGGAAGGCGCCGCCCGTGAAGAAGGTGTTGCCGCCGCGGAGCTCGCGTGGCGCCTTCTCGAGGACGAGGACGTCGGCGCCCTGTTGGCGGGCGGCGAGCGCAGCGCAGAGCCCCGCGTTGCCCGCCCCAACCACAATCACGTCCGCGTCCATAATTAGTCGTCAGGATAAGCGCGGTGCCTTCGGGGGATCACGGTGAGCGAACAGAAGTACGTATTTGAGGTAGAAATTCCTGCTGAAGTCCACTGGCCAGAGAATGAAAGGCTCCCTGTAGAGCCGGCTGTTCTCTTCGGAATGGATCGGGGATACCTCCGTCCGTCCGCCTTCACAGACCATCTGGGCCTTGCCGCCCCTCACGGCTTTCTCCTGACCGGTGAATTCAGCGCTGCCAACCTCGAGAGCGCCGAGGAGGGTGCACTCTCAATAGCGACGAGACTCCGTAACCTGGCAGGGTTCAGCTTCGGCTCTCCACCAAGACCCTGCCAGCTCCTTCGCATTGCCCGCGTTGAAGACGAATTGCTAAGAGATCAGTGGACGTACTTCTACGACGAATTACACCCCTCGATTCCCCTTGACACAGCCGAGCTGCGCGGCTTTCTCGAGCGGTTCGCGACCTTGAACCAGGATATCCAAAGCAAGGCAGAACTGGCGGCGCGCTGGTACGTGCTGGCGCTAGGTGCGTCCACGGCGGTCGATGCCTACCTGGCGGTGTGGATAGGGCTTGAGGCCATAGCATCGACCTTGAGTCGGAAATACCACACTGATGGCCCCAGCACAAGGTGCGTTATCTGTGATCACACGACAGGGCGCCGCAACCACCGGGACGCTGGCCTTCAGCACCTGATCAAAGCCAATGCCCTTGAGCTCCTCGCTGACCGCACTCTGGCTGATCTGGCTGAACTGAGGAATCGAGTAGCTCACGCGCTGGAAGATATCAGCGCCGTGAATAGTCAATGTGACGCCATCCGAGATGATCTATTGCTATGCCTAGGGGCTGGAATACTCGGACTCGGCCTTCCCGCCCACGACCCTCAGTACGGTTGGAGCGCGGCGCGGCCGCGGGACTTTGAAGCGCGGCCCGATGGCAGAGCACACGTCACGACAGAGCGACTACTGAATGTGTTCCGCCCTTACTTTGGGGAGTGGGTCCAGCTAGAGCGAGACTTCACTGACGAGTCCTCGGAGGTGCGGCCGGCCGGCGATTACTACTGGCGAGGGGTGATTGGCGTTGGCGTAACCGCTTTAGTTGACCCGCGGAATCCTCCCCAGCCCGATTACGTTGCCTTCAATCGCGAAGGAATAAACAGGGATGCAGGTGAATTTGAAGGGGGTCGTAGTCTGCCAACGCAGGATTGGCGCGTACGTCCCATCACACCGGCTTGGGCGAGGATCGGCCGTCGGGCCGCGGACCAAGCATGAAAAAGACGTTCGGTGGGGCGGCCCGCTTCGATTTATGGAGCCCGAGAGGGGAATCGAACCCCTAACCTACCGATTACAAATCGGTTGCGCTACCGTTGCGCCACCCGGGCCCTGGTCGCCGGCGCCCCAGGCTCGATTCTAACGTTGTGTACCCGGGGTCGTTCGAGTTGACGGCTAAAAGGCTTCGATTACCTGCTGAACGCTGGCCAGGGCGAGTCCGTTGCCGTGGCCGTTGTAGCCCCCGACGACCCACGTTCGCTCGCGGCCCGGCGCCAGGCCCACATACGGCAGGCCGCCGGGCGTGAAGCACATCAGGCCCGCCCAGCGCTGCTCTATCGATGCCTGCGGCGCGACGTGCTTGACGAACGACTCGATGTAGCCCTGGACCGGCTCACAGGGGTCTTCGTCGGCGCACTCCTCGCTCTCATAGGCGAGGTGCCGCCAGCCGCCAGCCACGATCTCGCCGGTGGCCAGTTGCCGCCACCAGTGGTAGCCGTAGTGGCCGTAGCAGGGGACATCGAAAAGCCGTTCTCGTAGTGGGGAGGTCGAAAGGGCCTGAGCCCGGATCGGCCGCATGGCTTCGACTAAGTCAGGGAGGAGGTTGGTTGTGTAGGCGTTCAGGCAGACGATGGCTTTCTTTGCCCGGACGCTGCCGCCAGCCGCCTTCGCCACAACGAAGTCGTCTGCCTCGTCAAGCGAGAGTACCTCGGAATCCTCGAAGATGCGCGCTCCGGCCTCGCCGGCCAGCCCCACGAGCCCCTTCACAAATGCTGCAGGGTCGTACTCGCCGTCCAGGGGGTTAAAGGCGCCGCCGAGGTAGTACGGATGTAGGACTTCCGGCAGGGCGGCGTGGTCGAGCAGGTCAACACGCTGCCCGATTGCTGCCAGGCGCTCCGCCGAAATACGGATACTGGTCAGCTCCTCCTCGCTGTCGGCGAGGCGCAGGCTGCCGCAGCGGCGATAGCCGCAGTCGACGCCCTTAGCGGCGAGGCGGCCGGCCAGCTCCTCGGCGAGGTCGAGGTTGCGCACGGTCAGCTCCCAGACCTCGCGCGCCTTCTGAGGCCCGTAGTTCTGCTCGGCGCTGGCGAAGTCGTCGACGGTGCCGGCGAGGACGAAGCCACCGTTGCGCCCACTCGCGCCCCAGGCGATGCTGGCCTTTTCGAGGAGCGCCACGTCGACCCCGCGCTCAGCCAGGAAGAGGGCGGCGCCCGTCCCGCTGATCCCGCCGCCGATGACCACGACATCGCAGGCAACGTCGCCGGCGAGGGTCGGGTAACGGCGGGGGGTTTCGATCAGCCAATACGGTGTTGTCACCAGTCCATTAGAGCTTGTGAGCCCTAAGGGCCAAACTGGCAGCCCTGATCGTCGTCGAGAGCGGCTTCGAGGAACAAGAGGTCACCCGCGAAGAACTGAGTGATGTCGAAAGCGCCGCTCGCCACGCAGCTGGTACCGAACCCCTTTTGATCCACAGAAAGCTGTACCCCGGAACATGCTCAGGCTCCTCCGCAGATGCCGCGAGCAAGGCGTCGAAGTCGGCGGTTTCGGCGTCTGGCGCGAGCCCTGCCCGCTGGCGCAGCTGGCGCTCCGACACGTTTAGAGCCGCAAGCACGTTGCCATCCTCCAGCAGCTCCCGAAGATCCTCGAACGTAAGCAAGTCAAGGGCTTCGAACTGGATCACGATGACGCGGGTGTTGCCAGAGGCAAACAGCATAAGATCCAGCGCACTTTCAAAACGCGTGGCGTCCGCCAGGGCTGTCCGCGCAGACTCCTCTATCTCTCCCTCGCTCGGGTTTGCAAACGCGATGACCCTCTCGTAGCTAACCGGGCGCCCGGCCACCAAGGGCAACAGATGAGGATCACATCCGTCCAGGTCAGCAAGCTCGTCCACGACGAGCGCATAGCCAGTCCCATCGTCGAAGCCGAAAACGAGTACGACGCGGCGGCGAAACCCGTCGAGGCTCATCTCCTCGAAGTACGTGATATTGGAGGCATCGCCGGGAAGCTCGCTACAAGCCTCGATGGTTTCCGGCGGGACTCCGCTCGCCGTCGGTTCAGTAAGGGCGCCCGATGCTGGGAAGGCAACCTCCTCCTGCGGCGCCACTTGCTCTGGCGCCTCCACGACCCGCTCCACGGCTGGCTCGCGGTCGTCGTCGAAAGCGAGGAAGCCGGCGATGGTGGCCCCGGCGCCGATCAGTCCGCCGACCGCCGCGGCGACCAGGAGAATCGTGGCGTTTCGCATTTAGCAGTCCCAATCGTGGTTAGCGAAGGCCCAATCCAGGAGGCGGCCGGCGTCCGCGAATCGATCCGGGTCGTTGAGGAGGACGACGATCAGCTCCCGACCCTCGCGGTAGGCGGAGGCAGCCAACGAGGGTCCGCCCAGGACGGTGAAGCCGGTCTTGATCCCGGTGGCGCCGCCATAGCTGCTGAGGAAGCGGTTGGTGCTGGCCAGGCGCCAGGGCTCACCGTCGACCGCGATCGTGGCCGATGTTTGGGCCACGGCAGCGCGGAACTCGGGATGGCCCATTGCTTCGGCCGCGAGTAACGCCAGGTCGTGGGCGGTCGAGTACTGGCCCTCGCGGTCGCGGCCGTGGGCGTTGGCGAAGCCGGTGTCCTGGAGTCCGAGCCGGTCGACCAGCTCATTCATCCGCTCGACAAAGGTTGTCTCGCTACCGGCGACCTCGGCGGCCAGCTCCTTCGCCGCGTCATTGCCCGACGAGACAAGCATCCCGGCGAAGAGGTCGCCGAGGGTGGTGCGCATGCCCGGCCGCAGCCCCAGGTCGGAGCTGCGGCTGTGCGTCCGGTAATCCACGTCCACCGTGACTTCGCCGCCCAGGTCCACCCGGCTTTCCAGGGCGACGATGGCGGTGGCGATCTTCGTCAGGGAGGAGGGGAAGCGGCGGGCGCCGGCGTTGTGCTCCCAGAGAAATCTCCCGGCCGCCGGGTCGTAGACGGCGAAAGAGCTGGCCGAGGTGGCGGGCGGGGGTATTGGGGATGCGGTTACACAGGCTGGCGGCGTGGGCGTGGTCTCGATGAGAGGCATGTCCAGCCAGCGAGCCTCCACCAGACCGCCAGGGCAGATGCCAAGGGCTAGCGCCATGGCGAACAGTGCCCCCGCGGCCAGCTTCAATCCTGGCTCGTGTCCCTTCTTCGCCGTCTTTGCAGAGCGACGAAGCCTCCCGACAGAGCGAGGATGCCCCCCGAAGCGATTACGGCGGCGAGTGTCGTCGAGGACTCCCCATCGTCGCCGCTTGCCGGCTCAGCCGGAGTGTCCTCCCGGTCGCTATCCGCCTGGCGTTCGCGGGCGAGCGCTACTTCGCGGATGTTCTGCGGTTCCGGCCGGATGTCTTCCAGCCCAAGCGCGTCGAGCAGCTCGTCCGAGGCGATGAAGAAGCCCTCAAAGCCCGGAATCTCCAGGCGCGGGAGGCCGTGTTCGCGCTGGCGGAGCTCAAAGACAACGTCGCCGGCTTCGGTCGTAACCTGGTGACTTTCGACCTGGCCCGGCGGCGACTCCGTGCTTGTTTGGTAGTAGGCGCCCATCGAGCGCAGAAGCTGGTCAATGACCCTTATGTCAATCCCGATCGCCATCTGCTGACCAACGGGCCGGCTCTGCGCTGGCTGATGGAGGCTGACCTCGTCCTGGATGGAGCAGCCGTCGGT
Organism: Dehalococcoidia bacterium; assembly: GCA_040902555.1. Classification (GTDB taxonomy): domain Bacteria; phylum Chloroflexota; class Dehalococcoidia; order WHTO01; family WHTO01; genus DASTBR01. The sequence continues at coordinate 222,660 of JBBDXC010000021.1, forward strand.
GAGACGGCAAGACCAACTTCGAAATAGCCGGGGAAGAGGAAGTCCGTAGAAATAACCGCGCGCCCATCGATGTTTTCAAGGGTGAACAAACGGCCCCCAGATGGTGCGGCAACTGTGACGGCTGACGGCCCCGGTTCGGGCCAGGGCCAGCTGCCGGCCTCGATCCACCGGTCGAGGGTAAGCGTGTTGAAGATCGCTTCGTTGAGCCGCTCCAGGTCGCCCTCGGCCACGCTGTTCCAACCTGCTGAGCCGTACATGTAGTCCATGTAGTAGTCCGGTCCTCGGCCAATCAGATACTCCTCGTGGCTGATCAACCAGGTGGCGCCAGAGCCGTAGCGGAGGAGCGCCTGAAGCGGGTCGAGGCTGATCCCTTCGCCATCGTTCGCCCGCGCTTCGATACCGCGACGGATCTCACGGTCGATGTAGTCGGTCTCGCCCTCGGGCGCCTCCAGCCAGTAGTTTTGATCCCGGCTGCACGGATAAGCCCACCAGCAGTCGCTGCGCCAGACGAAATACGCGGGCGAAGAGAGACTGACGGGAACGTAGGACATGCTCGGCGAGACGTAGAGGATCTCGCCCGCGTCGAAGTAAATCGAGTAGCTGGCGGCGAGAAGTTGGTTGCCGTTAGGAGGCGCCGGATAAGCCTCCGGCAGAGACCCCTGTGGCAGAGAAGGGAAGACCATGCCGCCCGGCGATTCGCCGGCGGCCATGAAATAGGGCGCCAGCTCCCCGCCGCCGATGATCATGTCCATCGGCCCCTTGGCCTCCACGTCCTCAGGCGGGGTGTGGAGGGCGTGGGTGGCTGCCAGGAGCAGCATCGGGACAATCAGCCAACGGACCATGGTGTCCTCCCTTGCAGAGCGACACAGGCATAACTGGCGGACGGCGAGAAACGATACGCTATTGGACCGAGGAGAGGAGAAACTCTTCGGCGAGGGCCTTCGCCGCGGTGCAGCTGAAGCGGCCGCTGATCGAGAGCAGAATCCCGTACTGGCCGGCGCCGCTCGGCCGCTCAATGACAAAGACCGTGCAATCCGGCGACAGCTCCTGGCTGCGCAGGACGACGAGCGCTGGCCGCCCGGCGAGCTCTCGCAGGACGAGCCGGCTTTCCTCGACGTCCATTACGACCTGCGGCAGGCCGGTGCGGAAGTAGGAACGCGTGATGTAGGCGGTTTCACGGCCCGCCGGCTCATCGTTTATCACGGTGATGTTGCCGGAGACTTCCATCACATCCCCGCTGGCCGGACAGCTGTAACCATCCGGCCCGGCACCCTCCCCCGGAAAGTAAAGCTCCGAGGCCAAGAGATCGGCGGCGGAAGCGACGCCTAGCCCGGACGGGCATGGCCACAAATTCGGCAGGTCGCCTTTCTCCGCGTCTGCAGAGGTCACAACTTGGAAGTCCCCGAGCTGGCCTCTGAAAGGCGCGGCGGCCTCAGATTGCCCCCCACGCACCGAGTCGCTGAGACTGCAGAGCAGGAGCCCGCAGCTCGTTACCTTGAAGACGATCTGGGCGCTGAAGTTCGTCCCATCGATCTGGACCATGTAGCAGCCGGGGGACTCAACTTCCGGACCGCCCCCCCAGACGCGCCAACCGGGGGGTTGGCCTAAGCTTTGGTCTCCCCCACCCTGAAGATTCAGCTCCGACTGAGGATGTCCGAAGTTATAGAAAAGCACCGGGTTGTAACCGTCGAGCTGGCGCCCACGGAGCAGCAATGGTCCCTCGTATTCGGCGTTGCTTGCAACGAGGATGAACGTGCCCTCAGGCGAGAGTAGGTTTGGCCACACTGCGTACGCCGGACCGTCTCCCAGTCCCTTGGGTGCGAACGAAGGCCACTCGCTGGCCTCGGCCGTTATCGGGCAGGCGCCTCCGGGCGCCAAGGACGGAAGCTCCAGGGGTCGCCGCAAGGCATCCCAGTCAATCGGCAGTGAGCCGGGGTAGGTTTCGCGGCGCGGCTCCGCCGGCCTGCAGTTGTCGGCCTCTTCAAACTCATAACAGCCGTCATCAATCCCCACGGCGCCGGCCACCGAGTCACGGACGCCCGAGTTGAAAGCCACCAGCAGCAGAAGGACGAGAGTGACCGCAGCCGCAATCCCGGAGAGGCCGGTAAGGAGGCGGGTCCGGCTCCACCGCCTACGCTGCGGCGCCTCATTGAGCAGCTCCCGGCGCAGGGAGTCCTTGAAATCTGGGTCCGCGAGGTCGCCGAGGCGCCTGGCTAGCCTGACGTACTCGTCGAGCTCCGCGTCGCCGGTCAAGCCGGCGTCGGGCTCGACGCGGGCGCCCTCCAGCGCCTCCTCGATCAGGTCGGGCTGCTCGCGCTCAGTCATCGCTCTCCCGAATCCAGCGGCGCAGGTGGCTGAGGGCGCGCGCCTGCAGGGCTTTGACCGCGCCCTCGGTACGCCCCGTGGCTTCGGCGACTTCCCGGGTGCTCAGTCCTTTGACGAAGCGCATGACCAAAACACGCGCCTGGTCTAGCGGCAGGCGCTGCACGAGCTCGCTGAGCCTCGCCCGCTCCTCGATTTCGGCGAAGTGGCTGTCGAGGCTGCCGCCGTCGAACCCCTCGGGAGCCGCCGCCTGGCGGCCAGAGCGCTTCAGCTGGTCCAGGGCGGCGTTGCTGGCGATGCGGAAGAGCCAGGCCGAGAAGGGTACGCCACGCCACTCGAAGCCCTGGATGTTCTGGAAGGCCCGGCGGAAGGTCTCGGCCGTGACGTCCTCGGCCAGGGAGCGGTCGCCGGTGCGGGTGAGGGCGAAGGCGTAGACGCGGTCGAAGTAGCGCTCGTAGAGCCGCGCGAACTGCGCGGGCTTCTTACGCGAGGCTTCGACGAGCCGTCGCTCGAGAGAAAGCTCTTCAGGATTGAGCAAGGTCGACCTTCGTGGCTGTGCGCATCAGGTATAACTCCGGGACGCAGCAAAAGGATACGCTTCACGGCACGCCGCGACCGGTTCTGACGCCGAGAGCCACCACCATCGCGGCATGCACGCAGTATCCTGCCGAGCCCGCCCTTTCCACTTTCATGAGTTCGCAGGCGGGCTGCGGGATCAAACAACTCAAACAACTCAAACAACCCAACAACTGCAAGGCGAATCTGAAAGGCCCTCAGCAAGTGCCAAACAACCCCAAACAACGTTCACCGGCCCCGGGCACCTCGCGCTGGGGCTGAAAGGAATTGATCAGTCAGATGAGCTTGATCGCTACCCGCCGATTTCACCGCCACTCGCCCCTCCCCTTCCTCTTGGCAGCGGGCAAACGTTGCGGACGGCCCCCGGCGAACCTAGCTTGAGGCTTAGCCCCCTGAGGAGTCCTTCCATGACCTTTGACCTCAAGCACAAGAGCCGCGCTCTCACCGACGGCGACGACCGCGCGCCAGCGCGCTCCCACTTCAAGGGCGCCGGCTTGACCGACGACGACCTGGCCAAACCGCTGGTCGGCATCGCCAACACGTGGATCGAGACCATGCCATGCAACCTCCACTTGCGGCGGCTGGCGCAGAAGGTCAAGGAGGGCGTCAGGGCCGCCGGCGGCACCCCGCTCGAGTTCAACACCATCGCCATCAGCGACGCCATCACCATGGGCAGCGAGGGCATGCGCGCTTCCCTGGTCAGCCGCGAGCTGATCGCCGATTCCATCGAGCTTTGCGGCCGCGGCTACATGTTCGACGCCATGGTCACACTGGTTGGCTGCGACAAGACGATCCCCGCCGGTGCCATGGCGCTGCTGCGCCTTAACGTGCCCTCGCTTCTGCTCTACGGGGGGACGATCGCCCCGGGGAAGCTGGACGGTCGCGACCTCACGGTCGCCGATGTCTTCGAGGCGGTGGGCGCCCTGGCCGCCGGCAAGATTAGCCGCGACCAGCTGAAGCGCGTCGAGGACGCCGCCTGCCCGGGCGCCGGCGCCTGCGGCGGCCAGTTCACGGCCAACACCATGGCTATGGCGATGGAGTTCCTGGGGCTCGCGCCGATGGGCACCGGCGACGTGCCCGCGATGGACGAGGACAAGGACGGCGTGGCCTACCGCTGCGGCCAGCAGGTCATGGAGCTCCTGCGCAGCAATATTCGCCCGCGCGACATCGTCACCCGCGAGGCGCTGGACAACGCCATCACCTGCATCGCCGCCAGTGGCGGCTCGACCAACGGCATCCTGCACCTCCTGGCCATCGCCCATGAGGCTGGCATCCCGCTCTCGATCGACGACTTCGACGCGGTCAGCACGCGCACGCCGCTGATCACCGACCTCAAGCCCGGCGGCCAGTACGTCGCCACAGACCTGCACAAAGCAGGCGGCATCGGCCTCGTCGCGCAGCGGCTCTCAGAGGCGGGCCTGATCAGTGGCGGACCGATGACCACCAGCGGGCGCAGCATCGGCGTCGAGGCGGCGGCCGCCGTCGAGACGGAGGGTCAGGTTGTCGTTCGGCATATGGACAACCCGCTCAAGGAAAGCGGCGGCCTGCACATCCTCAAGGGCAACATCGCCCCGGAGGGCTGCGTGGTCAAAGTGGCTGGCCACGAGCGTCTCTATCACCGCGGCCCCGCCCGCGTCTTCAACTCCGAGGAGGAGACGATGGCGGCGGTGCTCGCGCGGAAGATCAAAGCCGGCGATGTCGTCGTCATCCGCTACGAAGGCCCGCGCGGCGGTCCCGGCATGCGCGAGATGCTGGGCGTAACAGCGGCGCTGGTGGGCGAGGGGTTGGGCGACTCGGTTGCCCTGCTTACTGATGGCCGCTTCAGCGGGGCCACGCACGGCCTGATGATCGGCCACGTGGCGCCGGAGGCAGCACGCCGCGGGCCCATCGCTGCTTTGCGCGAGGGCGACACCGTAGTGGTCGACGTGGACGCACGGCGGCTCGATGTCGAGTTGTCCGAGGATGAGATAGCGGCGCGACTGGAGGACTGGGTGGAGCCGCCGGCCAAGTACACCAGCGGGGTCTACGCCAAGTACGCGGCGCTGGTCTCGTCGGCCTCGCGGGGCGCCGTAACCGAGGTCGTCCTCTAGCTGTAATCGGGGTATCGGAAACGGTTCTGGATGTGGCCACGGCGAGTTTGAGACTCGCGACTACACGGGGGTTGGAGCCTGCACCTACGCGGAGGTTGGGGCAAAGAGGCGGTCGAGGATGTCGCCGATCAGGTCGACGACCATGAAGTGCCCGGCGTCCGAGACGAAGGTGCTGTGGCAGTCCCGGAAGGCGCCGGCCTCGTAACGGCCCATGCCTACCGGCACGATTGTGTCGGCCTCGCCGTGCCAGAGGTGGACCTTCGTCGAGACGTCCTCGGGGCGGAAGCCCCAGGGCCTCGCGTAGAGTACGAGGTCGTGCGCCGAACCTCGCGAGCCCTGGCGGAAGGCCTCCTTAAAGGTCTGGATGCCCCGCTCCTTCACGCCCGGCCGGTTGAGGATGGCGCGGTCCGCCGGCGGCAGGCGCTTGATCAGGCGGTCGAAGTTCTGCTCGGCCCGGAAGCGGCCCAACGAAACCCACCACATACCTATCCGCGCCAGCAACGGGAGCCGCCCGTACCAGGGGAAGCCCCACCGGGTTGCGCGGTTGTAGTGGCGGATCGACTCCTTGACGTCCGTCGGGCCGAGGCCACTGACGATGGCAACTCCGGTCAAGCGGTCGGGAATCTTGTAGGCGCAGGCCGAGGCGTAGGGGCAGCCGCCGGAGAGCCCGACGACGGCGAAACGGTCGATGCCCAGCGCATCCGCCGCGGCGGCGACATCGTCGGGCCAGTCGAGTATCTGGCGGCCCTTCGCGAAATCGGAGATGCCATAGCCGGGACGGTCCCAGGAAAGGACGCGGATGCCGCGCGCCAATGCCGCCTCGTGGGAGAAGGACGCCTCGAACCTCGAATCGGGGAAGCCGTGGAACCAGAAAAGCGGCCGGCCGTTGGGGTCACCGTACTCCGCGTAGCCCAGGCGCCGGCCATCCGGCAGGCGCACGGTCTCGGCAAGGCGCTGCCCGACGGCCGCTGAGGAAGTAGTGCTGGTGCCCGTGGCGGTCAGGTAGCGCTAAACCTTCTTGCCCGGGGGGTGCTTCGTCGAGGCAGGCGCCTTCGGCTTCTCGGCCTTGGCCTTCTTGGTTTCCTTCTTGCCCTTATCGCGACCTTTAGCCATAGCAACCCCCTGAGCGTGGTGTGCAACCTGAGTCTAACGCCGCGGGTGTGCGGGAACACCGTGATCGGAAACATGTGACGTAGGGGCGGGTCCAGTATTGAACGGCATGGGTTTAGCCGAGGGACCAAGGACCCGCCCCGGCCGGTTTGGATTCGAAACGACCGGGTGCGTACGAGAGTCCCGTCGGGCGGGTCTGAGGACCTTCTAGTTCGGATGAAATCGGCATACCTGACCCGCCCCTACGCGGCCCCTGGCGCAGGGCCTCGAATCCGGCCTCAGTACAGTGGGGTGTCGGCGCCGAAGGACTGCAGGCGCTCTTTCACCGTGCGCATGAAGCTGCCGATGTCGGCGCCATCGACCACCCGGTGGTCGAACGAGATGCACATGTTCATCATGTGGCGCACGGCTATCGAGTCATCGGGCATCACTATGGGCCGCTTGACGATGAGCTCCGAGCTCAGGATGGCCGCCTGCGGAGGGTTGACGATGGGTGCGCTCGCGATCGAGCCGAAGGCGCCGGTGTTGTCCACGGTGAAGGTGCCGCCGGTGACGTCCGCCAGGGCCAGCTTGCGAATGCGAGCCTTGCGCGCCAGCTCGGCGATCTCCTGGGCAAGGCCGGCGATGCTCTTGCCGTCTGCCGCCCGGACTACCGGTACGATCAGCCCTTCCTCGGTGGAGACGGCGACCCCGATGTTGATGTCCTTCTTGACCAGGATGCCGTCCGGCGTCCACTGCGAGTTGAGCAGCGGGTTGTCCTTTAACCCCTGGACGGTTGCCTTGACGATGAAGGGCAGGAACGTCAGGTCGACGCCCTCGCGCTCGCGGAACTGGTCCTTGACCGACTGGCGATAGCGTGCCAGCTCCGTCATATCGACCTCGACCATCATCCACGCCTGAGGCTGCTCGACGATGCTCTGGCGCATGCGCTCGCCAATGGTGCGGCGGGTGGCTGAGAGCTTCCTGATCTCATCGCCTTCGAGCTGCGGCGCCGGTGCGGCCGCGGCGGCCGGAGGCGCTTCCTGCCCCTCGGCGACGGGAGTTGCAGGCGTTGCTGCAGGTTCCGTCCCTGCGGGTGCGACCGCAGCCTCGCCGCTGTCGACGAACTTCATTACGTCCTTGCGGGTGATGCGGCCGCCGGCGCCGCTGCCCTTGACACGGCTGAGGTCGAGTTTGTGCTCCTCGGCCAGGCGCAAGACGGCCGGCGAGTAGCGCGTCGAGCGGTCGCCGCCGGCGCCGTTGCTGCGCATCTGGCCGGGCGGCCAGGCCTGCACTTCGCCGCCCGCGGCTACGGGCTCGCGTCTTGGTTCCGGCACTGCCGGCGCTTCGGCCGGCGGGGCGGCCCCGTCCCCGGCGAAGGTCTCCGTCTCCTCACCTTGTTGCTGGCCGGCGGATGCTGCCGCCGGGGCAGCCACCTTCTCGGGGGCTGCGGCGGGAGCGGCGCCGGACTCGGTGATTTCGATGATCGGGACGCCGACCTTGACGGTCTCGCCCTCGGCCACCAGCAGCTTGGCGATCTTGCCCTCATAGGGCGAGGGGATCTCGGTGTTGACCTTCTCGGTCTCGACCTCGCAAAGGGATTCGTCGATGGCGACGTCGTCGCCCTCGGCCTTCAGCCACTTGAGGATGGTGCCCTCGCTGACCGATTCGCCCAGCTGCGGCATCGTTATCGTGGTCATCGCTCCCCCTAGTAGGCTGCGAGCTCGCGGATCGCCGCCGCTATCTTCGCGGCGTCCGGCATGTAGAAGTGCTCCAGCGGCGGCGCGTAGGGCATCGTCGGGATATCGGGTCCGGCCAGCCGCATGATCGGCGCGTCGAGGTACTCGAATGCCTCCTGGGCGACGATGGCGACGATCTCGGCGCCGAAGCCGCCCGTCAGGTTGTCCTCGTAGACCACCAGGACCTTGCCTGTCTTTTTGGCCGACGAGAGGATGGTCTCCTTGTCCAGCGGGCGCAGGCAGCGCAGGTCGACGACCTCGCAGTTGGTGCCTTCGCCGGCAACCTCCTCCGCCGCCTTCAAGGACTCGTGCAGCATCAGCCCGTAGGCGAAGATCGTGACGTCGTCACCCTCGCGGCGCACCGCAGCCGGCCCTATCGGCGTGCGGTAGTCGCCCTCGGGGATCTCTGTCTTGATCGAGCGGTAGAGCTTCTTGTGCTCGAGGAAGAGCACAGGGTCGGGATCCTCGATGGCCGACTTGATCATGCCCTTGTAGTCCTCCGGGAACGCCGGAGTGACGACCTTTAGACCCGGGATGTGGGCGTAGATCGACTCGATGGATTGGGAGTGATAGAGGGCTCCGTGGATACCCCCGCCCCAGGGCGTCCGGATGACGAGCGGGCAGGTCCAGGTTCCCACCGAGCGATAGCGCAGGCGCGATGCCTCGCTAAGGATCTGGTCCATCGCCGGGTGGATGAAGTCGGCGAACTGGATCTCGGCGATCGGCAGCAGGCCGTTGAGGGCGGCGCCGATGGCAACGCCCACGATAGAGGCTTCGGCCAGCGGCGTGTCAACCACGCGCTGGGGTCCGAACTTGTCGAGGAAGCCCTCGGTGGCGCGGAAGACCCCGCCCTGCTGTACGTCCTCACCCAGGATGAAAATCCGCTCGTCGGCCGCCATCATCTCGCTCATGCCGTCGCGGACCGCTTCGATAACGCTGCGCTCAGCCATTACACACCCTCCGCGTAGACGTGGAGCAGGGCGGTCTCGGGCTCGGGCATCGGCGCGCCGAGAGCATAGGCGACCGCCTCCTTGACCTCCACGTCTACCTGCTCGCGCACCTCAGCGTCCTGCTCTTCGGTCAGCGCCCCGTGGTCGATCAGATACTTCTTGGTGCGGTCAATTGGGTCTCGCGTCATCCAATCCGCCAGCTCCTCACGGCTGCGATAGCGCCGGTCGTCGTCGTCGCTGGAGTGGGGGACGATGCGGTAGGTCTTGGCCTCCAACAGCTTCGGCCCGCGCCCGTTGCGACACTCTTCGACCAGCCAGGCCATCGTCTGGTAGACGGCGATCAGGTCGTTGCCGTCGACCATGATCCCCTCGATGTCGTAGCCCTTGGCGCGGTCGGCAACGTGCTTCACGGACATTTGCTTCTCCGAAGACTCGGAGATCGCGTAGCCGTTGTTCTCGCAGACGAAGATTACCGGGAGCTTGTGGATGGCAGCGAAGTTGAGGCCCTCGTGGAACTCGCCGGTACTTGTCGCGCCCTCGCCGAAGAAGACCGCGGTAACAGCCTTCTCACCGCGGATCTTGCTGGCCCAGGCGATCCCCGGCGCGTGCAGGATCTGCGTGCCTACCGGGCTGGAGCCGGAAACGATGTTCAGCTCGCGCTTGCTCCAGTGGGTCGGCATCTGGCGGCCGCCGGAGCACGGTCCCTCGGCGCGTGCCAGGAAGTCGAGCATGATCTCGCGGGCCGTCATGCCCAGGGTCAGGCAGACGCCCACGTCGCGGTAGTAGGGGATGACCCAGTCGAAGCCCGGCTTGAGGGCCGCGGCGGTACCGACCTGGGCCGCCTCGTGGCCCTGGCCGGTGATGGCGAAGGCCGCCCTGCCCTGGCGCTGCAGGACGAACATGCGGTCCTGCACCAGGCGGCTGGTCAACATCACCCGGTATAGCTCCGCGAGGCGCTCGTTCTCGAGGCCGATGTGGGAGGCGACACCGGCGATCGCGGCGTTGGACTGTGCGGCGCCGCCAGTCTTGGCGCCATCGCTCCGCGCCTTTGCGCCGTCGCTTCGGCCCTTGGCCCCATTACCTCGGGCGGCGGCCTTGCGGCTTTTGGTTGGTCGCTCGGTGGCCTTAACCATCAGTCCTCCTCGTGGAGACGCCTTGCGTGGCGTGGGGTGTTGTAGGGATAGCGGCTAGCGGGGGAGAGCGCTACCGGGGTTGGCGGTAGCCAGACAGGCGGCGGATAGAACGAAGCCTGCGCGGCCCTTGAGCATGCCCACCTCTGACTGGGTGAAAACGGCGGGAGGTACGGATCGGTTGCCTTCGCCATTATAGGCGCCGGCCTGTCGGCCTCAGCGGCAGGCGGCGAGCATGATGGCGCCGCGGGCGCTGCCCAGGACACGCTCCTCGCCGCTATCGCGGTCAAGCAGCACGACCTCGCTGATTGCCTCCCGCGGGTCGGCGCCGGCCGCGGTTAGCTCCTGGCGCAGGAAGAGGAGATCCCCATCGGGTGTCCACGAGGGCTCGGATTCCTGCTCGGGCGTGGCCGTTAGCGTCTCGGGCTCGCCGCCGTCGATGCTGACCAACTGCAGGTCGCGCTGATTGTTCTCCTGGGCCGCGGTGACGAAGACGAATTCGTGCCCGAACGGGTCCAGCAGCTCGGGCTCGATAGGGAAGGCGGAGAGGAAGCGCTCATCCGCTGGTATCCCGGTCACGCCATCGGCACCCTCATCTCCACTCAGCAGGGCGTCCAGGGCTAAGGCGTAGGTGCCGGTACGCTCGAAGCCCAGCGGGGGTGTGCCCTGGACCGCGATCTCTTTGCTGCCGGCGAGAAAGGCGGGCAACTGCCCCGGCAGCGCCGGCCCCGCGAGGGAGGCGGGCTGCACTGCGAGGTCGTAAATCCTGACGCGTGAGAGACCCTCGGCCGCGGCCTCAAAAAGCAACAGCGTGTCATCGTCGACCCACGACGACGATGTGGCCGGCGGCAACCCAGCCACGGGAGCGAGACGGTCATCGCTGAGGACGAGGGGAGAGCGAAGCGCACCCCCGGCGCTGACATCGAGGACAGCGGCGCCGCCGCGTGTGCAGGCCAGCCCCCCGAACGGCACGAATTCGTCGGGCACCTCAAAGCGCCTGCTGTTCTCGCCGTCACTGAGAACCAGACGGTAGCCCCTGTCCTCGACATGGACCAGCGCGTAGACCGGGGTAAAGTCGCTTTCGTCGCCGGAGCAGGCAACAAGCAGCAGCCAGCAGGCGACGGCGCCGAGCCAGAGCCTGGCGCTAATGACCCGCCCAATCGGGGGTTTCTTCGGCCACCTGGGGCGTGCGCGTGATCCGTGTCTGGTCGGGATTCTCCAACGGCGTCAGGGCGATGTCCGGCGTGTCCTGGGCCCCGCCGTAGACGTGGTAGACCAGGGAGGTGCCGTCGGGGGACCAGGCCGGGCACATCTCGGTGAGGTTGGGGGTTGCCAGCAGAGGGCGCTGGTCAGTGCCGTCGGCGTTCATCACGTAGACGTCGACCTGGCCCTCGGAGCGCAGGTTGAAGGCGATCAGGGCGCCATCCGGCGAGAAGCGCGAGGCAAACGCGCTTTCCTCGAAGGCCGTGATCTGGCGCGGGTTGGCCCCGTCGACGTCCATGTGCCAGATCTCGAAGCTGCCCGAGCGGTCGCTCTCGAAGGTGATGGTGGCGCCGTCGGGTGAGTAAGACGGCGTGCTGTCCCAGGCCTCTTGGGTTGTGACCTGGGTTTCCACCCCGGTGGCTACGTCGACGGTCCAGATGTCGGAGCTGCGCGGCGCGCCGGCGATGCCGGCCGAGCTGCGCTGGAAGATGAGCGTCGCGGAATCGGGCGACCAGTTGGGGTAATCGTCGGTCGAGTCGCTCTGGGTAATGCGGCGCTGGTCTGAGCCGTCGGGGTTCATGACGTAGACCTGGCCCTCGCTGACGCCGTCGCGGTTCGAGACGAAGGCGATCTGGCTGTAGTCGGGCGACCAGCGCGGCTCGTAGTCCCGACCGGGGTCATCGGTCAGCTGCGTCAGGCCGCTCCCGTCCGGCTGGATGATGAAGACATCCTCGTTGCCGGTTTCGTTGGAGTGGAAGATGATGCCGGGGGCCTCGGGCTCGGGCTCCTCGGTCGGGGTGGGGCTCTCGGTGGGCTGGCCGTTGTTGGGGCCGCCCGAATCGTCGTCGTCGCCGCAGGCCAGGGCCAGGGATAAACACGTCAGCGCGATGGCTGTAAAGAGTAAGTAACGCATCGATCTAAGGATTGCCTCTAGCGGCCGGAGTGGGAAACGCGAACAATTTGACAACCGACCCCCTTTTTGGCGACCCGAAGCCCCCCGCCCCACCCGACCTCACCCCCGCTGCGGCTGGCCCTCTCCTTGTCAAGGACAGGGAGGAGAAGGCTGGAGCGCGGAGCGAGTGTCCCCTCGGCACGCCTTTTGATCGACGACTAGGGCTTTGCGTCGGTGCCGTGCCGTCTTGCCGCGGCGATCGCCTCGCCCAGGTCGGGCATCGGCGCACCGTGGCCGGGGAGGACGATCGAGGCGTCAAGGCCTTCGAGGTTCTTCAGCGAGGACAGGGCCTGCTGGGAGTCGGCGTTGAACGGCGAGGGCGAGATCTGGGCGCCGGCCTTGCGGGTGTAGAAGTTGTAGCTGACGAGGGCGTCGCCGGTGAAGAGCACCCGGCGCTCGGGCAGGTGGAAAGCGGCCGAACCGTGGGTGTGCCCCGGCACGTGTACGACCTTCGGTCGACCCGGCAGGTCGAGCACCTCGCCGTCGTTGAAGGTCGCGGGATCGACGAGGGGAGGCGGCGCCGAGGCCGCGCCTTTGCGGACAAACTGGAAGAGGGTGATGAACAGCGGAAGGCCGTAGCTGAGCATGCTCTTGCCCTTGGGATCGCGCGGCGGCTTCGCCTTGCCCGTGGCCAGGTCAAGGTCATCGCTGTGGACCTGCACGTGGGCGCCGGCCTCGCTGCGCAGCCGCTCGGCGCAGCCCATGTGGTCGGCGTGGGCGTGGGTCAGGAGCACAGCCTCGATGTCGTGCAGCGTCTTGCCGAGCGCCGCGACCTCAGCGTTGATGTGGTCCCAGTCGCTCTTCAAGCCCGAGTCAACGAGGGTTAGCCGGCCGCCTTCCTCGATGGCATAGACTTCAATCCGGTCGCGGCCGATGGAATAGACGCCATCGGCGAGCTGATTGGGCATTTGCATAGTCCTCCGCTAACGGGGTGGAACGAGCCTCACGCCTTTGCAGCATGGTAATTGCCGGCCTTCGCTAAGATCGCCGGGCGGGACCCTGGCGCAATTGGCAGCGCAGCGGACTTTTAATCCGTCGGTTCCGGGTTCGAGTCCCGGGGGTCCCGCCACCAAGCGCACGCGAGCCGCGGGGACCTCTGTAGGGGCGCATCGCAATGCGCCCTCCCATTCGTCTACGGGTAGATCCCGGGCCAATAAGGACGCCGCCCGGCCCCACCCCAACCTCACCCCTGCCCCCTCCCCGCAAGCAGAGAGTGGGAAGTGACGAGGGTATGCGACCAATGCCGTCTCTGGAATGACATGCCAACGGAAGGCGGCCTGTAGGGGAGGGCCCCGTCTGCTGCGGTGATTCGAAGGCTTAACTTCTTGCGGGACCTCCCTACAGGTGATGGTGTCACCACGCGACTTGTTCAAGGCCACCAGTGGGAGCCGTAGCTGTTGAAAACGGGAGGGCGCATTGCGATGCGCCCCTACAGCGAGGCGTTTCCCGCGGCGCCTTTACGCGCGCGAAGCCGCGCCTCGAGGACGGGGCGCTGGCGCAGGGCCCAAACGGCGATGCTCGTCTCCAGCAGCTCCTCCACGCCGATGGCTACCGAAAGCCAGAGGAGCCAGGCGATGTCCCAGGTGAGGCCGGCGATGAGGCCGGCGATAGCGAGGCCGACGACCAGTTGGCGGAATCCAGACATCGCCGCGACAGCCCTGTCGTCGCGGTGCAGCGGCGAGGTTAGGCCGCCGGCGAGGCGCCGCGCGCCAGCTAGAGCCCATACGGCCGCGCCGGATACGGCGATGGCGGCGGCTATTTGGAGAAAATCAGACGTGTCCAAGCTTTCTCGTCCGCAGGCTATTATCGAGCGCCGGTTGACCGTCGTAGACCAGGCAGACCTTCGAGTCGGCTTCGGGAGCCGGCGGAGAGGGCCGTACGAAGTTGGCCCGCGCGAAGAGCGCCTGTGCTTCTGCCGTTTTCAGCCGGGAAATCGCCGGAAAGACCGTATCATGCAGGAAGATTTGATGCACTTTGAGCTCCTCTCGTGTAACATACCATCTGTACGTATGTTACATACAGACGGTATGCATGTCAATCACTAAGAAAAGCCTGCAGTCAGAATCCACCCGGCGGGAGCTTCTCGAGGTTGCTCGGGGACTCTTTACCGAGCGCGGCTATGCAGATACGCCGCTCGAGGAGATCGTCCAGCGTGCCGGTGTGACACGGGGCGCGCTTTACCACCACTTCAAGGACAAAGAGGACCTCTTCCGGGCCGTCCACGTCGACGTCGCCGGCGGCGTGCATTCGCGGGTTATCGCCGCCATCCAGGCGGCCCCAGATCCGTGGCGTAGCCTCCTCGACGGCTGTCTGACCTACCTCGACAACTGCATGGACCCGGCGGTGCAGCGCATCGTGCTGGTCGATGGCCAGGCCGTCCTCGGTGAGAGCCATTACGACGAGGCCGGGCCGAAGGACGTGGAAATGGTCGCTGAAGGATTCCAGGAAGCGATGGATGCTGGACTGGTCCCGCGACAGCCGCCAAGGCCGCTGGCCCTCCTCCTTCTCGGCGCCCTCAAGGAGGCCGCCATGGCGATCATCCAGGCTCCGGACAAGGTGCAGGCCCGCGCCGAGATGGGGGATGCCCTGCGCCGCGTCCTCGAGGGCCTGCGCACCCGCTGACGCGCATTTGAGGGTCGATATGCCTTCGGCTGCACTATGCTGCGCGTCGCCTGCCGTAGTTTGCTTGTGACACCGGGGCAGAAAGCTCGCTGGCACCGGAGCCCATCGCTCACGGGGGCGGGGGAGGGGGAGGACTGTACGGGCTTCGATGGGGCCATGCCATCTGGCGGGAGATTGCGGATATGGGGCCGAAGGTCCCCACCAGGGCACAGGCCTCCCCACGGGGATGCCTTCGATGTCCCAACGACATCTCTTTGGAGAGGGGCCGGGGGTGTCGGCTATGCCCTCGCCCTAGCGCGCTGGTAGACTATCCGCGCCGGGCGGAAACCAGATTTCCGATAGCCCTGTACTCCCCGGAGGTGCCAAATGGCCCGACTTGCTTTTTTGACGCCCTTGTTCGCTATCCTCGCCGTCGCCGCCTGGCTGCCGGCCGCGTCGAGCGCCGGCGGCCCCCAAGAGCGGCTGCTCGGACAGACCTTCGTCGTCAACCGCTTTGGCGACGCTCCCGAGGACGCCGGCGGCTGCGAGCCGCTGCCCCGCGACTGCACTCTGCGCGAGGCGGTGATCGCGGCCAACGTGTCGCCAAACGTAAACATCATTCAGCTTGGCACCGGGACCTACAACCTCACACAGACCGGGACCGATGAGGACAATTCCGGCAGCGGCGACCTCGACATCCTGACACCGGTGATCTTCCGCGGGGAGGGACCTGATGAAACGACCATCGACGCCAACGACATCGACCGCGTCTTCGACGTGCAAATGAGCGGATCGCAGCAGACGGCCTTTCGGGGCCTGACGATAAGGGGAGGTCACCTGTCCGGGGGCGCATCAGGCGCGGGCATCGCCCACAAGCGCAATGACACCAGCGTCAATGCGCTGGTGACCCTGAAAAACGTGATCGTGACCGACAACCACGTCGACGATTGCCTTTGCGCCGCTGGTGGCATCCTCAATCGCGCCCGCATGCGCATCATTGCCTCAGAGATAACCGGCAACAGCACGACCGGCGATGGAGGCGCCATCTTCAGCGACGGCAACTTGAAGATTCGTGAGAGCTCAATCCACAACAACCAGGCGACGACGGCGGGCTTCAGCAACGCCGGTGGGATACAGGCCAACGGCGGACCCGTTGTCATCATCAACAGCACAATCAGCACCAATAGCGCCGCCGCGGCTTCGGGGATAAGCGTCGCCGGGGGCGACGTCACAGTCATTCTCTCCACCATCGCCTTTAACACTGCGGTAGATGCCCTCGCTGTCGGTGGTGTCAGGAACAGCTTTGGCACCCTCCGGGTAAGCAAGTCCATCATCTCGGACAACCAGAACGCTAACTGCGATGGCGTCATCACCGCGGTTGGCAACAATATCTCGGACGACACGACCTGCTGGGCCGACTCGGGGACGAACGACGTCGCTGACCCCGACCTCCTCGTACTCGGCGACTATGGCGGACCCACGCCCAACCACCCGCCGAACACGGGCAGCCCGGCGGTCGACGCCTTTGCGTCCTGCATCAACGGCGACCAGCGCGGGATAAGCCGGCCCCAGGACGGAGACCTGACCGTTGGGGCGCTCTGCGACAAGGGCGCCGTGGAGCGCCAGAGCTCGGCTACTCCTTAGACCAGGGCCGCAGCCGGGGCGGGCCGACCCGCGTCCGTATAATCCTCCGCGTGGACGGACGCATTCTTGCCCTGGCGCCATCGTGGTCACCCGACACCGCGACCTTCCTCAGCCTGCCAATTGGGCGAGCGCTGACACGACGCCTGGAAGCCGTTTGTGCCGTGGACTGGTTCGACTGGCCCACGGCGCACGGGCGCTGGGATGGTGCAGAGCCGATCCTGGACTCCTTCCGGCGGCAGTTCCGCGAGCAGGTCAGTGCGCAGCATCACGTGCTCGATATCGCGGCGACCGGGGCGGGCATCCTCCTGAAGGCAGTGGTCGATTCGCCGGCGCGCTCGCTGATCGTGGCCGACTTCTACCCCAGCCCCGAAACGCTGCGCCGGCTGGAGCTTCACTCGCTGGCGGCCGCCATGGAGGGCGTCTACCAGCTCGCCAGCTCGCCGACCCAGGCGGCGATCACGGCCTTGGAAGGATCGGACCCGAACGAGGAACGCAGAATCTTGCAGTTGTTCGAGGAGAACGTCGACCACAACGCGCTGTCTGCCTACATGCGGGACCTTGTGGACTTCGACATCGCTGAAGAGGACTGCCAGGTCACCGTCCCAGCTCTTTGCCTGAAGACCCGCTATTTGATGCCCGGAGAGGACGAGCGGAGGGCGATCTTTCAGTCCTACGCGCCCTTGATGACGACCGGCGACCTGAAGATATTCCCCTTCACGTTCCTTAGCGAGGAACCCGGGCACGAGCTGGCCGGCCACGTTGTCCGCTTCATCAAGAAGGTCGAACGTTCACGGTAAACCTGGGGCGGATCTAGGAGACTCGAACGGTCTCCAGCACCGCTTCTCCCAGCTCGAAGCCGACCGTTGTCTCCGACTGGCTTATCAGGAGGGCGAAGAACAACACGCCGACAACATCGACCGCGATGATGCGGATTGGCCGGCCGCTGTCCACGCCCAGTCCACCTTCAGGCCCACCGAAAAGCTGGACCAGCGTTTGAGGCGTGAACTCCATGCTGACCGCGGGTAGCCCGGCCAGCTCAACGTCCTCGATTGGCCCGGCCTCCAGCCGCTGATTAGCGGCAAAGATCTCGAGCGCCTCGCGCGGTGTCGGGCCCCCTACCTCAACCCGCTCCACGCTCGTAAATGAACGTCGGGTGCGCGAAGCTGACGATCAGCTCCGGCCGCTGCACATCATAGAACTCTGGCAGCAGGTGACCACCGCTCCAGCCCTCGCCCAGCTCGAAAGCCACTCTGGGCGTGGAGTCGTCGTTGGTGTACCAGCCCGGCTCCAGCGCCCGCTCCTCGAAGGGCAGCTGGGTGGCCTCAATTTCGGGCTCGGGCGTGCGGGTGGGCGTGGGTGCTGCGTCGTCGTCGCCGGAGCAAGCGGCAAGCACCAGCGCGAGCACCAGGATTACGAGGGCGCTGACGAGCATTCGCCACATGGCTGGGGACAGCCTAGGCCGGTCATCCATCCAGGTCATGGACCCTTTGGTACATTGGCACCGCCATTACGCGCCGTACCTCAAAAGAAAGCAGTTGCGCCTGCTGGATGAATCCAAACTCCCTCGCAGCCGCGACACTGTCGGGCAGATTAGGGTTTGGTCTAAAGCGTCGTTGTTCGGCTGTTCAAAATCTGCCCCTCTACCTTTCGGTTGTCTTCGCCCAGCTTTCGTGTTCTGGAAGA
>JBBDXC010000022.1:0-54696 GCA_040902555.1 Dehalococcoidia bacterium
GCCGCAGCGAGGCACCAGCCGACATCGCCGCTTGACGAAAGGAATGAAGTCCTACTTCCGACGGCCGCCGGTGGCTGTGCCCACCGCTGGACAGCCAAATTGTGGATTGCGTCGCTTGTTAAAAGACTCTCGCCCGAGGGCCAAGACGGTATGATTGCTTGAGGTGAGCACAGAAGTTCTGTATCGCAAGTGGCGGCCGCGGCGCTTCGCCGAGGTCAGCGGGCAGGCCCACATCACCCGCACGCTGCGTAACGCCATTTCCCTCGACCGCGTTGGCCACGCCTATCTGTTCGCTGGCCCGCGCGGCACGGGCAAGACGACGGTCGCCCGTATTTTCGGAAAGGCGATCAACTGCGAGAAGTCCGTCGAGGGTGAGGCCTGCGACAGCTGTGAGCCATGCAAGGCTGTCGCGACCGGCGCTCTCGACTTCGTGGAAATCGATGCCGCGTCCAATCGCGGCGTCGACGATGCCGATCGCCTGCGCAAGCAGGTGGCCTATGCCCCCACCCTTGGGCGCTACCGCGTCTATCTGATCGATGAAGTGCACATGCTGAGCAAGCAGGCCTTCAACGCCCTGCTGAAAACGCTGGAGGAACCGCCGGCCCACATCGTCTTCATGCTGGCCACCACCGAGGCCCACGACGTGCTGCCCACGGTGACATCCCGCTGCCAGCGCTTCGACTTTCGCCGTCACACGACGGCCGACGTGATCGGGCGCCTGGGCGAGGTCTGCAAGGGCGAGGGCTTCGAGCTCGACCAGCAGTCGCTGACCGTACTGGCCCGCGCCGCCACCGGCAGCCTGCGCGACGCTATCAACCTGCTCGAACAGATCGTTTCTTCTCACGGAACCACTCCCACGCTGGACCAGGTCCAGGAGGAGCTGGGCATGGCCGGCGACGCCCGCGCCATCGCCCTCCTGCGGCAGATGTTCGCCCGCGAGCTTGGGCCCGCGCTGGGCACGGTCGCCGACGTCGTCGACGACGGCGTCGAGCTGAAGCGCTTCCTGCGCGACATCAACGACTCCCTGCGTAGCCTCCTGCTGGCCGCCGGGGGCGCCGCCAACAGCCTCGACCTGGGGCGCGAGGAGATGGAGCAGATCGGCGAGCTGGCCAAAGGCGTCGGTTACGATGCCGTAACCAGGGCGCTGAAGATATTCGGCCAGGTAGATATCGGCGACGGCGGAAACCCCCTGCCGATAGAGCTGGCCGTGGCCGAGTACATCGTCCAGGCCACACAGCGCGACGAGGCCGCCCAGGCGGCACGGGCGCCACAGCCGGTCCAAGCGGGACGGCCTATGCAGCCCCAGCGCCCGGCGATGCGCCCACAGGCGTCGCCGATGCGCCAGGCCCCGCGGGCGTTGGTCTCGAACGGCGCGGCGGAGCCGATGGCCCCGGTGCCCGGCGCCGACTCCGAGATGGTGCTGGCCATCCGCGGGCGCTGGCGTGAGCTCCTTGACGAGACCAAGAAGCGCGACTTCCGGCTCAAGGGGATGCTTACCGGCACCTGCGATGTCTGCGGCTACGACGATGGGGTGGTCATTCTCGGTTTTCGCCACAAGTTCCACGCCGACCAGATCATGACGGGGCGCGAGGGGCACTTCCTGGTCATGCTGCAGGAGGCCGTGCGCTCGCTCTTTGGCCCCGAGCTGACGGTGCGTTGCATCCATAGGCCGGATGTCAGCGAGCCCGACCTACGTCCGGTAACGGGCGGCGCGGGAGGCGGCCACCTGGTGCGCGAGGCTATCGATCTTGGCGGTAAATTGGTCGAAGGAGGCTAGGATGGGGCGATCTTTTGGCGGTGGGGGCGGCGGCCTCAACCCAAACATGATGAAGCAGGTAGCGGAGCTGCAGGAGCAGCTGCAGAAGGCCCAGGAAGAGCTGCAGAGCGCGACCGCTGAGGGGACCTCGGGCGGTGGCGCGGTGAAGGTCGTGGTGACCGGCGGCATGAAGATACAGTCGATCAAGATCGACCCCGAGGTCGTCGACCCCGGGGATGTCGAGATGCTCGAGGATCTGATCCTGGCTGCGATAACCGAAGCCATGGACAACGCTCAGGGGTTGCAGCAGAAGTTCCTGGGTCCGCTGGCCGGCGGGCTCGGCATACCGGGCCTCGGCTAGGGCTGGCGGCCTATAATTGGCTGAGGCGCCTCATCACTTTCGGCCCCTCCCGAGGTAATTCGTGCCCGACCCCGTTTCCTCTGCCGCCGCGCCTGTTGCGCGGCTGATCGAAGCCTTCCACAAGCTTCCCGGGATCGGGCCCAAGAGCGCCCAGCGCCTGACCTACCACGTCCTGCGCGTCAGCCGCGAAGAGGCCGCGTCGCTGGCTTCGGCGATCACGGAGGCCAAGGACAAGGTCTTCTTCTGCTCCGTTTGCCAGAACATCACGGACACGGACCCCTGCGCCGTCTGTGGCGACAGCCAGCGCGACCACACGAGCATCTGCGTGGTAGCCGAACCGCTGGACATCCTCTCCTTGGAAAGAACCGGCTATCGCGGGCTCTACCACGTCCTCCACGGCGTCATCTCGCCGATGGACGGTGTTGGTCCCGAGCAGCTGCGAGTGGCGCAGCTCCTGGCCCGCCTGAAGGGCGGCGAGGTGGGTGAAGTTATCGTGGCCACCAACCCCACGCTCGAAGGCGAGGCTACAGCCATGTACATCGCCCGCCTCCTGCAGCCACTGGGCATCCGGGCGACGCGGCTGGCGCGCGGGTTGCCCGTTGGCGGCGACCTCGAGTACGCCGACGACATCACGCTGTCGCGGGCCCTCGAGGGCCGGCAGGACATCTAATGCCCGGCAGTCGCACCTATTCGACTGAGGCGATTGTCCTGCGCCAGCGCCGCCTGGGGGATGCTGACAAGATCATCACGTTCTTCACGCCTAATTACGGGCGGGTCGAGGCCGTGGCCAAGGGTGTGCGCCGCACGAAGAGCCGCCTGGCCGGCCACGTCGAGGTGCTGTCGCACTGCAACCTCCTGTTGCACCGTGGGCGCAATCTCGACATCGTTTCGCAAGCCCAGCTCCTGGAGAACTTCCGAGGCATGCGGGAGGACCTTTCGCTCGTCAGCCGCGCCCTCTATGCCGCCGAACTGGTCGAGCGCTTCACTGATCGTTCGATGGACAGCTTCCCGACCTTCACGCTGCTGGTCGAGATGCTGCAGAACCTTGATAAGCGCGAGTCCGCTCCGGACACGGTCTTGCGCTACTTCGAGATGCAGTTGCTGAACGAGCTGGGCTACCGGCCCCAGTTGGACTCGTGCGCAGCCTGCGACAAGCGCCTGCTGGAAGAAACCAACTACTACAGCGGACACGCCGGGGGCGCGCTCTGCCCGGCCTGCCGCGTCGATACGCCGATCAGCGGCCCTCTCTCGGTCAACGCGCTCAAAATGATGCGGCTGATGCAGCGCGTGAGCCTGGCGACGGTCGGCCAGGTAGCCGTTGACGCCCAGCTTCGCGCCGAACTGGAGCGACACGTGCGCGACCAGATCAACTACAGCCTCGACCTGGAGGTGCGCTCCGCCGCCTTTCTGCGGGATGTACAGCGCCAGGAGCAGCGCGCCCTGGCCACCGCGCCGCCTATCTCCACCAGTGTCCCGGGCTAGCACAGATGCTTACCCCCGGCGGCGCGCCGCCGGGCGAAGGTCCTCCCCTCTCCCTTGAGGGAGAGGGCAAGGGCAAGGGTGAGGGTGAACGGCGCTCTGCATCCAAGGGACAAACTCCGTAAGCACTTACAGGCGTCCGTGTTCAGTTGCCGGCATTTTTCACCCCTCGGGCTTGACCCCGAGCGCCGGGCCTCCCAACAATCAAGAACCCTCCTGTTAAGGACCGTTAATGCCCATCTACGAATACTTCTGCCAACCCTGCGATGGCATCTTCGAGGCCATCCGCACCATGCGTGAGTCGAGCGAGCCATCGCCCTGCCCCGAATGCAACGGCGAATCGCAGCGCATCATGCCGACCTCGTTCATGGCCTTTACCATGCGCGACGGCTATCCCCGCCGCATTCCCGATAAGGGGACGTTCTGGCACCGCGGCGTCGAGGTTAAGGACCGCCCGCGCGGCGTCCGCGCTAACGAGCACCAGGAGCTCTTGAAGCCGCGCGAGCGCCGCAAGCTGAGCAAGGGCGACAGGGTCGAGCGCAAAGAGCAGAAGATGTCCGAACGCCAGCAGCTGCGCAAGGTCAGGCGTGAGCTCAGCCCGCGTGAGCGGCGGGCGATGAAGGGTAAGGCCAGGGGCTTTTGATTGCGGGGCGAGCGTGGCTCGCGGCGGCCACAAGAATCCCCTCTCCATCGTGGGAGAGGACAGGGTGAGGGTTAACAGGCTTCGCGCAAACAACCAGTTCGTCCAGCGGATCAAGGCTTGCCGGCTCGCCGCTATATGCGGGCTCGCCTCTGTCGCGCTGGCCCTCGGGGCGTGCGGCGGTGACGACGACGATGCCTCACAGACGCCCGGCCCCACCAACACACCACCCTCAACGCCGGAAGCAACCTTGTCGGCTGAACCCGCCACTGTGACCGTAGTGGCCGGCGGCGAGGAGGGGCCAGTCCAGGTGCGGGCCTTCCTGCCTGAGGAGATCACAATCCGGGTCGGCGACACGATTCGCTGGGAGGCCGCCTCCGACCGCCATACCGTCTCATTTCTCGGCGGTGCCGAGCCCTTTGCGCTGATCGTCCCGGAGCCCAGCAGCCCCGCCGACGCGGTCCTCAATCCCCTGGTGGTGAACCCCCAGCCCAGTCCGTTGCCCGCGTCCTACGACGGCAGCTTACTCCTGAGCTCGGGCTTCTTCGGTGAGGCCGAGGCTGATGGACCGGCCATAACCTTCAGCGCCGCTGGCTCCTATGACTACCAATGCCTGGTGCACAGCCAGATGACGGGGACGGTGAACGTCGTGGACGACAGCAGCGCCGTGCCCGACCAGGCGGCGATCGACGAGCAGGCCCGCGAGGAACGCCAGGGCCACGTGGAGGAGGCCGAGGACCAGATTCAGAGCCTGCGCGACGACGGCCCGCAGTCCGCCGACGGCCCGAACGAGACCACGGCCTGGGAAGTTATCGCCGGGTTCTCGACCGACCACGCCGACGTTCGCCTCTTCATACCTGAGGAGCTTGAGATCGGACAGGGCGACACGGTCACCTGGCTCAATTCAGCCCGCGAGCCGCACACGATAACCTTCGGCGAGCCGCCGATCTTTGAGCTGGCTGAGACGCTGCCCAACGGCGAGGCGCGTCGCGTCCTCAATCCGGAGATCCTCAACGTCGCCCTCGGCGACTTCGAGTTCGTATCCGGCGAGTTCTTTCATTCGGGGCTGCTGCTTGAGAATGGGCCACTGGGTGTACGCTTTGAGCTGATCTTTCCTGACAACGGGCGCTTCACCTACGTCGACGCGCTTTACGCCGAGATGCAGGGCGTGATCGTCGTCGTCGACTGATCAGGAGCTGCGGGCGAGCACGTAATCGAGCAGTTGCACCATCGTCCGACGGGCATCGCTGAGGGGCAGGGCCTGAAGCGCCTTTTCGGCATCATCCCTAAAGCGACGGGCAATGACGTAGGACTCTTCGAGGATGTCGGAGTCGTTAATCGCGGCCAGGGCCGCCTGCAGGTCGCCATCACGGCGGTCGGCAAACAGGCGCTCGACCGCGTTGTTGCCGGGCTCCCTCTCCATGAGTAGCAGCGACGGCAAAGTCAACGTCCCCTGCATGAGGTCGCTGCCCACCGGTTTGCCCATCTCCGCCTCGTCGCCGCTGAAATCGAGGATGTCGTCGACGATCTGGAAGGCCATGCCGAGGTTGTAGCCGTAGTCGCGGGTCGCCGTCACATGCTCTTCGGGCGCCCCGGCCACCACGGCGCCGCCCTCGCCGGCGGCGGAGAAGAGGGAGGCGGTCTTGCCCCCGATGCGTGTGAAGTAGTTCTTGAGCGTCCCGCGGGAGTCGTAGGCGCTCAGGTCCTGGTTGATCTCGCCGCTGGCCAGCTTCATCAGGGTGGCGGCGAAAAGACGGATGACGCGGATGTTGCCGGTCGTCGCCACCAGCTCGGCGGCGTGGGCGAACATGTAGTCGCCCAGCATCACGGCCGGGCCGTTGTCGAAGACACTGCTCACCGTCTCGCGGCCGCGGCGCGTGTCGGCTTTGTCGATCACGTCATCGTGAACAAGGGTGGCCGTGTGCAGCAGCTCGATGGCTGAGGCGAGGGCCACGAGCAGGTCGGCGCGGTACTCGCCGAAGGTGCCGGAGAGCAACGCTATGGTCGGGCGCAGGCGCTTACCACCACCGGCGAGGACGACGCGCAGCATGTCGGCGAGGCCGGGGAAGTTGTCGAGGCGCGTGAGCTCATCGAGGACGTGCTCGACCTTTTGCAGGTCCGCCTGCGCCGGCCCATAGAGCTCCTGGGTGCTCGGGGTCACAGGCCCAGCAGGCGGCGCGCGTTGCGGGTGGTAGCCGTCACGATCTCATCTTGGGCTTGGCCGCGTACTCGCGCTACCTCGGCGATGGCTGCCAGCACCTCGCGAGGCTCGTTGCGCTTGCCCCTCAGGTGCTGGGGCGGGAGGTGGGGCGAATCTGTCTCCACGACCAGGGAATGAAGCGGCAGCGCCGCGGCCACCCGGCGTTGCTCGTCGTTCTTCGGGTAGGTGATGGTGGCCGGGATAGAGATCAGGAAGCCCAGCGCCACGAGGCGCTCGGCCTGCGCCAGGTCGCCGCTGAAGCAGTGCATGACGCCGGGTGGGCGGCTGCGGAAGGCAGGGAGCGTCTCCACCCATCTGGTCAGGATCTCGGTGGCCTCGTCGATCGCCTCCCGTGTGTGGATCACCACCGGCAGGTCGTACTCGGCGGCCAGGGCGAGCTGCCGGCGGAAGGCATTCTCCTGGGCGTCACGTGTCGAGAGGTTACGGTAAAAGTCGAGGCCCACCTCTCCGAGTGCCACGATCTTGCCCGACTCTGCCATTGCTCGCAGATTGTCTTCGGCCTCCTCGGAGTAGTCGGAGGCGTCGTGCGGGTGGACGCCGGCGGTGGCCCAGAGCCTCTCGTCTCTCTCCGCGAGCTCGATAGCTGCTAGCGAGCTGGGGATGTCTGTGCCGACCACCAGCATGCCCGCCATGCCGGCGTCCCAGCAGCGTTCCAAGACCTCATCCCGGTCGGCATCGAACTGCTCGAACTGGATATGTGCGTGCGTGTCGAAGGCGCCGGGCGTCATGCGCGAAGGTTAGGGCAAGTTGTCGCCGTCGTGGGGGCGACCCGCGCCTGGTCGTCTGAGCCGCGATGTAGGGGAAGGTATGGCCCTTGTGCCGAGAATTGTCCCTTACCGAGATGGCGGCTCACTTGATGGGAACGACCCCTTTATGAGGGCCATACCTTCCCCTACCGTGGGAGGTCTTGACCCGCCGTGACGTTGCCGGCCCGCGTTGCGTACGGGATCGACGGCGCAGAACGCCACGAAGGCCGGGGTGAAACCTCCGGCCTTCGCGCGGTTTTTCGCCAGGAACTCTACGCCGGCGTCGTCATCCGGAAGCCCTCGATTATGATGCCGCCCTCGGGGGTGCCTTCCTCTGCCGGTGGTTCTTCCTCGCCGCCGCCATCCCCGTCGGCGTCGACGTCAACGTCGATGTCGCCGTCGTTGTCGCTGTCGAACGCGCCCGCCAGGAGCAGTATGCCGACTACTACCAATACCAGGACTACGACGAGCCCGAGCAACAATCCGGCGTTAAAGCCGGCTGCTGTCCCGTCGTCGTGTCCGTGTCCGTGTGCCATTTAACTGACCTCCTACTGCTGACACGATCAGTGGGCGTCATTGCAAAGTCGTACGGAAACCCGGTGTGGCTCTTTCAAACAGGCCCCTACTGCCAGTCGGCGGGGACGAGGTGGAGCGATTTGTCGTCAGTCGTGCGCACGAAGCCGCTTTTGCAGAGACTGCCGACAAGCTCTTCACCGTGGGTACGGGAGCGCACCTCAAGGATCAGGTCTACGGCCACACGGCCGACGGCGAGGTCGATGCCGGCCCGCTGATGCTCGACGCTGATCACATTGGCGCCCCCGTCGGCGATTGACTGCAGGAGCTGAGAGAGCCGGCCGGGCCGGTCGTCGAGGCCGACCCTGAGGTCGAAGTAGCGGCCGGCGTGCGTCAGGCCGTGCTCGACGATCCGCGCCAGCACGTTGATGTCGAGGTTCCCGCCGGTCAGTACGATGACCGTCTTTCCCTTGAGCTTGAGCTTGGCGTGCATCGCCGCAGCGACGCCTATCGCGCCCGCTCCCTCCACCACCAGCTTGGAGCGCTCGAGCATGAAGACGATGGCCTGGCTGATCTCTTCCTCGTCTACCGTTGCCATCCCGTCGAGGTGGCGCTGGAGGAGGGGCAGCGTGAGCTCGCCCGGCTGCGAGACGGCCACGCCGTCGGCCAGCGTAGCACCCGGCGTAATCGATACGAGGCGGCCTTCGATGAGGGACTGAGCCACGCCGCGGGCCGCCGCCGCCTGCACGCCGTAGACCTTGATCGCGGGATTCTGCGTTTTCAGGGCGAGCCCTGTACCCCCGGCTAGGCCGCCTCCGCCGACAGGAATGACGACGTTGGCGACGTCGGGGGTGTCCTCGAGAATCTCGAGGCCGAGGGTGCCCTGGCCGGCGATGACGGCGGCGTCGTTGAAGGCGTGGATGAGGATGGGCCCCGCGGCGCGCTCAGACACCTCGTGTGCGTACTCGGCCGCGGCGGCGTAATCCTGCCCGACAAGGACGACCTGGGCGCCGTAGCTGCGCGTGGCCTCCACCTTGGCCAGTGGGGCGATGGTCGGCATGACGATGGTCGCCTCGACGCCGGCGGCCGAAGCCGCTATCGCCACGCCCTGGGCGTGGTTGCCGGCCGAGGCGGCCACCACGCCACGCTGGCGTTCGGCGGCGGTCAAGAGAGCGATGCGGTTGCCGGCGCCGCGTACCTTAAACGAGCCGGTGCGCTGCAGGCACTCGGCCTTAAACCAGATGTCGCAGCCGGTCATCTCGCTCAGTGCCGCGCTGTGCAGCAGGGGCGTGTGCCGGACGAGGCTGCGGGCGCGCTCTCGGGCGTCGACGATGTCGTCCAGCGTGATCTGGGGTGGCGCCAGGGGCGGCGATGTCACCGCTCCATCATACGGCGGGGGTTAGAGGGCTCTATCCTGCTAGAAGCGGCCGGAAAGGCCGCTCCTTCGACTCATGAGCCAAAAAATCCTCGTCGCCGTCGCCTGGCCTTACGCCAATGGGTCTCTCCACCTCGGGCAGATCGCCGGCGCCTACCTGCCCGCCGACATCTTCGCTCGCTACCAGCGCGCCGCCGGCAACGACGTCCTCATGGTCTCCGGCTCCGACGCCCACGGCACCCCCGTGACGGTGCGCGCCGAGGCCGAGGGCATCGCCACCGAGGAGCTCGCCGCCCGCTACCAGGCCGAGTTCCTGCAGAGCTGGCAGGACCTGGGGATAACCTTCGACCTCTTTACCAGCACGCACACCGACAATCACGCCGAGGTCTCCCAGCGCCTGTTCGCCACGCTGATGAAGAACGGCCACGTCTACGAGGACGAGATGCCGCTCTGGTACTGTCCTGTGGACAAGCGCTTCCTGCCCGACCGCTACGTCGAGGGCACCTGCCCGCACTGCGGCTACGAGGGCGCGCGCGGCGACCAGTGCGACAACTGCGGGCGGACGCTGAACTCGACCGACCTGATCGACCCGAAGTGCCGGATCGACGGTTCGACTCCGGAGATCCGCCAGTCCCGCCACCTCTTCCTGCGCCTCTCCGCCTTCAACAAGCCTTTGGGCGAGTGGCTGACCAGCAAGGCCGACATCCTGCGCCGGCCGGTCTACAGCTGGTCGCAGGGGATCGTCAACGAGGGCCTGCCCGACCGGGCTATCACCCGAGACCTCGACTGGGGCATCGCCGTCCCGGCCGAGGGCTACGAGGACAAGCGCATCTACGTCTGGATAGAGGCGGTGATGGGCTACCTCTCGGCCGCCATCGAGTGGGCCCGGAACCGCGGGGAACCGGAGCGCTGGCGGGAATGGTGGCAGAACCACGAGGCCCGCAGTTACTACTTCATCGGCAAGGACAACATCCCCTTCCATACGTTGATCTGGCCGGCGATTCTGATGGGCGCCGGCGACGCCTATGGCGAGCCGTCGCTGCAGCTGCCCTACGACGTTCCGGCCAACCAGTACGTCAACTTCAAAGGCGCTAAAGCCTCCACGAGCCGGGGCACCGCGCCCTTTCTCCCGGCCTACCTGCAGCGCTTTGACCCCGACGCGCTGCGCTACTACCTGGCGGCGACGATGCCGGAGCTCCAGGACTCGTCCTTCGACGACGCCGACCTGATCCGTCGCAACAACGACGAGCTGGTGGCGACCTGGGGCAACCTGGTGAACCGTGTGCTGACCTTCACGGTCCGCAACTTCGAGGCGGTGCCGGAGCCGGGGGATCGCAGCGAGGCTTCGCTGCGGTTGGTCAGCGCCGGCGGTGAGATGCTGCGGGTTGTCGGCGCCGAGCTCGGTTTATGCCGCTTCCGGGCTGGCCTGCAGGCCGCGATGGCCTACGCCGGGACAGTCAACCAGTTCCTGGATGAGACTGCGCCCTGGAAGGCGATCAAGGACGACCGGGAGGCCGCCGGGAGCGCCCTGTGGACGGCCATCCAGGCGATCGGCGTCCTCAAGACCGCGCTGTACCCGTTCCTGCCGTTCAGCAGCCAGCAGCTGCACGATTATCTCGGCTTCCAGGGTTCAGTCGACGACCTGGAGTGGAGCTACGTCGAGGTGCCCGCCGGACAAAAGTTAGCGGCGCCGCAGCCCCTGTTCAAGAAGCTGGACGCCGCTGAATTGCTGGCTGAAGCCTAGCCGTTCCGTCCTTCGGAGCGGCGGCGGTTCTTGGCCTCGCGGCGGATCGCGTTGCGGGCGGCAATGCGGTCCTTCTCGGAGCGGGAGACGAAGTAGCGCTTGGACTTCATTTCGCGGAGCAGGCCGCTGCGCTCGACGCTTTTCTTAAAGCGCGTGAGCAGGCCCTCCTGGCTTTCGCCATCACGAAGAGTTACTTCCATGTCCCCTAGCACCTCCCTCCGAGGAATCTCGACTCTAGGATAACGGTCGTGTCCCACGCAGGTAGAGGACGGTCCCGGGCATTCCGACACGGCCGCCCTTTCGGGCGGAATCGAACCGCTATCCTGGCCGAATTTCGCGTGGCTCAGCGCCGACCTGAAGATCAGTCGCGGCTCGGCGGCTCGAATAGCTCGACCAGGTTGCCAGACGGATCCTCGAGGAGCGCCTGGTTCCCTCCAAAGCCTTTTATGATCTCGCTGCGGAAACGGGCACCCGCTGCTTGCAGCTCTGCGACGGTTGTGGACAGGTCAGCCACCTCGATCTGGATTCGATTCCAGCCGCCCGGGGCCGGCGCTGTGCCATCGGGCATCGACTGGCCGGCGCCGCCGGCGCCCGGCTGGTTGAGCAGGAGCTGAAGGTCACCCCTCGAGAGCGCGGCGAAGCCCGGCCCCGGATGCATATCGACCGCAAAGCCAAGCCGCTCGGTGTAGAACGGAATCGCCTCGTCGACGTTCTTGACGATATAGCGAACTTTGACGGTCATACTGCACTCCTACGCGATTTCTTGGTCGGGGTGCCCGGATTCGAACCGGGGGCCTCCTGGTCCCAAACCAGGCGCTCTACCAGGCTGAGCTACACCCCGTGCGCTGCGGGCTCAGGATAGCGCTTCAGCTACGGGCCGCGCCGCCGGCAACCCGGCGCCAGGGCGCCCGACCTGCGCCGCGCCGATGATCTCGGCTACGTCTTTAACGCCCTCCCCTTCGAGGAAGGCGGTGAGCTCGTCGAGGACCTGGAGGGGGCGCTGGGGGTCCTGGAAGGTGGCCGTGCCGACCTGGACGGCTGTCGCCCCGGCCATCAGGTACTCCACGGCGTCGAGCCCTGACATAATGCCTCCGCAGCCGATCACGGGTATCTCTACCGCCTGCGATACCTCGTAGACGAACCGCAGGGCCAGCGGCTTGATCGCCGGCCCGGAAAGGCCGCCAAACACGCCCGGAAGCACCGGCCGCCGGCGCTGGACATCGATGGCCATGCCGAGGAACGTATTGGCTACGGTCAGCGCCGAAGCCCCAGCCGCCGCTACCGCCTCGGCGACTTCGCTGGCGTCCGTGACGTTGGGCGTCAATTTAACGATCAGGGGGAGCGTGCTGGCGCTGGAGACCGCGGCGACCACCTCGGCGGCCATCACCGGGTCCTGGCCGTAGTCGAGCCCGTGCGAGACGTTGGGGCAGCTGACGTTGATCTCCAGCGCGGCGACGCCGTCGACGCCCTCCAGGCGTGCGGCCAGCAGCGCGAACTCCTCGGGATCAGCCCCAGCGATGTTGACGATGACCGGGACGTCCCAGCGGGCCCAGATCGGCGCGACTTCTTTGATCAGCGCGCTGACGCCGATGTTCTGCAGGCCGATCGAGTTCAGCATGCCAGCCGCTGTCTCGACGGTGCGTGGGGTCTCGTTGCCGTGGCGCGGCCTCGGCGTCACGCCCTTGCTGACGATGGCGCCCAGCCGCTCGATATCGATTACGCGGGCATACTCGAGCCCGTTGCTGAAGGTACCCGAGGCCACCATGACGGGGTTGCGCAATGGCAGCGAGCGCTTCTCTCCGCGTATCTCGACGGCCAGCGCTGGCATCACAAGGAGTATAAAGAGAGGCGCCTCCGCCGCGGCGGGGGCGCCTGCTGCGTTATGCCTGGCGGTTAGTCGACCAGTGCGGGGGTGGACTTCTTGGGGGCGGCGCTGGCGTTCATCCCGCGGTGCTCCCAGATAGTCTCGCCGGCATTGCTGAAGTCGCGTACTGTCCCACAGGTCTTGCACTTTCCGGTGCTGATGGCGCCGTTGGGCGCTTCGATAACCCAGTGGTGACGGCAGCGGGGCGAGTCGTCCACCAGACCGGCAGGCGTCGTCTTCTCTTCTTTTCGCTCTGACACGAACTGACCCTTTCTCATTCTCTTCTCTTCCTCACAAATTAAACGAGCGAACGCCCGAATTGGTTTTGCCTCTGTTTCAATTGTATCAATTGTTGGCATGGGTTTTCGCTGTATTTAGTGTTTAAATGACATTAAGAATCGCGAGGCGTACAATCGCCTTAGCGCGTGGCCAAACTTAAAGCCAACTCGACCAAGAGCCAGATACTCGCACTCCTCAAACGTTCCGGCGGCAGCAGTGTAGACGAGCTTACGCGCGCTCTCGGCCTGGCCTCGATGACCATCAGGCAACACCTGACCCAGCTCGAGCGCGACGGTCTGGTCGACACGCGAGAGGTGCGCCGCGCGACGGGCCGCCCCCACTTCGTGTACTCACTGTCACCGCGTGGCGACGAGACGTTCCCCCGGCGCTATGACGTGCTGGCCGAGCTCATTCTGCGTGAGGTCGCTGCCCTCGAGCCGGCCGACCTGGCCATGCTCGATTCCGGCGGTAGGCAGGCCCTCGTGCTGGAACGTGTTGCTGAGCGCGTGGCGGCTGACCACCGGGGCCGCTTCGAGAACAAAGACCTGGCGCAGCGCGTCGCCCTGCTCACCGAGCTCCTCCAAGAGGAGAGCGGCTTCGCCGAGTGCGAGAAGACCGCCGAGGGCTGGGAGGTGCGGGATTACAACTGCGCCTACCACAAGCTCGTCGACTCGAACCCAAACATCTGCCACTGGCATCTGACTCTGATGCAGAAGCTGGTTGGCGAGAACGTATTCCACGAGCGTTCGCTTTGCGCCGGAAGCGAGTGCTGCCGATTCGTCATCGAGCCTCAGAGCATCAAGGCCGCGGCCGCGCCGAGCGCTGTCGCCACCTCCGTCTGAGCCATCGCTGACAACCAGTTAGGAGAAGGATTGAACGAGAACGGCAACGGCCAGCTAACACCTGAGGCCGTTTTGCAAGCACTACGCGGAGTCACCGACCCCGACCTTCACAGGTCGATCGTCGACCTCGGATTCGTGCAGGACATAAAGATCACCGGCGGCGATGTCGCCCTGAGAGTCGTCCTAACGACGCCGGCCTGTCCGGTGCGGGACCAGTTGAAGCAGGAGGTCGAAACCGCCCTACTCGCCCTGCCCTCAATCAAGAACATCGACGTAGAGATGGGCGCCGACGTCCGCTCTTCGTCGGGGATGGGCGCGGGCAAGCCGATCGAGGGCGTGCGCAACGTCATCGCCGTCGCCAGCAACAAGGGTGGCGTCGGCAAGAGCACCGTCGCGGTGAACCTCGCCGTGGCCCTGGCCCAGACGGGCGCGCGCGTCGGCCTGATGGACGCCGACATCACCGGCCCCAACATCCCAACCATGACCGGCGTCGAAGCCGGTATTCAGGCCCAGGAAGGCATGCACCCGGTGGAGCGCTACGGCGTGCAGGTCGCTTCCATCGGCTTCGTGCTGCAGAAAGGCATGCCGGTTGTCTGGCGCGGCCCGATGATCGGCTCGGCGGTGCGCCAGCTGATGCACGACGTGCCCTGGGGCGAGCTCGACTATCTGATCATCGACCTGCCGCCGGGCACCAGCGACGCCTCGATGAGCATGGCCCAGGACGCTTCAATTTCCGGCGCTGTCATCGTCAGCACCCCCCAGGAAGTCTCGATCGAGGACGCCACCAAGGCGGTGGCGATGTTCGAGCGCCTGGGCGTGCCGGTCTTCGGCATCGTCGAGAACATGAGCTACTTCGTTTGCACCCACTGCAATGAGCGGACCGAGATCTTCGGTCACGGCGGCGCCCGCGTCGCGGCTGAGGAGCTTGGCCTCGACTTCCTGGGCGAGATCCCCATCCATCCCGGAATCCGCCAGGGCGGGGACATCGGCGCGCCGATCGTTGCCACCGACCCGGACTCGCCACAGGCCCGCGCGCTGATCGACATCGCCGAGCGGGTGGCGGCGCGCCTCAGCGTGCTGCAATATGCGGGGAGCGCGAGTTAATGAATCTTTTTCGTCGCCCCAAGAAAGAAGCCGAACCCGAGCCCAACTTCAGCTGGCAGGTGATTCCACCACCGGCCGGAACCCGCCCCGCCAGGGTCGAGACCGCGCCCGTGCAGGCCCCTGTCGACAGCCCCCCAACGCCGTCCGGCGAGGACCGTGACCGCCTCGAGCAGGGCGAGCGCCCGACCCCGGCGCGTCGCCGCAGACGCCCGGCGCGCCCGCGCGAGGCCAGCGACCAGACAGAGCCGCGCGCGGCAGGCCCGCAAGACTCAGCCAACGCGCCGCTGGAACAGCCGCCTGACGAAGAGAAGAAACCGGCAGCGCCGCGCAGCCGTAGAGGTCGTGGCGGCCGCGGTGGCGCGACGGCAACCGCAACCGCACAAGGCGAGCAGCGACAGCCGGCGCCCGATATTTCAGCGCTTTCGCCGGACAACCGCGTGCTGGCGGAGCTGCTAATGAGGCAGACCGCAGCCCTCGAGGACCTCGCCGGCCGGCAAGCGGCAGCCCTTGAGGGCGTGAGCAGCTCGCTGCAAGCCCTTGCTGGCCGCCTTGACACCGGTGCTGGTGTCGGCAGCCGCATGCCGCGGGTCGGAGTCTTCGTCGATGTGCCCAACATCATTTACACCGCCGACCGACTGCGCGCCCGCATCGACTTTGGCAAGCTGCTCGACATCCTGAGCGCGGGACGCGAGATGGTCAGGGCCAGCGCCTACGCCCCGATCAGCGACGACCCGACGCAGGCGCTGGAGACGCAGCGCTTCGTCCAGCCCTTCGTCGACCGCGGCTACAAGATCGTGACCAAGCCGCTCAAGCGCTTCGCCGATGGCTCGATCAAGGCCAACTTCGATGTCGAGCTTGCCATGGACGTGCTAATCATGGCGGACCGCCTGGACGTGGTCTGCCTCGTCTCCGGCGACGGCGATTTCCGCCGGCTCGTCGAGCTAGTTGAGAGCAAGGGAGTGCGCGTCGAGGTTGTCGCCTTTGCCCAGAGCACCGCGGCGGAGCTGCGGACCTCGGCCGACGAATTCATCGAGATGGGCTCGATCCTCCCACGGATCACTTAGCCTTCCTGACCCCTCTCCCTTGAGGGAGAGGGCAGGGTGAGGGTGAGCGTCCCCCGGACAAGACAACGCCGCGCATTAACGGGGAGCCCATCAGCGCATAAGCCTGAACCAGGCGACAAAACGCCCCGGGAGACGAACCCGTCGGCGCTTCGTGGATTCGGCACTCGGTACCGGACTGGCGCTCGCCACCTACGTGCCGCTTTCGCGAAGCCTCTCTGGGTTTCGGCTGCCCGAGGCTTTAGCAGGATAGAGCGGGCGGGCTGAACCCGGCGCCAAATTTTCCACAATTTTGCCGACGCCGGCGGCAACGACCAGGCCCGACCCTGTCGGGCCGTGTCGACCTTGACCGGCTATGAGTCGCCCGTCGTGGCGTGGGGGTGGGTTGCAGACCGAGTTATGCGAACCGATTCCAGAATCGAGCGTCTCGGACGTGAGTGGTCCGTCTGCAACTTCGTAGCGACATTAACGGGCGTTAGTCGTCATTCGGGGCGTAGGGGTTGGTTGCAGACCGAGCTCGAAGGTATGGTGCCGTAATCAATCTGCAACCCATCCCTACATCGGTGGAGGTTAGTCAGATCGATGCTTGAGACGGCCCCGCGGCCTGATCGCTTCCTCGTCGCGGAGGGCAAAGAAATACCCCAGGCGTTACGCCGGCCGATTACGCTTCTCGATTTCGCGACTCCCCGGCAAGCCGGTTCGTCACGGTTTCGCGAAGCCTCATCGGTAGCGTCGCCACCTGAGGTACAGCAAGACTAGGTCTCTGCCGGGGTCGTTGCGTGAGGCCGCGTCAACAAAGTTATCCACTTTGCAGGGGCAAAGTGATCAAGCCGCGGCATCGTCTCGGGAGGTGTGCCTTGTGACGATAGCATGCAGCGCCGCAGCCGCCCAGACCGCCTCCAGTCCGACGAAAATATAGGTCTCCTTGGCAAACCCGTACCAGCCGAGGATGCCCGCGCCCACGAGGTTCATCAGCTGGTAGACCATACCGTCCGGCCGCATCCTCCCGGCCAGGTTGAGCAGGTAGGCAGTGACCAGGGAAACCATGCCGATCAGGCCAATTCCGTCTTCAAGCATCAGAACACCTCGTGTATCTCGAACATTGGGCCATCCTTGCAGACCAGCCGCACGCCCTTGCGCGCGAAGATAGCGCAGCTATAGCAAATCCCCGTCCCACAGCACATCCGCTCTTCCATCAGTATCTGCACGGGCCGTCGCAGGCCCGCCTTGCGGCGAACCTCGGCCAGTGACTTGAACATCGGGTTGGGCCCACAGGCGAAGGCCTGGTCGCACCACGGCAGGTACTCGGCGAAGGGCTCGCTGACCAGGCCCTTGCGGCCGAGCGAGCCGTCCTCCGTGGTGGCGACGAGCTCGATTTCGGGCGGCAAGAGCTGCTCGGGATAGAGCATCGAGGCCCGCCGTGCCCCGGCCAGCAGCGTCACGTTCTTGCCCTGCGCCACGCCCTCGTCGGCCAGCCAGAGCAGCGGCGCGATGCCGATGCCGCCGCCGACCAGCAGCAGGTTCCGCGAATTGGCGCGGACCTTGAACCCACGGCCCAAAGGGCCGTAGACGAAGACCCTGTCGCCGGCCTTGCGCTGTGAGAGCCAGCGGGTGCCGCGCCCGACCACCGTGAAGAGGATCGACCACTGCCGCTCACCCTGCGCGTCGCGCACCCGATGGAAGCTCATCGCGCGGGGAAGCAGGGGGTCCATCTCGTCGTCGCCGCGACAGCGCAACATAACGAACTGGCCGACCTCCGCCGCGGCTCCGATAGAGGGTTCGGAGTACCACTGGAGGTAAGTGTCCTCGTAGACCAGCTCCGTCGAGAGGACGCGGGCGTGGCCCTGGTTCAAGCGGGGACGCTCGCCGCGCGGGGCTCCCGATACTCCGGCAGGGGGGCCACCGTGTACGTGGCCACGCCATGGACCAGCGCCTCGACCGCTGCCGCAGCCGTGTCGATCGAGGTGAAGCAGGGGATACGCGCCTCTGTGGCTGCCCGCCGGATCTGGAAGCCGTCGCGCAGAGTCGCCACCAGCCTGCCCTCAGGCGTGTTGATCACGCCGTCGACCAACCCCTCGGTAATGACCTCGACGACGTTCGGGTGCTCGTCGCTCTGGATCTTGTGTACGGTCTCGACGGCGATGCCGTCGGCGCGGATCAGCGCGGCCGTCCCCTCTGTAGCGTAGAGACGGTAGCCGGCGCCGGCCAGCCTGCGCACGATGGGCACCGCCTCCATCTTGTTGTGGTCGGCGACCGAGAGCAGGATCGAGCCCTGGGCGGGGAGCATCAGGCCGGCGGCCATCAGCGCCTTGGCCAGCGCCGCCTGGAACGTGCGGTCGACACCCATCACCTCGCCCGTGGACTTCATCTCCGGGCCAAGGTGCGTGTCAACCCCGACGAGCTTGGCCATGGAGAAGACCGGCGCCTTGATGGCGACGAGGTCCCGCTCCGGCCAGAGCCCGCCTTCCCAGCCCTGCTCGCGCAAGGTCTTGCCAAGCATGATGTTGACCGCCAGTTCGACAATCGGCACGCCCGTCACCTTGGAGAGGAAAGGCACCGTGCGGCTGGCGCGTGGGTTGGCCTCGAGCACGTAGACGAGTGAGCCGGAGCCATCCCCCGGCATGACCACGAACTGGATGTTGATCAGGCCGCGGGCGTCGAGGGCCAGCCCGATGCGCCGGGTGTAGTCCACAACGCGGTCGCGCTCGGAGTTGGTCAGGTGGATGGGCGGGTAGACGGCCATCGAGTCGCCCGAGTGCACGCCGGCGCGCTCGATGTGCTCCATGATGCCGGGGATGAAGACATCCTCGCCGTCGCAGATGGCGTCGACCTCGACCTCGCGCCCCTCCAGGTACTTGTCGATCAGGATGGGGCGGGAGCCAAGGCCGGCGGCGCCGGCCCGCTCCATGTAGCGGGCGAGGTCGGTCTCGTTCTGGACGATCTCCATAGACTGCCCGCCGAGGACATAGCTGGGACGCAGGAGCACGGGGAAGCCGATGCGCTGCGCCGTGCGCAGGGCGTCCTCGACGCCGAGCACCGCCGAGCCCGGCGGCTGCGGCAGGCCGATGCGCCGCATCAGCTCCTCGAAGCGGGCGCGGTCCTCGGTCAGGTCGATGGCCTCGGCGCTGGAACCGATGATTGGCAGCGACCGTGCGCTCAGCGGACCGGCCAGGTTGACCGCGGTCTGACCGCCGAACTGGACGATGGAGGGTGGCAGGCCCTCGTTTTCCAGGATGTCGCGCACGCCCTCTTCGTCCAGGGGTTCGAAGTACAGGCGGTCGCTGGTGTCGAAGTCCGTGGATACGGTCTCCGGGTTAGAGTTCGCCATCAGGGCGCTGTAGCCGGCCTTCTGCAACGCCCACGCTGCGTGCACGGAGGCGTAGTCGAACTCGATGCCCTGGCCGATGCGGATCGGACCGCTGCCGATGACCAGGGCCTTCAGCCCGGCCTGTGGCAGCGCTTCATTCTCGGTCTCGTAGGTCGAGTAGAAGTAGGGGGTCACGGCCTCGAACTCGCCGGCGCACGTGTCGACCATCTTGTAGACGGGACGCAGGCCCAGCTCGAGGCGCATCTCGCGCACTTCCTCGCCGCTCAGGCCCGTCAGGGCGCCGATCTGGGCGTCGCCGAAGCCCAGACGCTTGGCGTCTCGCAGGAGGCCCCGATCGAGGCCTTCATCCCGCAGGCGCGCCTCCATCGCCACGATGTTGCGCAGGCGGTAGAGGAACCAGGGGTCGATCCCGCTCTCGGCCGCCAGGGCGTCGACAGTCGTGCCGTCGCGCAGAGCACGCATCAGGTACCAGAGGCGCTGGTCGTTAGCCTGCGTGTAGCCCTCCGCCGTCTCGTCGGCACCATCCCAGAGCAGCGATCTGCCGCTTATCTCCAGGGATCTGACCGCTTTCTGCAGGGCGGCCTCGAAGGTGCGGTCGATGGCCATGACCTCGCCGGTGGCCTTCATCTGCGTGCCCAGCGAGCGGTCGCCGAAGGCGAACTTGTCGAAGGGCCAGCGCGGGATCTTGACCACGACGTAGTCGAGCGCTGGTTCGAAGGCTGCGGTAGTGCGCCCCGTGACCTTGTTGGGGATTTCGTCGAGCGTGCGTCCGGCGGCGATCTTTGCGGCGACACGCGCGATCGGGTAACCGGTCGCCTTGGAGGCCAGCGCTGAGCTTCGCGAGACGCGGGGGTTGACCTCGATCACCGTGTACGGCGGACGCTCCACGCCATTGCGGCGCCAGTCGAGGACCGTCGGATGCGGGGCCAGGGCGAACTGGACGTTGCAGCCACCCTCGATACCCAGCTCGCCGATGATCTTGAGGGCGGAGCTGCGCAGCATCTGGTAGTCCTTGTCGGACAGCGTCTGGCTGGGCGCCACGACGATGCTGTCGCCGGTGTGCACCCCCATCGGGTCGAAGTTCTCCATGTTGCAAACGGTGATGGCATTGCCAGCGCCGTCGCGGACGACCTCGTACTCGATCTCCTTCCAGCCAAGGAGGCTGCGCTCGACGAGGACCTGGGTGATCGGCGACGCCGCCAGCCCCGCCTTCACGATCTGTTCGAATTGCTGCCAATCGTGGGCTATGCCGCCGCCCGTCCCGCCCAATGTGTAGGCCGGCCGAATGACCAGAGGCAGGCCGAGACGGGCGCCGGCGGTCCTGGCCTGGCCCCAGCTGCTCACGGCTTCACTTTCGGTCTCCGGCTCGCCGATCTTGCCCAGCATGTCGCTGAAGAGCTGGCGGTCCTCGGCTCGCCGAATGGCCTCCAGCGGCGTGCCTATGAGCCGAACGTCGTACTCGTCGAGGACGCCGGCGTCAGCCAGAGCAACTGCCAGGTTGAGGCCGGTCTGGCCGCCCAGCGTCGGCAACAACGCGTCCGGACGCTCGCGCTCGATGATCCGGCTAACCACAGCGACGTTAAGAGGTTCTATGTAGACGCGGTCGGCGACATCCTCGTCGGTCATGATCGTCGCCGGGTTGGAGTTGACGAGGATCGACTCGATCCCCTCCTCGCGCATCGCCTTGCAGGCCTGCGTCCCGGCGTAGTCGAACTCGGCCGCCTGGCCAATGACGATCGGTCCGGAACCAAGGATCAGGACGCGGGCGGGCTTGGCCCGCCGGCTAGAGCTCAAAGTGGAACTGCCCACCCTGGACCTGGACAAGCGGGGCAACGGCGCTGAAGAACGAGAGCGCCTCTTCGTTGCTTTCAGGGATAAACCCACGGCCGGTCTCGTAGCCGGCCTCGCGTGCGAACTCGACGGCGACCTGGGCCAGCTCGCGGCCGATGCCGCGCTGGCGGAACTCCTTGAGCACGTAGACGCGCAGGACGGCGACGTTCTCGCGCTGGGGATCGGGCTCGATGACCGAGAAACCAGCCGAGAGGTCATCCACTTCGGCGAGGAAGATGGCGCCGCGATCCTCGAGGCGGTCGAACCACTCGACCACGTGGTCGCGGGTCATCGGCTCCAGCCCCGAGGGCGTGCCGTCCTCGCAGATAATGCCGAAGATGATGGCTGCGACCTCGCGGGCGTCGGCGCGCGACGCCTCGCGAAAGGTCACGTCGACGCTGGCACGATTCATCGTCATTTCTCCCTCAGGCAATACGCCTGGCCAGCTCGCGACGGGTGTCTCCCGCCCGTTCGCGCACCATGTCCAGGTACTCGTCGAAGATGTATTCGCTGTCGCGGGGACCCGGCGAAGCCTCCGAATGGTACTGGATGGTCAGGATACCGCGACTTTCGTGTTTGAGCCCCTCAACTGTCCCATCGTTCAGGTGTACGAGCTTAACCTCAATGCCCTCGCCCAAGCCCTCGCCATCCAGCGCGTAGCCGTGGTTCTGCGACGTGATGTAGACGCGGCCGCTATCCACGTCGCGCACGGGGTGGTTGGCGCCGCGGTGCCCGAACTTGAGCTTGTAGGTGTCGCCGCCGAACACCCGGCCGATCACCTGGTGGCCGAGACAGATGCCGAGGATCGGCAGCCGTCCGGCCAGCTCCGCCAGCAAACTAGTCTGGTGGTCGAGCATGGCTGGGTCGCCCGGGCCCGGCGAGACGACGAGGCCGGCAGGATTGGTCGCGAGGATCTCCTCCGCCATGGAGTCGTGCGGGTAGAGCGTAACGGCGCAGCCGCGCTGCTCGAGCAGGCGCGGGATATTGAACTTGACTCCCAGGTCGAGCAGGGCAATCGGGATGGACCCATCGCGGTTCCATGCCGCGCTATCGCGGGTTGAGACCGCGGCAACGTGGTCGATTGAGCCGTACTGCGGCGCCAACCGCAGGTGAGCGAGGGCTTCTTCGGGGGTGTCGACGCTGGTTACAATGCCCATCATCACGCCGGCCGAGCGCAGTCGGCGCGTCAACGCTCGCGTGTCGATCCCGCTGATGCCGACGATGTTGTTCACCGCCAGGTAGTCGTGGACCGTCCCCTCCGAAAGCCAGTGGCTGGGTTCGCGGCACTCCTCACGCACCACGAACGCGCTGACCTGGATGCGGGATGACTCGCAGTCGGCGGGGTTGACCCCGT
The DNA here is from genome assembly GCA_040902555.1 of Dehalococcoidia bacterium. Lineage (GTDB taxonomy): Bacteria > Chloroflexota > Dehalococcoidia > WHTO01 > WHTO01 > DASTBR01. The sequence goes on from JBBDXC010000022.1 coordinate 22,498, forward strand.
AGTTGCCGATCAGCGGGTAGGTCATGATGAGAATCTGGCCGGCGAACGAGGGGTCGGTCAGGGCTTCCTGGTAGCCGGTCATGGATGTGATGAAGACCACCTCGCCGCTGGCGCGCCCCGCCGCCCCGAAGGCTTCGCCCTCGAAGACCGTACCATCGGCCAGCACAAGTCGGGCGCCCTCAGCCAACGGGCACCTCCTGCCTGAGCTCGCTCCAGGCGATCTTGCCGCCGCCAATGGTGGCTTTGACGCGCCCGGTCAGGGTCTGGCCGGCGAGGGGGGTGTTGCGCCCTCTGCTGGCGAAGGCGGCCCGGTCTACCACCCAGGTCTCGCCGAGGTCGATGATCGTCACGTCGGCGGGGGCGCCGTCGGCCAGCGTGCCCAGCCCCGGAAAGCGCTCGTCCAGGGCGAAGGCGCGCGCGGCGCCACTGGTCATTCTTTCCACGAGCGTCTCGATCGGCGCCCAACCGCTGGCAACCAGCGAGTTGCAGAGGGCGAAGGCAGTCTCGAAGCCGCTGATCCCGTTGGCGGCGTGGTCGAATTCGCAGAGCTTGTCTTCCTCGGCGTGGGGGGCGTGGTCGGTGGCGATGCAGTCGATGACGCCATCGCGCAGGCCTTCGACGCAAGCCTCCACGTCGGCCCGCGAGCGCAGCGGAGGATTGACGCGGGCATTGGTGTCGTAAGCGAGCGCCTCGCCCATCGCCTCCACGCCACCCATCACCGCTTCATCCACCAACACCAGGTGGTGCGGTGTTACCTCGGCGCTGACCGGCAGGCCACGCTCTTTCGCGCGCCGCACCAGCTCGACCGAGCCGCGGGTGCTGACGTGCGCGATGTGCAGGCGTCCGCCCGTCAGCTCGCAGAGCTGGATGTCGCGCGCCACCGCGGCCTCCTCGGCGGCGGTGGGGATACCGGCGAGGCCGAGCCTCGCCGAGACCCAGCCCTCGTTCATCACGCCGCCGGCGCTGAGGGCGAGGTCCTCGCAGTGGTCGGAAACCGCGCGGCCGGTGATCAGGCCGTACTCGAGGGCCCGCCTCATGACGGCGGCGTCCCATATGGGTCGGCCGTCGTCGCTGAAGGCCACGGCGCCGGCCTCCGCCATGTCGGCGAGGTCGGCCAGATCCTTGCCTTCGAGGGCGCGAGTGACCGCGCCGATGGGCAGCACGCGGACGGTCGTGGCCTCTCCCCGTTCGAGCAGTGCCTCGACGAGGCCGCGGCTGTCGGTCGGCGGGTGGGTGTTGGGCATGGCGCAGATCGTGGTAAAGCCCCCGCGCGCCGCCGCAGCTGCGCCGCTGGCGATCGTCTCCTTGTGTTCCTCGCCGGGCTCGCGCAGGTGGCAGTGGAGGTCGACGAAGCCGGGCGTGACCAGCATCCCGCGAGCGTCGATAACCTCGGCGCCGTCCGCGTCGAGGTCGTGGCGGCGGGCCTTAATCAGACCGTCCTCGAGCAACAGGTCGAGCTCACCATCCAGATGAGAGGCGGGGTCGAGCAGACGCCCGCCGCGGATCAGAAGCCTCATCTCGCCCCCTCCCGGCGATGTCCGGCGATCAGGTAGAGCAGGGCCATGCGGATGGCGACGCCATTGGTTACCTGAGCCTCAATTAGCGAGTGCGAGCCGTGGGCAACCTCCGGGGCTATCTCCACGCCCTGGTTGACGGGGCCGGGGTGCATGACGACCGCGCCGCGGGCAGCGCGGGCCAGCCGCTCCTCGGTCAGTTGATACAGCTGCGCGTATTCGCGCAGGCTGGGGATCAGGCCGGCCTGCTGGCGCTCGCCCTGGAGCCGCAGCATCATCACGACGTCGGCGCCCTCGATGGCGCGGTCGAAGTCGTAGTCGACCTTCACCGGGGGTAGGCGGCCCTCCGACGCGCAGGCGTACTCACGCGGTATGAGTGTCGGCGGGCCGCTAAGAGTGACCTCGGCGCCGGCCGCCGTAAGGCCCCAAATGTTCGAGCGGGCGACGCGGCTGTGCGTGATGTCGCCGGCGATGACGACCTTGCGGCCGCGTACCGAGCCCACGGCGTCGCGCAACGTGTAGAGGTCAAGCAGGGCCTGAGTGGGGTGGGCGTGGCGGCCGTCGCCGGCGTTGATGTAGCTGACGTTGCTGTGGCGCATGGCCAGGTAAGGCGCACCAGACGATGGGTGGCGCATGACGATGATCTGGGCTCCGAGCGCCTGGACGGTGCGCACGGTGTCGATCAACGTCTCGCCCTTGGTCACCGAGCTGCTCGCCGTGGCGATGTTGATGATGTCGGCGCCCAGCGTCCTCGCCGCCAGCTCGAAGGAAGTCCGCGTGCGTGTGCTGTTCTCGTAGAAGAGGTTGACGACGGTCGTGCCGCGCAGGGCCGGCACCCGCGGCACCTCGCGCCCCAGGACCTCGCGCATGCGGTCGGCCGTTGTCATCACCAGCTCGATCACATCGATGGTGCAGTCGTCCCGGTCGAGGTCGTGGCGGCGCCGCCACGACGCGGGCGCGAGGGCCGGTTCCTCGAGGATGGTTTCGGGCCGTTCCTGCTGGCTAACCACTATTCGCCCTGCACCAGCACGACTTCGTCGCGCCCATCGATTTCCTCGAGGCAGACGCGCACGTCCTCGCTGCGAGCCGTGGGTATGTTCTTGCCCACGAAATCCGCCCTAATCGGCAACTCGCGGTGGCCGCGGTCGACAAGGACGGCGAGCTGGACGCGCTGCGGGCGACCGTAGTCGATCAAGGCATCCAGGGCCGCGCGGATCGTGCGGCCGGTAAAAAGCACGTCATCGACCAGGACGACGCTGCGCCCCTCGATGTCGGTGGGAATCTCGCTGGGCTGGAGGGTAGGGCTGACGCTGAGGTAGGTCAGATCGTCGCGGTAGAGGCCGACGTCGAGCACGCCGGTCGGTACTTTCGTGCCTTCGAAGGCCTCAATCGCCCGTGAAAGCCGCTCGGCCAGGGGAAAACCGCGGGTGCGCATGCCGACGAGGATGATCGCGTCGGCGCCGCGGTTGGCCTCGACGATCTCGTGCGCGATGCGCGTGATCGCCCGCCGTATTTCGTCGCGGTTGAGCAGGACGCGCTCGCGGGCGCCGTTATCGCTCAAGGCAACCTCGCGGCGCCGGGCAAAAAGAAACCCGCCACCCAGAGGGGTGCGCGGGCATAGACAACCGGAACCATCTGCGTCTCCTTACCGCCCTCTCGGGAGCGATTTAAAGGGTGCTTCTCACATAGCGTACAGGAGAAGCCCGTAGCGGCTCAACTCGGACAATGGCGAACCAACATCGTCCATCTGCAAATGCAGCGCCGGCTCTGCGCCGCCGGCGCACCCACCGTTCTCACTTGCTATCGGGCGGCACCGCGGGCCACACTAGCGCTGGCGCATGCTGGCATTACTGATGTCCCTCGCTGCGCGGCTGATCACTGGCCGCCCCGTCCTCGTCGTGATCTTTTGCCTCGCCGTTACGGCGGGTCTCGCCCCCGGCATCTTCCTGATCCAGGTCGAGACTGGCCAGGACAACCTCCTTCCTCCAGACTCGCCGGTGCTCCAACAGAACGAGCGCTATCAGGACCAGTTCGGCAGCGAGACCATGCAACTGCTCCTCAGCGGCGAACGCGACGACATCCTCTCGCCCGCGAACCTGCGCCTCATGAGCGAGCTCGAGTCCGAACTAAGTTCCGACCCGCGTTACCTAGCCGTCTTCAGCCCCGCTACATACCTCATGGTGGCGGCCGAGCAGGCGCAATCGCGCCTCGCCGACTTTGAGCAGCAGGTCGCCGAAGCCCAGGAAGCCGCCCGTGCGGAGGTCGCCGCGGCCGGCGGCACCGTGGAGGAGCAGGATGCGGCTGCTGGGGCGGCCGCCGGGGCCGTCATCCAGGATTTCCTCGCGCAGTACGGTGAGGAGGCCGAGCAGTTCGCCGGCATCACTGACTTTTCGATCGACAACCGTGAATTCGTCGACCGCGTGCTGGTCACCGCGGACGGCGAGTTGCGCCCCCAGTTTCGCAGCCTGCTGCCGGACGAGAACCACGCCCTCGTGGTGGCGCGGATCAGCGGCAACGCCAGCCTCGACGAGACCTCGGAGATCGCGGAGGATTTCGAAGCCGTCACGGCGCGCTACGAGTTCGAGGGCCTGACCGGACTCGCCGCCGGCAGCCCCGAGCTGATCGGCGAGATCACGACCAGCATGACCGACAGCCTTCTCTATACGGGTCTGCTGGCCGCCATGCTGATGTTCGTCGTCCTCGCGCTGGTCTTCCGCGCCCACTGGCGGCTGCTCTCGCTGCCGGTGATGGTCGTCGGCGTGGTCTGGGTCTTCGGACTCATGGGCTACCTGGGAATCCCGCTGACGGTGGTTACCGTCGCCGGCCTGCCGATCATGATCGGCCTTGGCGTCGACTTCGCCATCCAATTCCACAACCGCTACCAGGAGGAGATGCCGCGCGAGGGTACCTCGGCCGAGGCGTTGAGGGCCTCCCTACGTACCATCGGCCCCGGTGTGACAGCAGCAGCACTGGTCACCGCCCTCGGTTTTGCCGCTCTCTTCGCCTCCGACCTGCCGGTCGTACGAGATTTCGCGCTGATCCACGCCGTGGGCGTCACGCTGGCGTTCGTCGCGGCGCTGCTACTCCTGAACTCCATTCTCTTCCTGCGGGATCGGCCGAAAGATGCCCCGCGACGTCGCCTTCACGCCACGGGGGAATCGCCGGTCGATGGGGCGTTGGGCTGGGTGGTACGGGCGGCCATCGAGCATCCCATACCCCTTCTCATCTTCGGGCTGGGCTTCTTCCTCCTCGGCCTCTACTACGACGGCGAGATCGAGGTGCAGACCGACCCCGAGCGCTATGTATCGGCGGACTCTGAGGTCATCAAGGACCTCGACGTGATCCGCGAGGTGGTCGGCTCGACGGGCGAGATCGGAATCATGATCGAGAGCGACGAAGTGCTCGAGCCAGAGTTCCTGCAGTGGATGCTGTCCTTCCAGGAGGAGCAGCTGGTGGCCCATCCGACGCTGCTCAAGGACGCCAACAGCCCGGCCTCGGCCGTCGCCGACTTAAACGGGGGAGAGATCCCGGGCGACAGAGCGGCTGTGGGAACCTCGCTGGCCGAGCTGCCGCCACAGGTGCAGCGGACGCTCGTCTCAGAGGATGGAAGACGGCTGAACCTCCTGTTCGTTACTGCCAACATCCCCCTTGAGGAGGTCAAGTCGGTGGTCGACCAGATGAGGCAGGACACGAACCCACCCGGCGACGCCGTCGTGTCCTTCGGTTCCCTCACGGTCGTGGGCGCCGAGAGCGTCAGCGGGCTGGCCGACAGCCGGCGGGTGATCACGATCAGCGCGCTCCTCGGGATCCTCGTCCTGCTCTCGCTGCTCTATTGGAATCCGGCGAAGGCGGCCCTGGTGGTGGCCCCGATAGCGCTGGTTATCGGCTGGTCCTCAGGCGTCATGTATCTCACCGGCATCTCCTTCAATCCGCTGACCGCCGTGCTGGGCGGACTGGTCGCCGGCATCGGCACGGAGTTCACCGTGCTTTTGCGCCGCCAGTACGACGAAGAGAAGCAGGGCGGCCTTGCGCCGGCCGAAGCGATGCACGTTGCCGTGATCAAGATCGGTCGGGCGGTAACTGCGTCAGCCTTCACGGTCATGGGCGGCTTCGGCGCCCTCTGCCTTTCTGACTTCCTGCTTCTGCGGGACTTCGGCATCGTCACCGTGATTTCGGTCTTCCTCGCCCTCGTGGCGACGCTGGTCCTCCTGCCCTCGGTCACCGTCTGGATCGACGAACGATTGGCGGCGCAGCAGGTCGTCAACCAGCCCCTGGCGCCTGAGCCCTAGGCCGCCCGGAGCCGAAAGCAGTCCGTAGACTCTAAAGAGATGCAGTCGCGGATCCTTCACACAGGTGTCATCTTCGGCATCGTCTTCTTCCTTCTCGCCGTTGGGCTTGGCTACTGGCAGGTCCTGCGGGCCGAGGGACTGGAAAACCGCGGCGACAACCCTCGCGTCGCCGAGGCGGCCCGCCGCTTCAACCGCGGCTCGATCATCAGCGCCGATGGCGTGGTCCTGGCCGAGACCGACACAGAGCGCGCCCTGCGCATCTACGCCACGCCCTCGCTCTCACAGACCGTCGGCTATGCCAACGTCCGCTTCGGCCAGACGGGGCTCGAGCTGGCGGCGAACGACGCCCTGAGCGGTGAGGAGGGCGGCGACTTCGTCGACCTCCTGGAGTCGACCTTCTTGCCCAACCGCGCCGAGGGCAACGACATCGTCCTGACCATCGACATGCGCATCCAGGAGGCTGCCGTCAACGCACTGGGCGGGCGCAAGGGCGCGATTGTCGTCATAGACCCGCGCAGCGGCGCCGTCCTGGCCCTCGTCAGCGAGCCCACGTACGACGCCAACACCCTCGATGACAGCTTCGAGCAGCTCAGGCAGAACACGGACCAGCCCCTGCTCAACCGCGCTACGCAGGGCCTCTATCCCCCCGGCTCCACGTTCAAAGTCGTGACCTCGGCTGCCGCCCTCGATATCGGCGCAATTGAGCCGGACACAACCGTCGAGTGCAACGGGGAGTACGTGGTCCAGGGCTTCCCCATCGAGTGCACCCGGCGCGAAGGCCCCTTCTCGTTCACGGAGGCGCTCGTGGCCTCGGTCAACGCCGTCTTCGCCCAGGTGGCCAACGAGCTGGTTGGCTGGGGCGCCATGAACGACTACGCGCGCCGTTTCGGCATCGGCACCGACCTCAACTTCCCGATCGACGCCAGCACAAGCCGACTCCACAACCGGGGCACCGAGGAGAGCCCGGTGCTGCTGGCCAACACCGGTTTTGGCCAGGGCGAATTGCTGGTGACGCCGCTGCAGATGGCGATCGTGGCTGCCACCGTCGCCAACGGCGGCGTCCGCCCCACCCCGTACCTGATCAGCGAGATACGGCAGAAGAACGGCGAGGTGATCGACCGCTTCCGACCTGATGACGCGGGCCGCGTGATCTCAGCCGACACGGCCGCCAAGCTGGCCCGGATGATGGACGAGGCAACCCCCGGCAGCGCGATCTGGGGCAAGACCGGGACGGCGGAGACCCCGACAGGCGGCGACCACTCCTGGTTCATCGGCTTTGGGCCTGGGGAGAACGCGCAATACGCCATCGCCGTCATCGTCGAGAACGCGGGATTTGGCTCCGACGTGGCCCGCCCGGCAGCCTTCGCCATCTTCGAAGCCCTGGGGATCGGCTGAATATAATCCAACCAGTATGAGCGCTCTGTCTCGCATCGAGGGGTTGCTGAAGGACGTGGTCGAGCGGCCGGTGTGGCTGCTCTCGGCCAACCGCATCCACCCCGTCGAGATCGCCCAGGCGCTCTCCGCGGACATCGACCAGAACATCATCATCCTCGGCGGTCAGCGCACCGCCCCCGACCTCTACGAGGTGCACCTGCACCCCGACAACTACAGCCACTTCGGCGAGGCGCACGAGCGTCTCGAGCGGGAGCTGGCCGTCTACCTGGAGGAGAGCGCAGAGGAGAAACGCTGCGTCTTCGCCGCCCCGCCCCAGGTCCGGCTGCGGCCATCATCGAAGGTGCGCCCCGGCGAGGTGCGGGCCTACAGCCGCTTCAGCGAGGTCCACCGCGACCGCAAGCTGGAGAATGTTGGTGGGGAGACGCGGGCGATTCCGCTGGAGGAGGTGCGACGCCTTGCATATGCGGCAGCCCGCCTGACCGTCGTCGGCGCGGGGCCTCACAAGGGCCGGCACTTCATGCTGACCAGCTCGCCCTTCCGCATCGGTCGCTCGCCTGATAACGACGCCCAGGTTGAAGATCTGCGCCTTTCGCGCCACCACGCCGAGCTCTCATTCGACGACCGCGGCGGCTTCTGGATCAAGGATCTGGGTAGCACCAACGGCACGTTCCTCAACGGACAGCGGATCGATGACGAGCGGCCCGTCACCCAGCGCGACCGAGTAAGCCTCGGCGGCCTCGAAGTTCGGCTGGCCACGCGCTGATGGCCGAAGACACGACGATACTGATCGTCCGTTTCGCCGTCCTCGGGGTCGTGTTCCTCTTCCTGATTACCGTCCTGCGGACGCAGTGGCGCGAGTTAACGCGCGCGCGCCCGCCAAGGCCGGGTGGCGTAGCGAGGGAGGCGGCCGTGCTCTACGTCGTCGACGCCGGCAAGAGTGGCCTGCGCAGCGGCGACCCATTCGACCTCTCGCCATCGACAACCATCGGCCGCGTGGATGGCAATGACGTAACGCTGCCCGAGGAAACTGTGTCGAGCCGGCACGCCGTGGTTGAATTCCACGATGGCCGCTGGTGGGTCCGCGACCTCGGCTCGACCAACGGGACCCTGCTGAACAATGAGCAGGTCGACGGCCAGGGAGAGCTGATGCCCGGGGACTTGATTCAGGTCGGCAGCGTCCGTTTCCAGTTCGCCCTATCGCGCGCCGCTCGCCAGTAGAGACGCATGGCGGACCGCCGCGGAAGGTATGGCTTGCCCGAACAGACGTATACCCTGCGCTGCCATGCCCTCCCTGCAGCACGATCCCTACCCTGATTTAGGTGGCGGCCCTACTTTTGGGCGACAGCGATGTGTCGGCGGACAGGCGAACGAGCATCGCGACCAAAACGAAATTGACCACAAGCGACGACCCGCCGTAGCTGACGAACGGCAGTGTGACTCCTGTAACCGGGAACATGGCGAGGTTGCCGGCCATGATCACTGCTGCCTGGACGGCAAGGATGGTCGTAGCGCCCACCCCCAGGAGCTGCAGGAACGACGAGCTCTGCTCGGCCGATAGTTTGAGGCCACGAAAGGCCAGGACGATGAAGATGATGACTACCGAGGCGGCTCCCAGCAGCCCCATCTCCTCGCCAATCGCTGCGAAGATGAAGTCTGTTTCGACGATGGGGATGTAGTCCGGGTAGCCCTGGCCAAGGCCCGTACCCGTCATCCCGCCGTTTGAGAAGGCCAGCAGCGCCTGTTTGATCTGATAGCCTTCGCCGCCGACGTCCCGTAGGGGGTGGAGCCAGCTATCGATACGGAGGCGGGCGTAATCGAATTGCCCGATCGGCAGGTAGTAGACGAGCACCAGGTTGAGCGCGAGGAGTACCACGGCGCCGGCGATAAAGCCGGTGCGCCCCGTCCGCACATAAAGCAGCGCCACCGCCAGGCTCGTCAGGATCAGGACGGCGCCAAGGTCCTTGGCCAGGAGGAGCATCAGGAAAACCATGCCGCCGATCAGGGCCAAGGGGATGACGTACGGCGCGGAGGGTAGGCGCACGCTGCGCCAGCGGAATGATGCCCTCTCGAGGACCTGACCGCGCTCGGCGAGGTAGCCGGCCAGAAAAACGATCAGCAGCACCTTTAAGAGCTCGGTTACCTGGAACTGGATCGGTCCAAAGCGCAACCAGAGGCGGGCGCCGTTGATCGTCTGCCCAAGGGGCGTGAAGGCCGTAACGCCGAGGAGAAAGATGGCTGTGGCCGCGGCGATGTATTTGTAGCGCATCAGGATCGTGTAGTCGTTGAGGAAGACCATCGTCACCATGAACACGGCCCCGCCGGTGAGCAGCCACGTCACCTGGTCCCAGGTCAGTTCGGGCTCCACCCGCATGTTGAGGGCCAGCCCGAAGGCCACCAGCATCGAGACCAGGGGGACGATCAGCTCCTCACACTCGCCCTGAAAGATGTTGAGGTAGTAGTGGATGATCAGGAAGAGGATGAGGAAGGTGACGATCACCCACTCCCAGTTGGGCGGCAGCTCCCGCTCCGAGAGGTCGAGGGAATAGGCGCCAAGGGCCAGCATCGCCGTCGAGAGCAGGATAAGTAGAAGCTCGGTCGGCCGGTGGAAGATAACTGCCATCGCTTAGACCCAGTCTAGCGAGCGCTACGGCGTATCCAGAAAGCGGCGACAGGCCAAGTAAGTACTTCCGGCGCGTGCCGCTAGCGTGCCGTGGCGCGCGTTGCTCGGCTTGGGCGTGTGGCAGGCTTGACCTCTGCCACAGCCGTGGCTTCCGCGATGAGGCGAGCAAGCGCATCTTCGATAAGGCGCGACATGGGGATTCCCCGGGCGCTTGCCAGCCGCTGGATCGCCTGAAGCTTGGCGTATTCGAGCCGCAGTGGATATGTGAACGTCGACTGAGGATTCACGCGGCGAGGGTGCTCGAAATCCCAATATTTCTCGTCATCGCGGTGGGCCCAAGCCTCGTCGATGAGACGCTGCTCCTCCTCGGCCGTCAGTGATCCCTTCGCCACCACCGTATCTCCTTGTTCGTGCTCGGCCAGCCGCGTGACTCATGGCTCCTTGCTAGTCTAGCGAGCTGCCGGCGGCTTCCACCCTCTCCGGGTGCGGAGAGGGTCCAGCCGCTCGCAGAGTCGCCTGGGAGACAGCGGGGGTGAGGTCGGGGCGGGGTGGCGACTCCCCATCGTCGCGGAGCGCCGGAGCGGTGCCGAGGCTCACCTATAATCGCGTGGAGTTGGGCGCCACCGGCGCCTGCTCTTGCCTACCCGATGACAGCGCCACCAACCCCGCCGCCCGGACCACCAACACGAGACCGACTCCCCGAGGGAGCGGTCCTCGGCGGGCGTTATCAAATCCAGGACATCCTGGGCGTCGGCGGCATGGCCATCGTCTACCGCGCCGAGGACACCCTCCTTAAGCGCACCGTCGCCGTTAAGGTCATGGCTGACTGGCTGCGCAGCGACGAGAGCTATGCCCGCCGCTTCACCGAGGAAGCCCAGTCCGCCGCCCGCCTCAACCACCCCAACGTCGTCACCGTCCACGACACCGAGGAAGAGGGCGACCGCCGCTATATCGTCATGGAGTTCGTCGATGGACGCAGCCTCAAGGAGTACCTCGACGAGGTGGCCATTCTCGAGGAGTCCGACGCCGTCGATGTCACCGTCCAGATTGCCGACGCCCTTGAATACGGCCACCAGCACGGCATCATTCACTGCGACGTCAAGCCCGGAAACATCCTGGTCGACCGCCGCGGCCGGGCCAAAATCGTGGACTTTGGCATCGCCCGCGCCGCCACCCAGACCTGGGCGATGGCCACAACCGTCCTCGGCACTGCCGCCTACATGGCCCCCGAGAACGTCGAGGGCACGCGCCCCGACCCGCGCAGCGACGTTTACTCGCTCGGCCTGGTCTTGTACGAGATGCTGGCCGGGCGCCTGCCCTTCGAGGGCGAGTCCGTCGCCGCCGTGACGGCCCAGCGCCTGGTCAAGGACCCCATCCCCTTACGCCGCTTCAACCAGGACGTCAGCCCCCAGCTCGAGGCCATCACCATGCGCTCGCTGGCGCGCGACCCCGCCCAGCGGCCCCAGACCGCCGGCGAGTTCGCCGATATGCTGCGCGCGCACCAGGGGGGTCGCCGCCTTGGTCTGGCGGCCGTAGCCCCGCCGCACCCGGTAGGGGCGACGCGAGCCGCGCGCGTCAGGCCGGCGCCGATCAGCGGGCCGCCGCGGCGCCGGCGCGGCGGAGGCGGCGGGTTTATCACGGCACTCGCGGTGATCATCATCGCTGTCGCCCTCTTCGGCCTTGCCTACGCTGGAACACGAATCTTGCTGGCCGGCGATGGCGGCGGCGACGACAATCAGAACCCGATCATCGTTCCGACCGACATCGCTACCCAGGAGTCGACTGCGGAGCCGACGGCTGAATCCACCGTGGAGCCGACCCAGCCAGCAACGGAGACCGCAACCCCAACCGCGGAGCCAACCCCTGAACCCACGGACGAACCGCCGCCCACCCCCACCTGCCCGCCCGGCACGGAGGAATGCAACATCATCACGGGCTGAGCGACAGCCCAGGCAAAACGTGGCGTTAGATCACTATGCCTCGCGTTTTGGGTCTCCCGTAGCCGAACGTTTGCATCCGGGTAGTCGCGGGTCTCAGACCCGCCCAGCTTCCGATTGTTTTACCTCGCTACGCCTTGTTGCCTCTGAATCTGCAGGCCTGAGCCATGATGACGCCACGGCGGGTCTGAGACACCGCGACTACACCGAGGTGAAGGTGTCCACGGGGATTTGTTTTTGACAGCCACGGGAAGGGCCTTAGAGGGCGCGCGGCGTCCAGGACAGGTCGAACTTCGCTTCTTCCCCGGGCGCGAGCTTTAGCGGCCACTGGAAGTACAGGCACTGCCCCTGGTACGTTCGCTCGAAACCCTTCTCTGAGGCGGAGGCCACTTCTACCGGCGTCGACCAGAGGCTGGCGGGCGGCGTTAGAGATGCGGCTAGGTTCAGGGCGATGCCGGCGGCCGAGGCCTCGAGGGAAGCGACCGAAGCCCTGTCGAGCAGCTCTCCTTGACTCCATTCGATGGGTTCGCCATTGACCAGAACCTGCGGCTCGTAGACGTTGCCGAAAAGGATCGGCGAGAGGTTCCACTCGGAGCCGAAGCGGCAATCGATAGGGTCGCCCCCCAGGTGGGATAAGGCATAGCTGACGGCCAGCTCGCCGGCGGTCCCCATCGTCAACTCCTTGCGCAGGAGGACTCGCGACTCCGCCTGGCCGGCGCGTACTGTGCCATCTCGTTGCAGGGCGACAGCGCGCTCGCCGCTGTTCTCCCAGCCGAACTCGTGGAGGGTGAAATCGCCGAGATCGGAGTATTCGGCGCGGGCGAACTGTTCGATCGTGGTCGCACGATCGAAGAAGTGCTCGACGGCGCACCAGCGGTCGTGCCAGTCGTAGACCAGCGCGCCGGCGATGTCCTCGTCGAGGACGACGACGGCATCGTGGATGGACTCGACCGGCGAATCCCCGCCAGCTTGAACTGGTGGCGTGGCCAGGGTCGCCCGCAGGGTTTCGTGGTAGGCCTCGGGCCGGCGGGTCATGGCGGTGGCGAGGTTGATCGGGTGAAAGGGGGCAAGCGAAGATGTTGCTTCCCCGTCTCCCCGTCGGGAGAGGTCTCCGGAGGCGACTCGCCTGGGCGAGGGGCCAGGGGGAGAGGTCTCCGCAGCGGCCTGCTTGATATCCCAATCAAAAATGCCGGCGCCGCGACTCAATGACAGATAGACGTCGCTGGATTCAGACTCAAGCAGCAGCTCGTCGTTGCCGTCTCGGTCGTGGTCCTCCGCGCTGGCCTCGAACCAGGGCTCGCGCCGGAGGCCATCGGCGGCCACCTCAGCCTCTATCGCATGGCTGAACAACGCGTGGCGGATGTCGCGCAGGTAGATACCCCCGAACACCCCGTGCCAGTAGGGGCAGTTGCACTCCGCGGCCCAGAGGTGGTCCCAGGCTTCGCTGAGCTCATGCTGAGGAGCTCGCAGTGGATCTCCGATATCGAGCTTGGGAAGGTCCCGCCACCGACGCAATGGCCCGCCGCCGACCGGGCCAACAGAGCGGAGTCCTTCGAGCTGACGGCCGCGCTGCATGCTGGCCTCCGCGGAAGCCAGCTTGTCGTGCACGCGCAGAACCTTTTTGTGCAGCGTGTTGACCTCGGGGTACTTGGCCAGGAAGTTGCGCCAGAGCCCGCCGGCCATGAAGCCCGTGATCTCCAGCCCATCCGTCGTCTCGGCCAGCTCCTTGCGCAGGACGCCGAGGCGGTGAGAGCGCGGCGCGGGCAAGGCCCACTCCATCATCTCCTCGTATGACGCAGTCGGCATGTAGACCCGTCCCAGCGAGGGGTGGCTTTTCACGTACTCCCCGACCGGCACCGTCGTCAGCCAGTCCTGGTTCTCTTTAACGGCCGCGAAGAAGCGGCTCATCCAGCCCTTCTTCCAGACGTATTCGTGGGTGCCGGGCCAACTGCCGAACTTCTCACCGTCATCACCCATGACGAGAAGCGCGGGCTCTTCCGAGGCCCGAGCCCGCAAGTAGTCGATGACCTCCTGTGGGTCGTGCCACGGGATTAGCTCGCGCAGGCGCTTGCTGGTGGCGAGGACCTTCACGGCGGCGCCGCGGTCCTCGGTGACGTAGTAGCCGCGCAGATCTTCGTCGGTCAATCCCGAGAGCTTGAAATGCGTGTCGTCGAGAACGGTCCAGTCAACGCCGGCCAGGGCGAGGATGCGCGGCAGGTGCGGCTCCCAGACTCGCTCTGCCAGCCAGAGGCCGCTGGCTTCCTGGCCAAAGAGGTTGTGGACAGCCCCCGTTAGCTTCCGTATTTGCCCGATGGCGTCGTCCTCGGGGATGGAAACGAGGATCGGCTCGTAGTAGCCGCCGGTCAGCACCTCGACCTGCCCGCGCTCGACGAGCGCGCGCAACCGCGGCACAAAGTCCGGCCGGTTGGGCACGATCCAGTCGAGCAGACAGCCCGTGTAGTGCAGGGAAAGGCGGACGTGCGGGTTGGCCTCGAGCGCCTCCAGCATCGGCAGATACGACTCGTCATAAATCTGCTCGAAGACCCAGGGAAGCTGTCCGACCGGCTGGTGGTTGTGAAGGATCAGGCCGAGGTTGATGCCAGGCATTTCGGTACAGGGAATCAGAGCGCGTGCAGGAACTCGCGAACTAACCGGGCCGCCTCGTCGGCGTGCGTCACGGCCCAGAGGTGACCGGAGTCCGGAATCACCTCCAGCCTAACATTGGCCGGCCACGAGATAGCCGACGGATCGTCGACCATGCTGTCATGCTCCCCCTGGATCACCATCAGCGGGTGCGGCACCCGCGCCAGGTCCGGCATCAGGTCCTTGCCGACCATAAGGTTCTGGGCCGACGATTTGTAAGAGTCGAGCGTGTGGCGGAAGTAATCGAGGACCACCTGCGCCGGCAGGTCCTTGCGCAGGCGCGGGCCGATGCGCCGGAAGAGCGGCGCCGTCCCATAGAAGACCGCGGCCACGGCCTTGTCCGCCGCGGGGTAGCGCAGACAGAGCCGCGTGAGGAGGTTCTGCCTCCCGAGCAGATGCTCGCGGCGCTCTGCGCTGGAGAAGATCGGCGCCGCGAAGAGCACCAGGTTTCGCACCCGCTCTGGATGCGTGCTAGCGATGTGCACCGCTATCGTGGCGCCCATCGAGTGCCCAATCAGGGTCCAGGGCTCCCCCGGCGCCTCGACGAGGTGGCGTATGGCCTGGAAGTGGGCCCCCGCCGTGTAGTCGATCTTCGGCTTGGGCGAGCTGCCAAAGCCGATGAGGTCGGGCAGGACGAAGCTGGCCTCATCGCCGAGGCGCTCGGCCAGCGGCACCCAAAAAGCGCCGGACCCCGATAGCCCGTGGAGCCCGAGGGCGCGACGCGACCCCGTCCCGACGCGCTGGACGTGGATCTCGTCCGGCGAGGTGGCTTGGTTCGGGGTCTGCGCTTGGGAAGTCAACGCCGATTGGCAGGCTGCGCGACGAACGGTCGGATCAGCGCCGCGGCTTCAACCGGATTGGTCAGGGGCCAGGTGTGGGTGGCGCTAGGGATGATGTGGACCTCCACGTTCGCGGGCCAGGCCAGCGCAGACGAGTCGCCGACCACGCCATCGGCCCCGCCTTGTATGGCCAGCACCGGCTGCCTTAGCTCCGCCACCTCGGCCAGCACGTCGCGGCGGAACACGACGTTGCGCAGGGAGGTTGTGTATGAGGCAGTCGTGTGTCTGAAGTAGTCGCGGACGACCTCACGCGGGATCTCGCGCCGCAGCCGATAGCCCACGCGCGCCCAGACCGGCGCCAGGCCATAGAAGATCGCGCCGAAGAGTTTCGACCACCAGCTTATCTCGCCGAACCGCTCATCCTTGCGGGTGTACTCCTTGTTGAGAGGACCGTTCAGAAGGACGACGCGCTCGACTCGCTCGGGCCACCGCGCCGCCAGCGCCACGGCCAGCGCGGCGCCCATCGAGTGGCCGGCGATGACGAAGGTCGCGGGCATCTCGTCGACGATCGGCGCCAGGGCGTCGCGGTGGGCATCGACCGTGTAGTCGATCTTCGGCTTCGACGACCGACCGAAACCCAGCAGGTCGGGGATTGTCAGCGTGCAGTCGTGGCGCAGCTCCTCGGCCAGCGGTAGCCAGAAGGCCGATGACGCCGAGAGCCCGTGCAGGGCGAGGATCGGCACCGACCCGTCGCCAATCCTCCGAACGACGAGAGGAGGGAGGGTGGAAAGCGCCGGCGCGGGGGTAGCTGCGAGCTGAGTCATTGAATCTATTTGAATGGATTTAGCCGTTGTGCATTCCGCGGCTCGGTACCGTGTATCCGAGGCCGGTGTAGATGGGGCTCCGGCGAGTCTGAGGAGGCTGTCTCAGAACTAGGAGGATGGCTCGGATTCGCCTGTTTTCAGCGAGCAACGGACTGCCAACCGAATCTGACAAGGCCAGCCTCGACGGCCGTGACCGCCATGCCTGTGCCGTTTTTCGGAGTTTTGAGACGGCCTCCTGAGACTCGCGACTACGCGCGGTTATCTGCTGTTTGCAGGTAGATGTCTTCGTAGCGGGCGGCCGAAGCTGACCACGAGTGGTCGGCGGCCATGGCCCGGCGTTGCAGGGCCCCCCAGGCGACTTGACCTGAGTAGTGGGTGATGGCCCGCTCCAAGGCCTTCCGCATGGCTTCGGCGGAGTAGTCCTCGAAGACGAAGCCCAGGCCTTCCCGTCCCGACGACACGTCGGGGACGGTGTCGGCCAGGCCGCCTGTGCGGCGCACCACCGGGATTGAGCCGTAGCGCATGGCAATCATCTGGCCCAGCCCGCAGGGCTCGAAGCGGCTGGGCATCAGGAAAAGGTCGGAGCCGGCGTAGATCTGCTGCGCCAGCTTGGCGTCGAAGCCTATCGTGACTGAGGCATTGTCAGGGTGGCGGGCTGCCAGGGCCGTCGCGGCTTCCTCGTATTGCTTGTCGCCGGTGCCCAAGATCACGAGCTGCAGCGACCGTGCGGCGAGCAATGGCTCGGCGGCTTCCAGCGTGATGTCGATGCCCTTCTGTTCCGAGAGTCGCGCTACCATCCCGGCCACCGGGAGCGGGCTTTCGGCAAGGCCGAGCTGCCTCTGTAGGGTTGCCTTGTTTTCTGGGCGCCGCGACAGGTCATCGACGCTGAAGTTGGCGGCGATCCGGGAATCCGTGGCTGGGTCGAATTCGTCGTAGTCGATGCCGTTGAGGACGCCGTATATGGAGTCCTTGCGCAGGTTGAGGAGCTCGTGGAGACCCTCCCCCAGTTCCGGCGTGAGAATCTCGGCGGCGTAGGTCGGGCTGACAGTTGTGACGACATCGGAGTAAAAGATCGCCGGGCCGAGGAGGTCGAGGAAGCGGTCCGGCCCACGGTAGCGCAGGTTGTGGATCGTGAAGATCGAGGACACCCCTCGATAGAACTCGTCGTCCCAGGCGTAATTGCGCAGGGCGTAGGCGGCCGGACCTGTGTGCCAGTCGTTGAGGTGGAGGATGTCCGGCTGCCAGCCAAGCAGCTTGGGTAGCTCCAGGACGGACTGGCAGAAAAAGAGGTAGCGGTCGAGGTCGTCGGCCTGTTCGTAGACGCTGTCGCGGGGAAAGTATTTCTCGTCCCCCACGAGAACGGCGCGAACCCCGGGGGCAGGCTCATCCTCCACGATCTGCACCGTCGTAACCGAGCCCTGGAAGGCGATCTCGTGGGTCGCTGCGGCCGTCTCTGTCGCGGCCGGCTTGTGGAGTGGCGTTATCAACAGCACCTCGTGGCCGCGGGCGGCCAGCGCCTTGGGCAGCGAGCCGGCGACGTCAGCCAGCCCACCGACCTTCGAATAGGGCGTGGCCTCCGCCGAGGCGAAGACGATCCGCAGCGGTCGCGCAGGTCTCACCGCCTCTCTGCTTGCGGAGAGGTCTCCAGAGGCGACTCGCCCCGCCGAGGGGCCGGGGGGTGAGGTCACGGCGCGAAGTCGCGGTAGTCGATGTCCGGGAAGACCTTATCGAGCTCATAAAGCTCCGCCGCGCGCTCACGGCCGCTCTGCCGGCTGTGCAGGATCGCCTCCAGCTCCCTGAAGCGTTCGACGTGCGAGACGAAGCGCTGCACCGCGTAGTCCGCAGCCTGCCCTGTCGTCACCAGGAAGGGCCAATCGGACGACTGGAGCAGCAGGAGCTCGCGCGCGGCCTGGTTGAGCACAGCTTCCTCGCCGCCCCGCGAGGCCAGCTCCTCCATCGTCTTTTCCGCCTGGTGGATAATCGGCCACATCCACTCTGTGTCGCCGTTGAGCCAGGTAAAGTGGGTGCCCGCCTGACCCCATGACCCTTCGGGCAGGTCGATGAACTCACGCGGCGGATGCTCTTCCACGTAGTCAGAAGCGCTGGTCAGCTCCACCTCGGGGTCGGCCGAGAGGTGGCGCAGGACGCGCGCCAGCCACTCGACACCCTCGAACCACCAGTGGCCCAGCAGCTCTGTATCGTAAGCGGCGATGATCGCTCCGGGCGCGCCGCTTTCCGCTTTGTATTCGGTCAGCAGGCCACGCACCAGTGCGGCGAAGTGGGCGGCGTGCTCGGCGGTGCGCTGTGAGGCGTGGGCGGGGTCATAGTACTCCTTGTCGCCCAGGTCGACCCCGGCGCCCGAGACGCGCCAGTAGTGCAGGCCCGACACGCCGTCCTTCTTGTGGAACTCGCGGTACCAGTAGTCGCCCGGATAGCCGTGCTCGCCCGACCATACCTGCAGGCCCGTGCGATTGTTGCGGGCGAAGACGGCGACGTTGCTCTTGCCGACGTAGTAGGGCTGGAAGGTCGTCCCTTGCTTCTGGCTGGCTTCCTCCTGGGGTACGGCGTAACGACGGCGGACCTCGCCGTACGGGCCGATGGCGTCGCCGGCGGCCTTACCGGTAGGCCGCCCGCCTTCGACGAGGTGGGTCTCGGCAAAGAAGGCCCTGATGCCCTCCGCCTCAAGGAACGTCTCGATCCCGGGCCGCAGTGTCCCGTTAGCTTGGTAGGCGGGCCGGTAGGCGCACTCGGGAAGCCAGATCGAGCGCGGCTCCGCGCCGAGATGGCGGGCGCTGGCGCGGCGGCCCGTGCGCAGCTGTCCGCGGATCGAGGAGTCGGTACTGAGTAGAGGCAGGTAGCCGTGCGTCGCGGCTGAGGTCAGGATGTCGAGATGGCCGGAACGGCCCAGGGCTGCGAAGGCGCCGGGCACGTCTCGCTTCAGGCGATCCACGAAGCAGCTGCGGACGCGTTGATGGAACTCGAGCCAGAAGGCTGCCAGGCGCCCGCGCGGGTCGCTGGTCCCTTCGAATCGGGCGCAGTCGGCCTCGGCGCGGCGGATTTTCTCGTCGACGAACTCTTCGAAGTTCTCCTTGATCAACTCGTCCGCAAGCTGCTCCAGGAGCACGGGCGTCAGCCCGATGGTCAGCTTGAAGGCCACGCCCTCCTCTCGCAGGTCCAGCAGGGCGTCAAGGAGAGGGATGTAGGTGTCTGTCAGGGCCTCGTGGATCCACTCCTCGCCGTGCGGCCAGCGACCGGCCTGCCGTGCGTAGGGGAGGTGGGAGTGGAGGACGAAACTGAAGGCGCCGGCAGGGCTCAAACGCCGATCCTGCCTTCCTTCCGCTGCACGGTACTACCGCTGGGCACAAGCTCGGCGTCGAAGTCTTCCTGGCGGACGAAGGGCATGATCTTGCAGTTGCGCCCGACGCGGACGCGCTCGGCGATGCAGGCGCCCTTACCTACCAGCGTGATTCCACGCTTGAGGTTCTTGGGCTCGTCCTTGTTTGCCGTCGTGTCGTCGCCGAAGCCAACGATGCTCCAGCGGCTGAGCCGGGCGCGCTTGTCCACGATGCAGCGGTGGACCAGCGACCCCTCCTGGACGACCACGTCGTCGAAAAGGATTGAGTCGATGACCTGGGCTCCCTCGGCGATGAAGACGCCCGGCGAGATGATCGAGTTGCGCACCGTGCCGTTGACGATCGCCCCAGAGGAGATCAGCGAGCGCGAGGTCACCGCGTGCGGCCCGTGCTTGGAGGGCGGGCTTTCGCGGTGCTGGGTGAAGACCGGATGGTCGGGGTCGTAGAGGTTGAACGGCGGCATCTCTGCCACCAGGTCCATGTTCGCCTGCCAGTAGGTGTCGATGGTCCCGACATCGCGCCAGTAGTCGCGGAAGGGGTAGGCGAAGACCCTTGCCGAGCCGACCATCGCCGGGATCACGTTACGGCCGAAGTCGTGATCGCTCCGAGGATCCTGCGCGTCTTCCTCCAGCCGTTCCAGCAGGGCGGCGCGGCTGAAGATGTAGACACCCATCGAGACCTGGTTGCTCGGCGGTTTCTCCGGCTTCTCGATGAACTCGATCACCTCGCCCGTTTCCGGGTCGCTGTGGATGATCCCGTAGCGGCTGGCCTCTTCGATAGGTACCTCGACGACGGCGACCGTCACGTCCGCCTGGTTGGCCAGGTGAAAGTCCAGCATCTCGTCGTAGCGCATGTTGTAGATGTGGTCGCCGGAGAGGATCAGGATGTGCTCGGCGCGCGACTCCTCGACGAAGTACAGGTTCTGGTAGACGGCGTCGGCCGTCCCGCTGTACCACTCACCGGCCTCCCGGCCGAGGTACGGCTGAAGCAAGACAATGCCGCCGCTGGCCCGGTCGAGATCCCAAGGGCGGCCGATGCCGATGTGGTCGTTGAGGGAGCGCGGCCGGTACTGGGTCAGCACCCCCACACGAGAGATGCCCGAGTTAACGCAGTTGCTCAGAGTGAAGTCGATGATCCGGTACTTGCCGCCGAAGATGACGGCCGGCTTGGCGCGCTCCTCAGCCAGGAGGCTCAAGCGCTCACCTTTGCCGCCCGCCAGGATCAAGGCCAGCACACGGTTCATTTGTTGCCGATCCCCACCGCCTGCGGCTGGCGCTGGTCCCGCAGCGAGCCAAAGATCTTCAGGTAGTCCGCCAGATAGCGGGTGTTCAGAAACTTGTCGCGGACGTGTTCGCGGCCGGCTTCGCCGAGCCTTCGGGCCTCATCCGGGTTCTTCAGCAGGTACAGAGTACGCTCAGCGCACTGCTCGACGCTGTCGACTAGGTAGCCGGTCTTGTCATGTAAGACCTGGAGGGGGATGCCGCCGGCGCGCCCGGCGACGACCGGCTTCCTCTTCCAGAGGCCCTCGGCCACGGTGAGCCCAAAGCCCTCCTTGATCGACTTCTGGATGATCACGGCCGAAGCCGCCTGGAATACGCTGACCTCCAGGTTCCCCACGCCGTTGAGGTTGTGCAGGATGTGGACGTCATAGTCCTCCCCGGCGCGGCGGACGGTGCGCTCGTAGTAGGACCAGCCCTCGGGGTCGTCGTGGGCCATCGATCCGACCATCAAGAGCTGGACCTCAGGGACCTCCTCTTTGACCATGCGGTAGGCGTCGATCACGCCAAGGGGGTCCTTCCAGGGGTCGAAACGCGAGACCTGGAGGAGGATCGGGCGGTCGGGGTCGACTCCGTAGCGCCGCAGGACCTCCTGGATCGTTGCCGCATCAATCGGTGAGTTCTTCACACTCAGCGGATCGATGGCTGGCGGCACCAGGAAGATCTCGGGGTTGCGCAGGTCCTGCCGGACGAAGTCCTTGAGGGTGAAGATCGCCGCGTCGTGGACCTCGACGCTGGGGCGCAGGAAATCCCAGACGTCGGGCTGGGCGTCGGTCAGGTCGATGTGGCAGCGCCACACCCAGTGGCCCTTCTTCTCCTTGCCGCGCTGCATGAGCTCGGCGAGGATGCCGGCCGGCTGCGGGTCGTGGATGACGAGGAAATCGTAGTCCTCGTCGAAGAAGTCGGCGTTGATCGAGGTGTAGCGGTTGAAGATGTCGCGCATCTCGGGCGTCCAGGGGATGAACATTCCCTGCAGGGTGTTGTGGATGGCCTTGGTGACGTTGAAGAACTCATCGGCGCCGCGGATCACCTGCCACTCGGCGTGCATCCCCAGGTCATTCATCAAGGGAACGAGCGAGGCCAGGATTTCGGCGACGCCGCCACCGAGGGCGGTGGCGTTGAGGTGCAGCACGCGAGCCCCGCGCAGCGGCTCGGCCAAACTTCGTATCTCTTCGTAGCGCTCGTCGCCGATGACCTCGCGGTAGTCGCCGAGCGAGCGGGGGACCACAGGTACTGTTCCAAACATCAGTTTTGGCTCATCGCAATCGCTTGAATAGCTCTAGATAGTCGGCGAGATAACGGGTGATCAGATACTGGTCGCGCACCAGCTCCGAACCGCGCGTCGCCCGCGCTCCGGCCTCGCCCTTGTTCTGCAGGGCTTCGACCACCGCGGCCGTCCACTGCTCGTCGCTGTCTGCTAGCCAGCCCGTCTGGCCGTCGATGACGACCTCGGCCATGGCGCCCGCGGGCCGGGCAATGACCGGGCGAGCCTTCCACATCGCATCGAGCAGACGCATCGAAAGGCCCTTGCGGACGTTGCGGAGGACCACCACGTCGGCGGCCCGCTGGAAGACGTTGATGCCGACATAGCCAAGCTCGTCGAGCGTGCTGATCACGTGGACGGGCTCGCCGGGCTCTATCTTCTGCACGATCTGCTGGAAATAGGCGCGTGTCTCGGGGTCGTCGCGCGTGATGTTGGCCACGAGGACGAGCTGCAGACCGGGGACGGACTTACGCGCCTCCCTCACCGGCTCGACCAGCGCGCTGGCGTCGTGCCAGCGGTCGAGCGGGGCCACCTGCACGACGAGGGGCGCGGAGGGGTCAATGCCAAGGCGTGTTATGACGTCCTGGATGGTGTCGGATGAGACGTCGGCGTTGTGCGGGTCGAGGGGGTCGATGGCCGGCCTGATGAACTCGAGCCGGTCGCCCAGCTCCGGGATCGTGTACTGCGGCAGGTCGAAAACCACCGCGTCGTAGACATCGGCCTGCGATCGCAGGAGGAGGCGGAGACCTTCGCTGGCGCTGTTGAGGTCGAGGTGGCAGTGCCAGATCCACTTGCTGCCGCGCGTGTTGCCGCTGGTGCGCAGCGCGCTGAGGATGCCGGCGGGCTGCGGGTCGTGGACAACTACGAAGTCCCAGTCGCCCTCATAGAGGCCGGCGTTCATCTGGTTGTAGCGCCCCCACTGGTCCGCGAAATCAGCGCTCCAGGTAGGGGCGCCGGCTATCGCGTTGTAGATCGCCGATTCCAGCTCGGGGGCTTCGTAAGAGCGGACGGCCTGCCAGTGCGCGTCGAGGCCGAGGTCCTGGAGAAGGGGAGTTGAGGATCCGATGAGGTCGGCGACCGATGTCCCGAATGTTGTAACGCTGAGGTTAAGGACCCGCGCCCCCCGCAGCGGCTCCGCCAGGCGGCGGAGGTGATCGACATCAACCCCGGGCAGCGAGGCGTATTCGTCGAGGGACTTGGTGGAAAGTGCCAGGCTAGCGAACATTCAGTCCTTGTCTTCGTGGGCGGGGGGAGTGGCCCGGAGAAGCCGCGAAGATCGGCCGGGGAGCGGCAGACAACACTTCGATCATAGGGCAGGGTTTACTTGTGAGCCGTGGCCACGGTTAAGGGTTGGTGAACGTTGGGCGGCGCCGCGGTTCCCTATACTTGGCTGGCGGCGCCCCTGGCGCCAGAGAGAGGAATTCCCCCGCAGATGGCCGTTACAGAACAAGAAATCAGAGAAGTCCTGCGCACCGTTTATGACCCCGAGTTGCACCTGAACATCGTGGACCTGGGGCTGATCTACGACGTTGGTGTTGACGACGGGAAGGTGGGGGTGACGATGACCCTCACCAGCCCCGGCTGCCCGGTCGGGCCGATGATCACGGAGCAGGTCTCGCAAAACGTCAAGCTGCTCCCCGGCGTCAAGGACGTGAAGGTAGACATCACCTTCACCCCGCCATGGGACCCCTACACGATGATGTCCGACGAAGCCAAGGACGAGCTCGGTATTGAGTAGCCGCGCGGCCCCTAGTCGCCCGTAACGGCCGGAAGGTCGTCGCGGTTGCCCCATTCGGCCCACGAGCCGTCGTAGTTCCTGACGCCCTCGCGGCCCAGTAGCTCGCTGAGGACGAACCAGGTGTGCGCAGCGCGCACGCCCCCCTGGCAGTAGGCGATGGTCTCGTCCTCGTCGGGGTAGATCGCATCCAGTTCGGCGGCGCTCTTGAAGGCTCCATCATCGGTCATCGCCGCTTCCCAGGGGATGTGGACGGCGCCGGGGATGTGTCCACCACGCCGCGCCCGCGCCTCCTCGCCCGTGTATTCTTCGCGCCGGCGGACGTCGAGCAGCTGGACCTGACCGCCCCCCGAGGCCGCGAGCACCCGGCCCCAGTCGGCGTTGATCGACTCGTCAGGCGCTTTGACGGGATAGAGTCCCTCTCCCGGCTCAGGTTCGTCGGTCGTCAGGGTCCGGCCCTCCCGTAGCCAGGCTTCGCGGGCGCCGTCCACGATCGCGACAGGCTGATGGCCGTAGTAGCGCAGCAGCCAGAAGGCTCGGGCGGAGCGCGAGCTCATGCGGTCGTCAATCGCCACGACCAACGTGTCCGGCGTGATGTTCCAACTGCCGAAGATGCGTGCCGCCTGCTCGGGCGGGGGAGCCATGTGCTCAACACCTTTGACCCACGCGCAGAGGTGCTCCTCCCAATCGACCCAGACGGCGCCGGGCGCGTGCCCCTGCTCGTAGACTGGACGCTCGCAGATGTCGAGGATGCGCACCTGCGGGTCATTCAGGTGATCCTCGAGCCATTTGGTGCTGACGAGAGGACCGGCGAAGGTGGAGTCATCCATGTCTATGAAGATAGGCGCCGCCGCCACCTACCTCGAAGTCCAGCAGGTTTCAGACTCGCGACTGCAGCAGGGGAAATTCGCGGCGTAGCAACTGATCATCTGGTCCAGACCGTGAGCAGCGGATCATCCTTGATCTGCTTGAGACCGAGCGCCGAAAGGCGGTCGGTGATGGCCTCCGCCGTGACTACCGGGTCGTGGCCTGGCAGGTGCATGGGACAGATCGTGTCGGAATCGACGCGGAACAGCACGTTGTAGACCAGGACCTTCCCGGTCTTGCGCGCCAGGACTTCGGCCATCGTCTCCGGCTCGGGCAGGTGCTCGAAGACGTCGAGGGCGAAGACCAGGTCGGCTTCCGGGATTGGCTCCTCACCAACGAAGTGCAGGCTTTCCTCGTCGAGCCCGCGCTCGCCCAGCCGCCAGAAGAGGTATGCGGTACTGGGGTTGCGGTAGTCCATGAACTGGACGTCGAGGCCCCCCGCCGCCAGCTCCAGCCCATCACTGCCGATGCCACAGCCGTATTCGAGGGCGCTGGCGCAGCGGTGCTTTGTCGCGAGGTTGATTAGCTCGCGGACGTAGTCCATGCGCTCGCCCGAGGCGTGGAAGAGCGCCAGGTCGTAGAGATAGTCCTCGGCCGTCTCATAAAAGCCCTGGATCTCCTGGTCGGTGCGGGGATTAAGCGCCCGCCAGCGCTCGGCCAGGGCCAGGGTGCCGTCGCGGCCGTCCTCGAAACCGTCGCTCAGGTACTCACGGAGCTCCTCGATCTCGGGGTGCCCAAGGGAGCGTTGCCAGCGCAGAGCATTGAAGCGCGCCCAGCAGGATCGGCATTCGGTGACCGTAAGCCAGGCCCACGAGCCGGCCTCCCCGGCCGCCTGCATCCTCGGGAATGAGACAGCCATCTCCAGCGTCTCGTTCGAGACGTGCTGGTGGGGCTGTGGCGTCAGGGCGGGCTCAGGCAGCGGCGGCGGTCTTCGCCTGCTCGGCCAGCCGGGCAAAGGCGGCGGCGTCGCGGACGGCGATGTCGGCCAGGATCTTGCGGTCGAGCTCGACGCCGGCGGCCTTGAGGCCGCTTATCAGTCGGCTGTAGCTGAGGCCGTTCAGCCGCGCCGCGGCGTTGATCCGCTGGATCCAGAGCTTGCGGAACTGGCCCTTGCGGTCCTTGCGGTCGCGATAGGCGTAGGTCAGCGAGTGCAGGACGGACTCGTTGGCCCGCCTGAACAGGCGATGGCGTACGCCCTTGTGGCCCTTGGCCAGCTTCAGGATCTTCTTGTGTCGTGCCCGGGACGCCGGGGCGTGTCTGACTCTGCTCATCTTTGCGGAGGAACCAGGAGGCCGCTTGTGGCAGCTCTTGGGTTCCCGCCCTCCTTCGTGTGCTATTCGCGCTTGTGCTATTCCCCCTCTCCGTGTACGGAGAGGGGCCAGGGTAGAGGTTTACTTGAGGTAGGGAAGAAGCTTCTTCAGGCGCTTCTTATAGGTCTTGTCCACCACCATCATCTCATCGAAGTCGCGCTTGGCGTCGCCCGTCTTCTTCATGCGGTTGTGGGAGATGCGGTTGCGGCGGCGCGTGTAAAGGCCGGTGCCGGTTATCCCAAAGCGCTTCTTGGCGCCGCTGTGTGACTTGATCTTGTACTTCTTAGCCATTCGTTACCGCCTGGTCCGCGGGAGCTGCCGCCTCCGCGGCTGCCGCCTTGGCCTGCTCTGACTGCTTAAGCGCCTTGTTTGGCGAGACGATCATCGACATGAAACGTCCCTCCAGCATCGGCGGCCTTTCGACCACCGCTATTTCGCCCAGGCTCTCGATTATCCGCTGCAAGAGCCCCCGCCCGATCTCCGGGTGGGTGATCTCGCGGCCGCGGAACATCACCGACAGCTTTACCTTGTCCCCGCCGAGCAGGAGCTTGCGCGCTGTACGGGTCTTGAAGTCGACATCGTGCTGGCCGATCTTCGTCTTCATCCGCACTTCGCGGAGCTCCACGCGGCTCTGGTGCTTGCGCGCCTCGCTGTCCCGCTTAGCCTGCTCGTATTTGAACTTTCCGTAGTCCATGAGCTTGGCGACGGGCGGCTCAGCGGTCGGGGCGATCTCGACGAGGTCCAGGCCCTGTTCCTGTGCCATCTCCATGGCGCGGGGCGTCGGCGTGATGCCGAGCTGTTCACCCTCAGCGCCGATCAGGCGCACCTCCCGCACGCGGATCTGGTTGTTAAGGCGCAGATCCTTAGCTATTGGCGGTTACCCCGGAGGCAGAGAGACATAAGCTTGAGTCGCGTCAAGACTGGCCAAGTCTAGTGAACCCGTAGGAGCGGGTCAATCGGCGGGCGGTTGCCGGGTACCGGCTCCGCTCTGGTGGCGCTCGTCGGGTGGGTTGCTGCCCGCGGGCTCCTTCTTATCCACGAAGCCCTTGGCTTTGTCGGCCATCTGATCGACCTTCTCCGGCGCGAGCATGCCCTTGACCCTGTCCGAGAGACCCTGGGCGCGCTTCTCGCCCATGACCTTTCCAGCCTTGCCGGCGATCTTGTCCAGAGTCGCCGGGTCGACGTTCTTGACCTTCTCGGCGACCTTATCGATGGTCTCGGGCTTGATCATAGACCTCGCCTTCTTGCCCAGCTTGAACAGATTGCCGAGGTTCATGGCTGCTCCTGACTTCTACGGTCGTGCGGCTATAAGGATAACCATCCCCAGGGCGACCACTGCGGACGATGCCACGCGCGGCAGGGCGAGCCGCTCCTTGAGCAGCCACCAACCCGCCGCCGCGCCGAGCACGACCGAGGACTCGCGGAGGGTCGCGACGTAGCCCACGGGCGCGTGGTTCACGGCCACCAGCACCAGTAGATAGGCGCCGCTGGCGCAGATCCCCGCGATCACGTGGCCGCGCGCATCCTCCCTGAACGCCGCAACGACCCCGTCGCCGCGCCCGACCGCGAAAACCGCGAGGTTGAAGCTAAGCCCCGCCGTGATGCAGATCGCGGAGCCGTAGCTGAAGCCGCCGGCCTCGCGGGCGCCGGCCGAGTCGAGCAGCGTGTAGGTCCCGATGAAGGCCGCGGTCAAAGCGCCCCAGCCGATGGCGCGCGCCGGCGTCGACGGCCGCACCAGCGACATCAAACCACCGGCTACGACCGCAATCGCGATGACGGCCAGCAGGTTCATGTCGTCGCCGAGGAGGGCGATGCCGCCCAGCGCGGCGACGAGAGCGCCGCCCCCGCGCGCCAGCGGGTAAGCCATCGAGAAGTCGCCGCTCTCGTAGGAGCGGATCAGCGCCGTCAGGTAGACAACGTGGACCATGGATGAAAGTCCCAGGTAGAGAAGTACGATGCCCGTCGGCGGGCCGGCGATCACGAAGATGGGCAGGACAACGATTGATCCGCAGGCGAACTGGGCGGCGGTCCCGCTTAAGCGGTCGGCACTGCGCTTAACACGCAGGTTCCAGCCCGCGTGGAGCGCCGCCGATGAAAGCGCCAGGATCGTTGCCAGGAGCATCAGCTAAGATCTCTTCCCAGAGGACGACGCCACCGCCAACTCTCTCGATCGACAAGCTTCAAAGTTCGCGGCGTTGTTCCCTGACCGCTTCCTCTGCACTCACCCCCGCTGGCCACAAGGCGCCGATTTGTGCCGCGATTTCGTCGGTCTCTTTGATCCAAGCCTCCACATCGAATGGCTGCTTAGGAGGTGGCCTGAGCAGGGCAGCAACACGACCGCGTACGGTAACCTCGAAGGTTTCTCCACTCTGGTGGACGCGACGCACCAGTTCCTTAGCGCGTTGCTTTAGTTCCTCGACTGTTACCTGCTCAATCCGCGTCACCTCAGCTTGCCTCGTAGCTCCGAAGAATCAGGGGCCTGGCTTTATCGAGGTCCTCGTCGGAACGAACGGTGATTTCCAGATCTGCCGAACCCCAGCGCACACTGTTACTCATATCACGGGTGAAGCGCGGTTCAAGCTCTACTGACTCCGGTCCAACCTTCACGTAGATAAGCAACTTTCCATCGGACGGATGAGGCACGACGCGCGCGAAATTCTTGATTCGCTTGAAGGCAAAGTAGTGTTTCATCGGGCTCAATTGGACATCTTCACCGAGAGCCATCAATTCCGCGCTCAGAGCCTCGAAGCGATCACGCAACTCCGGGGACGCCGCGGCCATTACTTCGGTCACCCTCCGCTCGTTAGCGGCGGCTTCACCGAAAGTTCGCGGCGCGGAAGGCAGTTTGACGTCACGGCCAGTGCCCACATTCACGAGCTCGAGTAGGAGCAACTCCTGCGAGTACCATCGGTAGCGAATTAGCTCAATCGAACGGCCTATCTGTTGAACCGCGTGTTCCTCGTAACGGGTAAAGTCGCCCGCGATGCAAAGCAGCCTAGGGTTGCCCCAATCGATCGTGTCAGATACGTCGGCGCCGAGTTTCTTCTGCGCCAGGAGTTCGAACTCGGCCTTGTGGTCAAGCAACCAGTCGAGATAGAAGAGGCCTTGGTTAATCACGGTCTCGTTCAGTGACCGTTTGTATTCAATGATTACTGGCGACCCGTTTTCGTCGAGGCCCAGGGTGTCGATCCGCCCGGCGTGCGTTTGACCGGTGGAATGTTCGCTTGCCAGACATCGAACGCCGAGAAGAACTTCCAAGTTTTGCTCCATTAGGTTCTGAAGAGACTTCTCCACCGCAACGGATTGCGCACGAATCTCTTCGACCTCTGGATCCAGCCGGAAGAGCTTGATAGCTGCCATCAGACGAGGACGAGGAGGGCGGCGCCCTGCTCTATGCGGTCGCCCTTCTTGACGTAGACGGCCTTGACCAGCCCATCGTGGGGCGCGCGGATCTCGTTGTTCATCTTCATTGCCTCGACGATCAGCATGACCTGGCCCTTCTTGACCTCTTCGTCGACGGTGACCATGACCTCAACGATCGAGCCCGTCATCGGGGCGTTGAGGGTCTGTTCACCCTCCTTCTTTTTCCCCGAGCGCGCAGCCAGCTCGCGGCGAAGGGCCTGCTGCTTCGTCTCGATCACGACAGGGATGCGCTTGCCGTCGACCAGCACGTTATCGCCGGCCGAGGTGCTCTCGCCAAGCACGCGGTGGGTGTAGCCGTTGAGCAGCATCATGAAGGCCTCGCCGCGGCCCATGCGCTCGACGCCGATGTCGTACCAGTCCTCCCCGAGCTTGACGCGGTAGTCCTTGCCCTGGGGCTGGAGCTCAACCTCGTATTCCTGGCCGTTGACAGTGATGTGATAGTGGGTGGCCATTAAGCTTCCCCCTCTCTGCTTGCGGAGAGGGGGTTAGGGGGTGAGGTGGCGGGTTGTGGGGCCCTCATGACCAGCCCCGCTGCACGCCGTGTGCGGACATAACTCGGGCCCGCCCCGCTGCCTTCCACGGGTTCGCGCCCTTGCCCGCGCCGTCGGAGGATGGCACCTGCGTGGAAGCCCGCTTGCGCATGTCGGTAAGGATCGCGGCCCCGAGGATCGCCGCCACGGCCTCCTCGGCATTGGGCGGGTCGGGGTCCGGGGTGAAGTGGCGGGCGATGAAGTCCGTATCGAGTTTGCCCGCGCGGAACTCCGGGATGTCCATGACCTTCAGATGGAAGGGGATCGTCGTCGAGACGCCCGCTATGGCGAACTCCTTCAGCGCCCGCTTCATCCGCTCGATGGCGATCTGGCGCGTCGCCCCCCAGGTGCAGAGCTTGGCCAGCAGGGAGTCGTAGTAGGGCGTGACCTCGAAGCCGGTGTAGAGCGCGCTGTCGACGCGCACCCCCGGCCCCGAGGGCTCCGAGGCGAAGGAGATCTTGCCGACCGAGGGCAGGAAGTTATTGAAGGGGTCTTCAGCCGTGATCCGGCACTCCAGCGCCCAGCCCTTCATCTCGATGTCGTCCTGGCTGTAGCCCAGGGGCTCGCCGGCGGCGACGCGGATCTGGTCGCGGACGAGGTCGACGCCAGTCACCAGCTCCGTGACCGGGTGCTCGACCTGGAGGCGCGTGTTCATTTCCAGGAAGTAGAAGTTGCCGTCCACATCGACCAGGTACTCGATGGTGCCGGCACCGCGATAGCCGCAGGCCCGCGCAGCGTTGACCGAGGCCTCCCGCATGCGCCGCCGTAGGTCCTCGTCAACGGCCATCGACGGTGATTCCTCGATCAACTTCTGGTGGCGGCGCTGGATCGAGCACTCGCGCTCGCCGTGGGCGACCACCGTGCCGTGGGCGTCGGCCATGATCTGCATCTCGATGTGGCGCACGGGCCGGAAGAGCTTCTCGATATAGATGGCGCCGTTGCCGAAGGCGGCCTGCGCCTCGTTGCGCGCGGTCTTCACCGCGTTGTCGACTTCGTCCTCGCGCTCGACGATCCGCATGCCGCGCCCGCCGCCGCCGGCCGAAGCCTTGATCATGACCGGCAGGCCGAGCTCGCGGATGCCTTTAATCGCCTCCTCGGCGTTGCTTAGTTCCGGCGTCCCCGGCACCAGCGGCACCGAGGCCTGCTTGACCAACTCGCGCGAGGCGATTTTGTCGCCCATCGCGGCGATCGCCGAAGGCGGCGGCCCGATGAAGACGAGCCCGGCGTCTTCGCAGGCCTGCGCGAACGAGGCGTTCTCGGAGAGGAAGCCGTAGCCCGGGTGGATGGCCTCGGCGCCCGAGCTCTTCGCCGCCTCGATGATCTTCTCCTGATTGAGATAGCTCTCGTTTGGCGCCGGCGGGCCGATCGGGACGGCCTCCTCGGCCAGGCGGACGTGGAGGCCGGCGCGGTCGGCCTCGCTGTAGACGGCGACGACCTCGATGCCGAGATCGTGGGCGCCGCGCAGGACGCGGACGGCGATCTCGCCGCGGTTGGCGACAAGGATTTTCTTGAACATCAGCCTGCGGTCAGTCTATTGGCCGCAATAGACACGGACACGGCGTTACTTTCTCGTTGGCGGCGGCGATACACGGGCGGAGGAATAAACTCTGGCGGTGACGCGCGCGCAGCCGGCTGACAGCGGTATGGCTGATGCCGACCAGGTACGGCTGCTGGTGGAGGCCCTGCGTGCCCGCGACGAGACAGCCTGGTCCCAACTCTATGATCAGAACTTTCACCCGCTCTACCTCTACTCCCTGGCCCGCGTCCACGACCGCGGGGCAGCCGAGGAAATCGCCTCGCAGGTCTTCGAGGAGGCCCTGCGCGGGATCAAGGGGTTCCAGTATCGCGGCGTCTCGCTCCGCGCCTGGCTCTATGGCATCGCCCGCAACGTCACCGCCGACCACATCCGCAAGCGTGCCCGCCGCCCTGAGAGCCAGCTCTTCGACTACCCCGCCGCCCTGGACGAGATGCGCGCCGCCGGCATCCGCACGGACTTCATTTCCGCCTTGCAGAACCTCACCGAAGAGCAGCAACAGGTGGTGATCCTGCGTTTCGTCCAGGACCTGACCGTGGCCGACACCGCCCACGTCGTCGGTAAGAGCGAGGGCGCGGTAAAGATGCTGCAGTTGCGGGCGCTGGAGAAGCTGCGCGATGAGATGTCGCGCTGATGAACGAGATCGAGCGCGCCGACCTGCTGGAGCTGGCTCACCGCGCCATGCGCGACGAGGGCCTGACGGCAGACGAGGCCATCGAGCGCTACGACGCCGAGGAGATCCGGGCGCAGATAAGGGCCATCGCCGAGCCGCTGGCCTTCCGCCGCTCTGTCCCTTCAATCAACGGGCGCCGCAAGGCTGCCTTCATGCATTCGGTTCGCCGGCCGCAGAGCCGCGGGCTCGCCGGCTGGGTCTTCGGCACCCCGGCGCGTGCGGCCGCCCCCCC
>JBBDXC010000022.1:54706-62941 GCA_040902555.1 Dehalococcoidia bacterium
CGGGGGGGGTGTCCGCCCCCGGGGCGGGGGCGGCCGCCGCCGCGCTCGCGGGCGTAATTGTGCTGGGCACCGCCACGGTTGGCGCGGCGAACCCGGCCGGCGTGCGCGACTCCGTCGGCGAGGCCCTGGGTATTACGCAGCCCGAGGGCGAGTGTGCCGGCTCCCTTGGCGCGGGTCAGAGCGTCCTCTGCGGTTGGGGGCGCGGCGCAGGCGACCAGCCGGTTGTCCAGCAGGATATTCCCGGCGATGTGGTTGCCCTCGCCGCCGGCGCCGACCACGCGCTGGCCTTGCTCGCCGACGGCACCGTCCTGGCCTGGGGCAGCGATGAATTCGGCCAGCTTGGCAACGGGCCGGGCCGCGCGGATTCAGCCGAACCGGTGGCAGTCGCCGGCATAGGCTCCGTGCAGGCCATAGCCGCTGGCGACCACCACTCGCTTGCCCTCCGTGATGACGGAGTGCTCTTCGCCTGGGGGCAAAACGACTACGGCCAGCTCGGCAATGGGGACGTCGCAGACTTCGACGAGCAGGGCTTCGCACGCGAACACCTGCAGGTAGAGGTGCCAGCTCAGATTGAGGCCGGCGCGGAGCTCATCCAGATTGCAGCCGGCGGCAACCATTCTGTCGCCCTCCTGAACGACGGCACCGTGAGCCACTGGGGCAGCTACCTGTCCAGCGACCCCCAGCTCGCCAGCGGCCCGGCGATCCCTCTGCCGACGGTCGTTGCCGGCGTCGAGGCCGTCCGCTCGCTGGCCGCCGGCGCCAACCACACCATCGCGTTGATCACCGACGGCACACTGCGCTCGTGGGGCAGCGACGAGTTCGGCCAGCTTGGCGACGGCGTCGACCCCTCGCCCACCTTCGCCCGCAGGGTGGAGATCGACGAAGTCAAGGCCATCGCCGCCGGCGGCGACCATGCCCTTGCTTTGCGCCAGGACGGCTCCGTCTGGGCCTGGGGTCGCGACGATGCGGGTCAGTTAGGGGATGGCGGCGAGCTTGCGGCCAGGTTCTCGCCGGCGCAGGTCAGCGGGCTATTGGACGTTATCGGCGTCGCCGCCGGAAACAAGCACTCGCTGGCGCTCCTGCGTGATGGCAGCCTGCGCGGCTGGGGCGACGGCGATAACGGCGAGCTCGGCAACGGCAGCAGCGACGACCACTCCACACCGGTGCGCGTCGAGGGCCTGCGCGGCGTCTCCTTGCTGGCTGCCGGCGGCGGGTTCTCGCTGGCCCTGCGCGGCGGTGGTGGCGAGGAGGACAAGATAGCCCTGACCAAGGGCGACTGGGTCGCCATCAACGCTGACGATGGTTGCGCTGACCCATCGGAGCTCCCACCCAGCGCAGAGCTGACCAACAACCCACGCCTGGCCTGCCCGCCCAACGGTACCGTCGTACAGATCGTCGGGGGGCCGGTCGAGTTCGAGGAGTCGCTCTTCTGGGCGACCTCGGGTTTCGGCTGGCTCAACGAGATCTACCTGACCTTCGACCACGAGGGCAGCCCGCCCTACCCCGAGCGCCCCGAGCTCGCGGACGAGGGCTTGATCGCCTTCGTCGGCGCCGACCAGGGCCTCTGGCTGATGGACGCTGACGGCACGGACCGCCGACGCATCAACCGCGGCCCGGTGCTCAGCCAGCCACAATGGTCGCCCGACAGCCGGCTCCTGGCTTTCGAGGGCGATGGCCGAGTCCGCATCATCGACCTCTGGGGAGCGATGTTGCTCGATCTCCCGGGATTCCACTTCGAGCGCGACTACCCCTGGTTCGCGGACAGCCTCGCCGTCGTGGCGCTCCAAACGGACGCCGACGGACCGCGCTTCCTGGCCAGGGCCGGCGTGGACGGTTCGTTGCAGGAAATCTCCGACGAAGCCGTCACTGGTGACCTGCCCAGCGCAGGAAACCATCAAGACTGGGCGCTCTTCCAGCGCGACACGATCGTCTATCCCGAGTTTTCGCCCCTCGGCATCAGCAGCTGGATAGGGCTTGAGAAGGAGTCCGGCGAGATAACCATCCTTGGCGAAGGCTCGCTACCCGCCTGGCAACCTGAAGCCTTGAACGAGGCGCCCGTGGCAACGCGGGTCGAGGCCGTGGAGCAGGCACTGCGCTACTTCCCGGGCCTGTCCGCTGAGCCCTGTATCCCTGAAGCCGAAGGCGCCTGTCTCGCCGACCTCGGCGACAGCCGCTCCGAGCGCGTCTTCGGGGCTCTGCGAGCCGATGTGCCGCCGCAGTTGACCCTGCTCCTGTTCGT
The DNA here is from genome assembly GCA_040902555.1 of Dehalococcoidia bacterium. Classification (GTDB taxonomy): domain Bacteria; phylum Chloroflexota; class Dehalococcoidia; order WHTO01; family WHTO01; genus DASTBR01. The sequence continues at coordinate 56,946 of JBBDXC010000022.1, forward strand.
CCGCCCAGAGGGCGACGGCTACGTGGTCGGCCACATCGAGCCGCCCCTCTGCCAGGGCGACGCCGCCTGCCCGCCGCCCGCCGGCGCGATCGTCGAGATCGTCGTCCAGGAGACCTGCGCCAACGTCAGGCTGGAGCCCGGCCTCGATGGCCCCCTGGAGCGCTGCGTCCCCGCCGGCGAAACCTTCATCGTGACCGGGGAGGCGCAGGAGGTCGACGCCCGCCTGTGGGTCGAGCTAGAGGGCGGGCTCTGGGTCTCCGCCAGCTACATCCGCTGCCTGGACGGCTGCGGGTAAGCAGGTTGTGCTTGAACGTTGCGTCCGGCACGATTTGAGCCAGCAGGACACTCCCAACAGGACAACCTGAAGGAGGCTCTATGGTCGCTGAGGCGGCGCTCCCCACTTGCACTCGGGTCTACCAGAACCACCACCTCGACAGCACACGTTGGGATGCCTACAGGCGGCGCCCCGGCGACGTGATCATCTCCACCTCGATGAAGGCCGGCACGACGTGGATGCAGCGCATCCTCAGCCTGCTCGTCTTCGGCGCGGGGCCCCTGCCGGACACGCTCTGGAACATCTCTCCCTGGTTGGACGAGCGCTTCCACCCCGAAACTCCCCAGCAGCTGGCCGACAAGCTCGAGGCGCAAGCACATCAGCGTTTCATCAAGGCTCACATCCCGCTCGACGCGCTGCCCTACTACCCGGACGTGAAGTACATCTACGTCGGCCGCGACACTCGTGACGTCTTCATGTCGATGTTCAACCACTATTCGGCCTATACCGACTTCGTCTACCAGATCCTCAATGGCGGTGACCGGCGCGGCGAAGAGATGCCCCGCTGCCCTGCTGAGCCACGCGAGCTGTGGCTCCAGTGGATGGCGCGAGGGAATTTCGAGTGGGAGTCCGACGGCTGGCCCTTCTGGTCGCACCACTACCACGCCGAGTCGTTCTGGAAATTCCGCCACCTGCCCAACGTACTCCTTGTCCACTACGCCGACCTCAAGGCGGACACCGAAGGCCAGATGCGCCGCGTGGCGGATTTCGTGGGGATAGAGGTCGAGGAAGAAAATTGGCCCGAGCTCGTAGCGGCGGCCGGATTCGAGGCCATGCGTCGCGACGGTGACGCCTTGATGGGGGCAGACATCGGCATGGCCTTCCAGGGCGGCGCCGACCGCTTCCTCCACAAGGGGACCAACGGCCGCTGGCTCGACGTGCTCACGCCGGAGGACCTCCAGTTGTACGAGCGAGCCTCCTCGAAGCTCGACCCCGATCTACGCCGCTGGCTGGAAAGCGGCAGCCTCCTCGCCGGCAACCCCCAGCCCCGCTGACGCGCGACTTCGAGCGCGCTCGGTGCGAGCAAGCCCGTCGTGTGCTGCTACCAAGGACATGGGTTACACATTTTCTAGGCACATGGGTAACAGTTTCAGCTTCCGTTTGCCTCATCCCAGCATGGAGCACCCTCTCCCTTGAGGGAGAGGGCAGGGTGAGGGTGATCGAGCTTCGTAGCAGAAGGCAGTTCGGCTTCGAGGGCTGATCCCGGAACCCGCCGTGTCCTCCCCGCCGCAGCCGCAACGCCGGATCGCAGCCCTAAGCGTTACCTTAAGCCCCTCACGCCCCATGGAACCCACGAGGGATAAACCCTCGGGAGGCTCTCATGGGGTCAGCATGGAACTGGCGAATCGTTAGCGTCACCGTCCCGCCCGCCATGCTGGCCCTCGCCTCCATCGGCTACGTAGCCATGGCCGGCTCGGACAGCCCCAACGGCGAGCCGCCCGACACCGTCGCCGGCACCGTGGCCATCGAGCCGACCGCGACGCCCACACCTGAGCCCGAGGAACCATTCATCGGCATCATCGGCGACTTCGAGGTCGAGGGCAGCGCAGCCGACGACCCTCCCTGGCCATGTTCTATCGAACTCCGTACGGGCACCCGCCGAGAGCTTGTCCAATCCGAGCTCTGGTTCACGAAGGTGCACGGCATCGACACGGTTCTGCCTCATCACACCATCTGCGACGGCATCGTTTTGTACATCTCTGGCGATGTCACTCATCGCGACTGGACGTTTTACGGGGGTGACTCCTATTACTGGGACGACAACGTCAAACTGCCCTTCGATGCGAAGCGATCAGAACTCCGCTTGACGACGATAGCCGGACGCCCGGCGCTCTTGCAGGAGGGCATAACGGAAGCAGGCCACGAGGGCCCTCCGCGACCAGCGAACTGTCGCATTGCCGTGATCGAGCGCTTTCCACGCGCTGAACGCCCGGGCATCGCCTGGGAGTTTTCCGGCCTCAGGCGCCCTGAGCGGCCGGTCGGTTGCGCTGAGGCAACAGCGTTCGTCCAGGGCTTCCTCGCCCTCTGGGCGGAGCCCTGGATTGATCCCGCGGACGACCCGACGATCGCCGTCGAGCAGGAAATCGAGCGCCGCGGCCAGGTTTCCGCCGGCGACTGCGCCTTGGTCACAGACTACGGGCCTGGTCCCCTCTGCTACTGGGAGCACGGCACCAGCGGCGACCAGCGCGCCTATGGTGTCAGTCCCGTGGAGCAGGCCTTCTTCGCCACCGAGCTCTTCTTCCTGGTCGAGACGGACGAAGGCTGGGAGCTGGACCACATCGAGCCCGGGCCATGCGTCAACTTCTCGCCCTGCCCGCCGCCACCCGGGGCCAACGTCCAGGTCGTCACCCAGGAGGGCGACTCCTGCGCCCGCGCCCGCCGCGAGCCCGGCATTAACGCCGAGATCCGCGGCTGCCTGGAGGACGGGACGATCGCCATCGTCGGCGACTACGCTGTCGAGGCCGACGCCCGAATCTGGGTGCCGCTCCAGGGGAAAGGCTGGGTCTCGGCCAGCTATCTCACCTGCATCTCTAACTGCATCCCGCCCGAGGGCTTCTTCTCCTGTGGCGCTGGTGCCGAGGACGGCTAATGCGTAAGGCGGACTGGCGTCTGGTACTACTCAGCGCCCTGGCGGTGGGCATTTTCGCACCCGCGCTGGCTTACCTGGCGCTGAGGGGCGACGCGGATCCAGTCCCGGATTCGGACCTAGCCTCCAACACTCCCCTCGAGACAGTTCAGCAAGAGGATAGGACCCAGGGCGAAGAGAGAAGCCTCGAGGTCGGCGACTTTGTGGAGATCACGAGCCCCGGAGGCTGCGCCGTCCTTGAGGCGCTCCCGCAAAGGGAGACTCTGTATCCGCGTTCGTCACCCTGCGCCGGGAACGGCGCGACGTTCGTGGTCACTCGTGGGCCTCGCCGCGAGGGCGAGCGACGTTTCTGGTCGCTTTCGGGCCTTGGCTGGGTGGACGAACAGGTCTTGAAGCGGCTTGACTCTGACCCGCGCGAGCGGCTTCGGGCTCAGCAGTTGATCTCATTCGTTGATGAGAACAAAGACCTCTATACGATCCATGTTGACGGCAGCGATCGGCGCTTGGTGGCAGAGGGTCCGGTTGGAGGTTACAGCTGGTCGCCGGACGGCCGACGGATTGCGTACGGCACGCACGCGGCGGGAAATGTCCTAAGGGCTGAGCGAATGGTCATTGTCGCCCTGGACGGGGATGTCGAGGTGGAAGTCGACGACGTGTCCGGCTATTCGGACTTCGCCTGGTCGCCCGATGGGACAATGATTGTGGTTTCGCCAAGCGACGAGCGCGGTTACGACCGCAACACCTTTGTCCTCAGCACTGAGACCGGCGAGCGGCTCCTTGAGCTTCCCGAAACCTCCTACGTCTCCTGGTCCGCAGATTCCCGAAGGCTTGGACTCTTGCAATACGACACAACCCAAGAGCCCGGGCTGGACTACCCGTCGGTGGCGATCTACGTCGATCTGGCGACCGGAAGGGCTGCGGATCTGATTGAGGGCGGCGCTAACTACCGTGACTTGTTGCTAGGCCTCCCACTGTTCCGGCCGGGCAGGCCGGACGAGATCGCCTATGCGGGCGGCGTCATCAACTTGATAACGGGAGATAGCCTGCCGCTGCCTGGCGCCGTTGTAAGGTGGTCGCCGGACGGTCGTTTTGCCGTCCTTGCTTTGCAGGGCCCTGACCACTTCGCGGGCCATCACTACCTGCTCTGGGAGCTCGATGCCCGCTCGGCGGGGCGGCGATCCCGGATGTACATCTCCCTGCCAAGCTGCCAATGCGACGGAGGGACCACGTTCTTTGCCGCTGAGATGCTTTTCTCGCCCGATGGCAGGTACTTCCTCAGCCGGAACAGCGATGCCGGCGCTGAGGGCAGTCAGATCGTTGCGCTCCGGCAAGGCGAGGATTGGCCGCGTATCCCGCACTTCGGCGCGCCACATCAGTTCTCGGCCGATGGCAGATACCTCCTCGTCGGCTCAGGCGACGACGAGGACAAGTGGATCATGGTCATGCCGGTTCAGCAAGGTCGGGTAATCGCGCTCCAGAAGGGCTATCTGCCGGCCTGGCAGCCGGCCGCCAGCCCCTAGCACAGCTCCAAGCGTGCGACAGTTAACGCGCTTGGCACAGAAAGAGCCGCCCGCAGCCTGCAACTGATCCGCGGACACGAGACCATCTCGTTGTACAACGGGAATAGGGCTTCCCCTCTCCCGACCGGCGAGGGGGGCTTAGGGGAGAGGTTATGCGGCGTGGTCTTGGCGGCATCGGCATCCTGCTCCCGCTGGTTGTCGGCGGCGTTATCGCCTTCTCGGTCTGGTGCAGCGCCGAGGAGAACGAGGTGCCCGTAACCGGTCGCGAGCAGCGGGTCGCCATCGGCGTCGAGCAGCAGGAAGACCTCGGCGAGCAGGCCTACGCCGACATCCTCAACCAGGAAGCCGCCGGCATCGTCGAGTCCGGCGAGGTCGTCGAGATGGTCCAGCGCATCGGCGCCGACATCGAGGCAGCCGTCGGCGCCGACGACCCCGGCTTCGAGTGGGAATACACAGTCATCGAGTCGCCCACCCTGAACGCCTTCTGCCTGCCGGGCGGCAAGGTCGTGGTCTACACCGGTATCATCGAGCTCGCGGGCAACGAGGACCGCCTGGCCACCGTGATGGCACACGAGATCGCACATGCCATCGCCCAGCACGGCGCCGAGCGCATGCTCCAGCAGCAGCTCACCGAGATTGCACAGACCAGCCTCGCTGCTTCGCTCTCGAGCCCGAGGCGACGCGCGGGGCCATCCTCTCGCTCTTCGGCGCGGGCGCCACTTACGGCGTGCTGCTGCCTTTCAGCCGCGACCACGAATCGGAGGCCGACCACATCGGGCTGATCTACATGGCCCGCGCCGGCTACGATCCGCGCGCCGCGGTTGAGTTCTGGGAGCTGATGGCCGAAGCCAGCGGAGGCGCCGCGCCCCCCGAGTACGCGTCGACCCACCCAAGCAATGAGACGCGCATCCGCCAGATCCAGGAATGGCTGCCCGAAGCGCTGGAAGAGTACGAGGAATAGAGCGAAAGCGATTGACGGGCTTCCCAGCGACCTTTAGGTTTCTCTCGACCAGCATCTCCGCCGCTGCCGGAGGTGTCCTCGTGCGCAGTTTTCTTCCCGCCAGGAAAATCCCCTAGCGGACTACGATTCAGCAACAACCCGGATGGAGGAAACATGGCAGTCAAGCCCATTCCGGATGGCTATAGCACCATCGCCCCGTACTTCTACGTGAAGGACGGCCCTGCATTTATCAAGTTCCTGCAGCAGGTGTTCTCGGCCGAGGAGCGAATGCGCGCCGAGGAAGGGGACAAGGTAATGCACGCCGAGGTCAAGATCGGCGACACGGTCGTCTGCTCGGCGACATGCCCGAGGAAAAGCCGACGATGCAGATGCACGTCTACGTCGAGGATGTGGACGCCGTCTACAACAAGGCCCTCGCTGCCGGCGCGACCTCTGTCGAAGAGCCCAACGACACCCCCTACGGCGACCGCATGGGCACGGTCAAGGACAGCGACGGCAACACCTGGTTCATCGCCACCCACATCCGCGACGTAGACCACGCCTGATGCCCTGAACGCAGGGTCGGTGACGGGCGACGGCGCGACCCCTTGTAGG